>CAVZBC010000020.1:0-239990 GCA_963773125.1 uncultured Gammaproteobacteria bacterium | reverse complement strand
CTTGGTCGAGTATCCGATTGACTTCATTTTGCTCCTTTGGTTGGAGCTGGTCAGGGGCCACGCCCCACCTCCTACCGACCATGCCTCTCACACCTGGGCACGGCAGCCGCGACTCTAGCAGCAAGAGTACGAGCCCGTCAGCACACGCAAGTAGTGATAGAGCGACGGTTGAGATGGACGAGTCCCTCATGTCCAACGCCGCTAGCGTCCTGGAGCAGCTAGAGCAGTCATACTATACCTTCATCTCTCTTAGTGCTAACATCTCGATCGGCGCGACCGCGTAGGCGAGAGATCGCATGCACAACCGACGACAGCACAGGCCCACTACCTCACTCGCCGAGGGAGGAGACTCTCGAATCGCTCATCAGACGGACCATAGCGAAATACAAATCGCGCGGGAGTCGGCTTTACCGGATCGCATTGACTATCCGTGTCTTGATCGTTCTATGCTCTTTCCTTGCACTCCTGCCCGACAGTTCATTCTATAAATTCGACCGATTCGCGGATTCCTATGGCGTGGTCACGACCGTTGCCGGGATTCTCGGCGCGCTGCTCTTTCTGGTCGCTAAGAACATAAAACTTGCCGAGACACTAGATGCGGTTAATGATACCATTGCCTACTTAGAGGACCAGTCGCTGCGGCTGCTGACCTCCGACGGGCTGACCCGGAGAATCGCCGAGATCGAGATACGTAAGGAAGTCAGCTCTCGTGAGGCGCGGCTACAACGCGACATTTTTTCGGAGCTCGACAGGCTCTTCGATTCCAAGGGCAAATTCGGAGGCTGAAGTGCGAGGCCTTGTTTTGGAGTCCTAGGCCAGCCATTAGACAATTCGCTGGTCCAGCGCATTCAGAAACTCGTAAGCGCGGAGCAGATGCCGATCGTGGACGGCTGGCTCTTCCTGTTCTCAGATGATAGGTATAGACTGTGCTTCGATCTACTGTGCGATGTGATTCACTCCAATCCTGCGCACCGCTACATTCTAACTGTCGGAGATTTCAACGATTCAGCCCGCCCCCCATTCTACGAACTCTACTGCCGATTCGCGCTCGCGACCGAGCACTCACAAGGCGAGTTGCTCATCTGCGCGCAGACCTACGCGAAGTCGATGACTGCCTTTCGGCTGCTGCCTACCATCGCCTACCACCCGCTCGTCGCAGGAACCCTTAGCTCCAAAGAGCTAGTCGACACCGCATTCGGTCGAGTTGAAGCCTCCGCGCTTTGGTATTCGACCCACAATGTCGATTATCTAAATCCACACGTAGAGTTCTATGCGATGACTCGTCGCACCGAGATGAGCTTTTGGTACTCGACTGCTGGCTTCCTTTACCTTGCTCATCAGGCAGCGATGATACGTGCCTACAAGACTAAGATTCGCCGGGTCGTAGTGTACTCTCGTGCCGATATCAGTTCAGATGAATTCCACAAACTAATCTTCACGTTCCAGGCAGTCGGTATAGAGCTGGCATTCGTTTACGATGAGGACCTCAACGAGTTCGTGCGCCACCATAGTCTTGGAGAGGTCGAGATTTTCTCCAAACCGGAGACAATTCCTTTGTGGTCGTTAGGAATGAACCGTATTACAGCGATCACAGCAATGTAGCGGCGATGATCGGCGAAGCTCAGCAAGAGCTTATCAAGCGGCCTGGTGTGTACGTTACCATCGAAGCCTTCATGGAAGCGTTCCAAAAGCTGATCCTCAATCCTGATCGGCAGATCTGGCGGCGGCGCGCAGCAGCCGCCAAGGGGCTCCTTGAGGAATTCACCTCGTATCCACCTGCAGTGCAACAGGCCGTCCTTCAACCTTCATCGAGCGGTGGAGGGCCTTGTGAAATGTTGCCACAACCCAAAGCGAGCTGCACCGTATTGCGTTAATCTATTAGCATGAACCGCTCACGAAGCTTCGAACACTCTAAGTATGATCACCATCATGGATCCAGTAGCTCGTCAGAATGAGCCGTAGGTCGCCATGATGCAGGGCCGTTGCTCGGTGCAGTCCTCGTCCATCGAACACCACCAGAGTGCCAGCGGGGCCGGTGCACAGAACCTCCTCAAAGCCGAAGTCATGCTTGAGCTGAGCGATCTCGTGAGGCCAGAACGAGCCCAGAAAGTGACGCTCCTCATTTGCGACGGCGAATCCATTTGATCCCGTCTGATAGTAGCGCGCTATGCGTGCCTCCGTCGGCAGCCTCCAGAGCCCATGATGGCTTCCCCTAAGATACTGCAGCGGTGCCTCATCAGGCCCCACGTCCACTAGGTAGAGGAACGCCTTCATACGCTGCTTCCACGTGTCCATATGATAGTTGCGTTCGAAGGTGGGGAAATCGCCCTTGACGATCTTGAGTCCAACTGTACGGCGCAGCGGGACGGCTTGATACGAAATATATAAGCACGCAAGTTCGCGAACTATTGCGTTGTCGAAAGAAAGGGCGGAACGCTTCGACTCTATTGGCGTCTCTGATGAAGAGAGAGCGGTCACCTTCAGGTGACTCCTCGAACGAGTCCCGTGAAGGCATGGCATCCCGCATCCGGGTAATTGTCGAGATCGTCGATGAAATTACGCATCACCACTACTCCGTCGCGCTTGAGGGTAGAAAGCGGAGACAAAATAGTGGCTGAAGGAGGGGCCGCCCTCAGCCTGCGGTAATAGCGCTCGCGCTTGGCTATGTAACGAACTACCGGAAGGACCCCAAGGAAATGTTCAACGACATAACCCCGCAGCTCGGCCACCTGCGTCTGCCTCACCTCAGTAGTGGAGCCATCTACCAGGGTCTTAGAGTCCGCTGGACTAGCGGGCGATAACCCGTACGGCCACCATTCCTAACTACTGGTAACGGTCTGAGGGTTCCGGCTGAATAGTCAAGTATATCTCGATAGGGCGATCTTACACTACTGGGAAGTACGGTGCTAGACTCTGCCTTGTCTGTATTGCTACCGCGATGAGCCCCAACTGGCACCGGGGGAATCTCAGACGATACGGCTGCTTGGGTGGCGACGACCACTCAGTACGGCATGTACGGAGCTTGAGTGGACGGAGTGTAGCTATCGTCGGGCCGCGAGCCAGCAGTCACCCACGGTCAGCAACGGTGACCAGCGGATAGTCGGAACCGCGACTCAATGGCCATATCGGCCGCGATGGGCCGACGATCCCGGTGCCATGGCCCAGCCGGGCGGATGTATGCAAGGGGCACGCCGGCATCGGCCTTGCCGTGCCCGCCGGGGGCGTCCGCGACCGGACGGGACCGGAGCCCGCCGGTACACGGTGGGTACAGGCGGTGCCGGCAGGTAGCGGAGTGCAACGGGCACCAACGGTCACGACGGGAGCTAAGGAACCGCAGGTCAGGCCGCGAGCGCAGCCGTCACCAGGCACCACTTCAGGCGGCGGGCCGGAGTTCGAGTCTCCCACCCGGCTGCCGCGAGCCCTCCGGGCTCTTGCCCACGAGCCGGTGGACACCGAGGACGGGCCTCACCCTCCGGCCGAGCTGGGAGCCGTCGCCGCCACGTGCGAACGTCGTCCTTCTCGGCAACCGTGCCACCCACGTGCCACAAGCAGCGGTCACCAGCGGTATCCAGCGGACAGTCACGGTCAGTCGGCGAGGGCCGATGGCCTGGGCGGTTGGCTCTGACCTGGGGTGGGGGAGGAGGCCGAAACTGCATGGCATGCAAGGGGTCGAGCTCTGTCGGGGGTTCAGCCGGCTTCCCTCCTTACCAGAGTCACTAGAGGTCGTTTCGATCCTATTGACTGATTAAAGCCAATACCGCCCACTGATTTCCGGTTATTGGAGCCGTGGTGGATCCGCGCAGGTTGGGACAGCTTACCTGTCCGTCACGATCTACTGAGACGTACATCTCGTATTGACTTGAGAGGATAGCGGCGTAGAGTCCAAGCTAGATCGCGCGGCGGCGCTCACCTGAGACCCAATAGAAGGAAGAGGAGGCTTGATAGCACAGGTGGCGTTGACTGCTCCGGTTCGCCCGCGTAGCTCGGGACGGGGAGGGCATAGATGGCGACAGTCGCACGTTTCGAGTATGACTTCTATGAGCCGAACGGATTTGCGCCGGGATCCGAGCGCAGCATCTCGTTCGGGCCATGGCCGTGGTTCAGGAAGGCCGTCATCGCCACGGCCCAGCCCTTCGACCTTTCAAATTCGAATCGTTCACTGTCGGTGATCTCAATCAACCTTCGGACAACCCCGGACCAGTTTGTCGACATCAGGGTCCGTAACGTCGGCGTCGACGTCATGTATATCTTACTATGTGACGCTTGCTGAGATCGGACCTTAGCCTAAGAAGCCAGGAGGAGCGATGAAGTATCTCGCGATCCATGATCGGCAGGGCAACATCACCGCTCTCGCGACTCGTCCGGCGGATGCACCGCCAGCAACAGTCGTTGCCGATCCCGGCACGTTCGTGACCGAGGTCGAGGTAGCCGCCGACGTCATTGACCTTGCCGGTCTTGAGAATGAGCAGCGCGTCGTTGAGGCACTGCAGGGATTTCGAATTGAAACGAAAACCGAAGCCAAACTGGTAAGGAAGACTTCCGCAGAGACTGGGTAGCTATGCTCTAGCTCTATAGGGATAGTTGACCCGGAGCGGAGGCAGGATTCCGCCCCTAGCCGCACGCCGCTGCCTCCCTCTGCCTCGCTGAACCCTGGATGCTCACGACTTGCTCACGAGACTAGCCGACACCGCTAGGAACAGGGCGGGACGGCTGACTTTGGGAATCGACCAAGGCCCCCGGTGAATGGGCCGGTTCTGGCCGAGTAAGCACCCTGCGGAACGGCGCTCAAATGACTCATAACCTAGAGCTTACGCTCGGGGTGGCGAGTAGCGCGGCGGTCGGTTGGCTCATATCTCTGGATGGGCGTCCTATCCGGTGTGTACAAAGTTTTGACATCAAGATAATTACGATGATGAGATCCTGCTGGGAGAAGACTGCCCGTCGGCCACGGATAACCCGCCGTTGGTGGGCGCCGCCGGGCATGCAGGACGAGGAGAACCAACAACCGTGATCGAGTTCCAGGTCCACCGTGCCATCGACGGCCAGTTCTACTGCCGGATCGTGGCCAGCAACGGCGAAGTGCTCTTCATCAGCGAGACCTACCACAACAAGCAGGATCTGGTGCATGCGGCCAACGTGGTGCGGGCGTACGCCACGAGCGCGCAGATCCTCGACTACGCTGCGTAACCGGCTCGAACGCAATCTGTGCAGGATGCCCACCCCTGCACGGTGAGCGCTTCGCCACGACGCGATCCGGCCCGGTGTAATCGATCAGAACTGACTGCTCCTCACAGATGTCGTTCGGGGGACGTTGAGCAGAGTGGTCGTGCCCGTGAAGGCCATCGGCCGTCCGCCGCCCGGTGGCTACGGTTGACGTTGCCGGCAGGGTCGATGGAGAGCTGACCCGCAGGAGCCGACGCTGACTCACAACTACCAACGGGTCCTGCCTAGGCGGTCTTTGCGAACGTGACGCTGGGTGGCCGCTGGATGCGTCGTGTACTGACACGCTTTCCGAGGACCTCGGCGGCGAAGATGACGAGCGCGCAGCCGACCGGGAACACCAGCTCGTTAACGCCTCTGACCATCAGCGCGGCAGGCGACAGCGGTATCGGAGCCGACTGGGCCACCACTGTCAGGACCACGCCTCCAAAGACGATACCGGCAAGCAGCCCTGCCGCCCCATAGGCGGGTGCGCCGGCCCATGCCTGCCGGCCGATCCATCCGAGGGCCGCTGCTAGACATCCGTACTCGGCCGCCTTGAGCGCCAGCACCCACAGTGAGGCGGTACCGGCAGCCCCGGGGATGCTCAGCGCCGCGGCGATGGCCTTCTGGATCGTGTTGGCGACGGTGAGCGCGAGGGAGCAGCCAGGAGCCCGGCGATGCCCATCAGTGGCGGGCGGCCGTTGGCGGCTACCCGCCCCACCGCCACGCCCGTGCAGACGAGCACCGACCAGCCCACGTTCCTTGCCGTCTCCGCCACCAGCGGTCGGAGACCAGCAAAGACCCCGAACCCAGCCCCCGCAAGCAGCAGGGCAAGCTGCAACACAAGCCCGAGCAGGATAGCGAGCCACGCCACCCGCAGCAGCAATGCCGTGGAGCCGGCAGGCACCCACAACGTCGTCTCTGCGCTGGGCTGATCATTGACTGGAGCCGCCACGCTCCCGTTCCTAGACGCAGGCGCAATCCTTCCTACGCCGGCGATCTTCCTGGCTGGCAGGGTCCGCAGACGCCGCCGGTGGCCGGCCACCATAAGCCCCTGGAGCAGGAGGACAAGGCCGGCGTACTGGGTGACGTCGCCGACACTGACCATGGTTCGGCCGGGGGGGATGGCGAGCCGAGCCCCCAGCACTCCCAGAGGGGTTCCGGGCCGCTCAAGGACGTACTTGGGGCCGAACTCGCGCAGGTCAGGGCTGGTCGCGAAGAGCCCGGCCCGCTCTAGGGTCGCCTCGGATACCGGCATGCCGCCGTTGACGCCGACGACCAGCACGTTAGCCAGAAGGCCGAGCCCGATGAGCAGCATCCCAGGCAGGCGCCGATTGGCCCAGGCCACGATGAGCCCAAGCACCAACGACGCGACCAGCAGCACCGAGCCGATCGTCCGCAGGGCCCCGTCCACCCGCAGCCCATGCAACCCCAGCAGCCCTTGAAGGCTCAGCACGACCACGACGAGGAGCAGGGCCTTCATGTGTGTGGCTCGCAGGCCATCCAGATCGCCCCCGCGCAGTTGGCCGATGGCGAGGCCGCTGGCCATGACCAGCAGCAGGATGGATAGAGCTCCGAGGCTCATGAGGTGTCCCGCCCGCCGCTGGACGCTGACAGGGTTGTGGGCCAGGCCGCGATGCTGGTCACGGCCGATGCCCGATGCGCCAAAGATAGCTTCGGGGAAGGTCTCACGTCCGATTACCCTTCGAGAGCCTGAGATCTTGCGTCAAGCTGGCAGCTCCACTACCCAGTTCGAGAGCGGATCGTCTCGAACGTCAGTATCTAGAGGCTCAAGAGGCTCGTGCTGATACGAGCGCGTGACCGTGCGCCCGCCCGTCCAGGGCTCGCGCCCGATGGACATCCAGCCTCCGGGGTCACCGTTCCCGCGCTGGCCCTTGCCACCGTCAGGCCCGGTACCGCGCCAGGCCTGGTCGACTTGCTCGGACCCGAGCTATCCCCGGTGATCTATCACCGGGAAGCAGCCCAGATTAGGTGCCGTTCGGAGACAATGATGAGGGTGATCTTGCCCAGTGGGACAGGCCGTGGGACGGCCACCGACAGCAGTAGCGACAGCAACACCAGCGGACGGCCGTGGTCCATGGCGAGCTGCGGCGCCGAGGAAGCCCAGTTCGTAGACGCCTACGAACAGCTCTGAACTGGGAAAACAGAGTTTGAAGACCGGGGGGCCCACCAGGACCCGGACGCCTCCGGGGCGAGTCTATCTGGGCAGACGGCCGCGACCGGCGGCGGCGGATGGCGCCAGGGCGAGGCTAGGACCCGGGGTGGCCGGGTGACGGCTGCGCCGGAACTACCCAGGGGGAGCTGGGCACCGCAAGCTCCCGAACTGAGGGTGGGTGCTCTGGTCCCGGACGACTGGACCGGGGAGGCTTGTCGCGGACGGCCCGGGCGAGGGACGGGGCGGCGGCGCTGGAGGTGGTGAGCGTGGAGGAGCTGGGGCGGCGGGTGGACCGGTGGGTCGAGGCCGGGGTGATCGGGCGCGAGCAGGGTGACGCCATCCTGGTCCTGGAGGGGACCTACCGCGAGCCGGCGGGGGGCCGGCGGGCGGTGGCGGTGGAGGTGCTCGGGTACCTGGGCGGCGGGCTGGCGCTGGTGGCCGGGTTCGTGCTCGGGGCGGAGTCCTGGACCCAGCTCGGTCACTGGGGGCGGGTGGCGGTGCTGGCGGTGGTCACCGGCGTGCTGCTCGCCGCCGGGTGGCGGCTGCGGGGGGACCGGGGGCGGGGCGACGCGCTCACCCCACGGGGCGTCCTCGGGAGCCTGGACGATGCTCCCGCCGGCACGCGTCCACTGGTCGAACGTCGCATCGACATCGTCGACGTAGACCCACAGCGCGATGCGGTCGCCGGGAGCGGCATCCGGTGTCTGCGGATCACGGCCGATGCCGAGGGATGCCTCGCCCAGCGTCAGCGAGACGTAGTCGTCCTCGTTCCCGCTCGCGAAGCGATAGGCGACCTCGCCGCCGAGCGCCTCCTCGTAGAAGCGGACGAGCCGCGGGAGGTCACGTGTCGAGAGGATCGGGAACAGCTGCCTCACCGTCATGCCGACACCCTACCGCCGGCATCCGCGCGGTCAGTCGAGGAAGATGTCGGGGAACAGCTGGTCGTCCGGCGTGCCGGGCACGGCCGCGTAGCCCGAGAAGTCGGTGATGCCGGCATCCCGCAGCACGTCCTCGACGATCAGCGTCTGCCCCGTGTATTCGCGCGCGGGCTTGGTGATCACCTCGTAGGCGGCGTCGGCATACACCTCGGGCGTGCGGCTGACCTTCATCATCGTGTCGCCGCCGAGGGCGAACTGCACGGCCGCGGTCGCGATCGTCGTCGCCGGCCACAGCGTGTTCGCCGCAATCCCCGCCTTGGCGAACTCGGCCGCCAGTCCGAGCGTCGTCATCGTCATGCCGTACTTCGCGAGCGTGTAGCCGGTGTGGGCGCCGAGCCACTTCGGCGAAAGGTTGAGCGGCGGCGAGAGCGAGAGGATGTGCGGGTTCTCGGCATCCTTCAGGATCGGGACGGCCGCGCGGCTGAGCATGAACGTGCCGCGGACGTTGACGTCCTGCATGAGGTCGTACTTCTTCGCCTGCAGGTCGAGCGAGCGCGAGAGGTCGATGACGCTCGCGTTGTTGACGACGATGTCGATGCCGCCGAACTCGCCCTCGGTCTTGAGGACGGCCTCGGTGACGTCGTCGTCGTTGCGCACGTCGCCCACGATCGGCAGTGCCCGGCCGCCCGCGGCGCGGATCAGCTCGGCCGCGGAATGCACCGTGCCCTCGAGCTTGGGGTGCGGGGTGTCGGTCTTCGCGAGCAGGGCGATGTTCGCGCCGTCCCGCGCCGCGCGCAAGGCGATCGCGAGGCCGATACCGCGGCTCCCGCCCGACATCAGGATGGTCTTGCCGGCGAGCTTCTTGTCGGTCATGGGGTCTCCTCGGAGTCAGCGGGCGGCTTTGGCGGATGCTGCGGCGAAGGCCGCGACACGCGCTTTCGCATCGTCCGTGTCGAAGCGGGCGCCGATCGAGGCTGCCTCGTCATCGAGGTTCTCGACGAAAGACCGCTCGGCGCCGACGCGTACCAGGCGCTTGGCCTGGCCGTAGGCCGCCGTCGCGTTCTCGAGCCAGAACGCCGCCACGGCCGCGGCACGCGCGGCGACCTCGTCGCGCGGCACCACCTCCGCGACGAGACCCCAGTCGAGCGCCTCGGCCGCCGAGAGGCTGCGGTCCTGCAGCAGGAGCTGCAGCGCGCGGCGCTGGCCGATCGCGCGAGCAGGCGTCGAGACGGCCGAGGTCGGGCGTGAGCCCGATGTTCGCGTACTTGCTCACGAACTTCGCGGAATCCGCGGCGACAACGTAGTCCGCGGTGAGCATGAGCCCGAGCCCTCCCCCGCCACAGCGCCCTGGACCGCCGCCACGATCGGCTTGTCCGACAGCGCGAACGTGCGGATGCCGTCGTGGATGACGTGCGCCGCTGCGGTCACGTCGCTCCCTGCGGCGCCGGAGGTCGCCATCGCGAAGACATCGCCGCCGGCGCAGAACGCCGGGCCCGCGGCATCCAGGATCACCGCACCCACCGAGGCGTCGTCCGTGACCTCGTGGGCGACGTCTCGCCAGCGGCGGCCCATGTCGAAGTCCATCGCGTTGAGGAACGCCGGGCGATTGAAGGTCACGCGGGCGAGGCCGCCCTCGATGCGGACGAGGATCGAATCACTGCTCATCAGAGTCCTTACTTCGGTGCCATGCGGATCGAGCCGTCCAGACGGATCGTCTCACCGTTGAGGTAGCCGTTGTCGATGATCGCCATCACCAGGCGCGCGTACTCGTCGGGCCGGCCGAGTCGCTGCGGGTAGGGAACCTGCTGGCCGAGCGAGTCCTGCGCCGCCTGCGGCAGTCCCATGAGCATCGGCGTCTCCATGATGCCCGGCGCGATCGTGCACACGCGGATGCCGTAGCGCGCGAGTTCGCGGGCGACCGGGAGCGTCAGGGCGTGCACGCCTCCCTTGCTCGCGGCGTACGCGGGCTGGCCGATCTGCCCGTCGAACGCGGCGACGCTCGCGGTGTTCACGATCACGCCGCGGTCGCCATCGTCGGTGGCCGCTGAACGAGCCATGACCGCGGATGCCTGTGCGATGACGTTGTACGTGCCGATGAGGTTGACCCGGATGATCTTCTCGAAACCCGCGAGCGGTGTCGGCGCCCCGTCGCGGTCGAGCACCTTCGCGGGCGGGGCGATCCCGGCGCAGTTCACGACGACGCGGAGCGGACCGGCCGTGGCGGCGAGCGCCACGGCGCGGCGACCTGGTCCGGGTCCGTCACATCGGCGGGGGCGAAGGAGCCGCCGAGCTCGGCGGCGAGGTCCGCACCCGCGGAGCCGGGCAGATCCACGATCGTGACGGCGGCGCCTGCCGCGGCGAGGCGTCGCGCGGTGGCGAGGCCGAGGCCGCTCGCGCCGCCCGTGACGAGGGCCGCGGCATCCGTGAGGTCCATGAGTTCTCCTTCGAACCGCCACGCACCCCGATCGTGTCGAGTGTCGCGGCATTGCATCCCACCATACGCGGGACTCAGTCTCACCCGTGCACCGGGTGCGGCTTCGGGATCCGCCACCAGGCTAGCCGTGGGTATTGACTTGCGTCATGGGTACGGGGCTGCAGCGCTGACATGTCGATCCCCGTCGAGCCCCTCGCCGTGCCAGGACGCGTCCGCGAGCTCGCAGGCCGCGCGAGCCTCGAGCCGGTATGGCGCAACGACTACGGCGGGCTGACCTTCCGGACGGGCGACGAGCGCTACATCAAGTTCGGGCCCCGCCAGGACGAGTCGACGTTCGCCGGCGAGGCGCTGCGTCTCGAGTGGGCAGGGCGCCACGCCCGCGTGCCAGAGGTGCTCGACGTCGGCGGGGACGACGGCCACGAGTGGCTCGTGACGCGGGCGCTCCCCGGCGAGAGCGCGGTCGCGCCGCGCTGGATTGCGGAGATTATCCTGACGTCCAATGCCGCCTTCACCCCCAGTGAGACGGGTCCTGCCGAAAGTCCACGCGACACGACTCCGGCTCCCGTGGCCGCCACGAGTCAGTCGACAGTCTCGGCCCCTGCGGCTCCAGACACCACCATGCCTACCACTGGCAACCTAACAGCGACACCGGGGATGGTGCCAGAGGCCAGTTCTCCCTCAGGGGAGAGCCACACTACCACCGGGACACCTCTCGTAGTCGTCGAATCTCCAGAAGGGGTAATGCTCTGGATCGAAGCAGAAGAAGGCCTGCATTCCGGTCTCATGGAAATAGGCCTTGACGACAACGCCTCGTCTGGACGGTATTTGTGGATCCCGACAGGGCAGGAGGTAGCTCTCGATCCGTCGCAAAGCAATAGCGAGGTTCGCTATACTTTTACAGTGCCCACGGCAGATCTGTATGTCATCTGGGGGCATGTGCGCCCAAGTGCCACAGGCACTGGTTCGTTCTTCATCGCCTTGGACAGTGAGGCCCCCAGCAGTATCAGGGCCGGGGCAGGAACTGTAACCGATGTCGTGCCCCAGCATTATGCAGTAGCCCCTGTGCAGGTCGGCGATACATACTACATCGACCGCACCTACTCGATCACGGCCATGCCTGACGAGCTCAAAGGCAGTCTGGCCATCAAGACCGCCAATAACTCTAAAAACAGTACGGAGGCAACCCTCCTGACCTTCACCGTAACCCAGGACGCCACGCTCTACGTCGCCTATGATGCACGGGCCACGCGTTTCCCTGATTGGTTGACGGCGTCCTTCACCAAGACCGGCCAGGTGCTGCAAACGACAGACACGGCCCTGATGCTGTGGAAACGCGAGGTGGCAGCAGGCCCGGTCGTCCTGCCGGGTAATCAATTCGGCAATCCTGTAGGGACCCGCTCCCATTACGTCGTCTTCGTGGCCACCGGTGCAAGTGGACAGACCGCTACCGGGCCCGATTATGCCATCTGGACGCTGCCGTCCAACGCCGACCTGTGGATGTGGGATCAGGCCGCCAGCGATAGCTCGCCAGTCTTCTTCCTGGAACCCGGTGAATACACCCTGATCATCAAGCAGCGGGAAAGTGGGAGCCAACTCGACCAACTGCTCATCACGAACAACATAGAGTATCAGCCATAATGGAGGTGGGCAGACCACAAATAACTCGGTAGGAACGCTGAGAGGTTTCTCTGGCAAGGGTGAGTGCCAGAGAAACCTCTGGCACGAGCAGGTGACATCATCCAAAGGGGGAAATTTGTGCACAACCGTCTCTGGACACTGACTCGCCGGTTACCCGTGATGCTCCGATATTCTCTCATTGGTGCATGCATTGTCGCGACGCCCGTTTCAGCGGCCAACTACTATGTGGACAATGCCGTAACGACAAGCGGCAATGGTTCCCTGACAGCACCTTTTCGGACGATTCAAGAAGGTTTACAGCGGCTCGCCCCAGGGGACAAGCTATGGCTCAGAGGTGACAGAGCGGGAGCCCGTATCTACAGCGAAACGCTCTCCCTCCCGATCAGCGGCACTGCCGCACAACCGATCACCGTGACTGTCTATCCGGCAGAACGGGTTATGCTCACTGGCACAACTGGAACACGCCTGATCATTGACAAAGATTACTGGATTTTTGAAAGACTGCTGATCGACCAGGCGGGATTGGCCGCAGATGCCATTAAAATCAAAGCCCAACACATCACGATTAAAAATACAGAAATCCGTAATGGGCAACGGGATGGAATCTCCATCGAAAATGCCGCCTTCGTGACCATCCAAGACTCCTATATTCACGATTTTATGTGGGTGAGTAACGGAACACGCATGGATGCGCATTGCATCATCATTGAGACCGATAGAAGCCCGCACATTACCGACATCAAGATCCATCGTAACACCATCGAACGCTGCAGTGGCGACGGGACGCAAATCTTCGGTGTGACAGGCCAAGCCATCGCCACATATGCGAAAAATATCGAGTTCATCAACAATACGTTCATCGACGGGACGACAGAGCCAGGTCTCACGGAGAACGCTCTCGACTTCAAGGCGGCCGATACTGTGTTGATTCGTGGGAACACCATGACAGGGTATAAAAATAATAAGACTATAGTTATTCAAAAGGGTTGCCGAAATATTACTGTACAAGACAACGTCATGGCTCACGGGTTTTCAGGTATCGAGATGCGTCAAGAGGGTGGCATAGCGTTTCTCCAGGCACAGCACCGCATTGTTGGGAACCTGCTGCACCACATGGCGTCTTATGGCCTGAAATTTGACGGTGTGGAGGACGTCGTGATCACCCACAATACGCTTGCCCACCTTGGTGACGAGGCGTTTCGATTCGAATCCTCGCTTGGCAACTCGGTGCCAGCGCTCAACCGCGGTGTGATCAAGAACAATCTCCTGTTTACAGCTGGGAAAGCTCCTGCAGGGGTCGCTCGTCTTGCCCAGGTCGAGATAGGGTTCAATGGCTGGTTCTTGGCGACTCCTGGCGGTATGTCGAGCGCCACCGATACCACTGGAACGACTCCCCTATTCGTCGACGTTGCCAAGGAGAAGTATGCACTCCAGACCGGCAGTGCTGCCATCGATGCAGGGACGCCAGTGGGGCGTGTGTTTGTTGGTCGAGCACCTGATCTCGGTGCCTTCGAGTATGTTCCAGGAGGAGAGAATATGCCTCCGGCTCCACCCCGTACTTTAACAGTGGTGCCCCGCTAAAGCGTGGAGCATAGAGCCGTGAGGTATCGCACCGAGGTACGGTTCTGCTGCGCTATGCGATGTCGTGAGAGTGTTGGCTCACACAAAAGTCACCATCTGACTTGCCCCGAGAAGTCAGGTATGTCCCACCGTGCTGCCGTCGTGAGGACAGCGCATGAAAAAGATGGTCTTTCGCTTCGTTTTCACACTGTTCATTGTCTGTAACATCCATCACCATGCCTGGGCGTATACCCCATCCTCGCAGAGTCCCATGGCGCGACGACAGCATCCGCGCTTACACATCACGCCGGATACACTGCCGGCACTCCGCACGGCCATTGCCACCCATTATGCGGACAGATTTCAGGCCTATGTGCATTGGGTCGTCGCAGAAGGGAACACGAACGAAAACGATAAGTTCAACACGATTAGCGATGCAGACCACAATCTGATCAGAGCGCTGATGGTCCACCAGGCCTTCATCAGTGTCCTTGGTCCGGTGCCAGGCATTACGTATCCCATCAGTCTTGAGCAGTTTGCCAGAAAAGCCATCACGCGCTTTCTCAACCAGCTGCGCTCCGGGTATCAGGTCTCATACGTGGCGGCGTTGGTATACGACTGGACATTTCACCAGATGACGGTTGCCGAACGGGCAGAAAGTGCCAATCTCCTCGCAAAAGCCAAAAGCAAACATAACGATAGTAATCTCAACGTGACCGTGGAAAACCCCCACTTCGAACCCGACCGGCTGTACAGTAGCTATTACTATGAAAGTTTTCACCCGTGGTATTTAGGGCTGGCGTTATGGGGCGATGGTTTTGTTGATGTGGCAGCGGATAGAGCAGTCGATGACCTTCAAAAATGTGATGCTCAACTATGGGCATCTCGATTTCATCAACTTCGTAGCCGGGCAAGGCGGCGGTTGGGACGAGTGGATCGGCTATTCGAATTGGCATCCGCAATCGCATGCCCTACGTATCGACGCCTGGCGTACGGCGACTGGAGAGGACTATATAGCGGGTCCGAGTACTGTCCCAGGCAATGCCTTAAAGCATTACGCCAAGTTTATCCACTATGCCGTGGATCCGCACAAGTACCATAATACCACCTACACCTACGTCCACATGGGGAGCGCCCAGACAACAGATACCCTAATCACCGGCAACCGATCGCAAAACGCTCTGCTCTTTTTCCTGCCGCGCATGTTAGCCGCTTCAGGTCTCACCATGGAGGGAGGACTCGTCCGCCACTTCCTCGACTTTTATGAGCAAAGCTGGATTAGCAGCACACTCCACGAGCATGATTTGTGGGGGTTTCTTGGGGTACCGCTGGCAGTTTCTCCCGTCACTCCCCAACAGGTCGGTCTGCCCAAGTCGAACTGGTCTGAGAACATCGGCTTATTTATTGCGAGAACTGGGCTGACCTCCAACGCTGATAGCGTATTTTTTGTCGCAGACGGTCACTTTGACTTTGCGATTGGGCGCGGAGTACATGAATGGCCTGGATTTGGCTTGACCAAATTCGGCCCGCTGGTCGGCACTCGCAGCGTTGGCCATCGCAATCTCGGCAATGTCTCCAACTATGCAGGGGCGTATAAGACAAATGTCGTGCATTTTGAGGGCGGGCACAGCATCGATCGCAACGATCTCAAAACTCGCAGCAACCTGCAGCAAATAGTCAATGGTCAGGGGGAATTTGATACGGGTGGAATCGAGCAAATTGTGACGCGCGATGGCGTGTTTTACCACGTACGAGTCAATCGCTCGCGTAGCTTTGTGGATGGCGTACAACACCATCGGGAATACGTCTGGCTCCCGGGAGCAAAGCCGGCCACAGACTCCGACTTTCTGGTGATCTACGACCGCACTGTTGCCCCGTCACAACCACAATGGGTCTATCACGTGCCGTGGAAGCCAGAAGTGTCTGGGCACACGACCACCGCGGACTTGGCGCTTGGGAGTGGTTTGACCGGCAGAATTGGCACAGCCTATGAAGGTCCAAATCTGCTGGTGAAAGAACTGAATAGTAGTGGCGACGAGCGAGACAATTATAAGGGGACGACCGACTATACAGGCGGCGCCGGGGCGCATGGCGTCATGTATGCCCGGACCTTACTGCCCAAGACGGCGCGCATCGAGGTCACCCGTGTGGCAGAGTTTGATAAAAATACGGTCATGCGGCAAGGAGATCTCGCCATCAAAGCGAATCGTTGGCAAGTCGGGGTCAAACCGCTTGAGAATCGCTCTGAGCACCGTTTCTTGCACGTATTCGAAACGGCGGACGCCCATGTCAAATCCGCCATGACGCAGACGACGCTGCTGGAAACCCCCACTGCCGCAGAAGGCGTATTTATTCCACGGTTGTCACCCCAACATGCGAATTTTGCCGTCGTGTTTAACAAGCTCGGCGGGAACGCCACCTCGATGCAATATAGTCTGACGGGCCAGGGCAATGTCAGACATGTCATCACCGGGTTGTTACCCGGGGCGACCTATCGCATTGAAGAGTTGTCAGGAAGCAATCTCGTGTTGACGAAAGCGGCAGAACAGGGCCGGCAATGGGATTATCGAGGCGTGGAGGTCAATAGAGCGACTGGCACAGTGTTTTTCGAGGCTCCCCTGTCTGGGGCACAGACCTATAAGCTCACACACCTTGGCAGTGCGACAGACCAGACCCCCCCCTCTCCGCCTGCCCTGCTACGGTCCACCCCGTAATGCATATGGCATGGGAGAGTGACGCGATGGTGAAGCGAGGGGACGGGGAGGGTGGCAGACCGTTCAGGAGACTGCTGCCCCGTGCTGTCAAGCAAACGAATGACATCCTTGGCATTATGCAACCAGGTGCGCTCTGCGACGATTTTCTGCCGGGCAGCTTGGCCAAGCTGAGAGCGTACTGTCACATCCTCAATGAGGTGATGCAGACTTTTCGCCAAAGCACCACTATCCTCTGGCCGAAACAGGATGCCATCGTGCTCATGGGTGAGAATATCGCGAATATTGTCCATATCTGGCGCCACAATAGCTTTTCCCATCCCCATATATTCGAGGATCTTCATGGGAGAAGCATAAAACGTTGCCCGTGGGCTCACTGCGATGTCCATCGCCGCCACGAACGACCGTACCCTCTCATGCGGCTGACGTCCAGTGATGGTCACATGACGGCGCCAGACCTCTGGCGGCTAATAGCCCTTCGAGTTCGGCCCGGATTGGTCCATCGCCCACGATCAGGAGATGGAGATCTGTCCGTCCCTGCATCACGTCCTCAAAGGCCTGTAGCAACAAATCCACGCCATGCCACGGACGGAGAATACCACAGAACCCCAGGACAATTTTGCCGTCCAGGCCATACTGCTGTCGGATAGGCCCTGCCATCGATGGCGGGGTGAAACACGTCAGGGTCGGTACCATTGGGCATCACCACAATGCGCTCGTGTGGCACGCCGATAGAGACCAAGAATTTTTTCAACGGCGTAGAGACGACGACTACCCATGTTGCATCGCGACAGATTTTCCGCTCAAAGAGGCGCAGCACGTGTTTGAAGTATAAGGTCTCGTCGAATGTCTGTTTCTGAAATGAGTAGGGAGAATTCACCTCCACGACCACCGGAAGGCCGTAACGACGCCCTATCCCCACTGCCGAATAGTTATAGCTGACGTAGCGGTCATAAATGAAATCAGGACGATAGTCGCGCACCGCCTGTGATAAACTGCGGTATCCATGCAGATTGTAAGCGATCTCGCCCAGCTCATAGATAAATCCGGGCATCAGTCTGGCCACACGCGTCCAGCGGCTTTGAGCTTTCGAAGCGGCATTGGTCGTTTCACCAATCAGGGAAATGACGCGGACTTCATGCTGCAGCTGGCGAAAGGCTTTGATAATTTCCGCGACGTGAATGCCCTCGGCTCCATCGCCGAGCGTTCTATGATGGTATAAAATTCTCATAAACGTCAGCCTCCTTGGCCACTCATGCCTCTGTGCAGCATGCGTCAGCGATGATCACGGGGCTGCTCTGCATCAGAGGAGCGCTAGAACTGGGCGGATGTTATCGTGCTGCCTGACGGGCGCTCTGCCCCATCTCTCTCCTCCGCAGGGGTTGATGGGAGATCTTGCCACGCTCCAGACAGAATACGCCCCTGCATGATCGGCGGCACTGGGACGCCTAACAGGGTCAAAATCGTGGGAGCAATATCCAGGTTGGTGGTATGTCGAATTTCCACCCCACAGCGAATTCCCCTGCCCCAAAAAGCCAGCACTCCCTGCGGATGATGCACCCCTTCTTTGGGCGTAGGGTCGTCAGTCACGAACAGCTCATCAAAGGCAAAGACGCGCTGCGCCGTGTCCAGTGTGTCATGAAAAAACACCTGGACATCCGATTCACGCTTGGCCAGCCCGCGCGGCGTAATTCGCAAGATGTCCCCTTCCTCATCCACAGCAAACACCTCATGTTTCTCGCCCGTAGAATAGGCGCTCAGCAACGCCTGCTTGGCCTGCGTTCTCTTGATCGGATCGGGGATGGTGACGTTCCACTGTTGCGCCATCACTGGTGACACATCCTGGACCCCTTGTGCCCCGATAATACCGAGAATCCGGCGCACATCGCGTATACGCACGGTGATGCGTCCAGCAGGATACCGTTCCGTGACATAGGGTTGTTGCCCCATACTGGAAGCAAGCACGAGCACAGTGTCATCGTCCACCAGGCGCATGAATTTGCCGAGGAGCTGATCTGCCATCCTATAGCCGTATTCCACCGCGTCCCCAAAGCGCTGTTTTTCTTCCGGCGTGGCCGTGGTCAAAAATGGTGTGTCGTCCATCGCTCGCCAGTAGTGGTGCATATAGTGCGCGGCATGATTGGTATGCCACATGGCATAATCAGGACGAAATCGACGGTACAGCGACACAAAAAAATCGCTATTCACCAGCGACTGTAGGGTGACGCGTTTCCAGGAAACATGCGGCTGCCACCTCTCGTGGAGCAGCTGCCGCACAATACAAAAGACGGTAGAAGGTGTCAGGCCAAACCGCAGGAGTTGCACTCCCTGACGCGCCATAGCCAGCCAGGAATCCTTGTGCCCCCCACGATGATGGGCCCGGGTGTATGTTCGATTGAGATCCTGCAAGAGGCGCAGCTCAGGCGGAAAAGTATCGGAGGCCGGAGCAAAAGGCCCAGGAATCCAGAAACCGTTGACAGGGCGAGGCGGATACGAACCAATACTGCCGAAAACGCCCACGGACAAGCCCGCCTCTGCGACGTACTCCCAGCTCCGCTTCGCCTGGATCGTGTCGGTGGATTGCTCCAGAATACTGGCGCCATGCACGCTGCGATCGACACCAGTATGTACCGTCACCCAGGTGACCCATGGATTGAGATACGGCGAGAGATCGTTGCTCACCGGCGTCGCCCATGTGCCTTCTTGCTTGAGGCGCGCAAAATGCGGCAGGACTCCTTTGGCAATCAGCGGATCAATCAGCGACCAGGTGACCTCATTGAACTCAAGGAATAATACTCTGCGGAGAGCTGATCGGTTCATAACATCCACCTCAGTCATAATTGCCAACCTTGCAAGCGGCATCCCGGCAACCCACGAGTCACAAACATCGTTCTCCCAGAACGCTTGTTGTGCTGTGGTTATGGGTTCTTTCCTCTGCCTCGACGTTCTGGTGATAGCCAAAACGTTCATTCATATCTCCGGCGATGTGCAGAATCTGCCGTAATTCTGTAGCAGAGAGTTTCTCTCGCCAGCTGTGATTCGCAGTAATGGCCGTAATTTTTTGCAGCCGCATGTGATTCCCAATAATATGATGCTCGCTGGGAGTAATCGTGTCTGGAGGATCAAGGGGCTGCACGCCGAGAAACGTGTGGAGGCTTTTCAACCAGTAGACAGGATCATGGCAGAAATCTTCATAGCGCATCAGCAACACCGGACAAGAAGGCGTCGTGTTGAGCAGATAATCTGCCGATTCCTGATAGTTCTTCCAATGTCTCGCCGCCTGCGCTACAGAAACCCCGCGACTCTTGTATGAATTGGCGAAGGCCCGGACATCCCTGACGACTCGTACCACCTGCACGTCAAGCGCCGGAATTTTCAGCAAATATGAGAGACGCATGAGGGCTTTAGAGGTGTCAAAGAACACTTCTGCACGGGTTAATTTGAACGCAGCTTGCATAAAGGCAACATTCACTCTATGCGCGTGTTCAACACGTCTTTTGTGAAATGGCAGTATATGGCAGGCGATATTTTGAAACACGCGCAATGGGGTATTCGAGGGATAAGTACTGAGGAATTTATGCAGGATGGAGTTTTTATATTTATAATCGTTTGTCCAATTACGTATCCCGAACTCTAAACCCTCTGCATGCACCATCCGAAATAATTCATGCCAAAATACACAATCTTTCAATAAGGTTCCACAGGAACATAGATAATTTACCTTGCCACTCTTTTGTCCCTTCCGATTAATGCTGGCCTCTCCGACACTCACAATCTGAGGATGTGCATTCAAAAGGAATGCTAACAATGTTGAACCACAATAACTTGTCCCGGCGAGATATGCTGCTTTTATACGGAAACTGTCGTACATAATTTCTTCTTTCAAATAAGACAGTATATTATGAAATTTTTTATTTCATATTTGATATTTTGTAGAAAATCTCTAGTCACAATACTCATGGATAACATTCAGAGAAAAGAAGCCTATGTACAATGTCTGTAGCGTTATAAGCACATTTCCTATAGAGCAGCTTCCACAATCAGCTTTGCCTCTTCATTGACTGTATCACGGATTTCTGGTGGGCTCAGGAGGGAAGGTGCACAATCCTCACCTTGCCAGGCTTGTCGAATTTTGGTGACGAGATCGGCGACCTGACCGGTCTTGAAGGTTAAGACCTCGGGGGGCCGATGCGGATTTTCGCACGCCACTACCGGGACGCTGAGCGCCAGTGCCTCAAGTACAGAAGAGCACACACCGTCATAAATATGGGTGCGCACGAACACCGAGGCGTGAGACAACACAGTGAGAAATTGCTCATGCGGGAGATCGCCAGTCCAATACAGATGTCGCTCCAAGCCGAGATCCTGTACGAGCCGCGTCACTTCCTCCGGGTCCATATCCTCCCCCACCGTGTTCGCCCCCATGATGACCAAGCCAAGTTGCGGCCATGCTTGTGTGAGTGCTTTTACGGCTGGCAACAAGGTGGCGATATCAAAACTCGGTCGGATTAAGAGGTAGGACACTAGAAGTGGCTCACTGCGCGCCATAAAATCCAGCAGAGAGGTCGCAAGATCAATCTGTTGAAATTCCAAATATTGTTTACTGAATGCCGGTATAGGATAAATTTTCTCCGGCTGTATGCCATACTCACTGATTTTCTGTTTCACAAGAGCATCATTGCAAATGATACACTTTGGTATCGCAAATAGTAGAAACAGGAGGGGGGCCATAAGACCACTCTTCTGTCTTGGGAAAAACTTCTGATCCGCGCTCGCATGAAACGTCAGCACACATCGCTTCCCACACAACAGGTTAATGACTTCGGCCAGTAAGGCCAACACCGCGCCTTTGTGGGATTGGCCATTCATATGCATATGCACAAGATAGCCGCGGAGACTGAAACGCAGCACTTTTCGTACATAGTCCCAGCTACTCTGCACATCGACATAGTCAGGGCTCTTCTGTTTGCGACTCTTACCAATGTTCAGCACCTGACACTCGTGCCCAAGTTGCTCGAGTTTGTGCTTGACAAACTGCACACGGACGCCCCAGCCCGCGTGGGGAGGAGGATAGGAACTGATTTCTAAGATCTTGGCCTGGTGGGTGCGGCGCATTGGGAGTGTATCCCTTCAAGAGTTGGCATAATGACAATACGTGCGTTGGGCAGTGTGGTCACTACCTCAGCTGGTTCAGAAAGCTCAATACGTGTCTGGCCGGCTTGCACGAGGATAGCCGCGAAGCGGATCGGCCTATCTACCCGGAGCAAGTCACGACCGTCGTGGGTGAGGATGGAGCCATTGACAAGAAATCCTGCCGTGAGCTTCCTGTTGCTCGTTCAGCCTGACACAGGCGGCATGACTATCGGTCTGCCAGCCTGTATGGCAGGATGTCGCTCCGTGTCCTGCGGAGAACAGGATGACATCACGGTGTTCCTGGGTAGTGACCAGCAGTGCCTGTGCTGTCTGCGGTGTGCCCTCGGTCACCACCTCCACCGTGTTGGGGAGAAACTGCCCAGTATACGGCAGGAGAAGGGTGTGCAATGTCATGGGGAGACGCGTTCTTTGATGATAACGCGCCACGGGGGCTGGTACTCTGACCCCATATTGGGGTGCGACCCAGCCTGCCTCGGGGGCCTCGCCATGGGGCAGAAGCTCCACCGTGATCTGCGCCCTTTCTACCGGTACAACAGCGATGCCTTTTCCAGAGACATGTTGCATCAGCACCGTCCCTGTCGCTTCCTGTGCCACGCGGGCCTCGGGGGCGAAGTGGAAGTACCATTCAAGCTGATGCTCTCCCTCCCCGACGAACTCATCACGGATAAGCCAGTAGTGTGGCTTGCAGAACATCACCGCCCGGCGGTGCAGCACTGCTGGCGTACAGCGGCGATACCCGTCGTGCATGCCCTCCACGTAATCGCCAGCCGTGGCACTACCCCAATGCAGGAGTGCAACGCGTGGCGCATGCGACCATTTGAGACGGCCGCGATATGCTGCTTGCGGTTGTCCATCGATCACCACGGTATTATGCGCCGCCGTCTCGCGGAAGTAGCGGTGCCAGTCCAAGGCGCCATTATAAGTATAAAACCCTGGATCAACGAGACACGGCTGCCCATACGCCGACAGGGTAAAAGACAGCGCGTCGGCGTGGCCATGGGCTGCCGAGGGGCTGTCATCGTGAAACACACCATCAGCCAGGACACCACAGTCAAAGCAGAGATAATGATCGTCAGCCGCCCAACCGGTGCGCATAATGTAGTATCCGCTGTGCGGCAGCGCGATGGAGGCCTGACGAGGCTCCACAGTCGACAGCCGATCGTACTGCTGCTCCGCCTCTTCCCCTAACAACCAGAAGGCGGCTTCAGAAAATGGCCCAGCCTGTCGTTTGAAGTCAGGGCGGTCGAAGAGCACCGCTCCTAGAGACAGCAGGTGACGAAAATCCCATGGGGCACTCCCCTCTTGCACAATGGCCTGGGCGTCGTCGTTATCCCCAATCATCGGCAGTGTCCCGTCAGGCTGCATCATGTACATGGCAAATTCCATGGCCTTTTCAAGCCGTTGCCACATTGGCGTGTCTATCTCTCCGACATTGAGGCGCTGCAAGATGACGGCGCACAGATAGAACCCCAAGGTAAAATGATGGTACGACGTGGTTTGCTCCACTGTGCCACCATCAGCGTAAAACTGCTTTGCTACTTCTTGCCTGAGGACACGCCAGCCAGTATCCCGCCACCGCTGAGCGCAGCGCAATTCGGGAAAGAGTAATCCCAGCCCATAGAGTGCTGTCGCTTCCCCAATCAGATGGTTGTAGGGACTAAAGTAGAAAGAGAGATGCCGTTCAAGATACTGCCCGTGCTGATAGAGTGATTTGAGCAGCGTCAGGTGCCTCTGCGGGGTCATCGCCGTGGCGTGCAGGCAGCAAAAATATGCCCACAGCCAGGCGAGACTCCTGACAGCGATTTCGAGGGCACTAGTCCAATTGACACCATATAGATACGGATTTGCCTGTATCCAATCCTCCACCATCCCAGACAGACGTCGGCGTATCGCTCATCGCCTGTCAACCAATAGGCCCTGGCGATGTCGATGAGGAACGGCTGGCGGTTGAGTTCCCACACGTATTTGATGTCCCCATAGCCGCTGTTGCCGGCGAAAATGGGCACCGTATAGTATGGGCCTGGCGGCCACAGCTGTCCGGAGACAGGATCAGCGTGCCACTGCATCGCCTGCTCGTAGTGCACATCAACGTGGAGCAAGGTGAAATGCTGGGCGCAGGACCGTTCGGCACGACTGACACACTCATGCAGCCAGCCATTGTGCCTTGTCGACAAGGCGTCCCGATCATGCTGGCGGGTCTTTTCCGTCACAAAAAACCGCGGGAAAGTCTGCGTGCGTTTACGCTCTAACAGTTCACTCTGGAGTGTCGGCACATCGGGCTGACGCACACCAGACACATAGGTCATAAAGGCCCGATCAGACATCTGGGTGCGACCGAGCTGGACCTGGAGCCGGTCAAGAATGTCTGTCCCTTTCATACGGAGGCGAAAATAGCCTTCGTCAAAGGACATCTTGCGGAGTTTTGTTATGGTGCCTTGCACTGATCGCATGCGAGTTCCCGGGTGCTCTCTAGTCAGCACCTTCTCTTATGAGGCCCGGTCCTCGGGAAGGCGGATAAAGCCTCTGGTGCGCAAGTACTCCAGCACACGGCGGGCATTGTCTTCGGGTGTATGGCCTACGGTGTCCAGGGTGAGTTCAGGATGCTCTGGCGGTTCATACGGATCATCAATCCCGGTAAAGTCTTTAATTTCTCCGCGGCGGGCTTTGGCGTACATGCCCTTCACGTCGCGCCCCTCACACACTGCGAGCGGCGTATCAACGAAGACTTCCACAAAGTGCTCGCTCCCCACCATGGTACGCACATCGTCCCGCGTGGCGCGATAGGGGCTCACCGCGGCACAGACCACCACCCCGCCGTGGCGCACGATTTCGGCGGCCACATAGCCAATACGGCGGATATTGATATCACGATCCTCTTTCCCAAAACCCAAGCCCTTGGACAGATGTGTACGTACGACATCACCGTCGAGCACTGTCACCTGACGCCCGTGTTCTAACAGCAAGACTGTTAAGACTTCAGCAGTGGTCGATTTTCCTGCGCCGCTCAAGCCAGTAAACCACAGGCAGACCCCCTGTCGGTGGCGCGGGGGATAGGTTTCGGCGAGAATCTCGGCGACTTCAGGGCGGGTAAACCAGACCGGCAGCGGGTTGCCTTTGCCGAGATAGTTCTCGCGTACCTGCGTGCCTGAAATAGATGCCGTTGCAGTATGCGGGGCAATCTTGGAGACTTCTTCATAACGGCCTTCATTGGGCAAATACACCAATTCACGGAAGGGTACTACGCCGACACCGACGTCGTCGTAGAAACGCTCCACGAGCTCTTGGGCATCGTATGGCCCATAAAATGGCTTGCCGGTCGAATCGACCCCAGGGCTGGCATGGTCGCGTCCCACAATCAAATAGTTCGCCCCATAATTGCGGCGGATGAGCGCATGCCACAGGGCTTCGCGTGGTCCAGCCAGGCGCATGGCGAGGGGTAAGAGCGCCAACAAGATGCGGTCGGCATCGTAGTAGCCGGTGGCTAAGGCTTTATAGGTGCGAACGCGGGTGTAATGATCGACGTCTCCGGGCTTGGTTAATCCCACTACAGGGTGCAGCAACAACACCCCATCAACCTCTTTCGCCGCCCGCTTCGTGAGTTCTTCATGGACACGGTGGAGAGGATTGCGCGTTTGAAAGGCCACCACGTTCTCGTACCCAAAAGTTCCCAAACGCGCCCGTGTTTGGGCTGGCGTCAGGCGCACATCGTGAAAATCATAGTGCCGGGGAAGCTGCAACACTTGCAGCCGTCCAGAAACATTGAGGCGTCCCCAGCGCTGCATTTCTTGCACCAGGGGGTGACGACTATCTTGGGTCCCGAAGACTTGTTGAGATACCTGCGCATGATCCCAGGCATAGAGCTCTTCGACCGTCATGACGGCCAGCAAATCGTTGTTGGCGTTCCGTAACGCGACGTCCTGGTCAAGATGGAGTGCTGTTCCGGCTTCGACTGGCAACGTCACGGGAATCGGGAAGACCTGCCCACTCTGCAAGCGCATCTCGTCTAACACACGCTGGTAATCGTCTTTCCCCATAAAGCGGTCGAGAGGCGAGAAGGCCCCAGTCGCGAGCAATTCGAGATCGCATACCGCACGCTCGGATAACTGCAATGACGGATATTGACTCGCCCGTGCCTTGAGCTCCTCATGCGCTTCGGCAGGAACAAGGAGATCTACCAACACACCACCATATGGAGATATCAAACTCGAAGCCGTTGCCACCAAAATATGCACTCCTCATTTCTTCTGGGATTCTGGAATCAGCTGCCAGCACCATGTCAGGTATCTATCGGCAAAAAGGCCAAAAAACTTAATCGGGGTGCGAAGACAAAAAAACTAGGGTGGCAAAGTGCGCTGGAGCGAGTCCGCCTCAAGTTGCGCCAGAGAGGACGCCGGATCACGGCGAAAGCGATGCCAGAGCGTGCACCTCTGACGACGGCTCGCCAGTTCCTGGCGGAGGGCTTACCCGGCGTCGAAATCAGCCCGGGAACTCCGGCACGCAGTGGCAGTAGTCATCCGCACGGGCAAACGCCAGATGGGGCGAGAAGCCTGGCAAGCAGACTCTCAGCGATCTGGAGGGGGTGAGAAGAGTGGTGCAAGCAAGATAGGCTGGAGCCCGCATGTCACTTTCGGGCTTCCCGTTTTCGGGAGGGCTTGGACGCTTGGGCTTTTTGCAAGGGGAGTCTGACGGGGCGGGTTAGCAGAGGTTTTAGCGCGTGTCAAAAAAGGTTGGGAGAGGATGTATCTGCGGTAGCATCGCAGTATGCAAACCAGAAACCCTCCCAACCGATCTCAATGAGAGCGCCTGGCAGGTTCTCGAACCACGGCTTTTGGCGCTGGCGAAAAGATAGTCCCTATTTGGGCTGAGGGGACCTATGCCGGCTGCCTGGAGACTTGGGTAGCGTTGCTGTGCCGCTACCGCAAGGTCCGCTTGGAGGAGGATCGCACTCAAAACATCTTTTGAAAGACGCTCTTAGAGGTTGTCTCCAGCCGTTGTTACAACCGATCGACCTGTTGTTGGCGCTGTTGATACTGGTGTTGCAGGTCGTGTGGCTGGTGGGAAAACACCAGCAGATTGTCTTGGACTAGAAGCGGAGTGCGATCCCAATCCTGCCTCTACGATCTCTACCGGATAATACAGGACATGCGTCGGGTAGCGTTTGCATGTTCGATACACAACGTCCTGCACATAGGAACGTAAAATCTTCCATTTACATCTGTATACCTGCGGTTCGAACTCGTAGCCGAGAGCAGTACAGATCTCACTGCAGCTCGCATGCGACAGATGCTTCGCTATGACATGAGCCCGACTGACTCGGAGCAGCGAAAGGGCTGTGATGATTTCCTCTTGCACCTCTTTTGGCAGACTATGGAATCGGCCTACGCTCCCCCCCCCTACTTCTTCAGTTCGTTTATAGCTCCAGCCAGGGTTTTGGATGTGTTCGGTATCCTCGTTGGCGCTAGGTCGAAGCATGTGCTCGTCGAACTGCACTCCTAAGAAGTCGGTTAACTCTTGGACTACCTCACTAGGATGGTGCACCAACTTCTCGTATCGGACGCACATGTAATTCGGATCATCTGCGGCGGACAATGCAGCTGCAGTATTATAGATCCATACCCCTGACGCGAAATATGGACTCATGCCCCGTTTAACCAATGAGGCCACGGCGTCAAGAGGTGAACGTGTCGTATGAATCACTTTAGCATGCTCAAAGGCCCGCAGGAAATGTCTGAACGAGTATGCGTTCGAGGGGGTCTTTTCAATCCATATTCGAGCTCGCGTGACCTCCAAAGATCTTTGAAAAAACGACTCGGCAAAAGCTTCGATGGTGTCAGCCCGCTGGACAAGTGCTCTGAGTTCTTGACACTCCCAGTGGTAGTCTTTGTGCAGCAGCGCGTTGCCAGGCCATGGGAACCATCCTTTGGTCACTAAGGGAGCATGGAACCTTCTTGGCAGGCATCGATGCTTGTATCTTTGCCAATTCTCAAAGTATTGCTCTTTGTTGAAAAAATTCAACTCATCACCCGAGAATAGCTCCGGATGGCGACTAAGAATCGTTCGAAGGAGAGAACTTCCCGTGCTACCGGACCCGCCCATCAGTATGCGCATTCCTCACTGCCTCCCTAGGCTGAAAGCACCCATATCGGTCACGCCGTGTTCCTCGTCTGCGAATCGTTTGTGTTTCATGCATTACATCTGTACTTTCAGAGTTATCGAAGGGTCCGTATAGCGAATGGAATGTGTCGCACACGGGCAAAATATTGTTAGGCTGGCATGCTAAACATCATGCACAACTCCTTCTAGCTGTACTAAATATATTGCAGGAATAGCAAACCTTGATAAAGACGTTGCATATCGCACATCTACCAAAGCACGAAGGATTCTCGGTAGGAGAAATGAACGGCGAACGTAGGAGCTTTTTTCTGCTTTTGATAAAGTAAAATAACAAAATTGCTTTGAGAAACTTGAGAAGTCACTCCTTTTAAACTTTTCAGAGGCAGTTTTTGATTCATACTGTATAGAAGCATATTCTGGATACAATAATGAAATGGTATCTGTGTGAAAAGTATGGTCAAGCAAATCGGTAGCAGGAATCTGGGAGAGGAAGTCATAGACGCTATGGTCGAGGAAAGGAGCCAGTACACGGGCCGGACTCGCAAGTATACTCCAGGGACTGAGGGCAGTTTGCCGCCGTGTTTTATTCCAGAAAAAGAACTGCCCCACTGGATTTGGGGCGTCCACGTGTCTGGCCAACTCGCGTGTCAGACGATCAACTGCCAGTTCACGATTCCACCGTCGATACAGGGAGGCCGGCAGCATATAGGGTAAATATCCTTCATCTCCTAACAGATGCTCTGCGAGTAAGTTCAAATTGCCAGACTCATACAATCGTAGCCTTTGCTCGGTAAGAAATACGCCTGCCGAAAGAACATCGCCGCTTAAGCCATCATATAGAAGGGTATACTTTTCACTCCTAATGAAATCAGCTAATGGTAATATCCAAGCGTGTTCCTTTGCAGAGAAGTGTGTAAGAATGTTCTTTCTCATTTCAGCCAATAAACGATTTTTGGTCGGCTCCAGAATAATGTGACGGATGCCAAGCGCTGCCGCGACTTGTTGGGCAACACGTGCGTCTTCATTCCCTTTGGGAGGGAAATGCCTCATGGTGAGGCACGCATAGGGTCGGCAGCCAGCTTTACAAAGCGCTAGGGTAATATGCCGAGAATCTCGACCGCCACTGAGGGGAACACCAACTTTGTCTTCGGCATCGGGAAGCATCCGCTCCATCGCTGCCTGGAAGAGATCACCATAGGCGAGCATGGTGGATTTTCTCGACATACCGGCATTGGCACGGAGGGTAGGCATAGCTTGTGAGCGTACTTCTAAGGTCCCGTTACGCCAAGAGAGATGACCGGCAGGCGGCATTGCGTGCACATGTTTGAAAGGCGTATCCTCAGCGAGGAAAAAGCCCAACCTCAGGAAGACTGCGAGTGCAGGGTCGTTGAATTCCCGTGGAGCCCCACTGTGTAATAGCTCTATAAGAGAGGAAGATAGTCCACAAGTCCCACCTGACTCGAAATAAAAGAGCGGAAAGAATCCATAGCGGTCATTTGTGCATTCAAATTGCTCGTTATGCCATTTCCAATCCGCCCCAATCCCTTCATATTCTATACCATTCATAGATGGTATCTTGTATCCAAGAAAGCATGAAGACAATCCCTGTGTCTCTATTCCTCTATTATTTAAGGTAATGAGAAGTTTTGGAGTTTCCTTGATGGGCTCTTCAAGGGCTACGATTGTCATCAGAATTATCTCCATCCCATAATTTGGGCACCTAGAGCGAATGAGGACTTGTCTATTCCTGTAACAGCACCACCTAAATAAGTGCAAGAGCTCTATTTAAGTCTTTCCAGCATTTGAAAAGCTGATACTTTTGATACCATATTTCTAAAAATGACATATTATTAAAATCAGAGAGGGATAAAAGTCTATTTATTTTGTGACGTATATAATATATTTGAAATTGATGATTATCATATTTAAGATGATCTCCATATCCTTCTCTAAAAGCATTCTGCAAATAAGAGGTGGTTGATTTCGTGATCATCCAATGATATACAGATTCAATTCTTGAATAAAAATACGCTGGATCATTATACGAAGAACCAATTTGATACATTGAGAAATCCAGTACTGTCACTGTGTTTGAGGTAACCAGAATATTGCTCAGTGACAAATCGCCATGCACTCCACAAACCTTCTCGACATTCTCCGGCGCCTGTTGCAACAAGCGTTGCATGGAACCCAGGATGCGTTCAGCCACTTCGTCACGTAGCGCGCTCTGAGATGCTTGGAGCTTCGACAATCGCACGGCGACGTACTCGAGAAGGTCAGCACGCTCCAACTGCATGGCTGTGGCCGATTGGGTCAGGGACTGAAAATGCTTGAGCCATCCTCCCACGGCACGGCAATACTGGGCGAGTTCATGCAAGGTGGAGCGCGAGGGATATCCTCGTCCCTTCTGGAGCAGGATATCGAGCAATCGTTGGCCGGCACTTTCCTCCATAACAATCGCCTTTTCCTCTGGGAAGAAGGCAATAATCCGCGGCACGGCGTAGACAGAATTCGCCCCGAGACGCGCGTAAAATTCGCGCGTCACTTCAACTTCTCTATACAGCCGCCGGACAGCCCCTTCGTGTGCCTCAGGGGTGGGGCGTCGAGCCAGAAAAAACTTGATATAGAGCCCATAAGAGCCGTGTGGAGATTCTGCGCGACATTTGACAAGTTCAGATACCGGGCGGTGCAGGCTCAGTATTGGCGAGAAGACCGGAGGTTTTACGCCTTCGAAATACCGTTGTGGCTCTTCGACAAGGCGTTGCACGATACGTTCATAACGACGCTGCAAGTCAGGGGATAGAAACACTCCTCTTGCATCCACTTTCCTGGTACGTTCCCCACGTTTGGCAGCAAGAGTGGCTCTCATACTCGCTGCCCACTTATCAATGATTCGTAGAGCGTCTGATAGTCACGCACCATCCGGTGCAGACTAAAATGTTCCACCACCCGCTTACGCCCCTGCTGTCCAAGCGTCATTCTGGTGTCTTGCTGCTGCACGAGCGTTTCCAGAGCCCGTGCCAACTGCTGGGTATCCTCGGACGCTACGAGCAGTCCTGTCTGCCCATCTACAACCACCTCAGGCATGCCTCCCACGCGCGTCGCTACAACAGGCAGGCCACAGCTCATGGCCTCCAGCACTGACATAGGTAACCCTTCACTCAACGAGGGGAGCACAAAAATATCCATGGCGTTGAGAAGTTCTGGAATCTCCGAACGTGCCCCAAGGAAGCGGACCTGCTTGTGGATCCCCAGTGCCTCTGCCAGGTGGACAAGCTGCGTACGCAGTGGCCCATCCCCAATAATCATCACGCGGACGTTACTGTACCTGGCGCACACCTGCTGCACGGCCTGCAGGAGTAATGCCTGGTTCTTCACCGGACGCAAGTTTCCCACCGTGCCAATGTAGAGTGGGTCCACTTCCAACCCCAGCTCAGCACGAATGGTTTCTTTGTCAGCGGGCCGTGGTGTAAAGGTGGCGGTATCCACCCCGTTCAGAATCGGCAGCAGGTCGTCAGAGGGAAAGTCCACCGCCGCTGCTAGGCGTTGGCGATGCGCTTGGGAGACGCAGAGGACCTTGTGCACCGCGCGCCACAGGACGCGCTGGGTCAGTAGACGCCACCGGCCCCCTTGAATCGTCCCGTGTTCAGCATGCACTACAATAGGGACACCAGCGCAGCGAGCGGCGACTACGCCTTCCAGGAGCGTTCCCCAATTGTGTGTCTGCACGATGTGGGGTCGCAACGCACGCAACACGCGATAGAGGCGATAGATGACGGTAGGATCATTGCCTTCTGACTTGTGAAACGCCACGAGTCGGACGCGCGCAGTCTGCAGATGGTTCTGGAGCGGATCAGGCGTGGCGAAACTTATGACACTGGTTTCGAATCGGTCCGGATCCAAACCGTTTGCCAGCTCAACCGCAACCGTTTCCAGCCCTCCCAAGCGCAGTCGATGAATGAGATAGGCCACCCGAAGTCGGGCTGTGCTACCTTGATGGGATGCTCCACGGCTCATCGTACGGCTTCACGCACGGTGGGTTTGAGATCCGTCATAAATTCCTGTACCAGCGCCACGACTGGAGAGGGGCGAAGAATCCACAGGGCGATAACGTATACGATCGCTCCTACAAGTGCCGACGCAAACAACACTGCTGGGGAATGGAGGCCAAACACGCCTTCAGCCCACCGCTGACAGACAAACACGATGCCTGCCATCACGACTGATGCGATGAACGCTGGGCCTTGCGGTTGTAGGGCATCGTACCATGTCAGACCAGTCAGTTTGTGCAGATAAGACACCATGGTCACGGCCAGGATTGCCGTGCTAATTGCCACGGCGATGGCAACACCCGTAATGCCCCAAAAACTCCCCAGCCAACACCCAAGAGTGAGGAGCGCAAACGCCGTGGCACGACGCCAAATTTCTGCGGAGACCTTGCCAAGCGCGTTGACAATCGTGCTCGTCACTTGCAGCTGCATGCGCAAAATGCCGGCAACGCACAAAATTTGTAAGGACAGAGCACTCGACAACCATTTCTCGCCAAACACCACGGTGACAAACGTCGGGGCCACCAGGAAGAGGCCAAAAAATACCGGGAAGCACAGTAGTGACAGGGTCATGATGACCTTGCTGTAGGCGGCTTGGATTTTGTGCTGATCATCCTGGATCTTTGAAAAGGCAGAAAACAATACCATGCTCATCTTGTTACTCAGCTCTTTTACCGTAATATCCATGAGATTGAAGGCTTTTTCATAGAAACCGAGGGCTGTCGGACCAAGGCTTTTCCCGATGATGAGATAATCAATCTTATCTGCCCCATAGATGAGCAGATTCTTGACGAACAGGCCGGCACCAAAGGTGTATAGATCCCTCATAGCCGCCTGACTGTACCTGAACCGGGGCCGCCATCCGGACTTGATCACCAGCATAATAGTGCCAGACAGGGTTCCCAACAGTTGCCCACCTACCAGACTCCACACGCCAAAGCCACCGAGCGCCAGGGCAACGGCCGTCACTGCGGCAACAAGATGATCGATGATGTTCGCGATGGCGGAGCTTTTGAAATCCATGTTGCGTTGCATGAGGACTCTCGGTACGGAGGAAAACGGCGTCGTCAGAAAAACCAGGGCAGTCGCCCCGACCACGCGGCCAGTCAAGGCGCTACCAAACAACGCACCAATGAGGGGCATCGCCAGGTTCAGCAGGGCTGCCATGGTGAAGAACATGATAAGATTACTGACGAAGAGCGAAGAAATATGCTCCTCCCGGATCTCTTTGCGCTGCACCAACGCTAAACCAAACCCGACGTTTCCAAAGCGGGTCGCCAGGCCATTAAAGATCATGGCAATGCCAAACATCCCAAAATCTGCCGGTTCGAGCAACCGTGCCAGGACGACACTAGCACCCAACGTCAGGAGTGTGATGACGCCTCGACCTGTCAACGTCCAGGCGGCGCCTTTTTTTACGGCCTTGCCCAGACCAGCCGACGCAGGTTTCTCGTCATGACTCATAGTGATGCGTACCTTTCTCTAATCTACAGGCAGTTAGGCACGAGGATTACTGCGCACAACCCATCGCGTCAGACGTGGCGTGAGTGGAATGCCGTCCCACGGGGATTCGAAATGATTCCCTTCTCCCGGTCGGGGAAAACGGCATACCCCATAGCATGCCGCGTCTTCGGTAAATGCCTGTCCCTCCACTTCGGAGAGCAGCGTAATCACCGTCTGCACATTGCGTGGGATGTGGGAGCAGACAAAATCAACGCTATCAAAAGGAATGATCTGCACAAAGCGATTCGCGCCCACGACCTTTGCATGGGGCTGTTTCAGCACCGCCAACGTCCACTGCGTGTGCGGATCGTGCCGCAACGACCCGCCTTCGAGGAGGATACGCGTCCGATCGAGCTGAATCTGGTACGTTTCTGCAAAATCGAGTGTGTGGCGAGGGATGGCCAGGGCCTGTCTGGCAAATGCCGCGGCAAACTGGGTGCAGAACGCCTCAAAAGCCGTCTCCCCCGGATGGCCTTTGACAAAGATCCACTGCGGCGAGGTGCACGCGAGCTGATCAAAGTACACCACGTCCGTAGCGAGTCGAGTCACCATAGCATTGGTCGCCACGGCAGGGTCGATCACCGCCAGACTCATGCGCGGACCAAGCACGATATCTTCACACTCCCAATGGCACGGCAGGGCTCGAATAGCCTCGATGGCCTCTACGCCTCCCCAGGCAATCCGCACATCAGCCGCCTCACTCATGTGTGCATGCGCCACCCGGTTGTCGCGGTCAAAATGCACCAGCACCGTTTCCTCTGCTAGCTGACGCCCTGCCTCAGAGAGATGCGCTAACAACGTCAGCAACGGGGAGACAAAATCGTCTTGTTTCGCGCTCAGTCTGATGACATTCATATTGCCCAGGAGAGCACTTACTGCCCATGAAAACATGCCAAGTAACGGGACGTTACCGGCCACCCAATGGCACACAACGCCTTTGGGGAGCAACCGGAGACTTTTGCGCTCTTCTGTGGCGACAAAGTGCTCGAGCGCGCCTGGGTGTGGCAGCTCGCGCGCGACGAGTTTCTCCAGATTGATCTGCCGTAAGAAGCCTGCCAGGAATGGCAAGCCCATAGACGACAGTGCGCTGGGCAAGTCAGCATTCCGGCTCAAGAGAGCATCAGACAGCGCATTCAACACTGTTAAGCGCTCTTGATACTGCAGCGTCCTGGCGCTCTGCCGACGCCCTTGCAGGCGCTGGAGCACCTGTGGAAACGACTGCTGGCGTAGGCCACCTGGGTACAGAATTTCAACGTCTGGCGACATCACTACACCCTCTGAGTTCGGCACGTGGGGCCCGGCCCCGAAACACGAAGGCTTTCCCACGTCTGCCGCATTGACAACCGTCGAGTAGCTCGATCACGCCGAGATCCTCTGTGAGTACGCTATGGTTCGGCGCGGACAAGGGCAAACAGTTGAGGAGTTGGAGCAAACCAGTCTCTCCAACCGCGGCAGGCGTCAGCGTATCCTGCTGGCGCACGATAATCTCGGCCCAATACGGCACATGCTTGCGTCCTGCGGCACAATCTGGGTACGGCAGGCCGGTCTGCTCTACGGTGCCATAGAAATCGATGATGTGCTGGGGCGATAGCCCCCATATGCCGGCGATGGTCCGATTGAAACTCGCCTTATCGACCGCAATATCGGTGAGGCGCTTCCAGCCTCCACTATGCAGAAAGACCGACGCAGGATGCACTGCGGGCAGAGCGCTTCCACACGCCTGCAGCTGTTGGTGCATTTGGTATAAAATGTAGGTAAAGCCATAGGCCACAAATGCCTGGGAGCCAATTGCTGCTAAAGCCTCGTGCAAGGCATCCAGGTCCAGCCGGAGTTGCCCCTCCACCTCGTGACCAACAAAGTAAAATATGCTTGCATGGTGGGCCAGACTCAGAATGGCAGCCCCCCGCGCGCCCAGGGAGGCGGTGCCCCGCACCGTCGCTTCCAGATCAAAGACAAGATATGGCCGCTTCTCGGTGCCAATGAAGTCCGACAAGACTTTGTTCGCAGAGATGGTTTGCCGCTTCCTGGTCGCTTTATCGACAAAGATCTTGGACGCAGTACCAGAGGTTGTGGCGGAGGATTCAAGTCGCATTCCCGCTGCGGCTGTTGACCGTAGCTCATATTCCTTGAAAATGCTCACCGGAATAAAGGGGTAGTCCTCGAGCGCCTCCTCGCTCCGCACATACTGTTGCCGCCAATCGTCTATCAGATTGGCATAGGGAGGGCATTGCGCACTGTGATGTTCCAGAAGTTGGTGCAGGTGCCCTAATAAAAATGTTGACTTTGCCGCCAGCTCCAGGGCATATGGAGCTACCCCTTCGAGAAACATATCAGTGCATCTCCCTTATGACGTAGGTTGCATCGTCGGGTGCGAGTAGGCGGCGCTGGAGTTTGCCATTGGCGGTCATCGGAAAGCCCCGCACCTCAAAGAAGCGCTGGGGAACTTTTATGCGCGGCAGGGCCTGGTGTAAGTGTTGCAGCAGTTCCTTTATGGCGACAGGCTGCCGCAGCTTGAGAAACGCCACTGGCACCATGCCACGAGCAGTATCGGGGAGTCCTATGACAGCCGCTGCCTCCACGGCAGGACATTCATGCAGCACCCGCTCGACCTCCAATGGCGCAACCTTCTCCCCGCCGACGTTGAAAATGTCATCGTGCCGCCCGCGAATAAACAGATAGCCCTGCTCCATGTAGGCAATATCCCCCGAGATGAGATACCCATCTCGCGTAAAGGCCTGGCGCGTACTCTCCTCATCATGCAAGTACCCCGTGGTGATGTTTGGACCGCGCACGACGAGCATGCCCTCCTGGCCTTCAGGCAACTCCTCGTGGGTGTCGGGAGCCACGATCTTGACGTCTACCCCTGCCATGGGACGGCCGCACGTCGGTTCAAAGAACCGCGGGTCATCTTCCCGGATATAGGCGATACGGGGCGCCGCCTCCGTCATGCCATAATTGTTGAAAAACGTCGCATTGGGAAAGATCTCTTTGATGTCGCGAAACTTGCTCCTATCCATAGCCGCCCCTGCCGAACACAGCACCCGCACAGCCGGCATACACAGTGGGCTGAGGCGATGCACCACCACGAGCGCGTGGTAGGTAGAGGGCACGCCACAAAAGGTTGTCAGTTCCTCCGTATTGACGACCCGACTAAACTTGATCGGATTGCGGAAATTCGCCAACAAGCGCACCCGCCCGCCCACGAAGAGCTGACAGCATACCTGTGACAACAGCGCATAGCTGTAGTGTAGCGGCAAGACCACCGCGGCAGAGCGATACTGGTGATACGCCAGATATGTCGAAATGGCCGTGCAGGAATGGAGTAAGTTCGCCTGGGAAATGATCACGCCTTTGGGGAATCCTGTGGTTCCCGACGTAAACATGATGAGAGCCGGCACGCTAGCTTCGGTATGACGCGTTGGTGTGGCGTAGGCATAATCAGACGGCCAGAGGGGATCGAGCACTGCTACCGCGCCACTTCTCCGTTGCATAAACTGCAGGGTCACCTCTGGTGAAGCCTGGTCAACGGGTATCGGCGTGTTGCCGCTGTACATGATGCCAAGGAGAGTCAGGACGAACCGCGCCTCGGAAGTAGCGCGCAGCATAAGATACTGGCGTGTCCCGTACTGTGCTTGCAAAACGGTGGCGATTTGACGTGCCGCCTGTCGCAGTTCTCCATAGGTACATTGCTCCTTGTCATCCACGAGCGCAATGGCCTCATCGGGGGCGGCTTCGAGGTAGTCCAGGTATGTGGCGTTCATAGACTTTCCACCATTTCAAGGACGCGATCGAGGAACACGTGTCGGGCCTCTGCGTCCAACATTTTGGGATTTGACCGCATACAGACGTCTGTCGCCATCCGTTCACTGATAGCCTCGCGGGTCTTCTGCTCGCGCAGGAGCTGGCCTATTGCAACATCAACGGTATGTGACAGAGCCATGCGGACGATTGGTGTGAGCCAATCGACGACTGTCTCGATCGTACTGACGCCCAGACGCTGCAGCAGGACGTGCATGGCTGGCGTGTCCTGATTGGCGTAGATGCCGGCAATAAGACCGAGGGCATTGGCATAGCCATGGGGAACCTGGTATGCGGCCATGGTATGCGCAAATGCGTGTATAGCCCCAACCGAACAATTCGCTGCCGCCACGCCTCCCAAGTACCCTGCCTCCATAAAGTGCTGCAGTTGGGAGCCGTCTGCCTCGTCGTCATAATGCTCGAGGATGAGCCGCAGGGCCGAGACCGCTGCTTCCTTGGCAAGAGCACCGGGCACGATAGACACAAAGCCTTCCACGGCATGACTCAACGCATCGCAGAGGGAACAGGCGAGACTTGGAGGGCTAACACGTCGGAGGAATTGCCCATCCAGGATAACCCGATCGGCGACAAACGCTGTTGAGACAACCGGCAGTTTTCTGCCACTGGCACTGAAGACTGCCACATTGGCAGCCTCAGCCCCAGTACCACACGTTGTCGGGACGAGCCAGAACTCTGGCCTAATATCTGCTGCGTCTTGAACGCTCACTCTGCCATCGTCTAATGAGAGCATGTCTTGGGACGCCGCCCAGGCCAGACGGCACCAGTCCAGCACGGAGCCACCGCCAATCCCAACGATCCGTCGCCAGGGTGTGTGGCCAAGAAACGCTGCGCCTGACTGCACCATGGCATAGGTGGGTTCGCCCGCTGGTTTGGTCATGACATACGCCTCGGCAAGGTCATGGCCATGCTTGTGCAAGCTCTCCACAACAATGTTTTTGACCTCCTCTTGGCCGCTGAGAAAAATAGCCGTTTCGGCGAGGTCATCGGATTCTATCAGCGCTTTGACAGAGCCAGTGCCAAACGTGACGACACCTGGTTGCCTATACGTTGGAAACGATCGTTTCAGCTTGCCCATCGTCACAACCTTCTGCGCTTATGTTGACTCGCCAGCCGTGTTTATGTCTTCACGGTGTAAAAAACATCGGCCAGCCGTTTGGTCAACGCCTGTCCATGGAAACAATGGAGGGCTGCATCGTTGTGCTGCGCCCCGAGCTGTCCCTGCTGAAAATCTTGGTACAAGGCCTCCACCGCAGCGGCAATCGCAGCACAATTCTCGGGAGCAACAACCTTGCCGAGCCCGTACTGCTGCACAAGATCAGCAGTCGACCCCTCCCCTGCCAGCGCCAAGATTGGCTTTTGGAGATAGATGTACTCAAACAGTTTCCCTGGCACCTGGAGGGGTGCATCTGGCTGCAGCAGTATCAAAACATGGGATCGCCTGAGGTAGGTAATGCTCTCCGCATGCGGCACGGGTGGGATAAGGGCAACATATTCTGTAAGATTGAGCGAAGCAAGGAGCGACGCGATCTGCCACGGCGCCGCCAACCTCCCCACTAGTTGTAGACGTAAAGTGCCCGGCGTGATCACGCCGCGGTCACGCAGCATGGCAATGGCATGCATGAGTGGTCGCGGATCACGACGACCATAGAGGGCACCAGCATGCGTGAGCGTGAAGACGTCAGATGGTGGGCTAGCAGTAGGGGGAAGAGCGTGGAAATTCTCGACATCATAGCCATTCGTGATAACTAGAAATTTTTCGGCCGGGAGCCACGCATAGCGCTCACGAAAGTCTTGCCCCATGCGTTCGGTGTTGCTGATGACGGCATCGGCATGGCGTACGACCAGACGTTCGAGCCACACTTGTATGCGATAGCGCACTCCCTGTCGCACCGTATCCGTATCCCAGGGTCGCCGGCTCCATGGATCGCGGAAATCCACCACCCAGGGACGCCGCGTCAACCACTTTAACCCCAGGCCAATCAGGTGTGACGTATACGGTGGGCCACTGCTATATAGCATATCGACATGCTCAGCCCACAGCACCCAGAGGCCTCGCCATACCGCACACGGAAGCCAGCCGATGTGTGCATCTGGGGTGGTGAACCACGGATCGACCCAGCGCTGCACCCATGACTGCTGGGCGGTGCCCGGCTCGTCCGACGCGGTTTGCTGGGCGGTGCTGGAGACGTGCTTACGCTGCGCGGACGGAGACGTTGCCACAGACTCCGGAGCGTTAACGCCATCTCAAGCGGACGGAGTACACGGGCCCGGCACACCGTGGTCGCTGTAGGAATCCGGTGTTGCCAGTCCTTTTCTACCGGTTCACCGATAAAATCGTCTTCACGCACGGTGAGAATGACCGGTCGCCAACCAAAAAGCGGCAGGTGACGAGCGAAACGCAACGTCCGCTGCATGCCAATGCTCGTACAGGGAGGGAAATGATAGGAAATGAGCAAGACGCCCCTGGGCCCACCTTTGGCCATAAGCTCGGGACGCTCCGTAGGTGCTGTGTGGTCCACCTCTCTGGTCTGTCCTGCTTTAGGCATAGTGACAGTGCGAAGTATGACCGTGCGATTGTATACGGATGTGGCTAGCCTGCCTGGTACAGGGCCAGAATGATGCGCAGCCTTTCCACAGCTGTGCCATCAAGACACGCGCGCTACCATGGTCTATCGATATCTGAATCACCAAACGTGACGAACCACCGCTCAGGAGACAATACGACACTGCTGACTTGTGCAGACACGTCACCCGTGGCGACGAGCAGAAAACGGGTGGGGGCCTTGGGAAAAAATCCAAAAGACGTCACGGCCTTCTGGAGTTGATGACTAATGAGGTAGCACGTCAGCAAGGCCACCCCTTCGTGTTGGCAGACTCTCCGTACGGCGTCGAGTGTTGCCCAGACCACCTCACGATCTGCAGCTGGCACAACCATATCGACCAAAAACCCGCGGCGATAGGGATACACGGCACCCGGCTCAACGATCAGCACGATGGCGATGGCCACGACCGTGTTCTCTCGGCGTATCTCGAGTCGGACGAAGTTCTGTCCAGGCTGGTCGACATACTTCCAGTTTAAATAGGCCGCGTCGCGCACGACAGCGCACTGGTACTCATGCTTGACCGCGTCCCACAGTGCATCATGCGTACTGTCAAAGCGCGTAATTTCGGCTATCGTCGCTTGCCAACGCAAACGGCGACGCCCGACAGTGCGCTTGCCCAACTGCAGAGCGGCTAACCCGAGGGCAGCGGAATCCCGGGCAATCCAGGGAGCAATTTTTGCCGCCAGGACTTCCCGCGGGTTCAAGAGCAAGACATAGGTCCCAAGCGGCGCGACCTGGGTCCACCCCATGGCCAGTTGGATCGTCCGCATCTGTGGCGTCTGGCCGAGCGACAAATTGAAGGGTAAATCCTCCAGGGCTTTTTTGATCAACATCGGGCCAATGGCCTTGCCACGCACAGATTCAAGCGCCATGGTTTCTACGAACCAGCCAGTGGTATGCTCCTGCTCGTCCCACTTTGAGCTTGACTGGAATGGCCCCCTGGTGCGCGACAATGCCCGAGGCATTCCGGTAGAGCCATACCATAGGCGGGATGCCCAACCGTTGCGCCGAGGCCAAAAACATCCAGCGCCAGCGCGGCGCAATCCAGTCTGTCCGCCTGGTGGGGTACGCGACCTGTTGGAAGTCGAAGATCTCCTGTTCTAATGCGGGATCGTATCCAATCAGGCCTTTTACTTTTGGTGGCTGGGTAACGTTGGACATGTCGTACTCATCTGGCAGCAAGCGTGATTAAAATCGTAATCCACCATCAAGCTCAAGCGTCTTGCCATGGAGATAATCGTTTTCGAGGACATACTGGATGGTATGCCCAAACTCCGCCAGGGTCCCAAAACGTTTGAGAGGGCTTTTGTCGCGTATACGCTCCAAGAATAAGCGCGGAATTCTGGCCGTCATCGGGGTTTCGACAAATCCAGGTGCTATCCCAACAACGCGAATGCCATAGATGGCCAGTTCATGGGACCACGTCACCGTCAGCGCATCTATGCCAGCTTTGCTGGCGGCATAGGCACTCTGTCCAGCATTGCCATGGCGTGATATCGAAGAAATATTGACAATCACCCCACGACGATGCCCACGAATCATCATGCCAGCAACTTCTCGGGCCATGAGGAACGCACCGGTCAAGTTACTCTGGAGAGTCTCATGCCAATCTGCCAAAGAATGTTTCTTAATGTTGCCGCGGAGTTTACTGACGAGGGATTGGTCCTTTAAGACGGCGGCATTGTTAATCAACACCTCAATACCGCCTGACTCTGCGTCGATGTCGCGCACCGTCTCGACGACCTGCTCTTCTCTACTGACATCACAGGCGCGATATCGTATGTGATGCCGTGTCCCTGCATACTGTTGTGCCACCTCGGCGAGTGCCCCAGTATCCCTATCCAGAAGCCAGACACGTGCCTCTAACCCCAGCAGGCGCTCAGCAAAGGCCAGGCCGATACCAGACGCACCACCAGTAATGATGATGTTCTTCCCAGCGATTTTCACACTACTTGCCCTTGTAAGCGTTCCAGAATGTCGAGGAGATCGGCAATGGATTCCATTTCAATAGCATCCTCAACCGGCACATGCATACCAAATTGTTTGTGAATTTCCGCCATCAGTGCTACGTGCCCCAGAGAATCCCACCCGGGAATATCTCCAGGCCCAGTACCATCCGTCAGATCGTCAACATCACATTTAAACAGTTCAGCCATCAGTTGTAGTAACTTTGTCTTCATCCTCACAGCTCCTATCTTCAGGTATTTACATTGTCGGTATAGACCGCGGAAAACTTAAGAAGTTTCTGTGCACGGGGCCTCGCGGAGGGAGTGCTGCGGCAAGACGTCGCTCGTTGTGGGGGACAGCGGCATTGGCGGGGGTGCGCATGCTCGGGTTATCGGACACCTGCACCTGCCGGGGGGGGAGCATCCACATACTCAGGAGCTGGCACATGGTCCTCAGACGGAGTGTCCTGGACCGCTTCTGCAACGACCTGGGCGTGAATATTCCTGAGCACAGCGGCAAAGGCGGTTAACCAGTAGACCGACTCAGCATACAAGCGGTTGAAGAAGAAGCCAGCCGACAATATGCCAACCAGGCCTAAAATGAGCGCAATACTATCCATACGTACTCGCTCTCCGGCCGGAGTCTGTGGGGCTTCCTTGCGAATTTTCAATAATCCGCGTATGGTACTCAAAATAAACGCCATAAACAGGAGAAAGCCCTGCACACCCCATTCAGAGGCAACGAGCAGAAACGTATTATGGACATTGCGGACCTCCCCGTCATGCGCTTCAACGATATCAGGAATATAGATGGGACTGAGCGCTTCAAAGCCTCCCCCACCGGTGCCTAGCGGGTGATCACGGATGAGCGAGAAGGCCGCTTTCCACGACTCAATTCGTTCGACGGACGCATTGTCTTCTTCATAGGTCTGTATGGTCTGCTGTCTTTCAATAAATTTATCATCCACCAGGCTGTAAAATACTAACCCGGCCAGCAACATCGCCATGAGGGTTTTCCAACGCAACCTCCCGGTGGTAAGGAGCAGACTCATCAAGCCGGTCACCAGGAGCGCGATAAACGCCCCGCGGCTATTGGCAAGAATGAACGTATTAAAGACGAAAGGCAGCGTAACAATACAGAGCAGCTTTTCCCACCATTTGCCGGTAAAAAAGACACTCCCCAAAAAGGGCAAGATGGCTAACAAATGTGCCGCAGTGCCGTTATCATTCAGCGAGTCAGGACCACCAATACCGAACAAGCGGCCCGCTTTGCGCTGTGGATCAACGAAGGCATTCCATCCCCAATCGAATATACCGAGAATATGGAAAAGCATCAGGTAACGAAAATGTTCTTTTGTCCGTATTGTTTTGATAACGACAAGATAAAATAAGATAACCTTGATAATAACTTCAATAAGTTGCTTATTTTCTTCCTCCCACACCGCAATAGGAGTGACAGCAAAAGCATTTAACAAAAATAAGATGAGCCATTTCGTTTGTGGATGCTTCTTTATATGTAATTTTGGTAAAGAATTTCGTTTTAACAAAAAAGCTATAAGTGTTATAACAGCAATAGTCAATGACCATCGATAATCGGGCAATGCTTTCCCCCACCAGCGCAATGGAGGATGGGCATAATAATCCATGAAATACGTAAGTAATCCATATATTGGGTGGACAAAAGATAGAAATATCCCCAATACATAAGTCGATATCCAAGCCAGAGCTGTCAATGACATGTCACATTACCCTCTAATTTTGTAGATCTCTAGCTTTGGTCCACGCAATTTCAGTTCTTCTGGATCAAAAGATTTTACTAAACTCGCTAGTGAATCTTCTTTTAAGCTTTTGTAAAAATTTCTACGACTTTCATTTTGCTCTTTGGAGTACTGGACTTCTTCATCATCATCAAAATACTGTGTATCGACTATGATATAGTCAATACCCTGTGCTCTATAATGGCTCGATGATTCCCATATCATTCTTCTCGTATGCGACGCCACCAAGTCGTAGGCGATACCCTCTTGGGTGGCGGCTTTCATCCGCAAATAGGTGGCTTTTACCTTGTTCCCGGTTTTTTCAGATTCCTCTGCCATCTTCAGCAAATTCTCTGGTAAATCTCTAATAGGCACGATTTGCGAGTATGTTAGACCAGGTAAACCATACAACAGTATTTTGCGTCTCGGCGGAATGTTCTGCTCAATCCATTCTCTAGCGACAGTGTTGGTATTTGTAGTACTGAGCTCCTGGGCCTGCAGAATATTGAGGCGGGTGAAAGGAAGGACCGACAAGATGAGCATAACACTGATTGCCACCATTTTGTTTAGGTGCAGTCGCTCCAGCACATCACTGGTGGAAAACATTGCTCTGGCGGCGAGCAGAAGACCAAAGGGCACGATCGGCAGCGTGTAATGACTGCTCCATTCTCTGAAACTACTCGTGCTGAGCCCAACGTAGAACAGTATGCAAAAGACGGCCATACAACGTTCTGCAACAGTGCCCTTCACCGCAGCACGGGCCATTCCCCACACGAAGAACAGAAACAACGGTATCCCGAGCGTCTTGAAAAAATGGCTCCCATACAGTCGCCAGAGGGCAGGTGTTTTGCCAGAATAGGCATCAAATTGGGTTTTTCCGTGAGAAATCTGTGCGAGAGTATCGAGCACTTTTCCAGGATAGGCCAATACTCCTGGAGTCCCAGCCACATATACGGCGACCATCACCCCGAGACTGATGAGTAACCTGCGATCACACCATTGAGCACTCCCTCCCCCCTCTTCACGTCGTTTCCAGTAATGTGTCAGCAAGAGAGGGAAGACGAGTATGATGGCAGGGAATTTGTTCATGACTGCCAGACCAATAAACAATCCGGCAGCAATGGAGTTTTTGAGCGATCCATTTTCATAGAAAGCCATAATGGCATAGAATGCCGCCAGGACAAACATCACCATGGGAATGTCAACACATATTATATGTGAGAATTTTACATGAATGGGGTATATAGCAAACAAAAAGCTGGCAAAGAGTCCTGTTTTATAATCATAGACCTTCTTACCAAGATAATGTAATAGTACAACACTCACAGTCCCAAATATCACAGAGGTAAGACGGCCAATAATCCAGAACACCGATGGATTATTCATATAATACAAAGCAAAATCTTGAGAAGAGCGAATAATGCCAAGAATTGATAATATGAGATAGAGAGCTCCATACTCCACAAATAAAACGTAAAACAACCCTCCCTTAGTAATACGCTCAAAATTGTATTTTCCCATGCCGAGCTCTAAGGCTCTCATAACTTCAAGATGTTCTAGCCCTCTTCCCTGAGGCAAATCGAATGTGATATTTGACGCTCTCAAGAGCAGAGCGATCAAAATGATACACAGGAGAAAAACCTTTTCGGAAGCGAATTTAGTGCTCATACCTACACTACCTTGTTTTATATCATACGTTGAAGCTACCGCGCTGCTCTTCTTCAATTTCCCATAGTATCTCAAAGATTTTTTCTGTGACTCGCACTCTTTTGATCTCGAAACGATCACTTGTGTGGCTTACTATGCCTGATCGTGAGGTTGTTGCAGAAAGAAATCCCGCTTTCTTAACCTGTGCTTTTACCCTGTCATTATAGTGTTGTACACTTCCCCCGTTCGGATACGCGAAGTGTGGCACTTTTATGCCAAGGCGTTTTTCCAGAGTTGTCTTGCTCTCGGCAATCTCAAACCATGCCTCATCAGGCTGAGCACTCGGAAGGTTGGCATGGGTCATGGTGTGCGCGCCGATTTCCATCCCCATGGCGACCATGTCTTTGAGGTGTCCCCATGTCAGCATTAAGTCATGCGGGAATGATGCCACGTCGTCGAGTTGGGTCCGTAACCGTACTCGCAGTTCTTCACGACAGCTGACATCAACGGTTTTTAAGAGATAGGTCAGCCGGTCCATGGCGGCCACTCGTTCTGCCTGCGTGTTCAACGACGCCGTGCAGGTCTCGTGTGGTAGTGACAGACACACCTGGGGATGCTGCGTGTGCCCTAGGAGGTGTCTGACTTCAGCAATCCAAAATTTTTCTTCGCTCTCTATACACCCTGCCGTGATATAAAACAGGCCAGTTAAGCCGTACTTGTGCAGTATCCTGGCCGCGTCATAGTTATCTGCATACCCATCGTCGAAAGTGAGCACCAGAGCGTTCTGTGGAAAGGGGCGCTTGTTTCTCAGGCAATCAATTAAAGCATTCATTGATATAGTGGTAAAGTTCTTCGAAAAATATCGTACTTGCTCTTCAAAAGCTTCCAACGAAATTGTTATTGTCTGACAAATAAGCGGATTCACATTGCCAACAGAATGATAACGCAGAATGGTAGGGTATGAAGATTTACAGATTCTCTTTGTGAGAGCATGTAACCCAGTTGTATAAAAGACGCTCTTTATCTGTTTTGCGATAGCTCTCTTTATAACTCTCACCCCTTTTTCTCCTTGACAGATGTCTTGTATCCTTTAAAAATCCTTTAGTTTTTAATATATATTTAAAAAACCAGTTACTTAGAGATATTATTGGCATTAAGTATTTACAATAGCGAGAGTACGTAGAGCTTGGAAATGTGTGAGAGTTCTCGAGTATTCTGCTGTTTTTTGCTTAATACTTTTATTATCGGAGGCGAGACAGAAAAACTTTAACCAGCGTCGGAGCAGGCTCGTGAGAGGCAAAGGGATATGTGCAGGATGCTGGGCTCTCAGGATATCTAACGGAGTGTAGTCCGCTTTTCTTGGTCAATATTCCCGAACTGGATGGGCAATTTGGAACATTTCAGGAATAGTCGCAAAGCAAAACTGGGAATGGACCTCTGACAGAAAACTCTGGAGTGCGATGAGCATGGACTGTCGATTATCACTGAGACTCGGCGCATGCTCTGTGGATGGAGGGCAGAAGATGGCGTCGTGGAGGAGAATGATGCTGCCCGGTCTGAGCCCTTGGCGCATTAACCCCGCGACATGATGGCTATCCTGCTGCAGCCAATCCTGCACGTCGAGGTTCCAGCCAATCAGTTTGTAGCGCAGATAAAGCGCGTCAAGTAGCACGCCGGTGTTTCGCGCCCCCCAAGGAGGACGGAAGATACGGCTCCCATAGGGCGCAATAGCTTGCTGGCACTGCCGGATTTGCTTACGCCGCTCTTTCCTGGAAAGAGATGTGAAGGTGGCTTTGTGATCCCAAGAGTGATTCCCGATGGCATGACCAGCGTGGGCAATTTGGCGGACGAGATCCGGGTATTGCGCAGCAGACGTACCGACGAGAAAAAACGTCGCTCGGACATTGAAAGTGTTGAGGATCTCAAGGAGAGGAGGAGTATACTGCGGAGGCGGTCCATCGTCAAACGTTAGGGCAGCTACGGCGTCTGGCACAGCAAAATGCGAGATCATACCGCCAAGTTTGCGCAGAGCAACAACATATCGTTTCCGCAAGCGAATCGTCAGTTGATGCATAGTCTACGATGAAATTCTCGTGTACCTTACTGCTGCTTGTCGTAGCGCAAGCCCCTTCCGTCGCGCATAGCGCAACGTTCGCGACGCGAAACGCCGCACCCGCCTGGCTGCCGAGCGTTTTGGGCCTACGATGAGGTTTGTTAAAGCACGGTCAAACTCGCCATCTGGGATCATATTAGGAGGATGCTGCAGGGGAAAATCCATTGCCCGCATGGGCAGAAACCCCCCCTGGCTCTTAGGAAACAGTGTATGGGTCGCCCCTGGTCCAAAACCGATATTTGTCACGAGATTCACGGTAGGACAAATTGACAGACCATGCTGCGCCCAGCAGGCAAAGGTCCACTGATAATCCCAGAAGTCAGCCTTATCTCCGAGCGTATACGCCTGGTCAAATAATTTCTGCCAGTGTGCCACCCCTTGAGCATCCTCGAGCGTATCCGCGAGCCACGTAGAGTGACGGAGTTGAGGCCATGACGGGACATAAAAATCAAAATATTTCCATGCTCTACGCCATGTAGCCCAGCCTGCAGCGATATTGTGGCAAGAGAAAACGTAACTCAATGGACTCCGGTCGAGCTGCAGTTCATTTGTGCCACCAATATGCATGACCCGTTCGTCGTCCCAATACTTCTCTAGTAATTCTTCACAGAAGCGAAAAAAAGTCGGATGGGGCACAAGGTCATCCTCAAGAATAATTGCCTCTTCCACCTGTTCGAAGGCCCAGCTAATTCCTGTGGCTGGGCGATGTCCACAGCCAAGATTGACGTCAGAGAAGTTCGTGAGCACATCGCACTCCCAATCCACACGCTGGACAATAGAACGGGTCAGTGCACACTGTTCCGCTTCACCTGGTTTATCTGGTCTTGGCCCGTCAGCAACAATGAGAAGCTTAGACGGTCGGGCTGTGGCAATTTCGGCAAAAACTCGTGCCGTTGTTTCAGGGCGTTTAAAAATAATGAAGACAACCGGGGTACGCATTAATCTCCTAAGAGTTCTCTCAGTAATTCATCCTAGGATGCAGTATACGTGTTGCTCTTTACCCACAACGAATGCTGGTAGAACACGCCTCTATAACTTGTGAAGGGAATAGTGCGCAGAGAAATATTCCCTTGATGCATTTCAAAACTCAGGACATCATGCACAAAATCAAAAGTTGATACGTTGGTAATGCCCATCCACAGAGTCAGGGTATACGACGAGGGGTACAAGAGACAGTTGGGGATCTCCACACGCATGCTGTGCGTGCCAACAGCGAGATTTTCCACACTAAAACCGCAGTCTTCATTCACGAGATGGAGCACTTGTAAACCTGTTTCGGCCCGTGTAATTTCTACTGCGAAACTGAGAGAAGGATACTCACGAGAACAGGTAAATGCGAATTCTACAATAAGGCTCTCTCCCATCATGAAGGCATCTCGTTGATTGCCTTCGAGATCGGTCAGCCGTACATCAGTGAAGCGAGCTTCCCCCGTCCCGCTCCGGTGCCACTGGGAGGTACTGGAACTGCCAGTTGTATCACTATTGAGATAAGCACTCGTTGTGGAACTGACCTCCCCATGGGCGCGTACTGCTCCAAAGTCAAGCCACATGGCGGACGAACACAGATTGGTCACCGCCCCCATATTATGGCTGACAAACAACACGGTGCGTCCTGAACGTGCTACCTCCCCCATTTTGCCAAGGCACTTGCGCTGAAACGCCGCATCGCCGACTGCTAAGACCTCATCGATGATCAAAATCTCCGGCTCTAAATAGGCGGCCACGGCAAAAGCTAACCGAACTTTCATCCCACTCGAATAGCGTTTTACGGGTGTGTCGATAAACTTCTCTACTCCCGAGAAAGCCACGATCTCGTCAAATTTCTGCGTAATTTCCGCCCGGCTCATGCCTAAGACGGCTCCATTCAAATACACATTTTCACGGCCGCTCAGCTCTGAGTGAAAGCCAGTACCGACTTCTAATAGGCTCGCGACTCGCCCATAGATGCTGGCCCGACCGCTCGTTGGTTCGGTAATGCGCGACAGGATTTTGAGTAGGGTGCTTTTACCAGCGCCATTCCGACCAATGATGCCGAGAACTTCACCGTGTTTGACCGTAAACGAGATCTCCTTAAGGGCCCAGAGTATCTCAACGGATTTAGGGCTGTGACGCAATGGCGTCATGAAGCGCTTCGCGCTGCTGGCAAGCTGATCGCGGAAGGTATTGGGAGGCCGTTGGACAGCCCCGATAGTGTACTGTTTCGAAAGGCGTTCAACGTGAATAGCAATATCGCTCATCGGACCATATCCATATATGCCTCACCAGAGATTTTTGGCAAGAGACAGAGGGAATATCCCTGTTAATCCAAGGCAAGTCCGTGATGTGGACTGCCACAAAAAATATGACTGCGAACATGTCTGAGACATTATACAGGGTCAAAAATAAAATGCATAACAGAACCATGTTCAGGCGGCAGAAACCATGAGAGGCCTACAAGCAATCAGTACTCTACGCAGAGGACTTTACGTCGCCCGCGAGGCTCTTTTGAGTCGTTCCCACGCTGCCGTTTGACGGTTTAAAATCCCACGTGCCAAACCGTAGGCAGCCGCGACATTTGCCCCGCAAAAGTAGAGCGGGATGGCACACATCCAGGTAGGAGCACGCTGACATCTGCCGATGAGCGCCGCGGCATAAAAGGCCATTTGGCCTCCCATGGTCAGCACGTATACGAACTCATGAAGCAACAAGAGATTAGTAATCAAGATGGAGAGAAGAAACACTGGCGTCACCCAACGCAGCACTTTGTGAGAGACATATTTAAACAGCAGGAGGGGTTGCGCCAGCCGTGGACATCCCTCGCCCCGTAACAGACTTTGAATGGCTCCTGCCACGATGCGGCTCCGTCGTCGCAGTTCGATATCAAAGGAGGCCGCAGACGCCTCATAGCCTCTGGCTTCTGGCTCGTAGACCACGCGTTTCCCTTGCTTCGCAATATTCATGGATATGACGAAATCGTCGAGCACGACGTGATCCGGCACAGCCTGAAAGAGGTCCCGGCGCATGCCGTACATTGCTCCATCGACGCCGATTAACGAACCCATGCGTGATTCAAGCCGTTGGATGATCCATTCGTAGCGGTAGTAGAGACGTTCCGGGATCCCTGGTATAGGCTGGTTACTCACCAAGGTGACGCGACCGCTCACCGCTCCGATGCTCTCATCGGCAAAGTTTCTGAGTAACTTACGCAGGGCATCTGGCGCATAGACGACGTTCGCATCAGAGAGCACAACAATATCGCTCTGCAATGCCGGGATGAGGCGATTGATGGCCGCCATCTTCCCAGCCCGCTGTGGGTAATAGTGCACGACCACGCCATGCGTTGCATATTTGCGCAGGAGAGCATTCGTCCCATCTGTCGACCCATCCGAGGCGACGACGATGGTCAGTTTGTGCGCCGGATAGTCTAACGCCAGACTGTTGTCAATTTTTGTGCTGATGACCTCCTCTTCATTGTGCGCCACCATTAAAAGCGTGACCGACGGTTCATAAGGCGCTTTGCGCCACGGTTTGTAGAGGAACCGGCTCAGCAACATGCATAATAGCGGGTAGCCGAAGTAGGTATAAAGCACCAGCCCGCTGGCGACCCAGAATGTCGGCCTCGGCGCCAGCCAGGCAATCGTCAACAGGAGTCCTCCCCCCGTGAGGAGTGCCACCCACCGCCTTGCTGTGTTGCGGCTCTCTGGACGCGTATAGCGCCCTTGACGCTCGGGTTCCCAAATGTTGATTTTCTCGCCTCTGAAGCATCTGTAGACGCCAACAATCGAGGCCACATTCATCAGGAACAAATAACAAGGGAAGGCTAACCAGCGGTGGTGTATGTGCCGTTTCTCCAGCAGCGCCCCAACAGCGCCAAGGGCATAACATCCCACCTGCCCGATTGCCATGCCAGTATAGAACCAGTGTGTCGAGACTAACACTACGGACGACACGAGCAGCGTCGCCAAAAAAAGCGGCGTAAGCCAGCGGAGTAGCTTATGAGAGATCAACTGGATGGCAAACCATCCATAGCGTAGAGGATTGAGCAAGGCTTTGACGCGAAACAGCCCGTTCCAGCTCCGATTAACCACACGCACTTTGCGCCGAAATTCTTCTTCGAAGTGGACAACGGCGTTCTCGTAGCAGATCGCTTCTGGCTCAAACACACAGCGGTATCCCTGACTGACGATCTGTAAAGGCAGGACAAAATCGTTGATATCTTCTGCACGCAGCGGCCAATAGAGATGGCGACGAATGGCAAAAATGGCCCCATCAGCCCCCACCATGGAGCCGAGGGCACTCTCGCGCATTTTCAAGCTGCGTTCATAATCCCAGTACGTATTCTCGCTGTTCCCGACATACGACGCTTCGAGATGGGTATACTGCGAATCGCCCGTGACACACCCGACGGTCGGATCGGCAAAGTTTCTGACCAACTTCTTCAGAGCATCAGCAGCATAGAGGGCATTCGCGTCGGAGAACACGACAATGTCGCCGTGCGCCAAGGGCACCACAGCATTGAGGCCGGCGGTCTTCCCGCGCCGCGTTGGCATACGCTGGAGCATGATGCCTTCACAGGCATAGCGCTCTACAATCACATCCGTCTGATCTGTAGAAGCGTCAGAGACAACGATAATTTCGAGCTGGCCTGACGGGTAGTCTAGCGACAGACAATTTGCAAGCTTTTCGCCAATGATTTTCTCTTCATTATACGCTGAGACGATCAGACTGACTGACGGCCACGAGGTGGTCTCGGGCAGCGGTTTTCTGCGGCGGAAACTGCCGATAAGGCACAGCAGTAGCGGATACCCGGCGAACACATAGCCCATAGCGCCGAGGGCAAGCCAGAATATGACCTCGACGACGATCATACGTGCTGCAACGTCTCCGCAATGCGGACGGCAGCTTGTCCATCCCACAGCGTGGGAATCTGTCCCTGTTTGCCTTGTCCCGCCAGAATCTTCGCTACTTCAGCCAGAATGAGGTCTTCGGAACTTCCCACGAGGACATTCGTGCCCTCAGAGAGCGTCACAGGCCGTTCGGTGTTCTCGCGCAGCGTCAAACACGGCACGCCAAGGATCGTTGTTTCCTCCTGCACCCCCCCCGAATCCGTTAAGACAAACTTCGCCTGAGACATGAGGTGCAAGAAGTCCAGATAGCCGAGTGGCGGCTGCAGTATAATGCCGGTGGGAGTGGTATGCCCAGCCGTATGTAGGTGAAGTCCCAGTGCATGCAGACGCTTCTCGGTCCGAGGATGACACGGAAACACGATAGGAATGTGCTGTCCCACCTTGTTGAGGATACGGAAGATGTGGTGCAATTGCTGCGGTTGATCAACGTTGCTGGGTCGATGGAGCGTGAGGACAGCATAGGCCTGTGGGTCGATCTGCAAGCGCGCTAAAATATCTGAACGTCGCGCCTGCTCACGACACCTGAGCAGCGTATCGATCATGACATTCCCGACAAAGAATATTTTTCCCTGGGCAACACCCTCTCGCAGCAGATTCTCGTTACCGCTCTGCTCCGTAGTAAACAGCCAATCAGCTAGGGCATCTGTGACAAGGCGGTTAATCTCTTCCGGCATGGTGCGATCAAAGCTCCGCAATCCGGCCTCGACATGGGCGATTTTGATCCCCAACTTTGCCGCAGTCACCGAGGCTGCCAGAGTAGAGTTCACATCGCCGACGACCACGACGAGGTCTGGTGCTTCGCTCTCGAACACCTTCTCGAGTGCGATCATCATCCGGCCTGTCTGTTCGGCATGGCTTCCCGCCCCAATATTGAGATCTATGTCGGGCCGCGGAATCTGCAGCTCCTCGAAAAAAATCTTTGAGAGCTGGGCATCGTAGTGTTGCCCGGTATGCACAAGATATTGCACAACGCCATCTTGTTTGCGCATCGCCTCCATGATGGGCGCCACCTTCATGAAATTCGGTCTGGCCCCAACAATATGCATGACTTTCTTCAATTACTCAGCCTCCTCCGCACGATAGGTCCAATGACGCGCGTCACCCTGACCGGCAGACGCTTCCAGGCCTCCACAGCCCAGGAGAGCACGGCATGACTCTCTTCGGTGATCAGGTCACCTCCCCCAACATTCGCTTGCCAGTAAAGAGGCTCTTCAAGCGCTCCCCATTGTTTCTTAAAATTATAGGTCCCACTCCCACGCGACGAACGGCCAAAATCAAAGCGTTGTAGCCCGCGTTCACACGCCGTCCGAATAGCCTCCCAATAGAGGAGATTGTTCGGGCACAAACGGAAATACTCCCGTAACGACGACGCCCAGGGCATAAGCATCGTATCCTGAAATCCCAGGCAGAGACCGCCGCCAATGACCTGTGTATCGCGTCGCACGAGCAGAATCTGTGCCTCAGGAAATGTCTGCAGGAGGCTCTGGAAAAATGTCATACTATGAGGCGGAGACCCTAAATCCCGCATGTTGTGGACGTACACCGAGTAAAAATCTTGCACGCCTTCTCTGCCCACCCATTGGGTCTGTAGCTGCTCCTTTTCAGCTTTGCGGATTTGATTCCGGAGTTTGCTCCCAAACATTTTCCACATGCGCTCAGCATCGCTGGCTAAAGGCAGCACCATGGTGACTTTATCACCATAGGTGTCGAGCGGCAGTGGCATTTTCACACGGTGCCGAAGATCGACTAAACCAACCTGTCGCGCCGCCACTTCACGCGCGATAGCCCCATACAAATCGTGCCCAATGGCAGGAGTATCAGCACAGATCCCCCCGTAGTCCAAGTAAGGCATCGACACGAAACTTTTCCGGCGTAGTCGTCCTCCTAACAGCACCATCGGGACAACACCAATGATCCTGTCCTCATCCCACGCAGAAAAATACAGGCCCGGATACCGATACACCCGCTCGATGATCTCCCCCCACCCGCTCAAATGATAATGCGTCGCCAGAGGATGCGTGCACACAAAGGTATCCCAGTCGTGCTTGTCAACGGAGGAAACAGTGTCTACTTGAATCCTCATAATGCGTTATTCCAATATTTTCTCGATACGATAATCATTCATTTGACGAGCATGAGTAAAGATAATGAGCTCACCAATGAGTCCAATAGAGCCAATTTGCACACCAATGGTCATGAGCAATACACCCAAGATGAGCATTGGTCTATCGTATAACTGGGCCGAGGCGATGATTTTGAGCAAGGTCAGGTACGTACACGATAAAAATCCGGCCATAAAGATAGAGATGGCGATAAGACCAAAGAACCGCAGGGGTTTTTTGGTAAACTTGGTAATGAAAAATACCGTGAAGATATCGAGAAATCTTCTGACATATATGCCAACACCGGCGACCCGCAAACCTGCGTCTTGCTGACTTTGTCTCACCGCAACTTCTTCGACTTTGAAGCCGAGCCTGAGGGCGAGAAGTGGGATAAATCTGTGCAAATCACCGTATAATTCTAGCTCTTTGGCCACGGCCTTTTTCATTACCCGCATCCCACAACCCAAATCGTGGTAGGCGATACCTGTGAACCGACGTATCAACCAGTGGAACACATAGGATTGGGTTCTGTTAAAAACGGAATCAATACGTGGATACCGCCGACTGACAACCAGGTCAGCGCCAGCTTCAAGTCGTGCTATCATTTTCAAAAGTTCAGCGGGTTCGACCTGAAAATACGGTGAGAGGGTAACAATGATCTGCCCATGGGCCTGTTCAAACCCTACCGCTAAGGCAGTGGCCTCCCCAAAAGCCTTGCTGAGCTGAATGACCCGGATGGCGCCGTGGGCTTTTTGCATTTTACCCAGTTGCTCGGAGGCAGGCGCGAATTTCTGCCCATCAACAACGAAAATAAATTCCACAGAACGTTCAAGAGGGGCAAGCATGTCTGCAGTCTGTTGATATATCTCCTGCAAATCATCATGGCGTTCCGTAATGGGGACAATCACCGAAATATGACACGCCTGTTCACAAACCTCTGTTGCTTCGAAAGAGGGAGAATCCTGCAGCTGTAATGCGGTCATGAAATTACCCTTCTTTAACCATCCTCGTCTGAATATCCCTTAACATATGCGACGGTCGGAAATCCCCGACTTTGAGCACCATCTCACCTAAAACCCCGAGCGCCAGCAGATGTCCGGATAAGGCACAGGACAAAAACGCTATAGCTGGCATGACCATGCCTGAGATCCCTGCCACCCCAAGACCTACAACACAGGCAAAGCTCCACAGGAGACCGGGCAGACTCAACAGGCCAAACCACAGGGCGGGCCGTGCTGCAAAACCAGTCAGCATTTTCACCAAAAACAGATCAAGGAAGACGCGCCAGGCCCGTGAAATGCCATATTTACTCCGGCCAAATTGCCGGGCGTGATGATCCACGACAATCTCGGCAATACGCGCGCCAGCGAGCGTGGACATTGCAGGGATAAACCGATGAAATTCAGAGTACAGCGCCACGCGTTTAATGACCTCAGCGCGGTATGCCTTGAGGGAACACCCATTGTCATGAATGGCCACTCCGGAGATTTTCCCGATAAGCCAGTTGGCAATCCTGGAGGGGATCTTGCGTGACACGAGCTTATCTTTGCGATCTTTTCGCCAGCCGCACACCACATCATATCCTTCGTCTAATCGAGCGAGTAGCCGAGGGATGTCGGCAGGATCATTCTGTAAATCCCCGTCCATACTGATGATGACAGCTCCGTGGGCATACTGAAACCCCGCCGCCATCGCCGCAGTTTGACCAAAATTTTTCCGAAAATGCAGGACCTTCACATGCGGATCATGCTGATGAATAGTCGTCAGAATAGAAAAAGTCTGATCATGGCTTCCATCGTCTACAAAAACAATTTCATAAGGAACTTCCAGTGTCTCTGAAACAGTTTTTATGTTGTTGTAGAGGAGAGAAACACTTTCTTCTTCGTTGAAGACTGGTACAACAATTGATACCCCAGTAGAACTCATATTTCCTTCATGAGACATAAATATTCCACTTATAATTGCTTATTTTCTTATCATGTACACTATTCCGCCTATTATTCCAAGCAGAACAATCATGCCATGGTCAATCCAGGCCATCGCTATCGAGTTATACTTTGATACATTGTAAGCTGATAAAATAAGGACAAAAATATTTTCTCTTAACCCAATACCATTTATAGATACAGGGATCATCATAGTAAAAACTGTTACTGGGACAATAATAAAAAATTCATTTACTGCGACTGATAGACCAATTCCAGATGAAATTAAGAAATAATATATAACAACATTTATTTGTAAAATGAGAGATAATAGTAATGATACGGCAATTATTTTCTTATTTTTTCGAATTGATAATAAATTTTCTAACGACTTTTCAATGAAATTTCCTATTTTATACAAAATGTTAAAATTTCTAGAAAATGATACTACTTGTTTATAGAATATCAGAAAGGCAATTATTATCGTTACAAAACATAATATCAAAATAATCATTCGACTATGTAGATAGGAGAGGAAAAAGCTTAAATTCTCAGAAAAGAACAAAGAGTACAGTACAAATCCCATTAAGATGAAAATACCAAGCAATCGATCCAGAAAGACAGCCGCAATAGCCCCTCCCTTATTATTTCCCATCCGGCAGGTATCATGTATCCGTACAACATCCCCGCCAATCGTGGAAGGTAAGAGATTATTGAAAAATATGGCCACCATATACGACTTCAGCAAAAAAGGGAGAGGCATAATAATATGCTGAGCCTGCAAGAGGAGTCGCCAGCGCACAACGCTGATAAAACAGCCCAGAAAATGGAGAGAAAAAGCCAACAACAGCGTAGGGAAATGGGCTGCTTGCAGGGCTGTGCCAATGTCATGCAGACTCGTGCCTGTTAGGAGCCAGACAATGAGCACGCCAGAGATAGCGCACTTCCCAGCCGTCACAAACCAGCGCTTTGGTCGTTCCGTCCTCGGACTCGTTGCCGGTACGTGAGGTTCTACCGCCGTCTGCGCGCTTTGCATGTCTCATTCTCTGGACGTAACGTGCCCTCTCCAGACGCGTTCTCCATCGATCGCGACAACGATCGGTGCAGCAAGAGCATTGCCTTTATCGGTACAGCCCTAAGGCACATTATTGTTGTGCATTCATGACAAGATATTTTTCGAGGGCGAGATAGTGGATCTCTCCATCTCTAAAAGCCCGCAAAGCATCGGACGGTGTACAAACGATTGGCTCTTCATGCATATTAAAACTGGTATTGACAATGCTCGGAACCCCCGTCAATTTATGGTATTCATGTAAGATTTTGTAATAACTTTTGTTCGTGTATTTATCTATGATTTGCGGTCTGGCTGTATTGTCAATATGGACGACCGCAGGACAGTTCTCCCTCATCCAATCAGTACAATCAAAAGTTATCGTCATAAACCTTGCAGGTGTTTCAGCCCCCTTCATGTTTACATAACATTTGTGGGCATGCTCCTGTAAAGTTACTGGAGCGAATGGCATAAACTCTGTTCTTCGTAACTTCTTATTGAGCCAATCATTGACAGTGACATCATTCGTCTGATAAAGAATCGATCGATTCCCTAGAGCTCTTGGACCATATTCCATTCGTCCAGAAAATCGAGCAACAATTTTGGCGTCTGACAACAATGCAGCAATTTTCTCTTCAATATTTTCGTAATATTCACATTGATATCCAAATCGTTTTATTGATTTTTCAATCTCTTTCTCAGAATATTCTGGTCCCCAATACACATTGTCGACTTCGTGGAAATCAAAGGGGACCTTATGCTCTTTGCACATTTTGAAACACTGAAACAAAGCAGCTCCTGCTGCAAGGCCCTCATCACCCATGCCAGGATGAATAAATATATTGTCTACACTATTTAAGCTATGAATTCTTTGATTAAGCTTTACATTGGCAAATACCCCTCCTGCCAAAGCTACATGTGATTTCCCCATCTTTTTCATCCAGAAATCTACATATTGACAGGCTATTTCCTCAAGAATATATTGCACACTCGCTGCCAAATCCTCTTTGCTAAAATCTTCTCCTATCTCCTTTTCAATTTTCTTTATTGCTGACCAATCAAAACATCCGCCAATATTTTTTATACTGCCATCTTTATATTGTAGATATCTTCTAAACATATCCACATATGCATTTTTTCCATATGCGGCCAGTCCAGTAATTTTTCCCTCATGTTTGTGGCCCTGGAACCCACAGATATGTGTCACATAAGCATAATAATTTCCTATAGAGTCATAACTGTCCAACTTATGTTGTATATGAAAATCGCCATCTTCTACTTTATAGACATGACTCGCACAATTATCACCGGCCCCATCAAGACTGATAACGACGGCATCATTCATTCCAGAAGTAAAATATGCCGAGGCGCAATGCGCAAGATGATGATCGATAAATGAAATGCTGCCTTCGTAACTCCATACACTTTTCAATATCTCTTTGATCTTTTCTTTTCTGGACTTTGTTAACACCTGCTTCATTTCGTAATACACTTTTCTGCTCAGCTTATCTCCCCCAGTTAAGCGTGAAAAAAGTGCACCAGAAGATAAAAATAGGTCACGCCCTAAGCCCTTCGGTTTGCGAAAATAATCTTCCATCTTCTTACATTCAGGCCGCCAAAACAGACTGTTTGTAGCGACTGCAACATGATCGACCTCTTTCATACTGACGGCGGCAATACGTAAGACTTCATCAATCGATTTTTGCGGAAATCCCATGGCCATCTTCTGACGGTTCAGTCGCTCTTCACTGACGGCTGCAAGCACTCTTCCATCCGCCACAAGGCTCGCACCACTGGTGATACTATCAGCGATTCCAAGGACTAACATGACAATTCCCCTTTTCTGTTACGTCGACTCCAGACAAATGCTACAGAGACACCATCGTGGTCTATGACAGATATCCTTGTTCAATGTACCATTGGGCGGTTCGATGCAGCCCTTCTTTCAAACTGACCTTGGGCCGAAAACCTAACTCGTGTTTCGCTTTGGAAATATCAAACGCGCGACTTTTCTTAAAGAAATCAATGCGCCGCCTGTAGAGAGGTGGTTCGATGCCGAACGGCTTACAGAGGACTTCACAGACATAGCCCGTGGCATATACGGGCCAGAGCGGTATACGCATATGCGGTTTCGGCACTTGCAGCTCTTCTGCGATCATCGCTACCAGCTGATTCAACGGGACATACGTTTCTCCGCCCAATATATAAATCTGCCCTATAGCCTGATCGTGCGTGCCACACGCCACAATTCCATCGATGAGATCCTCGATGTAGACGAGATGGTAGGTCACAGTGCCACTACCCAACATGACAAACCGCTGCTTCTGAATGGCGCGAAAGAGTTTCAAAAACCGCAGATCACGGGGGCCGTAAATCGCTGCAGGACGAAAGATGGTCACACCGATTTGCCCCTCACGCATATAGCGCTGGGCAATCAACTCCCCAGCGAGCTTAGATTCCTGGTAGAGATCGCCCGGGTGGTAAGGCGTTGCTTCAGTAGCTGGTGGGTGCGCGATATGCCCATGCACGCCTACCGTACTGCAATGGACGAAGCGCCGCACCCCACTGTGCACAGCAGCGGCCAGTAGATGTTCCACGGCCTCGGTGTTGATCTGCCAAAACTGCCGTGGATCGCCCTTTTGCTGTCGATACAACGCGGCAATATGATAGACGCTCTCCACACCTTGCACCGCCGTGGCTATCGCCGCAGGGTCGCCGAGATCCCCAGGGATGATCTCCACTCCCATCTGTTCTAATAACTCAACAGCACTGCCTCGACGAGACAGGGTACGAACATGATGGCCTTGTCCCACGAGCCGTTGGCAGAGATGCCCGCCTGTAAAGCCCGTCCCTCCGGTCACAAGAATGTTCATGCCTGCATCCTCTCCCTCTCAAGCAACTCCCCTGTCTGTTCCATATCGCTCTCTTTGCAGGTCCTGGCTTTGACGATCAGCATGTACCCACTACACCACAGTAACGCCTTATCGAATTGTGCAAACATCCATACAATGGGATATATGAGCGAATAGATCTTGAACATTTTGTGATACTGCCCCATGTCTTTGCCTGTGACCACACGGCCTTTGGCGGAGGCGGCATGCCCTCGTTTCATCCAGTCTACCGCTGCGGTAATCAGGGTATCGACGCATTCTGAGAAGAATTTGGAATAGGTATGCACGGCGATGATGGTAAATCGCGGCCCAAGGAGAGCGCCGATCTCTTCGGTGGTGTATCCTGGCCGTACGTGCCCATGTTTTTCATCTGTTTGCCCAATGGCGAGCCGAAAGCGCCGGAGCAGACTCTGTTTGCTATGTGGCACGTTGATAATCAGCTCTCCCGCAGGTTTGATGATGCGATACATATCGCTGATGAAGTCTCGATCGGTGTCGATATGCTCAAGGAAATCGACGATGACGACCCGGTCAAACGTATCGTCCCGAAACGGGGTGTGACTGCCATCAATCTGAAACACATTGTGGACAACTAATGAGCGGATGGCCGCCACGGCTTGCGCGTCAAGATCAGCGCTCTGCCACTCGCCACCCCGCTGGCGCAGTAAATAGCTAATCACCCCGTTATCTGCGCCGATATCGAGACAGGATAAGCGCTGTGTCTGCCCCAAATAGGCGGTGATTTCGCGAAATTTCCGCTGCTTCAGCACTGATCTATTGAACAGCCGTACTGGCCACTCTGGGGTCGGCATGGTGACACTGCTCCCTACATGCAGGAAATATGGCGGTGACTTCGTCGATTTCTTGCTGCATCCTGGCCTGGCTCCATCCTAATCTGCTGCCCATCACTTTGGCACAGTCCCATAGACGCCCGCCCCCTGGATGTCCAGCAGTGCCAAGATCAGTGCGCCGAAAGACAATGTCGCTGAGCTTCTGCGCCATCTCTTGCTCTATGCCATAGAGGACTTCGGCACTCATGACAGCCGCCCAGCCCTCTGCACTCCTGTGCTCATGTCTATACTGCAGCACTTCGGCGTAGGCCGTGCCGTAGTTGGACACGAGATGCCGCACCATATCTTCCGTCAACTCCTGAGGACGCCGCTGTACCTCCGTGCGCAAAAAGTCGCTGTACTGCTCCATGCTACCGCCATAGAGCGGGGTAGTCGCTGACAGGGAGCGCACAGGACGTTGCCCCCAGGCGGCAAATACCTGGTCAATGACCTTCTCTGCCACATATCTCGCCGTGGTATATTTCACGCCCACGACAGAGAGCAGGCCGTGCCACCCGTCCTGACGGTGGTCGCGGATCTGATGGTGTTTGGCAAGCTGGATATCTCCCGTCACAGGATGCGTCCCCACCATGGGGACGAAGCCACCGTGGACAAACGACACGTCCTGAGGGTGGAGCTGTGCCGCTGGATACGCCGCATTGATGTCGGTCAGGAACTGCTCGATGTCTTGTGGCGTGACCTGGGGACGTTCAGTCTCTGCGGCTGCCAGCGTATAGGCCGTGCCAATCAAGGACTGGCCGCGCCAGGGGGTGATAAAGAGTAAGCGACTGCCTTTGTTGATCAACGTATCGGCATCGCGATAGTCCTGCCGGCTTTGTACGCCAAGCGCACACGGGAGCTCCAGAGAACGCGTCATGAGGTTCATCGCCTGGGCCTGCCGCATACGCGCAAGCGGCAGCGGCCGCGGCAGTAATCGGAGGCATTGATTGACCCATGGACCTGTCGTATTCACAATCATCCGCGCCCGGATATCAAACTGCTCGCCGGCTAAGACATCCTGGACACACGCACCGACCACGCGGTCCTGCTGGGTGAGGAAGCCGATCACTTTGGTGTAGTTGGCCATGGCCGCCCCCGCTCGCGCGGCCGATCGCAAGCTGGCCAGGAGCAACCGTTCGGAGTTGTGCACCTGGGCATCATAGAAAAAAGCGCCGCCCGTGAGGTGTTCACGTCGGAGGCCTGGAGCGACGTGGAGACAGGCATGTCTAGTCAGCATGCGGCCGCGCGGCAAGGCGTGCTGGGCATCCAGGCCGCGGTTTCGATCGAAACTCACGACATCATTGAGTATGAGGGCGAGGCGAAAAATGTCTTTCCCCTGTACACCATGCCCATAGGTGGGGATCAACACCGGCAGGGGATGCACGAGGTGGGGAGCAATGCGCATCAACGTGTGTCGTTCGTTGATCGAGATGCGCATGCGACGCACATCTCCATGTTGGAGATACCGCAGTCCGCCGTGAATGACTTTTAAGCTATTGGCAGACGTCCCGGAAGCGAAATCAGCCATGTCGACTAAAGCGACTGACAGGCCTCGCAAGACGCCTTCTCGTGCGACACAAGCGCCGTAAATCCCGCCCCCGATCACCAACACATCATAACAAGAGTCTGCCAGTCGAGTCAGATCGCGTTGCATATAGGTTTCATACAGTGTGCCAGCACGCCCACGCCTCTCCCTCTCCGCAGTGGCCATAGCGCGCCGCACAGACTACTGAGCAACAGAGGTCTGTGCATTGCCTACGCCCCTCTAGTTCTTGCTCGAGGGTGTCAAACAGGCCAAATATTTTGGCGCGAAAACTGGCATAGCTATAGCAGTCCTCAATTAATTGTTTGCCTGCCTGTCCAAGCGCAGAGCGCAATCGTTGGTCACACATCAGCGCCACCAGAGCCTCGGAGAATGCCTCAGGGGTGGGGTCAGCAAGCATGGCCACACGACTGTTCAGGACCTGCGTATGCGTTGGGAGGTTTGTCGCTAACAGCGCCTTGCCGCTATGGAGGTAGGAATAGAGTTTCATCGGGGTATTCTCTCCTTGCAGTCGTGGCGACACCACAATATCAGCTTGGGCGAGATACCCTCCAAGGTGTTCAATTGGTTTAGGGCCCAAGAAGTGCACTTTGTGCTCTATGGTAAGATCATGGGCTTTTTTCTGGTATGTGCCGATATCCTTAGGAACTCCGCCAATGATGACCAGATCGGCAGGCGTCGTCTTTTGGAGAACGAGGGCGAAGCTGTCGAGTAACAGATCAATGCCTTGGTATGATTCCAAATTACCCACATACATGACCAGCAGCCCAGGAATGCTGATTTTTTCTCGGAGTTCTTCACTGCGGCTCCCTTCGCTACCTTCGAGGAGAGAGACATCATGGAGGACGACCACGCGTCGTGGACAATAGGGCTGTATACTGCGATAGAGGGCTTCACAGACAGGGACAACCGCAATAGCATGCCTTACAGCAAAGGATTCACAGAGTCGAAAGATGGAAGAAAAACACTTCAGGTATGGCTTCTTATCAATAATTTGCTGAGATAGAGAGGAGTCCATGTCATACACATAAGGAATACCACAAAAAAACTTCAAAAATAAGGCAAAAAACACCGATTCTTCTACAGAGTGAATTAAGTTATACTTACGCTTTCTAATTAATTTTAGAACAACAAAAATCATGAGGAGATCACAAATAATCTTTTTCCAAGAGAATCCTGGTCTAATATTATGCATTCCTGGAATCTCTGGAATTCTATAAAGTTGAACATTCTTGTATTCTACATCAAATCCCTCATGATATGTGACGACATCAACCACATACGCCTTTTCTGAAAATGCCTTCAATAGTAGGTTAACAGCTATGGGGGTACCTCGCTCTTGATAGAATGGGTGTGGAGCAAGAAATAATATGTGCATTCTTTTACACCTGGCGAGAACGTAGCAGCTTTAAAATGACCGGGGATCCTAACAGAGCTGTCAATCCTGAGACGCGACATATGGCTTCCAGAGACCATGACAATCTCTGAAACCGCATCATGCGATGCAGTACCATAGGGAGAAAGAATTCTGCAAAGCGCTCAGCGCGATAAAAGCCGTGCGTGTGAAAGACGGCGAGTAGTTCTTGTTCCTTAAATGACGTGTATGGCCTCGTATTGCCTTCCAGACCTTTTTTGACTTTGAAGAGCAAAGGGGCAATGTAATTCACACTACAGATGGCAGGGTAATCAATTAATACCGCGTGTTGCGCGACCCTGGTCAGCTCAGCAATACATTGTTTCCACGCTTGTACATGTGGCAAGAGACGATAACTCACCACAACATCAAACTCTTGATTGGCGTAGGGCAGTGCCAGGATATTGCCAATGTCAAAGGTGCAGAGGTTCCGAGCTACCAGCGCCTGTAGGCGCTTTTGGCAGCTGGCATCACTGCCCAATACTGTGACGTGATACCCATGGCGTACAAGGGCAGGCGCGAGCTGACCATGTCCTCCTCCGACATCAAGGATGCGGGCGTTCGGGAAGGCGTGCAGCAGGCGGAGAGTGGCGTCTTCTTGCACGCGCAGAAACCATGCCCCAACCGCTCCAGCAAAACGCTGGGCATAGCCGTCTGAGGACGTCTCGATATCTGCTGTTTCAGGGAAATGTGACACGGAGGACCTCAAGTCGAGACAGTTCTTGCCCAAGTTATCGCCCGAGATATCCCTGGGTGTGCAGGACATCTGCCATCGAACTAAATTGGAAATCCTGCAGCAGTCTCGCCAGGCGGGAGGCGGTCTTTTCGAGATTCAGATAGTGCCGGAAGCGCGACATGCGACCAGCAGGAATCCGCGGTTGGGATGGATCGATTTCCCAGGGATGGAGATAGACCACAGCTGGCTGGCCTTCGGTGCTATTGAGATGGCGGATCCCCCAGCGGGTGAAACAATACGGAAAGAGACGCAAGTACCCTCCGCCCCCCACAGGGAGATTTGCCTTGACTACCCGAACAGTCGAAATAGGGAACTCGACTAAGCGTTGTCCACTCTCCGTCACATGCACATGACAAAACCTTTGGTAACCGGGAATACCATACAGATCATGTCGAATCGGGAAAATACTCGAGTCATAGACAAACCCTGCTTCCTGCAGCACATCAAGAGCCCATAGGCTATGTGAAGTGATGGAATAACTGGCAGCGCGGTAGCCAAGGATATGCTGCCCGACGATGTCTTCGAGAATGCGCTTAGACAATCGAGTTTCCTGCTGGAATTGAGACGGCGTCTGGGTGTACACCCGTCGGTGCGCATAACCGTGGGAGCCCACTTCGTGCCCGCGGGCAACAATCTCACGCAGTAACTGGGGGTAGCGCTCAGCGACCCAAGCCAAGGTGAAAAAAGTGGCTTTGGTCTCATGGGTATCGAGAATATCGAGAAGTCGTAGAGTATTCTGTTCCACTCGACTCTCAAATCTCGTCCAATCATCAAAGTTAATCACCGGTTCGAAGGCAGAGACCTGGAAATAGTCCTCAACATCTATAGTCAGAGCATTTATCATCAACTTACCTTAAGATATTATTTTCGCCATACAATACTGTTTTTAATATCATGCATGAACTTTAACTTTATTGTTCTTGTTTGTGATATTAAATGGCTGGTAATATCTTGGAAGTGGCTGTCTGAAGTCGTTTAGTACAAATCCCACGATCTTATCAGACTCTAAGGTATCGAATGCTTTGATAAGAGCTCCCTTAGGAGTTCTTTCAGCTCTTACGACGAGAATAATGCCATCGACGACTTCCTCAAAAACATTCATGTCCGACAGTGGCAAGATTGGCGGAGCATCAATTAACACAAAATCATACTGCTCTTTGAGAGCTCTTAAGAGTTGCCTCATACTTTGGGAACTGACGAGTCCCGAGGAATTGTTCACACTTTTAGCTGCTGGAAGAATGGACAGTTTGTCATTGGCAAACGGTATGAGTGTATCGGCGAACGGGATAGAAGTTGATTGGACATATGTTTTACTCAAGAGAATGTCAACGAGGTCACTTTGCAGCTCTTGCTTGATGAACTTGATCAATGAGGGAGTCTTGAAGTCACCTTCCAGCAATAGCGTCTTTTTGCCAAAGTCTCTCGCCATGACTATGGAAAGATTTAAGGCTGTCACCGTCTTTCCGTCATCCTTTATGGGGCTCGTTATGGCGAAGACCTTTCCTGCAGAACTTTCGTGAATATCGTTTAACTTTGTATAGAGAACACGATATTGCTCAGTGATTATAGAATCAGGTTCATCCATTGACACTATTCCATAACCCTTCCCTCTAATATTGCCTCGACATCTTTGGATGGTGGAGAGTAGAGGCAAATCAAAGATATTTCGAAAATCTTCAGGCTTTCTAAAATAAGGGTAGAGATACTCCAATAGAAGTATCAATCCTGCTCCGATTATGCCACTGCATAAACTTCCAATAAGCGTAATCTTCATCCGATTTGGCATAAATGGCTTTGTAGGCATATTCGCAGGGTCGAGAATCTTGAACTGTTCACCTTGCTGCCTTTTCTCAAGATTCTCTGACATTTTTGCGTTATTTTTCTTTTCCAGAATGGTTTCATAGTTTTGTTTTGATATATCATAATCTCGTGTTAATGAGAAAAGCTCTATTTCATTATTGTAAGTATTCTCAATTCTTCTTTCATACTCTTTGATCAAGACTGCTATTTTATTCTTTCTATCTTTTATGGCGTCAATTTCAGACCTTACAAGTTGAATCTGGCCTTTTATATCATTAATTCTTTTGGAATTTACTTCACTCTTACTCTCGTTATTAGCTGGCACGCTCTGAGGAGCATGCTCAGAAATTCTATTTTCTAATTCTCTTATTTGTTCTTTTACAATAGAGATATCAGGATAATTTTCTGTAAATTCTGAATTTAGCCTTGATAATTTTAGCTGTAAATCCTTTAATTGATTTTCCAGTATACCTTTACCATTATCTCTCTCTTTACTTTCTTTCATATCAGTAGTACTTCCAACATCTAACATCTGTTGCTCATAAAATATTTTTCTTTCTTCTAATTTCCGAATTTCATCACCAATGTTTTGATGTTCTAAATAATATCTGTCGAGAGTTTTAAGATTAGCGTCTAACTGATCAGGAAGTGATCCATTATGCCTTTCTTTGAATATCTTCAAGCTTCTTTCGACTTCTTTCAGCTCTTTTTCAACTGTTATGAGTTCGTTTGTCAAAAATGCGGAGGTACCCTCGGCCTGCTTCTCGCGCACTTTCAGATTTTCCTCAATAAACAGCGATGCCAGGGCATTCGTCACACTCATGACAGTATTCGGGTCTTTTCCACTATATGAAATGGTAAAAGCATTCTTTTGCTTTCTTCCTCCAAGGACATTAATTTCAATCGATTGCCGCATTCTGTCCACATGTTCAGCAGGAGTCCAGGCGCCAGAATCTGCCTGTTGGCTGACCTGCGAGGCGCCCAGGAATTTTCTCCCCCGCCTGAGGAGACGATCTAGTAGGAGTTTGAGCGCTCGCAAAAGAAGCATCAGCTGTCCTGTAGAGGCCAAATTCGGTGATAATTTTCTCTAAATTTGTACGGCTGAGTATTTGCTGGCTTATTGTATTCAGCCTTTCTTCCACTGAAGATGTCACTGTGGGACGCACATAAGACTCAGGGATCTTTTGAGGCTCTACTAATATTAATGTCGAAGAGCGATAGAGCGGAGGGAGTAAATAGCTATATAGAGTGGATAGTGACACGCCCAGAAAAACAGGCACAATAAACCACCATTTTCTTCTCCAAAAAATCTCTGCATAGTCCTTCATTGTTAAAGATTTTTCTTCTTTTTTTACATTATATATTTTTGAACTCACTTTTTAATCCTCATATTTATTATTATTTTTAAATTTTTTATGGAATTAGTATAGTATCACCAGGAAACATCATAACATTATTCTGTAATCCTGATAATATATCGTGATATTTTATTGATATAACTTTTTCTGAATTATCATTATTTTTTCTTCTAACCATTACTTTATTTTTTGAGGCGAATTCTGTAAATCCACCAGCTAAAGTTATAGCTTGCAAAAAAGTGGTACCTGACTTCACAAGATATTTGCCTGGATTTCTTACTTCGCCTAATACATATATAGAATAGCTATTCACTTGCTGTAAAATAACAGATACTTGTGGAGGCTCTTTATAATATTTTTTCAGCTTTTCTGTTATTTCGGTATTTAACTGTGTCACTGTAATGCCTGCCGCTTGCACATCGCCTATGAGTGGTAAAGAAATTTTCCCATCTGGACGCACGCTAACCACTCTGGAAAGATCAGCATTTTTCCATACCAATACTTCAATAGTATCCTCTGAGCCAATCACATAGTCATCGTCTGCTGAGGCTGGCAGATCAACGGGAAGGTGAGCAATCTGTGGTCCCTGCTGAGCGCAGGAAATCATCATAATGGCCAAAAGACTATATATTACTATCCCCACATACCTCATCAGACGATTTGATCTCCGCATCTCTGTCATTCTCCAGTTCCTTTACCCACAAATTTTTGTTTCACCCACCCTTTTCTCAAGGGCATCTGACACGACAACCGCATATGATTGATCCGGCGCTTCAATTTCTCTCGTCGAATATTCATTCATTCTAGAGACATGCTGCTGACTTACTGTTTCCATAGCAACCTTAGCAAAGATGACTTTATGAACAGTACTAAGTATCACCAGTAAATCCAAGAAGACTGACATATTTTTTATATAGTATAAATCATATTGTAGCTTCTCAACGGCATCTTCCAAGGTGGCCCCATAACCATATCTGACTTGTGCCCATCCGGTGATACCAGGCTTCACAGTTAATCTTTGTGTGTAATATGGAATCTTTTGCTGGAGTTCTGCAACAAAGTGTGGTCGTTCGGGCCGTGGCCCCACGAAGCTCATATCGCCCTTTAATACGTTGAATAATTGCGGAATCTCATCCATGCCTGTGCGTCGGAGAATGATGCCTAATTTTGTCACGCGCGGGTCTGTAGTCTGTGACCATACTGGCCCGGTGTCTTTTTCAGCATCTGCCACCATCGTCCGAAATTTCACCAGCGTAAAATGCCTGCCATGCTCGCCAACTCTCTCTTGCTTAAAAAACACCGGCCCAACCGAATCGAACTTAACAAGAATACTAATGAATACAACGAGAGGACATGAGCCACATAACCCAATCGCTGCTAATATAATGTCTATCAACCGTTTAATCATTCTGTTAACATTGTTTCTATTAAATCCATCAGCAAAAATTATCCAGCTTGGCCTAAGATTTTCTACGAGTATTTTTCCCGTAATTTTTTCATAAAAGCTTGTAGCTTCTTCTATGATTATACCTTTTAATTTTGATTCCAAAATAATCTGTGATGGAAAGTTTCCTCGTCTTTCTGACAAGGCAATGACTAGAATATCTGGCTTATTTATCTTTATAACCTTATCAATACTATTCATCTCACTTATTATTGGGAAGTCGATATGAAATTTATTCTCTCTTATATTTTCATCACACACGACTCCTATAAAGTCGTAAATGTCATTACATTTATTAATTTCTTCATATATATTTTTCACTATATCTGAATAACCAATTATTAAAACTTTCCTTCTAAGCTTTTTTATGTTTATTATTCTAAAATATGCCAATCTAAAACAAACTAAACATATTGTAGATATAAAAAAGTATATTAAAAACATCTTTGCATTAATTATATATTCATAAAATATGAACTTAATGCTAGATAATATAAAAAAAGATACTATACAACAAATGAATATTTTAGATAATATCTCTCTTTTTTGATTTATATTTATAACGTTGTATAAATCAGCTATATAAAATACTAAAATAGTAGATAATTGAATAATAACAATATTGATATAATTTAATTCGCTCTTGTGTGAATATAATGTGTTACTTATTTTCAGACTTATCAGTAGTGAGGCTAACACGATGATACTTTCCGAAATCACCAGAACGATCGTATTTATTGGTATGTAATGCTTAAAAAGTCTCACTCGCTGACCCTAACCATCGCTACTCTTTTTTGACGTTTTAGGCAGGCTTCGCCCCCGTCAGTCCATCTTCTCTCCTGATCTTGACCGACCGTAACAGCGGATACACGGGAGGGAGGAGCCGTCATGGACTATGGCACGGCTTACTCAAGAGGATTTCCTGGGGTCTTATGGCTCTAACCCTAGGTAACCGGTGTGTTTAATGCACCCTATATCGGTTGAAGGCAAGAATTACTTTAATGTGGCGCGCTGCTAGCCCTATACCGCCGAGCTACTCGACGCTGGAGCTGCTCCACCCAACGGTTGCCCTTGGTGCTGGCAGTCCCCTGCGACCGCTTCCGCCAGAGCACGCCAAAGCGCAAGGCGCGCTCGGCGCGGTTGTTGGTCGGTTCAACGCCATGCTGTGCCAGAAACACCCAGAGCGAGTCCATCTCGCGCAACAGGCGGCGGGCAAACCGCCCCGCCTCATCTGAGCGATCATGATACTGCGCAATCCACTTGCAGAGCCGCGCATACCACGCCCGCCACTCCCCGCCCGTGGGTGGCGCGGTGGCCATATGGCAGAGCCGTTGCAACTCGGCAAGCGCCCATGTCCCACAGGCGGCCAGCTCCGCCTGCTGACGCTCCGCCAAGCTCCGGCCGTGCGGATCAGGTGTGCCAGGCACGTCTGTCGGCGCGCGACCCAGTTTTGATACACGCCGTAGCCATCACTGACGAGGATGCCGGCCCAGTCGTCGATGAGGGCGGCAAAGGCCTCTTTGGATCGGCGGGGATGAATCATGTAGAGCGCTGCCGTGTCACTCACCATCACCCACAGCCACTGGAGGGTATGCGTCAGAAACCAGGGCGTCTCATCAATGTAGTTGACCAGCGCGCGGCGCGTCTGCGTGGCAATCGCCGTGTAGTGCGGCTCGATGGCCTGGGACACACGGTCGAGGACCTTCTGAATTGCTCCCAAGCTGATGGGCACGTGCAGCACCGACGCACAAAAGGTCTGCACGATACGCCGCCCGTTGCCGTAGGCCCCGGCTACTTCGCCCATGAGCGCACTGAACCGTGGGCCATACCCCGTGGCATGCTCAGCGGGCACCTGGGCTTTGCTCCAGCGCCCGCAGTCCGGGCACCAGCCTTGGTGCAACACCCAGTGCGTCACGTCCATCGTGATCGGCGGCAGCTCAAGCACCTGATGCGTATGGTACGGCGTGGTCAGGGGAAACGTCGTGTTGCCGCATGCACACTGCTCGGGCCGCACCTCGGTGAGATACGAGGCCCTCGCCTACAGCGAGAGGCTGGCAGATGGAGCAGGAGCCCCTGCGCAGTCAGGACCTTCCCCTCCGTGGCATCAGACTCTGTCTGGGGGCAACATACCTCATAGTTGGCATTTTCTTGTCTAGACTGCTAGTATTTTCCGCAATCACCTGTTTCTCACATTGCCTGTCCAAGACATCACTCCGGGATGATAGCTTGGAAGAGAGGAAAGGTATGTCCCAGTCAACACAACTTGACAAGCGCTTACAAAGTCTTGAAGCCCATCTACACCTGGAGAATCCCATTCTCCTCCACGCTGTCCAGAGCTTCCGCAAGCTCGACAAGGTGTCGCAACGCATGGGCCTCTTGGATCGTGAAGAGTCGCACGCCACCCGGGTTCCCTGGTGGCCAATCATTGCGGTGTTAGGGGTCTACTCTTCTGGCAAATCGACTTTCATCAACCACTATCTCGGTTACGCACTGCAACGGACAGGGAATCAAGCGGTCGATGACAAATTTACGGTCATCTGTTTCAGTAATGAAAACACCGTACGCACCTTGCCCGGCCTCGCTCTTGATGCGGATCCGCGTTTTCCGTTCTATCAGATCAGTCGTGCCCTAGAAGACATAACTACCGGTGAAGGACGTCGCATTGACGCATATCTGCAGTTAAAAACGTGCCCCAGTGATCGCGTCCGAGGCAAAATTCTTATTGATTCTCCTGGTTTTGATGCAGACGCCCAACGGACGTCCACACTGCGTATGACGCGGCATATCGTCGATCTCTCTGATCTCGTGTTAGTCTTATTTGATGCGAGACATCCTGAACCTGGTACCATGCATGATACCCTTGAACACCTGGTATCCCACACTATTCACCGTCCTGATTCCAGTAAATTTCTCTATATTCTCAATCAGATCGATACCACCGCACGCGAGGACAACCCGGAAGACGTCGCCGCCTCCTGGCAACGCGCCCTGGCCCAAAAGGGCCTGACGGCTGGCCGCTTTTATCGTATCTATAATCCTGCTGCCGCCGTGCCAATTGAAAACGAGAACCTCCGCGCCCGTTTTGAAGCAAAACGCGATGCAGACCTCGCCGACATTCACGCCCGCATGTACGAAGTCGAAGTCGAGCGCGCCTATCGGGTAGTGGCGATCTTGGAACAAGCGGCCCGGGATCTGGAGGAAAAAGTCGTCCCCAAGCTCCAAGCACTCATCGCCCGCTGGCGGCGACGGGTCCTGTGGGCTGATGGAATCCTGTTCGGAACCATTATCGCTGGTCTATTAACCTGGACGCTCTGGACAGGACAGTGGACGGGTTGGAGCTTTACGCACCCTGTTTGGGCACAATTGCTCGGTGACCCGCTACTACGGCTCATCGCGCTTGGAGTGGTGGTCGGGGTTGCAGGATATGGCCATTTCACCATCCGGAATATCATGGCCAAACGTCTCAGCACGAGATTGCAACGTGATGCCAACAGCATAGCTGATGCGGAGTTTGTTGGTGGCCTGCTCAAGGCCTTCCGGCGTAATACCCGTTGGTGGCGAAGCGTGTTCTGCAAGCAGCCAGCTGGATGGGGGCCGCGCGCCCGGCGCCTCCTCAAGGAGGTCCTGATGGAAGCGAACTACTATGTGCAAGAACTCAATAACAAGTTCACCAATCCTTCAGGCACAAAGCAGCCTGTGAGCCAACCTGCAAACGATGCTCCCGTTCCGGAACAAGTCTCGACCTCGTAAAACTGCGCCACACTTACGCCGCTTTCCGGGCTAAGTGTCTTACACCGCGATCTAAGCCCTCGAGGGTCAGCTCATACATCGGAAAGACGGTACGGATAAGAGCAATACTCGGCCGATCCCAGTGCCGTTCAGGCATGGGATTGAGCCAAATGCAGGACCGGAAATGCGCCTGCACCCGACGTAACCACTCGATGCCAGGCGTATCATTATTATGATAGTAGTAGATGGCTCCGCCAGGCTCCAAGAGCTCCTCCGGCGCCATATACGCATCCCCAACCAGGATGACCTTATACCCCGCCTCCAGGATATGAAACACCGTCGCCGTAGAAATCTTCTTGTTCATTCCCATATCTGTGTACATCTGCTCATAGATACAGTTATGGAAATAGTAATGCTGGAAGTCCTTAAAATGCGTTGTCTTGTGCGCGGCCGAAAACAGCCGTTCAACCAGGCTCGTATAGGGCAACATCGAGCCTCCAGCATCCATCAACAACAACACTTTGACGTTGTTTTTACGGGGAGGACGGAAGATCAATGCAATCTCTCCGCCGTTGTGACAGGTCGCGCGCACGGTCTCGTCAAGATCTAATTCCTCGTCCAGGCCGATACGCTGGAGGTGTCGGAGTTTTTTCAATGCCACTTGGATGTGACGAATGTCGAGCGTCCGATCATGACGATAATTTTCGAACTGCCGTTCCTCCGCGATCTGTACCGCGCTCCGTTGTCCACCCTGGCCACCAATGCGCACCCCCGCAGGATGCTGCCCACCCTGTCCAAAGGGGGACGTACCACCGGTGCCGATCATGCGGTTGCCGCCATCGTGGCGTGCGCGCTGTTCTCGTAGACGTTGCTCTAGAAGCTGACGTAACGCCGGTAAATCAAGTCCGGCAAGCAGTGCCTGTGGCTCGCGCGCCATATCCGACAGCGCCTGCGGGTTCTGTAGCCAGGCAAGCAGTTCTGCCAAAATCTCTGCGGGCGTCTCAATGCCCTGAAATGCCTCGCGAAAGGCGACATCGTACGCATCGTAATGACTGACATCCTTTACCAGAAGCGCCCGCGCAAGCGTGTAAAAGCGTTGCAGCGAACTGTCAGCAAGCCCCTGGCTCAAGGCCTGCATGAAGAGCATCCATTCAGTCAGCGCTACCGGCACCCTATGACGGCGTAACGCATAAAAAAAGCTGAGAAACATGGCCGGGCTCCCTTATGAGCGGGCTCGGACCGCTTCATGACGTGGCAGCCCTTTCTTCAGAACAACGTCTACATCGCTCTCTTGCTTCAACAATACCCCCAGAAACGGTAGCCTGTCCTCAAGCTGTGATGTCGTCACGCCGCCAGCAATTAACGCCTGGAGCCAGTCGATAAGCTCCGAAGTCGAGGGTCGCTTGCGCAAGGCATCAATCCGCCGCAGGGCGTAGAAGCGCTCCAACACATGCGCAAGCAGAGTATCCGCCAGCGTGGGGTAATGGACATGCACGATGTCGGTCATCAGCTCGGGTCCCGGGAAGGTAATATAGTGGAACACGCACCGCCGCAAGAAGGCATCGGGAAGTTCCTTCTCGGCATTCGAGGTGATGATGACAATGGGTCGCTGCTTGGCATGGACCCATTCGTCAGTTTCGAGAATATAGAAACTCATCTCGTCGAGTTCATTCAGTAAATCATTGGGAAATTCCAGGTCGGCTTTGTCAATTTCGTCGATGAGTAATACCACCTGCGCCTCTGCCGTGAACGCTTGCCCAAGACAACCCAGGCGGATGTACCGTTTGATGTCGGAGACATCCCCATCCCCAAAGCGCGCATCATTCAGCCGTTGCACAGTATCGTAAACGTACAGACCATCTCTGGCCTTGGTGGTAGACTTGATGTTCCACACGAACAGCGGCTTTCCCAAGGCCCGGGCAATATTGTGCGCCAGCAGTGTCTTGCCGGTACCAGGCTCACCTTTCACGAGCAGCGGACGCTGTAAAGCAATCGCCACATTCACTGCATCACGTAACTCAGAGGACACAATATATGTGTCAGTACTCGTAAACTGATCGAAACTGCTCGCGCGCATTCCTGCTCCTTCATGACGCATCACATGTCAAACGCTCGTGGTCTGTCGCTACCCTCTGGGCAGCGCAGGCAGCATACCACATGGCTCGAGAAGGTCAAGCGGACCAGGGAATTGCAGACGCCACCTGTCAACGTAGTATAGTTGTGTCCTACCGCCTAAGACGCAAGCCAGATTGCGTACCCTACTGTATCGCTGGACTCTGACCATCCAGGGAGACCGGACATGTCGCGGCAATCAGAGACGGACCACACCAACGCTTCACCCCTGACAATTCCTCACCAAATACTGCGAGAAATCTATGCCCATGCCCGACAAACCTATCCCGAAGAGTGCTGTGGCTTTCTTATCGGACCTCGTGATACCGCTGAAATTGACGAAGTGCGCCCCTGCGTGAATCAGCAGAACCGCTACCATACCCTGGACCCTGAACGTTTCCCGCGGACTGCACGCGAAGCCTACTATCTCGGGGGGAAAGACCTGCGTTTCCTCGTTGAGCGTGTGGAGAGCCTCCGTCCGGTCAAAATCATCTATCACTCCCACCCGGACGTTGGGGCATATTTTTCCGCCGAAGACACGCGGGCGGCCCTCGGCCGTGAGCCTGACGCCACTGCCGAACCTCTCTATCCAGTCGATCATATTGTCATCGATGCGCAGGCCGACCACATTGCTGGCGCGAAAATGTTTCGCTGGGCGCCAACCCAGCACACCTTCAGTCCAGATAGCCGCATACGCCAGTGAGCGGTAGCACACTGCAAAGAAGGTGTGAACGGTCAGTACGCCTCCCTGCTTAGGCGCGATTGGCGACGAGCACAGCGACAGGATAGGCATAGTGCAGCACGTGACCGTCTCGACGCAGCGGTATGCCAAGACGATCGTCTACCAGTGAGGCAGTGAAGATGTCCCGGATCTTGTCGTCATCCCCAGGGTTGGGGAAGGAGCGCTTGAGGAGATTCTCAAGTTCGTCACGAAGCTCATAGGACGTCATACGCGGCTCGGAGAGGCCGGCTGACCCGAAGAGCGCCTTGAGCTCCGCGGCCGGCATGGCCCGTACGTGCGACGGATCGCGGAGCTTCTCCATACGGTTGAACTCGGCCGCCTTCACAGGATCGGACGAGGCATCGGTATCTACTACGACAACACGGCCGTCCGGAGTGCACACCCGTCGCATTTCCTTGAGGACGCCGAGAGGGTCGGGGAAATGGTGAAACGTGAAGCGGGCCGTCACAATGGTAAACGACGCGTCCGGGTATGGCAACGGCAAGACATCTCCCTGCTGCCAGGAAACATTCGTCAGCCCTTTCTGATCGGCAAGCATGCGGGCGTGCTCTAGCATCGCTGGTGTCAGATCAATGCCCGTGGCGTGGCGTACAACTGCGGCAAAGGCACACACCACCAGGCCCCCACCGCAGCCAACGTCAAGCACGGTGTCGTCAGGGCCAGCCCCAGACCATTCGACCAGGAGTCGTAGCGCCTCGTCATTGGCGATCGTCTTGGACGTTGAGAATGGAGCGGCCTGACGTGTGAACTGGTCGAGAATTAAGTCCTGATGGCGTTGGTTCATCCATACTCTCCTTGGCGTCGCTCTGAGGACGACGTGCGGATGGTCAAGCATCTTCTCCAGCACCGCACACTCGGAGTTTCAGCAGGGATTCTGCCTCATACCACAAGGCTTGTCAAACCTGGAAGCTGCGAGGACTCAGCACCGCAGCAGCTTCTCCCTCGGCTCGTCTCCCCCACGTTGACATCCCCCAGTAGTGGCTGCTAGCATCAGCCCAATCTGAAGACTGTAGTGGCGAGAGGCACGGCGTTCTACCAGGCAGTTTTTCTCTACTCTCGGGAAGGAGAGCATTATGCCGATCTTGGTGCTTGGGGGTACCGGTTTCATTGGCTCACGCGTAATCCGACGGCTGGCTGCCAGAGGGGAAGAGGTCGTCTGCATGGATATCAATCCTGGCGCCACGTCGTTTGCGGATCTGGGGAAACAGGTGCAAGTCCTGCGCGGCGATATCACACAATTCGAAGATGTGATGCGGACTACTGTAGAAACAAAACCGAGCCGCATGATCAATTTATCCTACCTGCTGGGCAGTGAGCATGCCCCCCATGTGGCGATGAAATTGAACGTGTTGGGAATGGATAACTGCTTCGAAGCGGCGCGATTGTGCGGTGTGCAACGGGTCGTCTACGCCAGTTCGTTAGCCGTGAGTGGCCTGCAAAAGCATTTCGGTGAACGGCTGGTAAACGAGGATGATCCGAAGTACGGCGATAACCAGTACGCGGTGCACAAAATTTTTAACGAGTGGCAAGCCCAGGACTATATCGACAAATATGGTATGTCCATCACGGGCATACGTCCGGCGAATGTCACGGGGCCTGATAAGGTGCGCGGTTCGGTCGACCACGTACAATGCATTACCCAACCGGCCCGCGGTCGCGCCGTGAGGTTTCCCTACAAGGATTACATGCGGATCGCCATCCACGTCGACGATATTGCCGAGGTCTTTGTACGTGCCCTCCTGGCGGATGCGCCGCGTTACAACCTGTATAACTCCGGGGGAACATCTATCAGCCTGGGTGCACTGGCGGACCTGGTGCGCGAATTTCTCCCCACCGCCCAGATCACCTTCGAGCATGAACAGGGCGGCAAAGAACGGTCCGGCAACTATCTGATCGATAACCGCCGCCTCCTGGACGAATTCGAGATCGAATATCCTCCCTTCCGTCAGCGTGTGCTGGAGATCATCAATGCGGTGCGCCAGGAGGAAGGGGGACCGCTGATCAGTGCCTGAACCAGACGACTTCAAGCCAATCCCGTGCGATCATCTCTATACTCATCTGGAGAGATGCAGTACAATCGCAGGCGTATCCATCAGGAATGACCGAGGGGGAGGGGGCTCATGGACAACATCGCACGAGAGCAGCTGATCATCGACAACAGGGCAGAAGGGGTATTTCGCGTGCATCGGCGTGCATTTACCGATCCGCACCTCCTCGAGCTGGAAAAATGTCGCGTGTTCGATCAATCCTGGCTCTATGCCGGGCATGCATCAGAAATCCCGCAGCCAGGAGACTTCCGGGCCCGGCGTGTGGCTGGCCGGCCGGTCATTCTCGTACGCGGCGGTGACGGTACGATACGTATTCTGCTCAACACGTGCACACATCGTGGCGCCCTCGTATGTCGCGAGCAAACAGGCAATGCGAAAACATTCCAGTGTTTCTATCATGCCTGGACGTATAATAATCAAGGAGAGCTCATTGGGGTGCCGGGCGATGAGGCGTATAGCGCCGCCTTTGATCGTCGGCAACTTGGTCTCGCCATGCCTCCCAGAGTCGAAAGTTATCGTGGCTTTCTCTTTATGAGTTTCAACCCTGCGATCCCAGCCCTGGTCGATTACCTTGCAGGCGCAAAAGCCTATCTCGATCTCATCTGTGATCAGTCTGCCGCGGGTATGGAAATCGTCAGTGGCTCGCAGGCGTATAGCATGCGTGCCAATTGGAAACTCCTGGTAGAAAACAGCATGGATGGGTACCACGCGCGCACCACACACCAGCGCTACTTTGAATATCTCGTTGCCACAGGTGTCGATCCAAGTAAAATGACTCGACGCCGTGGGGGTGTGGGGAAATCCTTGGGGAATGGGCATGCCGTCATCCAAAGCGAACCACCCTGGGGACGTCCCATTGCCCGCTGGGTTCCGGCCTTTGGCGAGGCAAAACGGGGCGAGTTGGAAGCGCTCCAGCGAGAGCTGGCCGAGCGCTTTGGCTCCGACTGGGCGTATCAGATGACACAAACCAGTCGGAACCTCCTGATCTTCCCAAATCTCATTATTAATGACATCATGGCCATTACCGTCCGCACCTTTTTCCCAGTGGCTCCGGACTATATCGAAATTAATGCCTGGGCCCTTGCCCCAATAGATGAAAGCGCCGAGAATCGAGCCCTGCGTCTGGATAATTTTCTGACATTTCTCGGACCAGGAGGTTTTGCCACTCCCGACGATGTTGAAGCATTAGAGTCTTGTCAACAAGGCTTCGCCAATCGTGAGGTGCAATGGTCCGATCTCTCACGCGGCATGAAACGCGCCCAACCGGCAGTCGACGACGAACTCCAGATGCGGGCGTTCTGGCGGCAATGGTACACCTTGATAACGCGGGATCAGGCAGCTCACGCCAGACCATCAGGTGCCATCGCGGTATAGCGTTGGTCGACAGCGTACCTTATGGTGTAAAGCAGGCTTGGCACTCAGCGCCAAGAAGGAGGAACATTATGGGAGAGATCTTAGGCATTGGTTTGACGCATTATCCCCCCCTGGCAGGACAAGATAAAGATATGGCGGGCATTTTACGGCGCACCCTGCGGGATCCTGGCTTGCCCGAACAGTACCGCAGCCCGGCGGGCTGGCCGGCGGCGATGCGCGAAGAATACGGCGATGATGAGGGGACGAGTGCCGCAGCCCGTCATCGTGAAGCGCTCGTCACGCAGATGCGTAAAGCCCGTCGTCTGTTAGACGACTTTGCCCCGGATTTTGTGGTGATATGGGGCGATGATCAGTATGAGAATTTTCAGGAGGATATCATTCCTCCCTTCTGTGTGTTCGCCTACGACACATTTGCGCCTATGCCATGGGCACACGCACCTTTTGCGCGGGTCAATATCTGGGACGAACCCAAAGACACCACCTCTAGAACTACGGGGACATCGGCACGGCGCCAAAGCGCTGACCCAGGGACTCCTGACCGCCGGCTTCGATATCGCCTACGCCTATAAGCCATTGCACCACGAACTCGGTCATGCCTTTCTCAATGCCATTATGTATCTGGATTATGACCGTCGTGGCTTCACTTACCCTATTGTACCCATCCAGGTGAACTGCTACGGTCGCCGTGTCATTTCCCAACACGGGGGAGCTGGGAGCCTGGCGCACGAACTCACCGACGACCAGCTCGATCCCCCTTCGCCCATGCCATGGCGCTGTTATGATCTGGGTGCGGCATGCGCCAGAGCGCTCGCTCAGAGCCCCTGGCGTGTCGCCCTTATAGCATCATCGAGCTGGTCACATGCCTTTTTAACCCGCAAGCACTATCACCTCTACCCCGACATTGAAGCGGACCGTGTCCTGTACGAGGCACTACGCACAGGGAACTACGATGTGTGGAGAAATACGTCCCTGCAAGCGATGGAAGACAGTGGCCAACAGGAAGTGTTGAATTGGATGTGTCTCGCTGGCGCCATGGCCGAGCTCGGCCGACACCCGCAGGAAACAGTCCTGATCGAAAGTTATATCTTTAACTCGAACAAGTGCTTTGCGTTCTTCCCCCCCAAATAACTGGCCATACAGGCTGTCAGCAGGGGGTGACGCCATTATGCCCGTGCAGCAGTATATTTGGCCTCTGATGGCGCTGAACTGATCACTGACGCGACTTATCGGGTGGAGGCTGAGGCGGTGGCACGGTACGGACGGTGGGATCCTGCGGGAGCGCTGGAGTCGGTTGACTCTCGAGGGGAGCGGCAAGCGCCTGGACCCGGACATCATGATCTTCACGCAGCGCAGGGAAGTGCTGACGTAGAGCCGCCAACGCTGCGTCGTGCGTTTGAAAACAATATGGCTCCCCCGATGGCCGCCGCACAGTGCGCCAACCCTGACTCCCGACGCCATGACGCGCCATGACCTGGATGACGTAAAGCACTGTTACAGGGTCTGCAGATTCCACAACTGAATTCCCTTCTTGGGGTGGTCCATTGCCAGGACAGTGTCATCCCTCATGAGTGGTGGACAGCGTACGTAAGTCATCGACACGACGGAATGTATGGCTGTCACGCAAGCGATCACGCCCACCGCTGAATCCCGGTCGATCAGCACAAAAGAACGGCGTGTCTCTGATTTCAGCCAGATAGTATGCTAAAAGCTCCCCGGCGAGACAATACACTAAGGGCGAAAACACTTCGTCTACCGCCTGTGGCACTGGCAATACCAGATCGATTGGCGTTGGCCACACTGGTTGCTCGCTATGCGCCACAGCGATAGTGTAGCGGCCGATGCCTTTCACATAGGGCAACAATTCCAGGGCGCGGTCGACACTGCGACCCGGCGGCACGATAAGACAGGTTGGTGTCTGCACTTGCCGGTTGAAAAACTGGATATGGCCCCATTCTTCTAGTTCCTGTGCCCAGGCATGCACCCCACAACTCTCCACAAGTTTTGCCGCACAAAACAGCGCAGTAGCGTAGCTCGGACCAGCGCCTACAAATACCCAGTCTTCCTGGTCGCGCCAGCGGTCGACCAGGCTGCGCACAGCCGCATCGTTGGTGGCAATCGTTTCCTCCATACTCGTCGCTACATGGCGCAATCGCTGACGCCACCGCGCTGCTTCCTCTGCAGCTAATACCTGACGGATTTCGCCCAGACGTAGCGCACACAGGAAGAGTGTCAACAGTTGTACGGTATAGGAGCGAATACCTGGTGCACGCCCCATAGGAGGGATAGGGATCGCCACCGTCGCCGCGGCTTCCTGGGTGATACTACTCGCACCATGCCCCGTTACAGCAATGGTATCAAGCCCGGCATCTCGGGCCATGGCGACGGCTTCAATGGTGCGTGACACGGCTCCAGAGTTGGAGATCCCGAAGAGCACCGCGGGGGTCAACACATTGTCAACCTCGTATCGCGCAAAGTGCATAGCAGGCAGGGCTTTTACCGGCAGACGACAGAAACGTGCAAACGCCATCTCACACGCCAATCCAGCATAAAATGAGTCACCGCATCCCGCCGTGTAGATGGCCTGCCACTGTTCCCCCTGAAAACGTCTGAGAACCTCGTGCACGCAGTGCTCTGTCTGCTCGAAAACCTCTCCGAGCAGTGCCGGTTGACTGACAATTTGGGCATACATCATATGACGAGAAGAAGACGAAGCTGACATAGCAAAGGCTCCAGGTAAAAGATTCTCCTGCAACATCACACATTCTTCATACCGCATTGGCCACACGAAATACTGGAAATCCGTTGTCTATCCATGTGCTTGACAACCGGCCAGAGTCATATTACATTTTGTTAGCACTCTATTAGGAGGAGTGCTAACTCTCTCATCCCCATGGTTCTTATCTGCGACGTCCCAGACGCGTGCGGTAGTTGTCGCACCGGTCGTAAGGAGAGCTTTGCATGCCGATTTATGAATACCACTGCCTGGATTGTCACCACGAGTTCGAACGGATACAGAAATTTTCCGATCCCCCGCTGGCACAGTGCCCCTCGTGCGCAGGAACGGTGCAGAAACTGATGTCACGCTCAGCCTTCCATCTTAAGGGAGATGGATGGTACGTTACCGACTACGCTCGCAAAGGCAGTAACAATGGCAAGAGTAAGACGAGTGATGCTCCAGAGAGTACGACCACAGAAGCGTCTGCCTCGAATAGCTCCTCGGCTACTGCCACCTCAGAGACCGCCAAAGCAACCACCAAAGCTGTCAGTACTGATACAACCACTGCCTAAGAGTGCATCTTGCAAAGGGGAGGCATTGGCAAGAACGGCCCGCTTCCCCTTCTGCCGATGGCTTATCCAAGATGCTTTGCCTGCCTGGAGCGAATATTGATGCTGAAAAGGGGTTTCTCCCGGAACGCAAAAATATTTTTGAACTGTTCCTTGGAAAAACCTGCCTCTTGTCCTGGTCGCATGCGGTAGTGGAGTTCCACCTCTCGGCCATCCTGCAGCATCCCTCGGACAATGAGTTTCTCATCGCTGGCTTTGACACGAAACGTCTGGTACTGCACCTCTTCACCACGAGCCAGATGACGAAACATATTTTGCGTTAACGCGGTGTATTTTTTCATGCAGGAGATCCCAGTCCTTATTGTTTCCAAAAACTTGGCATACTAAAGAACACGTAGTACTTGTGGAGCATGCTCTGGCGCCGATATATTCCATGATGGCATATAACGTAGGCGGGCGATACTCATATGCGACGTTTCCACTTCCAGAGAGAGTTGTAGCAACTCTATACGCATGGTGTCAAGACAGGCGCTTTTCCTCTCCCAGACGCCTCCCGCAGATACGGAGTTGACAATTGGGAGAAATGGTCGATAATCTGCTCCGCGCAGTTTCCGGATAGACGGACTCCAGCGCGCCGTCTGGTACTACCTATCTGGTGATAACTGGCTCTCTCTTGTGCCGAGCGCCTCCACGGTGAGCCTACAGGAGAAGAGTAAGAACCATAGAGAACAGGGAGTAGACGCATGAAAGTGGTGCAAATTGGTCTTGGACCGATTGGCATTGCTATATCCCGTTTACTGCTCCAGAAACCGAGTTGGGAAATTGTTGGAGCTGTCGATACGGATCCTGCCAAACAGGGTCGTGACTTGGGTGAGGTGGCTGGCTTAGCTCAGCGTTTGGGCATTGTAGTGCGGGGACAACTCGCCGAGGTCTGTACGCCTGATGTCGACGTGGCCTTCCTCACGACGGTATCAACGTTTCCAGAGGTGCTACCCACGGTGGAATCACTGGTGCGTGCTGGCATTGATGTGGTGGCCTCAACGGAAGAACTCTTTTTTCCCTACTACCGCTATGCAGATCAAGCCAAGACGCTGGATGACGCTCGCCAAACACCATAACGTTTCCATTCTTGGCACCGGCATCAACCCGGGATTCATCATGGATACCCTGATCCTCACGCTCACTGGCGTCTGCCAACAGATTACGCGCATTGCGGCCACACGGGTGGTGAACGCCTCAGGCCATCGCCCGTCTCTCCTCAAACGACTGGGCATTGGCCTCTCCCCAGAAGCCTTTAGTGAAGAAGCAACCCACCAGCGTGTCGGCCTGGTAGGCATAGTCGATTCCGTGGCCTTTTTAGCCCACGTGTTGCAATGGCGTCTGGACGACGTGAAAGAACGTTTCGTGCCGGTCATTGCCAATAGACCTCTACCCCCTGTGCACCCGCAGGTGGCGCCTGGACAAGTCTGCGGCATACGACACATCGTGAAAAGCCTCGCCCAGGGGAAAGAGGTTATCTCGTTGGATTTGCGCATGTATCTCGAGGCTGAAAATGCCCGCGATACGATTTACATTGAAGGGACTCCCACCCTCGAATCAACGATGAAAAGCACTGACATGGGTGACACTGCGGCGGCGGCCCTTCTGGTCAACATCAGTCCGCTTGTGCGGCAAGCCCGAGCTGGTCTCCTAACCATGATTGACCTCCCTCTGCCGCATTTTCAACGCTGAGACACATTGCCAGACCTCCAGAAGCGCCCATGAGAACATTGCTCTAGCCTAGAGGATACCCCCTATGACGTCAGGAAAGGGCGTATTACCTTTCCAGTGGCTACATCATGCAGCCCGAGAAGGGTGGATTCACTCTCCAGAGACACCGCTGGAAGCGCGACAGTTTCAATCAGCCAGCTTGGATCTCCGCTTAGGACGAGTCGCGTACCGCATGCGCAGTAGCTTCCTGCCAGGACAGGAGACAGTCCAACAAAAACTCGACGTCCTGACCATGTACGATATCCCTCTCACTCCCTCAGCCATTCTAGAACGTGGGCATGTCTATCTCATTCCACTCCTTGAAGCATTACAGCTGCCATCCCATATCCATGCCAAAGCCAATCCGAAGAGTTCTACAGGCCGGCTAGACATCTTTACCCGCGTCATTACCGATGCGCACTCACGCTTCGACGACATTCGGCCTGGCTATCAAGGACAGCTCTACTTAGAAGTCTTTTCACGCTCTTTTACCATCAAAGTTCACTAGCGGCCTCTCGCTGAATCAACTGCGGCTGTTCGCTGGCGACAGCACTGTCGATGACGCAACGCTCTGTCGCCTGTATCAGGCAAACCCCCTGCTCTATGATGACCAGAATCGCCCGCATTCCGCTGCGAACAGTCCATGTAGACAACGGGCTCTTTCTGGGAATTGACACGGGCGGCGTGCAGAAGCACTCGTCGGCTATAAAGCCAAAAAAAACAGTGATATCATTGATCTGTCCAAAACCGGCTTCTATGACCCTGCGGCCTTCTGGGAGCCGCTATACCGCCTCACGAACCGCCCGCTGATCCTAGAGCCCGAAGATTTTTACATTCTTACCTCCAAAGAAAAGGTGTGTCTCCCGCCAGCCTATGCCGCCGAGCTGATGGCCTACGACCCTGGATCAGGCGAATTACGCACGCACTATGCCGGATTCTTTGATCCGGGCTTCGGCTATGGGCATAGCGAGCAGCGTGGAACCAAAGCCGTCTTAGAAGTTCGACCACACGATGTGCCATTTCTCGTGGAAGATGGCCAGTTGTTCTGTAAGCTCCGCCTCGAACATACGCTTGGAATCCCACAAAGGCTGCTATGGCTCCGACCTGCAGTCGCACTATCAGTTCCAAGCCTTGACCCTCAGCAAGCAGTTTCTGCCCTGGGCAGTGTAGCAGGCAACAACAGGAGAGCCGCTGTCGTTTTGACAACGCGCAAACGGGCACGGTAGAATCAGCTGACCCTACCGAAGCAGCATGACAGCACACGGCATAGGAGTTCGATATGCGCATCGTGGTGAGACTTTTCGCCCTCATGCGAGAGAAAGCTGGCACAGAGACAGTGGATATTGAATTAGCAGACGGGGCCAACGCCACCCAGGCCCTGGCAGCATTGCAGAGCCAATATCCGGTTTTGGCCCCATACCTCCCTCGCGTGCGTTTGGCATTACAGATGAGCTTCATCGATGCGGACACAGTTTTACGCCCAGGAGATGAGCTAGCTCTCATCCCACCCGTGAGCGGAGGCACGTCATGTTCACAGTAACCCGAGAACCACTCAGTGTGCAGCAGATCAATGACCTCGTCAAACGCCCTACTGATGGTGCCGTCGTCACTTTCGATGGCATCGTGCGAAACAACTTTGACGGACGAGCAGTACGTTATCTCGACTATGAGGCCTACGCCGAGATGGCGGAAAAAAAGATGGCGGAAATCGGCGCAGAAGTGCGCCGCAAATTCGCCTATCGGCGAGATCGCCATTGTCCACCGTCTTGGACGACTGGAGATTGGCGAAAGTAGCATCGTCGTCGCCGTCGCAGCGCCCCATCGTCATGCGGCATTCGAAGCCTGCGCCTATGCTATGGATCGCGTGAAGGAAGAAGTGCCGGTGTGGAAAAAAGAATTTTTTGCCGATGGGGCCGATCACTGGGTCAACCAGAACGCCTAAAACGACACCACGTTCCAACACTCTGCTGACGCAATAGACGGTCAGCACGTTGCTCCTATCCTGAAGCGTCAGACTCGTCACGTTCCATCAATGCTTGCCGAGCCTGGGCGCGCTTATACGCCAACAAACCGGCGGCTCCTGACAGAAAGAGCGACGGCAAGAAGGCCCCTTCTACAATCCGTATGGCCCATGTCCATTGCAAGGCCTGAAAAACGAGATACATGGCCGGGGTCAGGGTGAAAAAGCATACGACGACTATCAGAGTACCAATGACGAAAGCATCACGGTACGAGACCGGTGTAGATGATGCATGTGGTGGAAACATACGCTATCCTATTGCACGCACGATGTAGTGAGGCTGCCGCGTTGCAGAACACGCAACAGCTTACCATAGAGAGGAGCTCTTTGCCTCTATGCGGGCTATATTTCGCCCACGCTGTGTCACCTGCATAGTGATGCTTTCTGTTGTCTCCAGATCATGTCAGTGTCTCTTAACACGGTGAGGAATCATCGATGCCAGACGCTCAAGAGTATCAGAGGGCCCTTGTCACTCGGCACCCCTTTTGGGCGGAACTCTCCCCAACAGCTATTCGGCAGCGTATCGAGCAAATTTTAGCTGCTGCAGACAGTGAAGCGCTGATACAGGCCCTCTCACCTGTGGAATATGCGCTACTGCTGAAAGAGGCAGGGGATTCGCGGTCATTGTTATTAGCCTTGGCCCAGCCCAACCAGATCCGGACGGTCCTCGATCTCGATTGCTGGGTCAAAGATACCTTGCGGAGCACCCAGGTTTTGGATTGGCTCGAAGAGATCTATCGCAGTGGCGATGATGTCCTTTGGCGCACGCTACAAGCCCTGGATCTAGAACTGCTGCTCGCCACCTTTCGCCAACACATACGCGTCCATGCAGCCCTGCCCCATGAAGAGGAAGAAGAACCTATCGCCTTTGACGAAGTCCTGGCGAACGAGCTGTATCGCGTCGAGTTTGTCGACCAGAACGACCCGTTGAACGATCGTATACGGCATCTATTACAGTTTCTGCAACTGATGGATCTTGATTTCTATCACAACCTTATGCAGGGCGTCATGTGGGGGCAAGATAGCGAAATCGCCGAGTGGGCCTATCGCTGGAAAAGTGGCCGGCTCCAAGATGAAGGTTTCCCGGACTACTATGCCGCCTTAGAAACCTACAGTCTTATCAACCTTGAGCAACCACTACCGACCATTGCAGCCTCCCCGTCGGTCCCAGGACTGCCAGAAAGCGTCGAAGAGTCCGGTCTCATACCGAGCTATGCCTGGAGTCTGATGCCGGCGGAATCGTTACTGGCCAGGGCGCTGGCCTACGAGTTTCCCCTCGAAACGCAGGAACGTCTGTGCGGGGAAATGGTCTATCTCTGCAATCGAGAGCTCGTCACTGATCAAGTAGATTTCGCTGATGCAACCGCTGTACACGCGAGCTTATCTCGTGTCCATGCCTATCTCAATCTCGGTATCGAGTATTTACATCGCCAAACGTCTCGATCCGCAGTGCTCTTGCTGACTCTCCATCCGTTGCGATCCCTCTACCAGGTAGGCTTTACCCTGTGCATGCGTCTGCATCAGCGGGCGCTGCATCTCCACACTGTGCTCAACCGGGAAGCCGGCATCCGCCGTGCCCTCTCTGGACTTGCCCGACACGTGGTAGATGGGCTCCTTGACAAGCCTCCGCAGTTTTTTATGGGACTCATCCAGCCGGAGAGCACAGGCTATCGCGATTTCTGGTATGTACGGGACATTACCTTAGTCGAACCGATACTCACCGCTCTAGAAAAAGATCCGGCGTATCGCCCACTCCAACGCTCTGCCTGATCCTGCCCGCAACACACCGGCGGGCATTGGCCTTTTTTTCAGCTTTTCTTCTGGTGTCTCAGACGAACAAGACTGCCCCGGAGGACGATCCACGGACGTGGATCGTGGCGTGCACCCTCGTCCTCTGAAGAACGTCGAGAGACCGTGAGGGAAGCAGAAACCCACCAGGAGAAAGACGAGCCCTGAGGTCAAGAGTCGATAAGTACTGAGGAGCTGCACGATTTCGCAGAGCCCCCCGAGCAACACGGCCCCAAGGATAGCCCCACCCAAGGAGCCCAGCCCACCACATACAGCTAAGGCGAGGATAAACAGCGACATGTCTAGATTAAAATCAAACGGACTGATAAACGCCTCAAAATGTGCAAACAAACTGCCAGCGAGTCCCGCCATCGCTGTACTCATCACAAAGGCTATCCACACGGCACGCGGTTCCGCCACCCCAGCAGTAGCCGTCCGCTGTCCTGGAGCCTTACGCCATACTCTGTCCGAAACGGGAGTACCAATACCAGCGGTCGATCAGAAGACATACCCCGATGGAGAGGAAAATGAGCAGCAGATACCCCGACGACTGCAACGTGATTGCAAAGAACTGTGGAGGAGGAATACGACCGAGTCCGAGATACCCCCCATGAAACGCCCATCCAGCAGGAGATGTTGCAACAGAAAATTCGTTCCGAGCGTCATCACCAAGATATAATGCTTCGCACCCCGTAAACACGGGAGTCCGAGCAAAAGCCCCACCCCCCCTGTCAGGAACACGCTCAACGGGCATGCGATCCAAAACGAGTAGCCAAGGCGCACATTGAGCAGCGCAGAGGCATATGCCCCCAATCCCGCAAATGCCGCTTGTCCTAGCGACAGCTGTCGGGCATAGCCGCTAATAATGTTGACGCTTATGGCGAGAATGACCTGGATGCCAACAGTGATGAGTCCAGCCACTATACTCTCGGCCATAGCGCTCACTCTCCCCCAACCCAATGGGCCTCACGTTTCTTTTGGGGCGCGACACAACACACCACCGCCAGGGTAACGAGGAGCACGACATCAGAGAGCAGTGGCCGGTAGATGGCCGGGAGGACGAGCCCTTCGAGCAACGCGAGGGCAAAGGCCGCGAGCACCGCACCGCGGAGGCAGGCAAGCGTGCCAATAAGCATAAGCACAAGTACTTTATGGGTCATGGCAATACCCATAGCAGGATAGACATCGTTCAGATATAACCCAGCGAGGACCCCACCCATGCCTGCCAGAGTCGCTCCGAGTCCACAGGCCCACAGGCGCAATGCTACTGCCTGCCTGCCTCCGTGCCTTGCCGTGTACGGCGCATCGAGAAAGGCTCGCAAAGCTCTGCCTGAACGGCTGGTAGTCAGGAATCCCTGCACAGCAGTAAACAATGCAAACGTACTCCCAAACACCAGCCAGTGGATGTCAGTCACCATAAGCGGTCCAATATGCGCCACCTGGTGACCGTCAATCGCTATCACTTTCATACGATAGGAGCTAATCCCCAACCGAGAGATCTCTGCAAGGCAGATGAGCAGCCCTAAACCACCAAGGAGCCGGGACATTTCTGAGCCGTGTGGCGCCCGCAGACGCATGCTCCAGTAGCTGAGCAGACCAAGAAGGGCAGAGAGAAGAACCGCACCCCCGAAAGCGACCCAGATCGGACGCTGCGACCGTACCACCCACCACGTTATATATCCACCCAAGGCATACAACCCACCGTATACCAAATAGAGAGCACGGTGTGCAACCGACATAAAGATCAGCCCCACTGCGAGGAGCGCATAGATGCTGCCTATGGCAAGGCTATGTATGGTCTGTTGCCCCATCCTCAAGACTCCTACTGCATACCAGGCTTGGCAGATACAGACTATGCAACAATGATCTGCCCGCTCATTGTGGAGGATATTCATAGCCCCGTCAACGCGCCATCCACGAGGCACTTAGGCATAGGGAGCCCTGCAAGGGCGAAGTACCCCGCTTGGAAGACATCCTACAGAATGTCATTGCTCTCCTACTCACCTTTGCTACAATGCCCTGTGATATGTCCACATCCTGCTCAAAGAGCAGTCCGGACGTATCGGGAAATCTATAATGCAAAAACCACTCACAGGCATCTGGGCTTTTTTATTTGGCGGCCATGGTGGCGCCCCTCTATGCCGCTCGAGCGCTTGTATACGCCAGGGATACTCTCGCAGGAAATGCTATGGGGAAAAAACTCAATAGCCTACGATTTCTCGACGTCATGGGCATCACCTATGAAGAATGTCGTTTTCCTGAGACTATACTATCCGCCAGGGGTGTTGCTGAGCACCTGGGGATACCGGCGGCGCAGGTGTACAAAACCTTGGTTGTGCTCCCAGTGCACGGCAGACCGCTCTTGGTCATGATTCCCGGCGACAGCGAACTGCACCTTAAACAACTGGCGCATGCTTTGCGGGAGAAAAAACTGCGTATGGCCACGCAGAGAGAAGCCGAAGCGCTCACTGGCCTCAAAGTCGGCGGGATCTCCCCCTTAGCCTTGCGCCATAAGAATTTTCAGGTGTACCTTGACCGTACGGCTGAACGTCTGGAGCACATCTTGGTCAGCGCTGGTCAGCGCGGGGTTGATGTGCATCTCCACGTCACTGATTTAGTACACGCGACCGGGGCAGTCTTCGTCGAGGCGACAATCCCGGCCCCATAAAGGTGTCACTCGCACTCCTTCCCCAGACAAGTCTGAGATCCTGTCGCAGTGACTCGCTGTAGGCTTGACGGGGGAAGAAGGCATCGAGTACCATACCATTCATGCTCCATGTTGTCCGAGCTGCCTGTGCTCGTAAGAACTCGATAAGGGAATCAGTAATACGACTGGCTGATTCGGCACGATGAGCGCCGAAAGGGGAATGTGACGTATGGATATGCCAAAAACATTGGGCGAACTGAAGCGGTCGGGCTATCGGCCACTGAGCGTGAAAGCCGAAATGCGCAAAAACCTCATCCAAAAAATGCTGGATCGAGAGCCGTTGTTTCCAGGCATTTATGGCTTTGAAGAGACGGTTATTCCGCAAGTGCAAAATGCCATTCTGGCTGGCCAGGATATGATTTTTCTTGGAGAACGTGGCCAAGCCAAAACCCGCCTCATTCGAAGCTTAACCTCATTGCTCGACCCGTGGCTCCCCTATGTGGAAGGGAGCGAAATCAATGACGATCCGTTTGCCCCAATCTCGAAATATGCCAAAGATATGGTGGAACAACAGGGCGATAAAACGCCTATTGCCTGGCTGCCCCGCGATGACCGTTACGGGGAAAAGCTGGCGACCCCAGACGTCACAACCCCAGAATTGATTGGCGAGGTCGATCCGATCAAAGTCGCTGAAGGTCGGTATTTGTCAGACGAACTCGTTATTCACTATGGCCTCATTCCGCGGACAAATCGTGGGGTTTTCTGCATCAATGAGCTCCCTGACCTCTCTGAGAAACTGCAGGTCGGCCTGTTTAACATCATGCAAGAGCGAGACATACAGATTCGTGGGTTTCGCGTACGTCTGCCGCTGGATATCTGTGTGGTGGCCAGCGCCAATCCTGAAGACTATACCAATCGTGGACGCATTATTACCCCTCTGAAAGACCGTTATGGGGCAGAAATCCGCACGCATTATCCGAAAGATATTGCTGTCGAAATCGACATTATGGACACGGAACGTTCTGTCTTGCTGGAGAGTGATGGCTATCGCATCACTGTGCCGCAGTTCATGAAGGAAATCATTGCCGAGACCACCAGCATGGCCCGCGAGCACGCCGATATCAACCAGCGCTCAGGGGTCAGCGTACGGATGTCAATTGCAAACTATGAGAGTCTTATCAGCAATGCGTTACGCCGGTCCATCCTCCTGCGGGAGGATGAGGTGGTGCCGCGGATCAGTGACCTCCCGTCAATCCTCCCCTCTTCCTGTGGGAAAATTGAGCTTGAGACGGTCGAGGAAGGCAAAGAAAGCCAGATCATAGAGGAACTCATCAAAAAAGCCGTCAAAAAGGTCTTCAATCGTCACTTCCAACCTGAGGAGTTTACGGATTTTCTGCAGCAGTTTGGGGATGGGAGTAGCCTGGAAGTCTCAGATACCATGCCGACGGCTGTATACCACCAGAAAACACGGGCTATGACGGGTCTTACCAAGGTCATCAAACGTCTGAATGGCTCTGAAAGTCCGGCGACAGTGGCGTCGGCCCTCGAGTTCATCCTCGAAGGCCTCCATCTCAATAAGAAGCTGAACAAAAAAGTCGTTGCAGGAGAGATTTCGTACTGGGGATAGATAAGTGCTCTCTCGTGGCTACTGCATCCTTCCAGGAGGTGTAGAGGGCAGTGTAACGGCGAGAGTATGGCATGGCAGTTCCTCGGTGCAGAGCAGAGTCATGGAGACCGTTCGATTATTACTGCAAGCCCCACGCCGGAACATTGTGTTACTACGCGGCATCATTGAAGGATATGAAGGTATTGCTATTCTACGCACGGTGAATGCGGCGCAAGGCCTGCTCGAACTCTTAGTGGCTCCGGCTTTCCACGATACTGTGTGCGATCTCTTGCATGCTCTCGCTGATGATATGGATGTGTATATATTAGATGCCAATCATCCGCTCTCCCATTGAAAAGGCAGCGGTCTCACTGTGATCGTTGTTGACCAGGTTCCCCGAAACTTGTGGCGGTCTCTGTGCATGCAGTGGGGAACTATGGCTATCCATCGGTTTCGGTTGACAATGTGCCTCGAGACTGTTATAAGGGCCCGTTACAACTGGGAACCTTCTTCGTTGCTCAGAAGGCTCGCTAGACCGCATGATATTGAGGTAGGTATGGAACAACCACTGCTTGAAATCTATGATTTACGAACGCAGTTCTTCACTGATGACGGTCTCGTGCGCGCTGTCGATGGCGTAAGTTATACATTAGGCAAGGGAGAAACCGTTGGCGTCGTCGGGGAATCAGGATGCGGCAAAAGCGTCACAGCGCTCTCAATACTCCGCCTCATTCCGGATCCACCGGGGAAAATTGTTACGGGACGCATCCTCTTCGAAGGTACCAATCTCGTCGAACTCTCCCCTGCCGAGATGCGCCGCGTGCGCGGCAACGACATCTCGATGATTTTCCAAGAGCCCATGACTTCATTGAATCCAGTCTTTACCATCGGCAACCAGATTGCTGAGGCGGTCCGGCTCCATCAAGGGCTGAATAAGAAAGAGGCGCTGGAGAAAGCGGTCGAAATGCTCACTCTCGTCGGTATCCCGGTCCCAGAGCGACGCGTGCATGAATACCCCCACCAACTGAGTGGAGGCATGCGTCAACGGGCGATGATTGCCATGGCCCTGAGCTGCAATCCGAAAGTGCTGATTGCTGACGAGCCCACTACTGCCCTCGATGTCACCATTCAAGCCCAAATTCTCGATCTAATGCGCAATCTGCAGCATGAATTGGGCACAGCCATTTTGATGATTACGCACGACCTCGGAGTCGTGGCGGAGATGGCGCGGAAAGTCGTCGTGATGTACGCTGGCAAGGTGGTAGAACAGGCGCCAGTCGAACAGATCTTTGCAGAGCCGAATCATCCTTACACGCAAGGACTGTTGCAGTCGTTACCACGCGTCGATAAGGATGCGACTGGGATTAAACATCGTCTGCAGGAGATACCCGGCATTGTTCCCAGTTTAATGAACCTGCCGCCGGGGTGTAAATTTGCGTCACGCTGTCCAAAAGTGATGGCGACCTGTGAAGAGCAAGAGCCACCCCTTGAACAAATCGGCCCCAATCATTACTCGGCATGCTGGCTGAATCATTAACACGAGCGATGCGATACGGCCTGTTAGAGGGAGAGACAAAGAATGGCTCAAGAAGTATTACTTGAGGTCAAGCATCTTAAAAAGCATTTCCCCATTAAAGGGGGGGTGTTTTCCAAGACTATTGGTTATGTCTACGCTGTCGACGATATCAGCTTCACGCTCAATAGAGGGGAGACGCTGGGATTAGTCGGCGAAAGCGGCTGTGGGAAATCTACGACAGGACGGACCGTGCTCCGCCTGATCGAGCCTACAGCAGGTGAGATCTCCTTCGAAGGGCAAAAGATTACCACGCTTGATAAAGGCGATATGCGTGCGCTACGTCGGGAAATGCAGATCATTTTCCAAGATCCCTACGCCTCCTTGAACCCTCGCATGACAGTAGGCAGTATTATTGGGGAACCTCTGGAAATTCATCGCATTGCCAAAGGCGCAGAGAAAGAAGAACGCGTTGCGTCATTACTCGAGAAAGTCGGGCTCAGATCTGAGGACATGCGCAAATATCCCCACGAGTTCAGCGGTGGTCAACGGCAGCGTATCGGTATTGCGCGTGCGCTCGCGCTGAATCCAAAACTCATTGTGTGCGATGAGCCTGTGTCGGCGTTAGATGTGTCTATTCAAGCCCAAGTAATCAACTTGCTGGACGATTTGCAGAAAGACTTGGGCTTATCGTATCTCTTCATCGCGCACAATCTCCATGTGGTCGAGCACATTAGTAACCGCGTTGCCGTGATGTACCTGGGGAAAATCGTCGAGTTAGCGGCGGATACCGCGCTCTATTCTAATCCGCAGCATCCATACACAGAAGCGCTACTGTCAGCCGTCCCCATCCCTGACCCGACGGTGAAAAAAAAGCGGATCATTCTCGAAGGAGATGTTCCAAGCCCCATTAATCCGCCGAGTGGTTGCCATTTTCACACACGTTGCCCGTATAAGGAAAAGATCTGCGAGGAAGTAGAACCCGAGTTTAAGGATATCGGTGGCGGACATTGGGTGGCTTGTCACCTGCGCACCTAATGGACGAGGGGCACGTAGAGATGGTATGGCGCACGCATAGGATGGTAGTGCCAACAGGGCGTGTATAGGCCCGCGTCCTCTAGCGCTGTACGTTATACTTTTCAGGGAATGTACAAGGCATTGACCATAGAGAGAGGCTCGGATTATTGTTCTTTTTTCGCTTTTATAGTGTGGTGCGTGTCCAAAGAAAACAACGCCATCGCGCAGTGTCACAGAATATGCGACTGTAGCAGATATCCCAAGCTGTGAATCTGCTAGAGCCGCCTCATGGTGGAGGATAACCTACATGTTACAGCGAGCGAGGGATAAACGAGTACTGCTGCTGATTGTCGCGGCGGCCCTGTTGAGCATGTTTACCGGCGCTGTGATGGCGAAACGCTTGCCATTTCAAGGCGAAGCATATGAAAATCTCAAGACCTTCACAGAAGTTCTCTCACACATCGAGAGCAACTATGTTGAGGAAACAGACCCGGAGAAACTCATCCACGGAGCTATTCGTGGCATGCTACGAACCCTTGATCCGCACTCCTCATTCATGCCTCCGGATGTGTATCGTGAAATGCAGGTAGAAACTGAGGGACGCTTTGGAGGGTTAGGGATAGAAATTACTCATACGTGATGATATCCTGACTGTCGTCGCTCCAATTGAGGGCACTCCAGCGTACCGTGCAGGGATTCAAGCAGGCGATCAGATCGTAAAAATTGAGGGAGAATCGACGAAAGAGATCGCCTTGATTGATGCCGTCAAAAAGTTGCGTGGTCCTGAAGGAACCGCAGTGACTATCAGCATCTTTCGTAAAGGCTTCACCGAACCAAAGGATTTCACCTTAACGAGAGCCGTCATTCAAATTAAAAGTGTGCGTTGGAAGAAGCTCCCAGACGATATCGGCTACGTCAAATTGCGCAGCTTTCAGAAATCCACCTCAGATGAGTTGGAGGCAGCCTTGCACGATCTGGAGGAGCAGCATATCCGGGCGCTAGTGCTTGATCTGCGCAATAATCCTGGAGGCTTACTCGAGCAAGCGATCGCCGTCTCTGACGAATTCATTGAAGGGGGAAAGTTAATCGTCTATACCAAGGGGCGTTTAGCCGGGCAGAATATGAAAGGATACTCCAAAAACGACAGAGCCCACCTGGAGTTTCCTATGGTTATTTTGCTCAATGGAGGGAGTGCGAGCGCCTCGGAGATCGTCGCAGGCGCACTACAGGATATGGGACGAGCCACAGTGGTCGGAACGCAGAGCTTCGGCAAGGGCTCTGTCCAAACGATTATTCCTCTCAGTGATGGCTCAGGCCTCCGCCTAACCACTGCAAAGTACTACACGCCTAGTGGTCGGGAAATCAATGGCAAAGGGATTACTCCCGATATCATTGTCGAAGAAGCGAAACCACAAGAACAAGCCGAGGAAGGGAAGCAAGAGACTCCGCAAAGTCGTCGCCAGATTACCATGCCCGGTGATGATCCCGCTACAGATCCACAACTACAGAAAGCCATTGACTTTCTGAAGATGCAGGTCAAGAAGGGCGGCAAAGCAGTGAAAGCTGGCTGAGTCATTATTGGAGAGAAGGAATACTCCCTTATGCTTCATCCGTTCCACCGCGGCTCTCATGCAACTCCCTATAGCCGGGGGGGGCGGTGGTTCTCGTGGGGGGGGAGATGGTTACCAGCGGTAACTATGGCAATGCTTTGTGTATTGTCTTTTCTGGCGCTCCTCGCCCTCACCTGGCTCGGACGGCAGGGAGCAAACACCTTGTGGTTTCTGCTCGGTTGGCAACACATTGCCCAACAGCAGCGCCAACTTCTGCAAGTGGTTGATCAGGTGCTGCAGCAATCCGAGCTTCCGGCAACTATGTACCGCCTGGAAAGCATTGTTCCTCAGCGTCGTGGACGAGAGCACTGGCAGCGACAAAAACACCTGATCTCTATTCCTGCCATGCTCTCCCTCACAACGTTCGACACATTGTTCCAGGCCAACCTCCCCTGCCCGCCTTTTGCCGTTTTAGCTCGTCGCACCCGTCAGACACCAAGCTATACGGCTGTCGAACTGACGCTTGGGATAGCTGGGGTTCCTACTGATATCTTTGTGTTCGCCCAATTTGCTACCGTCCCGATAGAAGCTGCGCGGGTGTCAAATACGCCCCAAGTGCTCCCTCTGGAGCAACGGCCTCCCCCTCCTTCATTACCCCTGCCGCAGATTGCTATCGTCATAGATGACCTCGGATGGGACTTGGGAGCTGCACAGGTTTTATTGGCCATGGAGGTCCCGTTGAGCTTTGCCATTTTGCCGCATACTCCGTATAAGGACTTCATAGCTCGAGAAGCGCAACGTCGGGGGAGAGATATACTCCTGCACTTGCCTATGGAACCGTATAGCTACCCCCACGTTAACCCAGGGCGACCTGTTCTCCTGGGCACCATGGATAGGCACGAATTCACCGCCCAAATGGAAAGCGCTCTGGCTACTGTTCCCTCGGCGGTTGGCGTCAATAATCATATGGGCTCACGCTTGACTGAAAACCGTGCCGCTATGCACATGGTTATGCAGTGGATGAAGCAGCGCAACTTATTTTTTCTCGATAGTCGGACTTCGCCCAAGTCCTTAGCCTATCAGGTCGCCCGGGAGTTCGGGGTGCGCACAGCACAAAGACATATTTTTCTCGACAACGAAACCGATCCCCTCAAGATCGCTGAGCAATTACAGCGCCTAGCAGCGTTTGCGCGTAAACATGGCAGCGCCATAGGCATTGGCCATCCCCATCCCGAGACAGTACAATCATTACGATACACCTTGCCGGAGATACAGCAAACAGGGATCGAAGTTGTTCCGGTCTCGCGCTTAGTGCAATAACTGACGATGCTTAGAGTAAGGGAAACGTTGTGTTGGTGTTAGGAATTGAAACATCTTGCGATGATACAGCGGCTGCTATCGTTGCAAACGGGACTGACGTCTTGCCAGTATTGTTTCTTCTCAAGACACTATCCATGCCACTTATGGAGGGGTGGTGCCAGAATTGGCGTGTAGGAGCCATGTGGAAAACATTCGCCCGGTGATCGACACGGCCCTCTATAAAGCGGGTGTAACCTTGCATGACATCGACGTTATCGCCACAACGCAAGGGCCAGGATTAATCGGGGCGCTTCTTGTAGGTTTTTCCCTAGCCAAAGCGCTGGCTTACAGCTTGAGGAAACCCTTGGTGCCTGTACATCATCTCGAGGGGCATATTCATGCAATTTATCTTGACGCCCCAAATGTTCCTGTACCCTTTGTTGCCTTAGTCATATCCGGAGGCCATACTGACCTTTACTACTGCCCCCAGCGCGGGCAGTACACCATGCTTGGCCGTACCCGAGATGACGCGGCGGGTGAGTGTTTTGACAAGGTAGCCAAGATGTTGCACCTCGGATACCCGGGAGGACCAATCATCGACAAATTAGCGCAGGGAGGAAACTCACAAGCGGTGCATTTCCCACGAGCCCTGCCTGCGAAAGATACCTTTGATTTTAGCTTCAGTGGCTTGAAGACCGCTGTACGTTCACACCTGCTACAGGCCACCAATCCGCAAGGCGAACACATATTTACCGACGATACATTTTGGCCTGTACCCACGGCCGGATGGTGGGAACAACAACGAAATGACATCCTGGCGAGCTTCCAACAAGCTATCGTTGAGGCCGTCGTCGGCAAGACGTGCTTGGCAGTAAAGCATACCCAGGCCCGTGCGGTGGCGGTAGTCGGAGGAGTCGCGTGTAATGCGGCTCTACGACGGCAGATGCTGCATACGGGTGCCACAGAGGGATTTTCAGTGTTTATTCCTCCCCCACGCTTCTGCACCGATAATGCCGCCATGATTGCCTGTGCGGCTTATCACCGCTATTGCGTCAATCCCACATATTACCAAAAGCAGCATTTTCTTGATCTTGAAGCGCAAGCGAATCTCATCCTGCCGAGCTCCGTTATCTGAGCTGACGTATCCACGAAGCCTTGCCTCATTCGTCTTCCCCACTGCATACGTAGGATGATGACACTATCATTCACGCTGCAAAGCTCGTTTGACAACTATCTAAGGCTTTTGATAACATGAATCAGCCCCTTTACAACAGCGCCATCAAATCATTATTCCTGTTATCAGTCTTGCTCTACGAGATCTCTCCATCCTTATCGTTTTGAGTAGGAGATGTGCATATGGCCACAAAACGCTCTATTCACGTCGTGGGGACTGGAACTATTGGTGAGCCATTAATCGGATTACTCTTAAACATCCAGCACGATCTGGAGGTTGATGAGATTACTTTTCATAAAAACCGTCCATTGCTTCGGGACCGGTCCAAAGTCATCACACTCATCCGTCGTGGTGCGAAGCTCGTTGTAGATACCGAAAAAATACCTGACTTTGAAAAATTGGGGATGCAACCGACCTACGATACCTATGAAGCCCTCCAACACGCCAGCGTAGTGATTGATTGTACCCCTGAAGGTATGGCGAACGAGCATAAAGAGGAATGGTACAACGATTTAACTTCAGCACAGGGCTTCATCGCCCAAGGAAGCGAATTTGGCTTTGGAAAAATGTACGCTCGAGGTATTAACGATGCAGCTCTCCAGCCTGGTGTCGATCGTTTTATTCAGGTAGTGAGTTGTAACACTCATAATCTTGCAGTACTCATCGACACCCTCGGATTACACGATGAGGCCCCGGATAATCTCATTGAAGGCCGTTTCGTTTGTCTACGACGTTCTAGTGACATCAGCCAAGAGGGCAGCTTTATTCCAGCACCCGAGGTTGGTCGCCATAAAGACTCACACTTTGGAACGCACCACGCTCGCGACGCCTGGCATTTGTTTCAGACACTTGGGCTCGATCTCAACATATTTTCATCAGCGATTAAACTCAATACACAATATATGCATAGTATATGGTTTAATTTGCGAGTCAAACGCGCGACGACGCTGGATGACGTGTTGGAAAAGTTAGAAGCGAATAAGTATGTCGCGTTAACTCAGAAAATGATGGCAAACACCATTTTCTCTTTCGGCAGAGACCATGGATACTTTGGTCGTCTCCTCAATCAGACAGTAATTTCTGTACCAACCCTCACCGTCAGGAATAGTCATGAAATCACCGGCTTTTGTTTCACACCCCAGGATGGAAACTCATTACTGAGCAGTGTCGCAGCAGCGGCATGGTTGCTCGATCCTGAGACCTACGAAATGCGGACACAGTTTGTCAAGCCATACCTGTTTGATGAAGTGTAGCGTGTCACACATAGAATCCTGGAGTTGCGCCATAAGCCTGTTCCCGGACCTGCTGCAGAGGGAGATGCATAGTGCGTTTCAGCTTGAGCCTTTTGGTGCCTTACATTATTGCGTTTGTCAGGTCTCTTGCAGTGCCGTCTTATAAGGGGAATTAACTTCCCAGGAGATATATGGTCGAATGTATAGCAAAAGGTTAGGAGTTTCCTAACCTTTTCGTTTTTTCGGTCTCTGCATTTTTATTGCCCCATATTGGAAAAAAACATTACGAGAGCTACACCTATGAAAACATCACGCATTAAGTGGGTAGGTCTGCTGATAGCGATGTTCCTGTGCTTGAGTTTGGGGACCCTGGCCACTGCTCTTGAATGGCAGGACATAGCAGCCAATCTCATGAGCCCTGCCTGTCCAGGTCGCACTTTAATCAACTGCACGAGTGGCCATGCGGAACAATGGCGTGAACTCATTCGGCAGAAACTTGCCCAAGGAGAAACACAAGAACAAATCATGGCATATTTCGTAGAAATACGCGGAGAAGAGGTTCTCGCGGCGCCGCCAAAACGAGGTTTTGCTCTTACGGCGTGGATTTTTCCTGTGTTTATCATCATAAATGGGGCCGGCTTGATCGTGTTTCTGACCCGCCGCTGGGCGCAACAACGCTCAGTACCGGAAAATACCCGAAATCCTAGTATGAGCGCACCGGTCTCCGCTCAGGAGTCTTCTTCCCTAGACTCCTATCGCGATCGTTTACAGAAAGAACTCAAAGACTTCACGGCTTGACCCTGACACACCAAGTGTCTTACGACGAGGGAAGAGTTGCGCAGGACGTGCGTCGACCACCGCGGTTGTAGTGAGGTCGTTTCTCCTGGAGGACTATTGATTTACGATGCTATCGTAGTGGGATTAGGGCCTGGAGGAAGCGTCGCCGCACGCCTGTTAGCGGAACAGGGCATGCGTGTTCTTGCCCTGGAAAAAGAACACATGCCACGTTATAAACCCTGTGGCGGTGCCCTATCAGCACGCGTACTTAATGTGCTAGAAAATGATCTTTCTGCGGCAATTCAAGCGACTATTTATGGAGGACGGTTTACCTTCCAAGGAGGTGAACCATTCTCAGCCCACTTCCATAAACCTGTTGCCTACATGGTCATGCGGCCTCAATTCGACCAGTTGTTGAGTCAGAATGCACGACAGGCAGGGGCCCATATTCACGAAGGAGAACGTGTATATACCATTCGTCCTGGTGAGACGGATGTCGAAGTCACTACGTCTCGCGCCGTCTATCGAGCGGCCTGGTTGATCGGCGCTGACGGTGCAAGAGGTATAGTCCGACAGCACGTCACTCAAGAACGTCATCAAGCGCCTATTGCTGGCCTAGAAGTAGAAATCACGCCCGATCAGTACACTGTCGAACGGTATACTCAGAAAGTTGTGATTGACTTTGGCACAATGCCAAACGGTTACAGTTGGATATTCCCCAAAAGTGATCATCTCTCCGTTGGCACAGCAGGAACGTTTCGCCAGATTGCTCATCCTCGTCACTGCCTCTGGCAATTTTTAGATACCTATGGCTTGTATGAAGCTGACAAAAAGGTCTATGGACATGTCATCCCAACATATCCGGGAGGAGCTCTCCATGTCCAGCGACAGCGCATTTTTCTTATCGGTGATGCTGCTCAATTAGTTGATCCATTTCTCGGCGAAGGAATATACTACGCAGTCAAGAGTGCTCAAATCGTCAGTCGTACCCTTCTAGAGTGTGATCATCAGCCACAGCTTACTGGCCTGCAATATGAAACACGCCTGCAAGAGGTAGTGTCTGAACTACGCGCCTCGCGGAAAGTAGCCCAATTGCTCTATCGCTTTCCCCACTATGGATATCATCTCTTCAAAACGTATGGTGTACTCGTGCAGAGTTATTTTCAAGTATTATGCGGAGAGAACAGCTTTTCCAAATTTTACAAGGCGTTACGACGCCAAGCCATTCTTCATGTGATGCCGTACACCCTTTGGTGGCGTTACCCGTCACACTAAGAAAGTGCAGTGTGGAGGGATAGATGAAAAAATTTTTGTATACTGCACTGATCTGCTTCTTTCAACCTCTCCCATGTCGTCTTTCTAGGTTCCTAAGGTTTCTTACATGTATACTAGGAATTGCGCTATTGCTCCCAAGCCCGAGCTTGCCCCCTCTGTGGGCGGAGGCATCCCAGGCGCCCCATATGCAGGAAAATCCTACAGGTCTCACTGCTGACCAGTTAATCGAATTTGCCGATCACTTAATGCGTGAGGGCGAATATTTCCGTGCCATTACTGAATATCGACGATTTCTATTTATTTACCCTCAGGATCCCCGCCATGCGATGATCCATTTTCGTGTTGGTCTCGCCTTGTACCGGGGACAACAATATGCAGAAGCCCTGCAAACTTTTCGAGAAGTAGCCCAACGTTATCCGGATACTCCCTATGGGAAACAGGCGTGGCTCTGGCAAGGAGAAAGTCTTCTACGGCAGGCACAATATCAGGCTGCTGAGCAAATCTATACGCAAATACTTGAACAATTTCCAGACGATGAAGCTGGCCAGGTTGCACGCTACCAACGCGGTTGGGCTCTCCTGTATCAGCGGCAATGGCATGCAGCCTCACTCCAACTTCGACAGATCACCTCTGAGAGCTCTCTTTATCGGATTGCCCACCGGCTAGCAGAGGAGGTTCTTGATGGCGACCAGCTGCCCAGCAAGTCGCCGCTCGTCGCAGGCGTCCTTTCAGGAGTGCTCCCTGGTAGCGGCCAGCTTTACAACGGACGGGTGGGAGACGCACTGCTGGCGTTTTTCCTCAATGGCCTTTTTATTGCTGGCATCGCCCAAGCCGTCACCCACGGAGAATTGGCCGTGGCAGGAGTGCTCAGCTTTTTCGAGGCAGGATGGTATGCTGGAAATGTGTATAGTGCCATCAATGGAGCGCACAAACACAACCGTCGAACTGCAGAGACGTTTCTACGCAATCTAGAAAACCGTTATCGTTTCCAGCCACCGGAGGGCAAACAGCGTCAAATGTATGGTTTGCAATTAGGATTTACTTTTTGAGTCGGTTGTTGTCTCAGGACGATCAACAAGCTCCAGAACAACGAGAGGAGCATTATCGCCAGGGCGATAACCAGCTTTAATAATTCGCGTATACCCCCCTGGACGTTCCTGATAGCGAGGAGCAAGCTCATCAAAAACTTTTTTTACTAAGGCCCGGCTCTTCACCTGTCTTACTGCCAGACGACGTGCATGCAAATCGCCCCGTTTTCCCCAGGTAATCACTCGTTCAATCAATCCTCGGGCCTCTTTAGCCTTTGCCTCTGTCGTCCGTATACATTCGTGTGTCAATACCGAAACAGCGAGATTTCGCAGCAGAGCCTTTCGATGACTACTACTACGATTGAGCTGTCGTCCCTTGTTTAAATGGCGCATGTGTTAATCCCTAGGAAGATTTATTCTTTGTCTATTCCCTGCCAATCGACACTCTCAAGATCCATACCTAGGCTCAACCCCATATTGGCAAGAATTTCTTTAATTTCATTAAGGGACTTCCGACCAAAATTTCGTGTTTTCAGCATCTCAGACTCATTTTTCTGCACGAGTTCCCCAATCGTCCTGATATTGGCATTCTTTAGACAATTATAGGAACGCACGGACAACTCGAGCTCATCCACACTCCTGTTGAGGTTTTCGAGCAATTTCTGTTGCTCTTCGCCAATTTCTGGGGTTTCCACAACAGGTTCATCGTGGAAATTGACAAAAATCTGTAGATGATCACGCAGTATCTTCGCCGCATGTGCAACAGCGTCTTGTGGAGCCATACTGCCATTTGTATGCACATCAAGGATCAATCGATCATAGTCTGTCGACTGCCCAACACGCATGCTTTCAACATGAAAGGCGACTTTCCGAATCGGTGAGAAGACAGCATCGATAGGGATCACTTGAGGGTCAATGATATCTTCTGTATGTCTTTCAGCGGGGACATATCCCCGTCCGAGCTGGACATCCATAGTGATATCGAGCATCGCTTCCTTATTTAGGGTAGCGATATGGAGATCAGGATTTAATATTTCAACGTCAGCATCTGTCGTAACGTCACGTGCATGGACTTCCCCAGGGCCATGAGCTTGCAGAACAAGCTGCTTTGGACCTTCGACATGCATTTTGAGAATGATTTCCTTCAGGTTCAAGATAATCTCAGTGGTATCCTCTAGCACCCCAGGAATAGTTGAGAACTCATGGAAAACGCCTTGAATCTTTACGGCCGTTACAGCAGCTCCTGGTAAAGAAGACAGCAGCACACGCCGCAAGGCATTGCCAATAGTCACTCCAAAACCACGCTCCAGTGGTTCAGCGATGAACCGTCCATATGTCTCGCTCTGAGAACCTGGTTCTAGCTCGATTCTTTTTGGTCTTTGAAATCCAGTCAACCCTGTTTGCATAACGCTTGAATCCTCCTGCAAATAGAACTATCGCCTGCTTTGCAGATTTACCGATAGTATCTGAGAACTGAGGAGAAAAGGAGGATGGCAACTTATTTTGAGTACAACTCAACTATGAGCTGCTCTTGGAACGGGATAGTAACATCATCACGCGTTGGCAGAGCCTGTACCATTCCTCGCATACTAGCGGCATCAACGTGCACCCATTCAGGAACATGTTTCTGGCTCAAGCGTTCCATGGCACCACGTAATAAATCCATATTACGGCTCTTTTCACGAGGTTCTACAACATCACCCTGTTTCACAAGAAACGAGGGGATATTGACCTTCCGGCCATTCACCCGAATATGCCCATGGCGAACGAGTTGTCGCGCCTGGATACGAGAATCAGCAAACCCCATACGATAGACGACATTATCGAGCCGCCGTTCGAGCAATACGAGTAATTCAGCCCCTGTTACCCCCTTAGAGCGCGATGCTTTCTGGAAAAAACTCCGAAATTGCGATTCATGGAGACCATAGGTACGTTTTACTTTTTGTTTTTCGCGCAGCTGCAGGCCATACTCCGACAACTTCGTCCGACGTCGTTGTCCATGTTGACCCGGAGCATAATTTCGTTTATTAATCGCACACTTATCACTGAGGCAACGTTCGCCTTTGAGAAACAGCTTCATATTTTCTCGGCGACACAACCGACACACTGCATCCGTATATCTGGCCACTGTTGACCTTACCTCCCCCCGAGCATTATATTGCCATACTCCTAGACACGCCGCCGTTTTGGCGGCCGCGGACCATTATGCGGGATTGGCGTGATATCACGGATTACACTCACTTCCAATCCAGCCGCCTGCAGCGCACGGATCGCCGCTTCACGTCCAGCCCCAGGTCCTTTCACAAGCACATCAACTCTTCTCATGCCCTGATCCATGGCCTTGCGCGCTACCAGTTCTGCAGCACTTTGTGCAGCAAAGGGCGTTCCTTTCCGTGACCCACGGAAGCCTTGCCCTCCTGCGCTAGCCCACACCAAGGTATTACCACCAGCATCAGTAATGGTAATGATGGTATTGTTAAATGTCGACTGAATATGCGCCACCCCTTCAGCGACGACACGTCGTTCACGCCGACGCCTCCCCTCCCTGCGTTTTGCTTCTGCCATGGAACCCTCTACTTTTTCGTCCTTGTGCCAATTGTACGCCGCGGGCCTTTACGCGTCCGTGCATTGGTACGGGTGCGCTGCCCTCGCACTGGCATACCCCGACGATGCCGTAACCCTCGATAGGCCCCGATATCCATGAGTCTTTTAATGTTCATTGCCAACTCACGGCGTAAGTCTCCCTCTACTGTGTACTGCTGTTCAATCGTCTCGCGTAGTCGCGCCATTTCATTCTCAGTGAGATCCTTCACACGTGTATCGGGGTTGATCGACGTTTTTTGCAAAATCTTCTTAGCAGAAGACAAGCCAATGCCGTAGATATATGTGAGAGCGACTTCAACTCGCTTATCATTAGGAATATCAGCACCAGCGACACGTGCCATCGTCGGCCCCCTTTCACCCCTACCCTTGACGCTGTTTATGTCGAGGGTTCTCACAAATGACCCGTACAACACCTTTCCGACGGAGGATTTTACACTTATCACAAATTCTTTTCACCGAGGCACGAACCTTCATACACAACCCACCCAAACATTTATTAATATCCGTGGTTGTTCAGAATCTACTTGAAACGATACACAATCCGCCCACGCGTCAAGTCATAGGGTGACAGCTCCACCTTCACCTTATCTCCTGGAAGGATACGAATAAAATGCATGCGCATTTTTCCAGAAATGTGGGCTAATACCATATGTCCATTTTCAAGTTCTACCTTGAACATTGCATTTGGTAAGGGTTCAACCACCGTACCTTCTACGGCAATAGCTTCTTCTTTTTCCATAAATTCCTAACACGACTGGTCAAATTGGCTGAGTATTATGCCACCATGTTCAGCGACCGCAACCGTATGTTCAAAATGCGCCGAAAGCTTACCATCTGCAGTGACAACTGTCCAGTTGTCACTGAGAATCTGCACCTCACACGTCCCCATATTAAACATGGGTTCGAGAGCTAAAACCATGCCCCTGCGCAGCCGTGGACCACGACCAGGCGGACCAAAATTCGGCACTTGTGGTTCTTCGTGCAGGGCAGTACCAATCCCATGACCAACAAATGCCTTGACCACTCCATAACCTCGCGACATAGCGACGCTTTGAATCGCGTGTGAGATATCCGATAAATAATTCCCAACTTTTGCCTGCTCAACGCCAGCGTAGAGAGCTGCTTTCGTATCGTCTATGAGCTGGCGGACGTCCTCGGTGACCTCTCCCACTGCAAAGGTGATCGCATGATCGCCATAATATCCATCAACAATAGCTCCGCAATCAACGCCAATAATATCTCCCTTCTGCAGACGGCGTTTTTTCGACGGAATGCCATGCACCACTTCGGCGTTGATCGATGTACAGAGGGTAGCAGGAAAGCCGCGATAGCCCTTAAAAGCAGGTATGCCACCGTGCCGACGAATATAGACTTCAGCAATGTGATCGAGCTCGGCAGTCGTCACACCAGGTGCAATCATCTCCGTCATATGCTGCAACGTGGCAGCAACCAGTTGTGCACTGGCGCGAATCTTCTCAATTTCCTGCGGGGATCTATACGTGATCATAGGGTCTCACAGCACAGCAGCAATTCGCGCAAAGACCTCATCAACAGTCCCAACTCCATCTATCGCACGTAAGAGGCCGCTCTGTTGATAATAATGCATCAAAGGCGCAGTGTCGCGGTGATAGACCTCAAGACGGTGACGTATAGCCTCAGCCGAATCATCCTGACGCCCTTCGAGACCACGCCGCCCTGTAAGCCTTTGCCATAACTCTGCCTCAGGCACCTCGATGCTAATAACATGCTCAATGGGGCGACCAGAGGCGTGTAATGTTTGCGTGAGGGCCTCAGCCTGAGCCAGGGTGCGTGGAAAACCATCGAGAATAAACCCCTCTGTGGTATCTTCTCTTGACAGCCGATCCTGCACCATACCAATCATGACCGCATCCGGGACTAAGGCGCCTCGATCCATGTAGCTTTTCGCCTTCTGCCCCAACGGCGTTCCCTCACGGACCGCAGCGCGTAGGATGTCACCAGTCGAGATCTCTGGAATACCATAGGCTTTGCTTAATCGCTGTCCTTGCGTCCCTTTGCCGGCGCCTGGAGGTCCAAATAACAGTAAATTCATCGCTCCGCGTTCCCGCCTCAGTCATCTAACGACGTCCTTTAAGACGGCCTTTCTTCATAAAACCTTCATAATGTCGCATGACTAAATGCGACTCAACCTGCTGCATAGTGTCCATAGCTACACCTACGACAATGAGCAGCCCAGTACCCCCAAAAAAGAAAGGCACGTGAAAGAACTGTACAAGATAAGTAGGCAAGATCACAATAAATGACAGATACAAGGCTCCAACAAATGTCAATCGGGACAGCGTACGATCAATATATTCTGCCGTCTTCTTGCCAGGACGAATACCAGGAATGAACCCTCCGTACTTCCGCATATTATCTGCAACATCCGCCGGGTTAAAAATGATCGCAGTGTAGAAATAGGCAAAGAAGATAATCATCGCTATAGTCAGTACAGAGTAGAGCAGTGTACCAGGTGAGAGTTGTTGTACGATAGTTTCTAGTACCCCGCCAGGATTCTGGCCGCCAATGAACTGAGCAATAGTGGCAGGAAAAACCATGATGGAGGAAGCAAAAATAGGGGGAATGACCCCAGAGGTGTTAATCTTTAGGGGCAGATATGTACTCTGCCCTCCGTACATACGGCGCCCAACAACACGCTTGGCATACTGGATAGGAATCTTCCGATGTCCAGCCTCCATAAATACGATAGCTCCTATCACTGCCACCATCATCAAGAGAAGCCCTAAGAACAAAAACGGACTCATCTCACCCAACCGTAACTGCGTCCACGTTGCCCCGATAGCAGATGGCATATCGGCGACAATACCAGCAAAAATAATTAAGGAAATACCATTGCCAACGCCACGTTCAGTAATTTGCTCGCCAAGCCACATGATAAACGTCGTACCGGCTGTCAATGTTAACATCGTCATCAGCCGAAACGCCCACCCGCCTACCGGAACAACTGCCGCGCCTCCAACCTCCATGCTTTCCAAGCCGACAGCAATGCCTAATCCTTGAATCAAACTGAGTACAACTGTCCCATAACGGCTGTATTGTGTAATCTTCTTACGCCCCTGCTCGCCTTCTTTCTTGAGCCGTTCCAAATACGGGACCACGACAGTAAGCAATTCCAGGATAATAGATGCACTAATATAGGGCATAATACCAAGAGCAAAAACTGCCATATTCGCAAGTGCACCACCTGAGAACATGTTAAAGAACCCAAGAATTGTCCCTTGTAGGCTCTCAAAATAGCGAGAAAGGGCTTGCCCATCGACCCCTGGTGTGGGGATGAAGACTCCCACACGGTATACGGCGAGCAGTCCAAAAGTGTACAAAATCCGCTTTTTTAGCTCAGGAATCTTGAAAAGATTTTGCACCCCGTCAATCACGCAGATGTCTCCTCTGCCGTGCCACCAGCAGCAACGATCTTTTGTCGAGCGACCTTACTGAATTTATCCGCCTGTACTGTAAGGGCAATAGAGAGTTCTCCCTCCCCAAGAATTTTGATGGGTCGCTTGAGCGTTTTGATCTTCCCAGCTTTCTGCAAAATCGCCGGTGTCACGATAGTACTCGTCTCGAATTCTCCCAAATCTTTCACATTGACCACTTGATACTCAATCTTAAAAATATTCGTAAAACCACGCTTGGGCAAACGTCGTTGCAAAGGCATCTGCCCACCTTCAAACCACACAGGGGGCTTTCCCCCCGAGCGTGCTTTTAATCCCTTATGGCCACGCGAGGCAGTTTTTCCATGTCCCGATCCAGGACCACGCCCCACCCGTTTTCGTGGCTTGCGTGAACCTACCGCGGGACGCAACGTACTGAGTGTGACCATACCCTCTTCTCCTGTCGTTGACATCACTCGCCTTCCACTCGGACCAAGTGTTTGACTTTCGCAATCATGCCACGAGTCTGAGGAGTATCTGGCAATACGACCACTTTGTGAACTTTGGTGAGACCCATCCCACGCAGTACCAAACGGTGCTTCTCAGGACGGCCGATCATACTGCGCACAAGCCGTACAGTAATAGTATTATGCTCTGTCACTTTCCGCCTCTAGACGTACATCTCTTCAAGTTGTTTCCCACGCGATCGAGCTATTTCACGCTTGCTACGCAACCGCTTCAGACCTTCCAGCGTCGCCTTCACAACATTATGCGGGTTGTTTGTGCCAAGCGACTTTGTCAGCACATCGGTGACTCCGACCGCTTCCATCATAGAGCGTACCGGTCCTCCAGCAATAATCCCCGTCCCTCGAGCTGCCGGCTTGAGTAACACTCGTCCGGCTCCATAATGCCCTATAATGCGATGCGGGATCGTTGTGCCAGACAGAGGAATGGTCTGTAAATTCTTTTTCGCTTTCTCGATGGCCTTTCGAATAGCCTCAGGAACTTCATTGGCTTTCCCTAGCCCTATCCCCACCCGACCAGCGCGGTTCCCTACCACCACTAGAGCGCTAAAACTAAAGCGCCGTCCCCCTTTCACTACCTTCGCTACTCGGTTCACATGGACGATTTTATCAATAAATTCTGTCTGTTCGATGAACTCCTCAGCCACTCTCCCCCCCTCAAACGCTTCATGGCACATCTTGTGCCGTGTGGATCAGAATTCCAGCCCCTTTTCTCTTGCGGCCACAGCAACTGCTTTAACGCGCCCATGGTATAAGAAACCATTCCGGTCGAATACGACGCGGCGAATACCTTTCTGCAGAGCTTTTTCTGCGAGCATTTCCCCAATGAGCGTCGCTCCCGTGACGTTTCCTCCACTTTTCCCAGTAGTCAGAAAATCCTTACCAATACTAGAGGACGTGGCCAAAACACGATTAGTGGTATCGTCGATAATCTGTGCATAAATATGTTTATTGCTACGGTACACAGACAAGCGGGGACGCTCCGGTGTACCACGAAGGCGCACACGGACGCGTCGTTGACGTATTTTTCGCGCCACCATTCTTGGATTCGGCTTACCCATAGGTCTATCCTGCTTTCCCTACTTTGCGACGGATGGTCTCCGTCGTATATTTAATCCCCTTTCCCTTATACGGTTCTGGTTTGCGCAACATGCGAATATCCGCTGCTACCTGACCTACTAATTCCTTATCAATCCCTCGTACAGTGATAAGAGTACGATTTAAGTCAAAGTCAATCCCCTCTGGAGCCTCAACAGCTATAGGATGCGAGTGCCCAAGCTGCAACGTCAAGGTCCGATTTTGCAACTGTGCTCGATAGCCCCCCCAGACAATCTCCAGTTGCTTCTCAAACCCATTTGTTACGCCTACAATCATATTATGGATCAACGTTCGACTCAAACCATGTAGCGATTTATCAAGCTTCGCATCACTTTGACGGAGGACTCTGATCGTCTCTCCTTCTCGCTCCAGGACAACACGAGAGTGCAGTGTACGACGTAGGATACCCCTGGGCCCCTTGACTTCGACACGATTGGAGTGATCAATGCGCACTTCGACTCCAGAAGGAATCTGAATTGGTACCCGTCCTATTCGCGACATGGTCACATTTCTCCTCACCCGCTACCACACAAAACACATCACTTCTCCACCGACGTTGCCCGCCCGACACTGTCGATCGGTCAAAATACCCCGCGATGTTGAAAGAATGGCAATACCTGCCCCATCTAGGACTTTTGGCATCTCCCGATAGGCTACATACTGGCGCTTCCCCGGTGTGCTCACTCGTCGCAAGCCCTGAATCACACTGGTATTGGCAACATCATACTTTAGCTCAATATCGAGAACTCCATGCGCATGCTCTGATGGATGCAGACGAAAATCACGGATGTAACCTTCCTCTTTCAGAACCCGAGCAATCTCACGTTTCATCTTCGAAGCAGGCATTTGTACACGTTCATGACGTGCAGCAATCGCATTTCGCATGCGGGTCAGCATATCAGCAATGGGGTCTGTCATCATAACCCTACTCCAGGCAATTAGACGTAGATATGTGCTGCACTACCAACTGGACTTGATGACGCCCGGGATTTCTCCCCGCAAAGCCAAGCTACGAAAACAGATGCGACACATAGCAAACTTGCGTAAGTAACCACGGGGCCGCCCGCACAATCGGCAGCGATTGTGGTGCCGCACAGCGAATTTCAAAGTCTGTTTTGCTTTATTTATCAGCGCTTTTCGTGCCATACTCCTTTTTCCTGTCCTGCGCTTAATTGCGGAAAGGCATGCCGAGAAGCCGCAACAATTCCTTTCCCTCCATATCGGTCTGGGCCGTGGTCACAATCGTCACGGCTAACCCCTTGACTTTCTCAACCTTATCGTAGTCGATCTCGGGGAAAATAATCTGTTCTTCCACGCCTAACGTATAGTTTCCCCGCCCGTCGAAGGCGTTTCCCGTCACCCCGCGGAAGTCACGCACCCGTGGCAAAGCAATATTCACCAACCGATCGAAGAAGTCATACATCCGATCTTGACGCAGTGTCACCTTCACCCCGATGGACATCCCGGTCCGTAATTTAAAGGCCGCAATAGATTTATGGGCTTTTGTTATGACCGGTTTCTGACCGGCTATGGTCGCCAGCTGCTCCATGCCCGCATCGAGTATTTTCGAATTCTGGATAGCCTCTCCAAGCCCCATATTCAAAATAATCTTTTCCAGCTGAGGCACTTGCATCACATTGCGATAACTAAATTGCCTTTGTAACGCCGGCCTCACTTCCTGCTTATAGTACTGCCGCAGTCGCGAAACATATGCCATGGGTTTCCCAATCCCTCTTGTGCCACCGTTGCGGCTTACTTATCAAGCACCTCATTACAGCGGCGGCAGACCCGTACTTTCTTTCCGTCTTCAAGATGCTTATGGCCAATGCGTACACCACGATCACATTTCGTACATACCAGCAGAACATTGGAGATATGTATCTTCCCTTCTCGCTCGATAATCCCGCCCTGTTGCATCTTTTGGGTCGGACGGGTGTGGCGCTTGATCATATTAATACGTTCAACCGTAATACGTCCTTCATTGGGGAAAACAGTCAGCACCTTCCCCTGCTTACCACGATCTTTGCCTGCAATCACTTTGACAAAGTCATCTTTTTTCACATGCCTTGAGGCGGGTTTCGCTCTTGTCGCTGCCATGCTTTCCCTCTCTACGACAACCCCACACTATTAGAGTACCTCTGGCGCCAACGAGACAATCTTCATGAAGCCTTTGGCACGCAGTTCGCGAGGTACTGGTCCAAAAATACGGGTACCCAACGGCTCACCAACATCATTAACAAGCACAGCGGCATTATCATCAAAGCGAATATATGACCCGTCAGGGCGGCGAATTTCCTTCCGTGTACGGACGACGACAGCCCGACGTACATCACCCTTTTTTACTGCACCATTGGGCAACGCCTCTTTGACCGACACAACGACAACGTCCCCTATACTGGCATAGCGGCGTCGCGTTCCACCTAATATGTGAAAACATTTCACCTTACGCGCCCCAGAGTTGTCGGCAACCACAAGCATAGTCTCCGTCTGTATCATACGTCTTGCTCTCCGTCTTCTGCCTTTGACTCGTCGTTGTCCCCACCTGTCTCCGGACAATCTCGAGCAGCCGCCAGCGCTTCGTTTTACTCAGAGGTCGCGTCTCAATTATGCGTACTTGATCACCAATCTGGCACTGGTTGTGCTCATCATGCGCGTGAAATTTTTTACTGCGCTTCACCACACGTTCGTAGATCGGGTGACGCAGACGGCGTTCTACTCTCACCGTAATAGTTTTCTGCATCCGGTTACTGACCACCTCACCAAGCAAGACTTTTCTTCTTTGTTGTCCTTCCATAATATTTCCGTCACCCTCTCAGTCTTGCTGTGTTGCCCGCATTTGGCGTTCACGTTGCAGCGTTTTGACACGTGCAATATCCCGCCGTACCGCAGTAATACGGCCAACATTTTCAATCTGACCAGTGGCAAGTTGAAAACGCAAATTGAAGAGTTCCTCAACGAATTCCTGGACTTTCTGACGCAATTCCTCATCGCTCAGTTCACGTAATTCCCTTGCCTTCATAGGCTCCCACCACATCCTCTAATCTTTTACGATAAAACGCGTCGCCACCGATAATTTCCGAGACGCCAATCGCATAGCCTCTCGAGCAACTTCTTCCTCTACTCCGTCCATCTCATAGAGAATTCGACCTGACTTCACAACTGCCACCCAGAACTCTGGTGCCGCCTTCCCTTTCCCCATACGAGTTTCTGCTGGCTTCTTCGAGACTGGTTTATCCGGGAAAATACGAATCCAGATTTTTCCGCCCCGACGCACATGCCTGGTCATCGCAATACGAGCGGCCTCAATTTGTCTGCTCGTAATCCAAGCCGGCTCGAGAGTCTGCAGCGCATATCGTCCAAAACTGATGGTACCCCCACGAAAGGCTTTCCCTCTCATGCGCCCTCGTTGCTGTTTACGATATTTCGTTCTCTTTGGCATCAACATACGTCAACATGCTCCTCTCAGCGGCGTCCTTGAGGACGAGCCTCGTGAGCGAAGGCGACTTCCTCATGTGGTGCAACGACATCACCCTTATAGATCCAGACCTTCACACCAACCTGCCCGTATGTCGTCTTCGCCTCGGCAAAACCATAATCAATGTCCGCCCGAATCGTATGGAGTGGCACTCCACCCTCACGATACCACTCCCGACGGGCCATCTCCGCTCCTGCGAGACGCCCTGAAGACTCAATACGAATGCCCTTCGCACCAAAACGCAAAGACGAGGTGATCGCCTTTTTCATGGCGCGCCGGAAAGCGACACGCCGCTCAAGTTGCAAGGCAATATTTTCAGCGACAAGCTGCGCATCAATTTCCGCCTTCCGAATTTCTTTGATATTAATGGACACTTGTTTCTGTGTCAGTTCCTGCAGTTCGTTGCGTAATTTATCAACTTCGGCACCGCGTTTGCCAATGATAATCCCAGGTCGTGCTGTATAAATATTGATCTTCGACCGATTCGCCGCTCGCTCGATCTCCACACGCGAAATCCCTGCATGATACAAGCGTTCTTTAATATACCGGCGAATCATGAGATCTTCATGCAACAAATCGGCATAGTTGCGCTTGGCATACCAATTCGACTGCCAGGTTTGGGTAATTCCTAAACGAAATCCAGTTGGATGAACTTTCTGCCCCACGAGACAATCTCCCTGTTTACTACTCGATGGCTTTCGACTACCCCCCGAGCTCTCGCAGCGTAACCCGAATGTGACTGGTGCGTTTGCGGATGGGCGTTGCACGCCCTCTGGCGCGTGGCGTAAAGCGCTTCAGTGCTGGCCCCTCATCGACCATAATACGGTCAACAACGAGGTTATCAACATCGCTCACACCATGATTTTCCACTGCATTCGCCACAGCAGATTTTATGAGCTTCTGGACTGGGGAGGCAGCTTTCTTACGGGTGAAGGCCAAAATACTCAACGCCTGGCTCACACTTTTCCCCCGCACTGCATCGACAACCAACCGGACCTTGCGCGGAGAAATTCGGACGGACATCACACTCGCTTTCATGGCGCACGTTCCTTCTGTCGTAGCACTCTCAAGTCCCATTCTCACTTCAGACCCGTAGTACGTTTGGTCAGTCCTCCATGAGAGCGAAATGTCCGCGTCGGAGAGAATTCCCCAAGCTTGTGTCCCACCATATTCTCAGTGACATACACCGGGATGAATTTCTTGCCGTTATGGACCGCAATCGTATGTCCAACCATCTCGGGAATGATGGTCGATCGCCGCGACCAAGTACGAATGACCTTTTTCTCCCGCGCCCCTTCAATTTCTTGCACCTTTTTCAGCAAATGATCGTCAATAAACGGGCCTTTTTTGACCGAACGCCCCATAATTGCAGCCTCCTTAGCAGGCACTATTTGCGTCGTCGCAAGATGTATTTGCTCGTCCGTTTATTCCTGCGGGTCTTATACCCCTTGGTTGGCACCCCCCACGGTGTCACAGGATGGCGTCCGCCCGAGGTCTTCCCTTCTCCTCCGCCATGCGGATGATCTACAGGATTCATCGCCACCCCACGCACGTCGCGGGCGCCTGCCGAGCCATCGCGAGCGCCCCGCCTTGCCAATGCTGATATTTTCATGATCGACGTTACCGACCTGACCTATGGTGGCACGACAGACCACCTGCACTAACCGCATCTCACCCGACGCCAAACGTATCTGGGCATATTTTCCTTCTCGCGCCATTAACTGGGCCGACGCACCAGCACTGCGGGCCAACTGCCCCCCCTTCCCAGGATACAGCTCAATATTGTGAATCGTCATCCCTAACGGCATATTCTGCAGAGACATGGCATTCCCCGGACGGATCTCGGCTTGCGGCCCTGACATAACAGTGTCACCAACTCTGTAACCCTACAGGCGCCAGAATATAACGCTTCTCACCATCAACGTAATGCAACAACGCCAATCGGGCAGAGCGATTGGGATCATATTCGATAGAAGCCACTTTCGCCGGCATCCCATCTTTTTTCCGCTTAAAATCGATCACCCGATACCGTCGTTTATGCCCCCCTCCACGGTGCCGACTCGTAATCCGGCCATAACTATTCCGCCCGCCAGTTTTTTTGAGAGGACGTAACAGACTCCGCTCAGGAGTTGTTGAGGTGATCTCCTCAAACGTGCTCACCGTCTGAAAACGCCGTCCAGGTGAAGTAGGTTTATAACTACGAATGGCCATGACTAGTTCCCTTACTAGACCCCCTCAAAGAAGGTGATGGTATCTCCCTCTCGCAACGTCACATACGCCTTCTTCCAGTCCGATTTTTTCCCTTCTCGAAAGCGTACACGTTTCTTCTTCCCCTGCATATTCAACGTGTTGACCCGGAGAACCTTCACCTGAAATAGTGCTTCCACCGCTTTCTTGATCTGCACCTTATTGGCACGCGGATCGACCCGAAACACCACCGTGTTTTGTTCTTCATTGCTGCGCATGCCTTTCTCGGTAATCAGAGGGCGCTTAATAACATGGTAGTGATCCATCACGTCAGCCTCCCCGCAATCTTTGCAATGGCCTCTTCGGCACAGATGACGGTCGTATAATGCAGCAAATCATACACATTGAGCCCCATCACCGGCAGGACCTTCACCGCAGGGATATTTCGTGCGGAAAGGTGCAACGGTTCACACGGTTCTGCCAACCACGAGCAAGACTTTAGGCTGCGCGGTAAAGTGGTGGACAAGCTGTACAACTTGTCGTGTTTTTGGCTGGGTGATACCAAAATCGTCAATGACGCGGAACGCCTGCTCACGGAGCTTTAAGCTGAGCGCAGAACACAACGCTATAGCGACGCTTCTGCTTCGGCATGCGAAAGGCATAGTTACGTGGCATGGGACCGAACACCGTACCGCCACCACGCCACAACGGTGAACGTCTTGAACCAGCCCGCGCTCGACCAGTACCCTTTTGGCGCCATGGCTTTTGTCCCCCTCCCCGCACGGCGGCGCGACTCTTCGTATGGGCAGTTCCCTGGCGCCGGCGAGCAAGTTGATACCGCACAACCTCATGCAGCAGATGCTCCCGCACCTCCGTCCCAAAGATCGCCTCTGGCAGCTCAACTTGGCGTATGACTTCTCCCTGCGCATTATAAACATCAACTTGCATGTGCGTTTCCCCGTCTCCTGCCTATCGCGGTTGCTTTCTACTCGCCCGGACCAAAAGCATCCCTCCATTTGGTCCAGGCACCGCGCCTTTCACCAACAACAGGTTCTGCTCTTTCAAAAACCGCACGACCTCAAGGTTACTGATCGTTACACGCGCATTACCATACTGTCCAGCCATACGCGTATTTTTAAAAACCCGTGCCGGATCGGCACTCGCACCGATAGAACCACCCCCGCGGAACGACTCATGCGTTCCATGTGACGCTGGTTTTCCGCCAAAACCATGGCGCTTCATCACCCCTGTAAACCCACGCCCTTTAGACGTCCCTGTAATGTCGACATAACGCAGGTCAGCAAAAATCTCCCCGTCACCTCCTGGCCTTCCTGGACAGTATCGAGGGTGGCAGTATCAACCCGAAACTCACGCAGCCAACGTTTAGGAGCAATCCCGCTCTTCTGAAAATGCCCTTGGAGGGGTTTTGTGGTGTGTTTTATTTTTTTGTCTTTGAAACCGAGTTGAACAGCCGTATAACCATCACGTTCTTGCGTCTTTTTCTGCACAATCCAACACGGTCCAGCCTCAATAGCTGTCACAGGGATAGCTTCACCCTCCTCTGAAAAAAATTGCGTCATGCCGATCTTACGACCAATCAGTCCTGGCAGCATCACCCCTGCCCCCTACAGTTTAATTTCCACGTCGACCCCAGCGGACAAATCAAGTTTCATCAAGGCATCAATCGTTTCCGGTGTTGGCTCTAAAATATCCAACAGACGCTTGTGCGTCCGGATCTCAAATTGCTCACGTGACTTTTTGTCAACGTGTGGGGACCGTAATACAGTAAACTTATTCAACACTGTAGGCAAAGGAATCGGCCCAGCTACTCTTGCACCAGTCCGCTTGGCGGTCTCGACAATTTCCCCTACAGATTGATCAAGAATACGATGATCGTACGCCTTAAGTCGTATACGAATTTTCTGTCCTGCCATCTGCTCACCAAACCTTTACACCTATGCCTTACGCGAGGACCTCACTGACGACGCCCGCCCCCACCGTGCGGCCCCCCTCCCGAATCGCAAACCGTAACTCCTTCTCCAACGCAATCGGCGTAATCAACTCCACCTCCACCCCGATATTGTCCCCCGGCATCACCATCTCCGTCCCCTGCGGCAACGTCACCACCCCCGTCACATCCGTCGTGCGAAAATAAAACTGCGGCCGATACCCCTGGAAAAACGGCGTGTGCCGCCCCCCCTCGTCCTTCGTCAACACATACACCTCCGCCTGCAAACCGCGTGTGCGGCGTGATACTGCCCGGCTTCGCCAACACCTGCCCCCGCTCCACCTCGTCCCGCTTCACCCCCCGCAACAACACCCCAATGTTGTCCCCCGCTTCCCCCCGATCCAAAATCTTGCGAAACATCTCCACCCCCGTCGCCACCGTCCGCTGCGTCGCCCGCATCCCCACAATCTCCACCTCATCCCCCACCTGTCACCCCCCGCTCCACCCGCCCCGTCGCCACCGTCCCCCGCCCCGAAATCGTAAACACATCCTCCACCGGCATCAAAAACGGCCGCTCCACCGCCCGCTGCGGCGTCGGAATATACGTGTCCACCGCCTCCATCAACTCAAACACACACTGCGTCGCCTGACGCCTCCGGGTCCCCACTCTCCAAGCGCCTGCAACGCACTGCCCCGCACCACCGGAATGTCATCCCCCGGAAATTCATACTTCGACAGCAACTCCCGCACCTCCAACTCCACCAAGTCCAACAGCTCCGGATCATCCACCATGTCCACCTTGTTCATAAACACCACAATGTACGGCACCCCCACCTGCCGCGCCAGTAAAATGTGCTCCCGCGTCTGCGGCATCGGCCCATCGGCCGCACTCACCACCAAGATCGCCCCGTCCATCTGCGCCGCCCCCGTGATCATGTTCTTGACATAATCCGCATGCCCCGGACAGTCCACGTGCGCATAGTGCCGCTGCGCACTCTCATATTCCACATGCGCCGTCGCAATCGTGATGCCCCGCGCCTTTTCCTCCGGCGCCTTGTCGATCTGATCAAACGGCACGTACTGCGCCAAGCCCCTGCTTCGACAACACTTCCGTGATCGCCGACGTCAGCGTCGTCTTGCCATGGTCCACATGCCCGATCGTCCCCACGTTGACATGCGGCTTCGTCCGCGTAAATTTCGCCTTCGCCATCCTCGCGTCTCCCCTTGACTAACATCATTTCTATGAGTCAACCTACGTGTTATACGACCGCTTTCTTTCGCCCTGCAGGGCTTCGTATGGCGCAAGCATTTCTTCCTGCTTGTGCGACGGAACTTCGTCGTAGAAAGCAAATTGCATAGTAAATGTCGCTCGCCCCTGCGTCCGTGAACGCAAATCTGTGGCATAGCCGAACATTGCTGCCAATGGGACGTATGCGAGCACCACTTTGGCACCAGCACGATCTTCCATGCCACGTATCTTGCCACGACGAGCGTTTAAATCGCCGATGACATCCCCCATATACTCCTCTGGGACAACCACTTCGACATTCATAATGGGTTCCAGAACGACCGGCTCGGCTTTCTTCGCTGCCTCCTTAAACGCCATGGATGCAGCAATCTTGAAGGCCAGTTCTGATGAATCAACCTCATGATATGACCCATCATAGAGCGTCGCCTTCATATCCACAACTGGATAACCCGCCAAAATGCCATGTTGCATAGCCTCCACAATGCCGGCTTCTACTGCGGAGATATACTCTCTCGGGACAACGCCACCGACGATCGCATCCTCAAAAACAAAACCTTCCCCTCGCTTAAGAGGTTCGAGACGAAGCTTCACATGGCCATATTGTCCACGGCCACCGCTTTGGCGCACGAATTTGCCTTCACCAGCCATCACACGTCGAATCGATTCTTTATACGCCACCTGCGGACGTGAAACATTCGCCGCCACATGAAACTCGCGTGCCAATCGATCAATCAAGATTTCGAGATGGAGTTCACCCATCCCCGCAATAAGCGTTTGGCCCGTCTCCTCGTCAATCCGCACCCGAAACGTTGGATCTTCCTGAGACAACTTGTTCAGGGAGAGGCCAAGCTTATCACTATCAGCTTTGGTTTTCGGCTCGATAGCTACGGCGACTACTGGCTCGGGAAATGTCATCGCTTCAAGAATGATCGGAAAAGCTTCGTCGCAGAGAGAGTCACCGGTGAACGTCTGTTTGAGGCCGACTGCGGCCCCAATATCCCCGGCACGAATTTCTTCTACTTCTTCGCGTTTGTTCGAATGCATTTTCACCAGACGGCCAATGCGTTCGCGTCTGCCTTTAGTGGAGTTGTACACGAATGATCCAGCTTTTAAGACTCCGGAATATACCCGGACAAAGACAAGTTGTCCGACATAGGGATCTACCATGACTTTGAAGGCCAACGCGGCAAGCGTCTCCTCATCGGAAGCGACGCGGGACACACCTCCCCCAGTACCCGGCACCGTGCCAGTAATTGGCGGCACATCAAGGGGCGAGGGAAGATAGTCAACAATACCATCAAGCAACGCTTGCACGCCCTTATTGCGAAAAGCAGAGCCACAAAAGACAGGCGTTAATTGATTACTGATCGTCGCCCGGCGTATGACCCCCGAGAGCAAGGCGGGGGTCAAAATTTCTTCCCCCAAATATTTTTCCATGACTTCTTCATCGAGATCAGCGAGCTCTTCAACGAGGCGGATACGATACTCCTCTGCTTGCGCTAAGGAGTCAGTAGGAATATCTGTGGTACGGAACGTCATCCCCAAGGCGTCCTCATCATAGATGAAGGCACGCATACCGAGCAAATCTATGACGCCGCAAAAATTCTCGTCCCTTCCTAGGGGTAACTGGAGGATAAGCGGCCGAGCCCCAAGCCGTTCCCGTATCATGTCAACAGTGTGAAAGAAATCCGCTCCGGCCCGATCAAGTTTGTTCACAAAGGCAATGCGCGGGACACCATACTTCTCCGCCTGGCGCCAGACAGTCTCAGACTGAGGCTCCACTCCGCCAACGGCACAAAAGAGGCCAACAGCACCATCCAAAACGCGTAGACTGCGTTCAACCTCCGCCGTAAAATCCACATGTCCAGGCGTATCAATGATATTCACCTGATGATCACGCCAGGAACACGTTGTAGCGGCCGAGGTAATGGTAATGCCACGCTCCTGCTCTTGCACCATCCAATCCATCGTTGCCGCGCCTTCGTCAACTTCCCCGATACGGCGTGAACGGCCAGTATAATACAGAATGCGCTCTGTGGTGGTGGTCTTTCCCGCATCGATATGCGCAATAATGCCGATGTTACGGGTCTTCTCAAGTGGCACTAAACGTGACACAAAAACCTCACTTCTTATTCAAGAACGACAGTCAACAAAAGGGGACACGAGAGGTGCCCCCTTCTATACAATGCATGCAGAACTTAGAGCCAAAACATGGAGAGATCGGAGGGTATCGGCAGCAAGGGAGAGTACGCGATACAGTTACCAGCGATAGTGGGCAAAGGCTTTGTTCGCTTCTGCCATACGATGCGTATCTTCTTTTTTCTTTACAGCACTCCCTGTACTGTTGTACGCATCAAACAATTCCGCTGCTAATCGCCGTGTCATGCCTCGCTCGCCGCGAGTACGCGCACTCCCAACTAACCAGCGCATACTCAAAGCAATACGCCGATCTGGAGGCACATCAACAGGAATTTGATACGTTGACCCTCCAACTCTGCGTGATCGCACCTCAAGCACCGGCTTCACGTTATCAACCGCTTGCTTGAAGACCTGTAACGGGTCCTCGTTCGTCCGCTCTCGGAGAATATCGAGAGCCCCGTACATAATGCGTTCTGCTACGCTCTTTTTTCCCCTTCTCATAATGACGTTGACACACCGCGTAACGAGCATATCACCAAATCTTGGATCCGGTGGTACTGGTCGCTTGCTCACGACTTTTCTGCGTGGCATGCATTCTCTCCAAAAAAACCTGGAGGTAGCCAATATCATCGTGGCCACCTCCTCTAGACAACGATTATGACTTCTTCGCCCCGTATTTTGATCGACTCTGCTTGCGATTTTGGACCCCCATGGTGTCGAGCGTCCCACGGATGATATGGTACCGCACACCAGGGAGATCCTTGACACGCCCCCCCCGGATTAAGACGATGGCATGTTCCTGCAAATTATGACCAACCCCAGGAATATAGGCTGTCACCTCAATCCCATTCGTCAGCCGTACACGCGCCACTTTCCGTAACGCCGAGTTCGGCTTCTTGGGAGTTGACGTATACACCCTCGTGCACACCCCTCGCTTCTGTGGATTCCTCCGCAAAGCAGGGCTTGCCGTCTTTTTCTTCACGCGCTGGCGCCCGTGACGCACAAGTTGATGAATAGTAGGCATCAGAAATCTTCCCTTAGTGAACTTAGGAGCCGTTATTTGTAACACGCATCCCACGACACTGTCAAGAGATTACTCTAAAGTCTCCACTTCCGACACCCCCAGTGGAGAGCACAACGCCTGCCTCGAGCTTGTCGCTCTCATCACCGGCGCTAGCCACTGTCTCTAGCTCGTGAGACCGCCTCTGACTCCTCAGCGAGGCTCTCAACGAGATCTTCTGTATGCGGCACAATCCCTGTTCCAGCAGGGATAATGCGTCCCATGATGACGTTCTCTTTCAGGCCTCGTAAGCGATCGATCATGCCACCGACGGCGGCCTGGGTCAATACACGGGTCGTTTCCTGGAACGAGGCAGCAGAAATAAAGCTCTCTGTACTGAGAGAGGATTTCGTAATACCCAGCAAGATAGGCTTGCCACGAGCCGGTGTGCCACCATCGCGGACAACCGCCTGATTACGACGAGCAAAAATCGTCTTTGCCACCTGTTCACCAACCAGAAAATCGGTATCTCCTGGCTCCTCAACCACCACACGCTTCAGCATCTGTTTCACAATGACTTCAATATGCTTATCATTAATTTGTACCCCCTGTAGGCGGTACACTTCCTGGATTTCATTGACCAGATACTTTTGCAACTCCTTCTCACCCAGGATATCCAAAATGTCATGCGGATTGGCGGCACCATCCATCAGCGGTTCACCAGCACGCACCCGGTCCCCTTCATGCACATTGACGTATTTGCCCCGTGGGATGAGATATTCGCGCTCCTCACCACTATCACTGGTGACGACGACCTTACGCGCCCCCCGTTGGAACCCGGCAAACCTGACGACCCCGTCGATCTCTGAAATAATCGCTTGTTCTTTGGGTTTGCGGGCTTCAAAGAGTTCAGCAACACGCGGCAGCCCTCCCGTAATATCCTTGGTTTTCGTGGTCTCTCGAGGAATCTTCGCCACGACATCCCCAGCGGACACAGCATCGCCCTCTGCGACAGAAATATGTGCCCCCGCTGGCAAGAGATAACGTCCAATCGTCACGTTTTCCTCATCCTTCACAGAGATCCGTGGCTGACGCTTCTCATCGTAGTGGTCGAGAATGACTTTCTGCGACAAGCCGGTTTGCTCGTCGAGTTCTTCTTGCATGGTGACGCCCTCGACGATGTCACCATAGGCGACTTGTCCGCCCATCTCTGACAAAATCGACAAGGTATACGGATCCCACTCAACCAGCTTCTCGCCACGCTCAATCTTCTGGCCATCTCTGACGCGCAGCCGGGCACCATACACGACCTGGTAACGTTCCTTTTCACGACCCTGCTCATCCTGAATAGCCAAAACACCGTTCCGGTTCATCACCACAATGGCGCCTTCGCGATTATGGACTGTACGGAGATTCTGATAACGGACCACACCACTATTTTTCGCCTGTAGTGTGCTCTGCTCTACCTGCCGGCTCGCCGTGCCACCGATATGAAATGTCCGCATGGTCAGCTGTGTGCCAGGCTCACCGATCGACTGCGCCGCGATGACCCCAACGGCTTCGCCTATCTCCACCACATCGCCAGTGGCGAGATTGCGGCCATAACACATCGCGCATACCCCACCCTCGAGCTCACACGTGAGTACAGAACGGATCTCAATCCGCTCGATACCAGCATTTTCAATGCGCTCGACAGCATCCTCATCAATGATCGCATTGCGAGGCACAAGGATGTCGCCACTGTAAGGATCAACAATACTCTCGGCGGCTACTCGCCCAAGCACGCGCTCACCGAGTGACTCGATGATTTCACCGCTCTGTACCAACGCCGTGGCCGTTATGCCATTGTGCGTACCACAGTCGTACGTCATGACAATAATATCCTGCGCCACATCAACCAGACGGCGCGTCAAATAACCAGAATTCGCCGTTTTCAATGCCGTATCGGCGAGACCTTTGCGGGCGCCGTGTGTCGAAATGAAGTATTGCAACACACTGAGGCCCTCACGGAAGTTTGCCGTGATGGGTGTTTCCATGATCTCGCCGCTCGGTTTTGCCATCAATCCACGCATACCAGCAAGCTGCCGGATCTGCTGTGGGCCACCGCGCGCGCCAGAGTCTGCCATGACATAGATGGGGTTGAAATCCCGCCGGACATCGCCCCCGTTCTTGCCATGCATGACGTCCAGATCCTCACGCTCGAGCTCTTTAAACATCTCGTTTGAGACCTGTTCTGTCACTTGGGCCCAAATATCGACAATCTTGTTATAGCGCTCACCGTTCGTAATCAGTCCTTCGCGATACTGATTTTCTACATCAACAACCAACCGGCGCGCCTCTTCAACCAAATGCTCTTTCATGACGGGAATATGCATGTCATCAATACCGATGGAAAGTCCCGATTGCGTGGCATAGTGAAAACCGAGTTCCTTCAGGTCTTCCAGAAACTGCACGGTCCGTTCCTTGCCCATGCGTTGATAACACTCGGCTACAAGGCTCGTCAGGGCGCCTTTATCCATTTGCCGATTCACCCGAGCAAATTCGAGTGCCGGTGGCAAAATCTCACTGAGCAGGACACGCCCCACCGTCGTAGCCACGACCTCTCCGTCCTCCAGACGTACCCGGATACGCGCTTGCAGTCCAACCTCACCAGCGTCGTGCGCCACACGGACTTCCTGCCGGCTCGCAAAAAGCTTGCCTTCGCCCTTGACCCCGCCACGCTCCTTGGTCAGGTAATAACAGCCCATGATGATATCTTGACTCGGTACTGCAAGAGGCTTCCCATGCGCTGCCGACAAGATATTGTTCACGGAAAGCATTAACACCTTGGCTTCAACCTGTGCCTCGACAGACAACGGCACATGCACGGCCATTTGGTCACCGTCGAAGTCCGCATTAAAAGCGGCACATACGAGCGGGTGAATGCGGATCGCTTTCCCTTCCACAAGCACCGGCTCAAAGGCTTGTATTCCCAAACGATGGAGTGTGGGCGCACGGTTGAGGAGCACAGGATATTCGCGAATGATCTCGTCGAGAACATCCCATACTTCCGGTCGCTCTTTTTCAACCATCTTCCGTGCACTCTTGATGGTATTGACGTGTCCGCGCTCTTCGAGCTTGTGGTAGATAAATGGCTTGAAGAGCTCCAACGCCATCTTTTTGGGCAATCCGCATTGATGGAGTTTCAGTTCTGGTCCCACGACGATAACCGAACGCCCAGAATAATCTACTCGTTTGCCGAGCAGGTTCTGACGGAAACGCCCTTGCTTACCCTTTAACATATCACTTAAGGATTTTAAGGGACGCTTATTCGGGCCACGCAGCGCGCGGCCGCGACGCCCATTGTCAAACAGGGCATCCACCGCCTCCTGCAACATCCGCTTCTCGTTCCGGATGATGATGTCAGGGGCACGCAATTCCTGCAGACGGATCAAACGATTGTTGCGGTTGATGACTCGACGGTAGAGATCATTCAAGTCGGACGTCGCAAACCGTCCACCATCAAGAGGCACCAGAGGACGAAGTTCTGGAGGAATCACCGGAATGACTTCCAAAATCATCCACTCGGGACGATTACCAGACTTGCGAAACGCATCAACGATCTTCAATCGTTTGACGATTTTGCGCCGTTTCTGCAATGACACGGTCTCGCGCATCTCAGCGCGTAGTGTCTCAGCCAACGCATCAAGTTCTAAACGACGTAACAACTCACGAATCGCCTCCGCTCCCATGCCAGCATCAAAGGTGGCATGGCCGTATTCTTTCACCAATTCACGGTACCGCTCCTCCGTCAGCAACTCCCGTTCCCGCAGGCCAGTCTCGCGCGGGTCGATCACCACATAGTTCTCGAAGTAGAGAATGCGCTCCAGCTCCCGCAATGACATATCGAGCAATACCCCAATACGACTCGGGATGCCTTTAAAGAACCAGACGTGTGATACAGGAGAGGTGAGTTCAATGTGCCCCAATCGTTCGCGGCGCACCTTCGACTGAATGACCTCTACTCCGCACTTCTCACACACCACGCCGCGGTGCTTCATGCGCTTGTACTTACCACAATTGCATTCCCAATCCTTCACGGGGCCAAAAATTTTGGCACAGAACAACCCGTCGCGCTCCGGCTTGAATGTCCGATAATTAATCGTCTCAGGCTTTTTCACTTCTCCATGGGACCACGAACGGATCTTTTGCGGAGAAGCGATACGAATACGGATCGCACTGAAAGATGTTGGGTCTTTGGGTTTCTCAAACATATTGAAAATGCTATCCAAAGGGATTCTCCTCCACCAGCAGTGCAGTAAGCAAGCCGCCTCGTCCCTCGCCTGCGCAGCCAACGGGAAAGACGGCTCTCTCCTGGGAAACCCTCATTCTGACATTTCTTCAAGCTGCTCTTCGGCAGGCAAGTCGCCTGCTTCAAGCAGCTCCACATCCAACGCAAGGCTCTGGAGCTCTTTCACGAGCACATTGAAGGATTCAGGTAAACTCGCCTCCAGCGTATTTTCTCCCTTCACAATGGCCTCGTACATCCTGGTACGCCCAATGACGTCATCAGATTTGACCGTCAGCATCTCTTGCAAGGTGCGGGACGCTCCGTACGCTTCTAGCGCCCACACTTCCATCTCGCCGAGACGTTGCCCCCCAAACTGGGCTTTGCCGCCCAGCGGTTGTTGTGTCACCAAGGAGTATGGACCAGTCGAGCGGGCATGGATCTTGTCATCTACCAGGTGATGCAGCTTCATCATGTAAATCTGTCCCACCACAACCTTCTGGTCAAATGGTTCACCCGTTTTGCCATCATAGAGCGTGGTACGCCCATCTTCTGGCAAACCTGCTTGGCGGAGCGCCTCCTTGATATCCTGCTCTGTGGCGCCATCGAAAACTGGCGAAGCCACAGCCCATTCCAAGGCTTTGGCGGCCCATCCTAGATGCGTTTCCAAAATCTGGCCAACGTTCATGCGAGACGGGACACCCAGGGGATTGAGGACCAAATCGACCGGCGTGCCATCTTCAAGACAAGGCATATCCTCTTCAGGCACAATGATCGATACCACCCCTTTGTTGCCATGACGTCCTGCCATCTTGTCCCCAACACTGAGTTTACGCTTCATAGCCACGTAGACTTTGACCATCTTGATCACGCCAGGTGGGAGTTCATCCCCTCTGCGGAGCTTGGCGATCTTCTCTTCTAACGTGGCCTGCAAGAGGTGGACTTGTTCTCTGGCGGTGTTCTCGACCTCTTGGAGGCGTTCTTGTACCAGATCGGCTTCTGCCACGGGGAGTTCACGGAGTCCACGGCCTGAGATGTGCGCTAACGTCTCCTCCGTAAAACGCTTCCCTTTGACGACAAGCGTTGTCCCCGCACGCGGCACCTTCACGTCAGCCGCTGCAGTTTTCCCAACCAGGAGCTTACGGACCTTGCGGTCACGTTCTTCCTCGACAATCTTTATCTCTTCGTGGACATCTTTCTCAATCCGGGCGATTTCTTCTTCCTCGATAGCCCGGGTCCGTTCGTCCTTCTCAGCCCCGCGCCGTGAAAACACGCGCACACCCACCACAATACCTTCTACGCCAGGAGGCGTCGTCAGCGAGGTATCGCGTACATCCCCAGCTTTTTCACCGAAAATAGCCTTGAGAAGCTTCTCCTCAGGGCTCAGCTGGGTCTCGCCTTTTGGCGTGATTTTGCCAACGAGGATGTCACCCGGCTTGACAATGGCACCAATACGAATGATGCCACTGTCATCGAGGTCCTTTAACGCTTCTTCTCCAACATTGGGGATGTCGCGGGTGATCTCCTCCTTGCCCTGCTTGGTATCACAGGCCTCAACTTCAAACTCTTCGATGTGAATAGAGGTAAAAATATCCTCTTTCACTACGCGTTCACTAATGACAATCGCATCTTCAAAGTTATAACCACCCCAGGGCATAAATGCGACCAGCACGTTACGCCCCAGGGCCAATTCCCCACGACTTGTCGCTGGGCCGTCAGCAAGCACTTGTCCCCTCTGTACGCGCTGCCCGAGGCTGACAATGGGGCGTTGATTGATGCACGTACTTTGATTCGAACGTTGGTACTTCACCAGAGAATAGATATCGACCCGCGGTTCGCCCCCATCACTATCCTCGTCAACCCGCACGACAATCCGCGTCGCATCAACATTTACCACTTCCCCTGCGGCCTTGGCAAGCATCACCGCCCCAGAATCCCGGGCCGTGATCGCCTCCATCCCTGTCCCCACCACCGGCGCCTCTGTACAGAGCAAGGGCACGGCCTGGCGCTGCATGTTGGACCCCATTAAGGCACGGTTGGCATCGTCGTTCTCGAGAAAGGGGATCAAAGACGCTGCCACGCTGACGAGCTGCTTTGGCGACACATCCATATAATCGACCTGTTCAGGGGGGACAAAGATAAATTCTCCGCCACGCCGCGCCGAAATCAGATCGCGGACAAAATCGCCGTCTTCGGTGATCTCGGCATTGGCTTGCGCTATAGCATAGCGATCCTCCTCAATCGCCGAGAGGAATTCAATCTCATCCGACACCTTCCCACCAGTCACCTTACGGTACGGCGTTTCAATAAAACCAAAACGGTTCACCCGCGCGTATGTACTCAGCGAGGCAATCAGACCAATATTGGGACCTTCCGGGGTCTCAATAGGACAGATACGTCCATAGTGTGTCGGATGCACATCACGCACTTCAAAGCCGGCCCGGTCACGCGTTAACCCGCCGGGGCCGAGCGCGGAGAGACGTCGCTTGTGGGTGATTTCAGATAACGGATTGGTTTGATCCATAAACTGGGACAGCTGACTACTGCCAAAGAACTCCTTCACTGCAGCGGTTACCGGTTTCGAGTTAATGAGGTCATGCGGCATCGCCTCATTCAGGTCATGGATACTCATCCGCTCACGGACCGTGCGCTCCATGCGCACCAGACCAATACGCAGCTGGTTTTCGAGCAATTCCCCGACCGAACGCACGCGGCGATTCCCCAGATGATCAATGTCATCCACCTCTCCCTCGCCCTGCCGCAAGGAGAGGAGGTAGCGGACAACCTCGACAATGTCCTGCGTGGTCAGCATACGCGTTTCGAGCGGCAAATCAAGCCCAAGTTTCGTGTTGAGCTTTAGCCTCCCAATGCGCGACAGATCGTAACGTTTCGCATTAAAGAACAGGTTGTCAAAGAACAGCCGAGCCGTCTCCTTCGTAGGAATGTCCCCCGGACGCAGACGCTTATAGATTTCCAGCAAAGCCTCATCCTGGGTTTCCAAGCGATCCGCGGCAAGCGTCAGACGTAACGACGCATCAGTACGTAACGGATCAAGATAGAGCAGCAGAAAATCCGTGACACCTTTCGCCTTCAGCTTTCTTATGTCATCGGCGGTCAGTTCATGATTCAGCTCAAACAGCACTTCACCCGTGGTCGGATCGATGATATCTTCGGCAAGCACCTGCCCGGCAATATCCTCTTCCACATAGGGAATTTCCTCTACATCACTGTTGAGGAGGCGCCGTAAAGCATTCCGAGAAATCTTCCGTCCTGCCCGCACAATCGGCTCACCTGTGCCCGGATCAATCACATCATCTCGGGCGTGCTGTTGCAGCAATAGCTCCGATACCTTCTTAAAGAAGGTATCGCCTTTTGGATCATAGCGTACTTGCTCACCCTTATAGAAGGTCTGCAAGATATCCTGTGACGACAGTCCCAACGCCCGCAATAAAATAGTGACAGGCAGCTTGCGGCGTCGATCAATGCGGACATAGAGCTGATCCTTCACATCAAACTCGAAATCGAGCCACGACCCTCTGTAAGGAATAAGACGGGCTGAATACAACAGCTTACCACTCGTGGTACTACGGCCCTTCTCCTGCGCAAAGAACACCCCCGGCGAGCGGTGCAACTGACTGACAATAACACGTTCAGTCCCGTTGATAATGAACGTACCTTTGTCCGTCATTAAGGGGACCTCACCAAGGTACACCTTCTGTTCTTTGACTTCCCGAACAGCAGTGGGCTCTCCCTCTACTCCCTTATCCCGGACAGCCAGACGCACCATGACACGCAACGGGTCGGCGTAGGTAATGCCTTTCTGGCGGCACTCCGCCATGTCGTATTTGGAACGGTATATGAGGGGCCGGCGCGTTCTTTCAGCAAGGACTCCAACTCCTCCAAGCCCTTTGTACTCGCCCTCTTCTGACTCCCACATACCAATTTCATAGCCCACGAACTCTAAAGAGGCCGTCCCATTAAAGTCGCTAATAGGGAAGACGCTCCGAAATACCGCCTCCAAACCACGATCTTCCCGGTCCAAAGGCGAGTGATCTTGCTGCAAAAAACGTGCGTATGACTTTTGCTGCACCTCAATCAGATTGGGGAGATCAATAATCGTCGGAATACGTGCAAAATTCCGACGCGGACGGCCTTGCTTGTTCGCCACTGCTGTTTCTGTTCCTGCCATGATTACTCCTCATGCACAGCAGAACACCACCCAACGACCAGACATCCCTCACGCCGCTCAATCAGCAGACCCTACTTCACTTCCACGGTCGCACCAACTTCTTCGAGCTGCGTCTTAATAGACTCTGCTTCATCTTTTGATATCCCTTGCTTCACGGGCTTCGGCGCTTCATCCACTACGGCCTTGGCCTCTTTCAACCCGAGACCGGTAATCGCGCGCACGACCTTAATGACTTGGATCTTTTTGTCCCCCGCACCCGCCAGAATGACATCAAACTCTGTCTGCTCAGCCGGGGCCTCTGCGACGGCTCCCCCCGCTGCAGCCATCGGGACCGACCACCATAGGAGCAGAGGCAGTTACCCCAAACTTTTCTTCCAGCTCCTTGACCAATGTCGAGAGCTCAAGGACGGTCATATTTTCAATAAAGCTCACGAGTTCATCTTTCGTAATCGCCATAATGCTCTCCCGCAATTAAGCAACCCATGAAAAATCTGCCAAGGCCTACTACCCAGATTGACGTTCTTGCGCATCTCGGATAGCCAGGAGGACATACAAAAACTGCCGCACCACCCCGTGCAGCACGCCCACGAAGCCCGCCACTGGACTCTGCATACTTGCCAAAAGACGGGCTAACAGTACTTCGCGAGGAGGCAACTCTGCAAGGGCTGTGACCTCCGAGGGGGAGATCGCTTTGCCCTCCACCAAGCCGACTCGAATGGCCAATTTCGGCTCAGTTTTCGCGTATTCCGTCAGGGCTTTGGCCATAGCGACCACATCGTGCGTGGTAAAGGCAATGGACGTTGGTCCCACAAAATAGTCTACGAGTTGGACAAAATCCGTCTCCTCTGCCGCACGCCGAGCCAACGTATTCTTTACCACCTGCAATTCAACCGCCGCTGCACGCAGTCGACTGCGTAATTCAGCCATCTGCTGCACGTTGAGTCCACGGTAGTCTGATAGAACGGCACCTTTTGCTGCAGCAAATATATCGTGCAACGCGGCAACCTTTTCTACTTTCACGGCTTTCCCTGCCAATTCCCTCCTCCCTCTTTGTCTATGGCCTGGCGGATTTCCGAGAGCAAAGCGCACTCAGACTACCTTAACACCCCTGTCACAGCTGTTTCGTCAACCTGTATACCAGGCCCCATGGTTGACGACAGCGCAATACTGCGCATATACTTTCCCTTGCTGCTCGCTGGTTTAAGACGTAGCAGTGTATCGAGCAAGGTTTGAGCATTTTCTTCAAGTGACTCCACCGCAAAACTGATCTTGCCAATCCCGGCGTGGATATTGCCAGCCCGATCCACACGGAATTCGACCTTCCCCGCTTTAATCTCTTTGATGACCCGGGCCAAATCAAACGTCACTGTCCCGGTTCTAGGGTTTGGCATCAAGCCACGCGGACCAAGGATTTTTCCTAAGCGGCCCACCACACCCATCATATCAGGGGTAGCAACCGTGCGGTCAAAATCTACCCAGCCTTCGGTGATTTTCTGCGCCAGATCTTCGCTACCGACATAATCAGCGCCGGCCTCTGTTGCCTCACGTTCTTTGTCACCCTTGGCAAACACGAGGACACGGGGCACCTTCCCCACCCCATGCGGCAATACCACGCTCCCCCGTACCATCTGATCGGCATGCCGCGGATCCACGCCGAGACGCACCGCCAGCTCCACTGTCTCGTCAAAGCGTGCAAATGACAGACCTTTGACCAGTTCTACAGCCTCGTGTAGCGTATAGCGCTGACCACTTTGCAACTTCTGGCGTGCCTCTCTGGTCTTTTTCCCGTGTTGTGCCATATCTCGTCCTCTTTCTGGCTCATCAATCGACGACTTCAAGTCCCATACTACGTGCCGTGCCAGCAATGATACGCATGGCAGCATCAATGTCCACAGCATTGAGGTCGGCCTTTTTCGTCTCAGCAATCTGTTGCAACTGGGCCCGCGTCACTTTCCCTACCTTCTCAACATTCGGGGTAGAGGCACCCTTGGCAATACCTGCAACCTGCTTGAGGAGCACAGAAGCCGGAGGGGATTTGGTGATAAACGTGAAGGAGCGATCCGCATAGACCGTCACGATGACCGGAATGATCACGCCAGTCTGAGCCTGCGTTTGTGCATTGAAGGCCTTACAGAACTCCATGATATTCACACCATGCTGCCCAAGCGATGGTCCAACCGGCGGCGAGGGATTTGCCTGGCCACCGGGAACCTGCAGCTTCACTTTGGTCAACACTTTTTTCGCCATGTCTCACTCCATTGCAGAGAACCGCTGCCCGGCCTCACACCCGCTCAACCTGGAGAAACTCGAGTTCGACTGGGGTGGCACGACCGAAAATGCTCACCATGACCTTCAGCTTGCCGCGCTCAGGGTTCACTTCCTTGATAACGCCGGTGAAATTCGTAAACGGACCGTCAATGACCCGGACGTTCTCACCCAACTCGAAGGCCACTTTCGGCTTTGGCTCAGTCGTTTCCCCCTGCATATGTTCCAGGATCTGTGCGACTTCCTCATCTGATAAGGGAGTCGGCGTCTTCGCCCCACCAAGAAAACCAGTCACTTTCGGGGTATTTTTGATCACATACCAGATATCGTCACTCATCTCCATCTCTATGAGAAGATATCCCGGAAAGAATTTCCGTGACGACACCCGCCGCTTCCCCCCCTTAATTTCCACGACGTCCTCTGTGGGCACAAGAATCTGCGTCACCCGATCGTGCCATCCTTCAGCGCTCAGGCGTTCTTCAAGGCTAGCCTTCACCTTGTTCTCATGCCCAGAGTATGTATGTATGACATACCACTGTTTGTCCATACCGGACCATCCCGCCTTACCTGAGGACTCTGGTAACCACCATTGACAATATGAAATCGACAAAACCCAAATACGTCGCAATAAGAAATACCACCACAATCACCACCGCAGTAGACGCCAACGTCTCTTTGCGTGAAGGGAAGGTAACTTTCCGCAATTCAGACCGCACATCGTAGAGAAATTGTACGGCTTTCTCATACATCGTGACGCCCCTCACACTATATCATAGAACAGGCCAGGAGGGATTCGAACCCCCAACCCCCGGATTTGGAGTCCGGCGCTCTAGCCGTTCGAGCTACTGGCCTGTATTGCTCTGCCGCAGCCAGCAACGTCTCTCTGGCACCCCTAGCGCGTTTCTCGATGGGGCGTATGATGGCGACAAAAGCGACAGTACTTCTTGAACTCAAAACGATCTGGTGTGCGCCGTTTATTCTTGGTGGTTGTATAATTGCGCCGTTTGCACTCGTTACATGCCAATATGATCATATCCCGCATCTACATGCTCCTTGGCTGTCCACTGCTGTGGCAAGCAGGGGAAAGGCGGCGGTACGCACCCCCGGAGGCGTCGCTGCCTCTACACGTTACGCAAGGACCTCACTGACGACGCCCGCCCCCACCGTGCGGCCCCCCTCCCGAATCGCAAACCGTAACTCCTTCTCCAACGCAATCGGCGTAATCAACTCCACCTCCACCCCGATATTGTCCCCCGGCATCACCATCTCCGTCCCCTGCGGCAACGTCACCACCCCCGTCACATCCGTCGTGCGAAAATAAAACTGCGGCCGATACCCCTGGAAAAACGGCGTGTGCCGCCCCCCCTCGTCCTTCGTCAACACATACACCTCCGCCTCAAACCGCGTGTGCGGCGTGATACTGCCCGGCTTCGCCAACACCTGCCCCCGCTCCACCTCGTCCCGCTTCACCCCCCGCAACAACACCCCAATGTTGTCCCCCGCTTCCCCCTGATCCAACATCTTGCGAAACATCTCCACCCCCGTCGCCACCGTCCGCTGCGTCGCCCGCATCCCCACAATCTCCACCTCATCGCCCACCTGAATCACCCCCCGCTCCACCCGCCCCGTCGCCACCGTGCCCCGCCCCGAAATCGTAAACACATCTTCCACCGGCATCAAAAACGGCCGCTCCACCGCCCGCTGCGGCGTCGGAATATACGTGTCCACCGCCTCCATCAACTCAAACACACACTGCGTCGCCTGCCGCCTCCGGGTCCCCACTCTCCAAGCGCCTGCAACGCACTGCCCCGCACCACCGGAATGTCATCGCCCGGAAATTCATACTTCGACAGCAACTCCCGCACCTCCAACTCCACCAAGTCCAACAGCTCCGGATCATCCACCATGTCCACTTTGTTCATGAACACCACAATGTAGGGCACCCCCACCTGCCGCGCCAGTAAAATGTGCTCGCGCGTCTGCGGCATCGGCCCATCGGCCGCACTCACCACCAAAATCGCCCCGTCCATCTGCGCCGCCCCCGTGATCATGTTCTTCACATAATCCGCATGCCCCGGACAGTCCACGTGCGCATAGTGCCGCTGCGCACTCTCATACTCCACATGCGCCGTCGCAATCGTGATGCCCCGCGCCTTTTCCTCCGGCGCCTTGTCGATCTGGTCAAACGGAATGTACTGCGCCAAGCCCTTCTTCGACAGCACCTCCGTGATCGCCGACGTCAACGTCGTCTTGCCATGGTCCACATGCCCGATCGTCCCCACATTCACATGCGGCTTCGTCCGCGTAAATTTCGCCTTCGCCATCGTCGCATCCCTTCCTTAACCGAAGCGTTGTACGCTTCGCTGTGCCCTGTGTATAGCCCTACCTGGGCCGGCAAATCAGCTATGTACCGCATTCACAGCCTCTCCACTCTTCTCTCACATGCAGCAGCCTGGAAGTGTGGAGAGAGAAGCCCACGATCGGACTTGAACCGATGACCTCTTCCTTACCAAGGAAGTGCTCTACCGCCTGAGCTACGTGGGCCTGGACTCGCCAATCAGAAGCGGGAAACGGGATTCGAACCCGCGACCCTCAGCTTGGAAGGCTGATGCTCTAGCCAACTGAGCTATTCCCGCCCGACCTCCAACTGCTGACACACTGTATGATGGGGAGGGGAGGATTCGAACCTCCGAAGGCTTCGCCGACAGATTTACAGTCTGTTCCCTTTGGCCACTCGGGAACCTCCCCGTTGCCAACTTCAGAGTCTCGTAAACACTGTGGAAAACAGTTATAATGCGAAGGAGCCGATGAGAGGACTTGAACCTCCAACCTGCTGATTACAAATCAGCTGCTCTACCGGTTGAGCTACATCGGCAGAGTGGATGCCCATACACGCTAGCCTGCAAAATGCGTAAACCAAAAGTCTATCGAAAACCCCTGCCCTTGTCAATAATGCATCACCAGGGCGATGTGTGTGTCTTTTCCCTCATACACACCCGTGCACCTGAGAGGCCGGAGTCGCTCTGGCATGCCAATCCCAGACGTAGGCCAGGATAATAGCACCAGCAACAGCAACGTTCAGAGAATCCACCCCGGATTGCATAGGCACGTGCACCAAGGCATCACAACGCTCTCGGACTAAACGGCGTATGCCACGCCCTTCGGCTCCCAACACCAGCACAAGACGATCCGGCCATTCTACCCTTGCCACAGGGGTGGTGGCCTGTACAGCCGCCCCATAGACCCAGAAGCCCTGGCGCTTGAGCGCATCGAGCGTCTGCACCACATTTGCCATCTGCACAATGGACACACGCTCCACCGCGCCAGCAGAACGCTTTGCCACTGTCGGAGTGAGTGTCACCGAATGGTGCCGGGGCAGGAGGATCACTTCCACTCCAAACGCCACTGCCGACCGCAGCAGCGCGGCAAAATTCCCCACATCGGTCACTTCGTCTAGCAACAGGATGGTGCACGGCCTTTGTCTCGCCAAGAGCGACGATATCGCTGCAGAAAAAGGTTGATATCCTAGCGGCTCTACTAACGCCGCAACCCCTTGATGATGACTATGCCCTAGGAGGTGTTGCAGCTGCACACCAGTCACCATCTCGACGGGGATACCACACTGCCCCGCGAGGCTGATAATCTCCTGCAGAGCGACATCCCGACGCCGACTATCAACGAATACCTTTGCAATACGGCGACGTCGCCCTGCTAAGGCTGCAGTGACAGCATGGAGGCCATAGAGGGTTTCTGCGCGCATGTCACTGGACCATTGGCGCCTGTGGGTATGGGTCTGCGGCAGCAGGTATAGGGCAAATCACACACACCGCATAGGCCGCGATCCCAGTGCCTTGTCCGATAAATCCCAAACCATCCGTGGTGGTCGCTTTGAGGCTAATCTGTGCCGGTAGACACCCGACGGTTGTCGCCAGCGTCTCCACCATGCGCGGCGTATATGGCGCCAGACGCGGCCGCTGTGCGACAACAGTGATATCCGCATTGCCCAACATAAAGTGCTGCTCTTTGAGCAGGGCCACGACATGTCGTAACAACACCAAACTCGATACCCCGCGCCAACGCTCGTCCGAACTGGGGAAGTGTTGCCCTAAATCCCCTAACGCCAAGGCCCCCAGCAAGGCATCGCACAGGGCATGCACGATCACATCCGCGTCAGAGTGCCCCTCCAGGCCCAGTTCAAAAGGCACCCTGACTCCTCCGAGGATTAAGAGACGATCAGGCACTAATGCATGGACATCATACCCAAAACCAATACGCATGAGCCTTTTCACCGCAAAGTACGTATGACGTTTTCTGCGAACAAAAGATCATCGGGCGTGGTGACCTTAATGTTACTCTCGATCCCACGCACAACTTTCACGACCTTCCCAAGCGACTCCAGCAAGGCTGCTTCGTCCGTGGCGAGGATGCCTTGGTCCCAGGCGTGTAGAAAGGCCGCCTGTAACAGAGAGCGCTGAAAGGCCTGCGGTGTCTGCACACGCCAGAGACGATCGCGCGATACCGTGGCTTCTACGTCCCCAGCCTCTGAAACACGTTTGAGAGTATCCTGCACAGGCACAGCGGTAATCGCCGCCCCATAACGCACAGCATGAGACAACGTCTGTCGTAAGATGGCATCGGTCACAAACGGTCGCACGCCATCGTGCACTACCACTAAATCCACCCTGTCTCCGAGGTGCTGCAGACCATGCCACACCGATTCCTGGCGTGTCGTGCCACCAGGCACGACGCCTTTAACTTTGCGGAACCCGTAGCGCTCGACAATGGTCTGTTGACAAAATGTGGCATGCTCTGGAGCAGCGATAATCCAGACTTCATCGATAGCCGTACACGCTTCGAAGACATCCAGCGTGCGCGCCAGGATCTCACGGGCACCGAGGTGGAGGTATGGTTTCGGTATCATCCCGCCCATACGCAGCCCTCTCCCTGCAGCCGGGATGAGCGCCGCCACCCGTTTCCCGGTCAGATCCGTATTGTCGGCCATAGCCACGCCTCAGCGCCCTTCAACAGCAATTTCTCCTTCAACATCTTCTTTAAGACGAGTGAATATCATACGGCCGGCTGTCGTTTGTAACACGCTCGTCACCGCCACTTCGATCGTCTTCCCAAGATATTTCCGTGCATTGTCTATGACCACCATCGTCCCATCGTCGAGATACGCCACACCCTGGCCGTATTCCTTGCCTTCTTTCATGACATAGACATTCATGATTTCCCCCGGCAGCACCACCGGTTTCACTGCGTTCGCCAGTTGATTGACATTCAGCACGGGAACACCCTGTAACTCAGCAACCTTGTTCAAATTGTAGTCGTTCGTCAAGACCTTGCCTCGTAAGGCCTTGCCAAGCGCCACGAGCTTCGCATCGACTTCGCGAATCTTTGGGAAATCATTGTCCACAATACGGACTTCAATATCGACGTTTTTCTGGATCCGTTGCAGGATATCAAGACCACGTCGCCCACGATTGCGCTTTAAAGTGTCAGAAGATCCGGCGATCTGCTGTAGCTCTTTCAAAATAAACTGGGGAACAATTAAGATCCCTTCAAGAAACCCCGTTTCGCAGATATCAGCAATACGGCCATCAATAATGACACTGGTATCGAGAATTTTCGGGCTCCGTGCCTGTCTGCCGCCCAGCCAGAAATCTCCTTCTTCATGTCGATGGAATTCCGGACCTTTCCAGAACCCAAGAAAAATACCCAGATACGCTCCAACAATGTAGAAAAGCAGTGAAAGCACTTGTGAGATGGCAGGATTCTCCAGGGGAATCTTGGTAAGCAAGTGACTGCCGAGCGCGGCCATGAGCAAACCAATCACCAAGCCGCCCAAGCCGTGCAGGTATGATCGGAGTGGAATGGCCCGCAGATAACGTTCCAGCCACCACAACATGCCTCCAACGGCAACGCCAAGGCCCGCACCAATGAAACCGGCTAGCCTGTCACCCTGGGCCATGCCGATGAACGCCCCTGCCCAACCAAGGACACAGAGTAGGACGATATGCAAAAGGTACAGCCCCACGTGATTACCTCCTTTCACGACTCAAGGTTCCGTGGGCCAGACTCCTACAGGGGGACATAATTACAGCAGCGCTGACGATCGTGCGCAAGCAACGCACCCCTAAAAGAAATGTATATGAAAAAGCCTCCTGACAGCAAGTAGCTCTCGCATAATCCTCTGCTCCCACGCACCACCTGTGCAGAGCCTCTAGGCGTTTATACTGGCCATAACCGTAAGCAACTGCGGACATTCCCTGTGCACGCCAGAGCCACCAGGGCAGGGGCGGTGTGGTGTACGCAGAGCGCTGAGACGTGAGGCAAGACGGCAGCATGCTTGCCCCCTCCTGGCTGCCATACGCAGCCTTGACGGAGCGTGGCACGGGGGTATAGCATAGGCACGCCAGGGAGGCCTGTAGACCGATGGAAAGGAGAGGTTGTGAAACCGCTACGTTCGTTGCTCTTTGTGCCAGGCAACAAGCCGGCGTGGATGGACAAAGCCCTTGGATACGGTGCTGATGGGCTGATTTTCGACCTGGAAGATGCGGTGCCAGTCCCCGACAAAGTGGCAGCGCGTGCCCTGGTGCGTGCGGCCCTGGAACGCCTACAGACACGCGGGCCGACGCTGACAGTCCGGATTAACGCCAGGGAAACAGGCCTGTCTGAGGACGATCTTGAGGCAATCGTGTGCTCTGGTCTCGCAGCCATCGTCGCGCCAAAGGTAGAAACGTCGGATGACATTGCGCTACTAGATACCCTTTTGACACAATGCGAACGGCGTGTCGGTTTAGCGATCGGTCATGTCGAAATTTTTCCGGTGCTGGAAACAGCCAAAGGCATCTACCACACCTATCAAATTGCCACCAGTTCTCCTCGTGTGACGACCGTCAGCGCAGCCGCTGGCAAAGGCGGCGATACGGCGCGTTCGCTTGGCTATATCTGGAGCAAAGACGCCACAGAAACCCTCTATATACGTTCGAAAGTGCTCTTAGAAGCACGCGCCGCAGGTCTGGCATATCCGCTGATTGCCAGCTGGTTCGACGTCGCTGATCTTGATGGTTTACGTGCCGATGTACGCCTGAATCGTCAGCTAGGCTACAGTGGACAGGTCGTTATTCACCCCTCGCATGTGCCCATCGTCAACGATGTGTTTACGCCTACAGCAGAGGAAATAGTCTACTATAAAGGCTTATTGACGGCGATGGAAGACGCGGCACGTCACGGGACGGCCGCCGTGACATATGCAGGGACTATGGTAGATATTGCCATGGTCAAAACGGCCCAGCAAGTGTTGGCCCTGGCTCGGGCCATTGGAGCAACGACGTGAGCAATGGCAAATTGAAGACTTGCATTGTCTAGCAGACCGCTGTACGATAGGGCGATCGTACAGGGTCACATGCAATGTCGCTCGTCACTCGTGTGAGATGCCGCGGGGGAGCCTCAATTGCTTTGTTCCCCCCGGTGCAAAGGGGTGAGCCATGATTCTCCTCTACAAGACGCTGGAGGCCCTGGCCAATATCTTCAGCTATACGGGACTCTGGCTTGTGGTATGGGTGGCTGTCCTGGTGGGCTTTTCTATTTTCATCCTGCGCTTGACCCGTACCCCGAAAAAACCGCGCCCCTGGGTTGTTCGCAAGGGAGAATGCCCCTTTTGCGGCAATGAGTTGTTCGGAACAACCCGTGAATATCAACGCTTGTACCTGTTGGAAACGGTTTCTCCAGAGAGCAAGTACCTCTGCATGAGCTGTGACAAGGAGAAAGTCTCCGGGCTCCTCCGCACCGGGGCGCCTTGGCGTGATTTGCCAGAGCGCTATGGCGCCTGGCAGACGGTCGCGAGCCGTTTTTACCGCTGGCGCCAGGCCGGCATCTGGGACCGGCTTTTTGCCGCCGTCCAGCAGCAGGCCGATGCGGCAGGCCAACTCGACTGGAACCTCCATTTTGTCGATGGGACGATCGTACGAGCCCACCAGCATGCCGCTGGGGCAAAAAAAGGGGGGCGGAGGCCGAAGCGCTCGGGCGCAGCCAAGGCGGCTTCAGTACCAAAGTCCACCTCCGTGCCGAAGGTGGGGGCAAACTCATGACGCTGGTATTAACGCCCGGGCAACGGCACGAAGCCATGGCCTTCGAACCCTTGCTGACCAGCGGCGCAGTCAAGCGGCCCAGGGGCGGGAGGCCGAAGCGCCGCCCTCGCCGCGTCGCGGGCGACAAGGCGTATAGCAGCCGGAAAATCCGGCAGTACCTGCGGCGGCACGGGATCCGCATCACGATTCCCCGCAAGCAGAACGAAGCGCAGACCGGCCCCTTTGATCGGGCCATCTATCGTCTCCGTGAACGGGTGGAGCGCCTGATTAACCGGCTCAAGCAGAACCGGCGGCTCGCGACGCGCTATGAGAAGTGCGCAGCAAATTACCGCGCACTGTGGGTGATCGGGGCAACGCTCCTATGGCTATAGTTTGCGAAGGACGCTAGTGCAACGGGCCGTCCCGCAGAGCCTTGATCGGTGATGAGACTCTGCAGCGGGGAGAGGGAGCTATGGCCGACGACCAAGAATCAAGAGATCTATTGCGCTAGATATATAGAGGACTTCATGCATGGTGTATGGGCCCTTTTCTCTCGAGGGTAAAACTGCCATTGTGACTGGCGGCGGTATTGGTATTGGGCAGAGTATCTCTCTGGAATTTGCCCGCGCAGGAGCCGACGTGATCCTGTGTAGTCGCCGCCTGGAACATCTGGAACCCACGGCGGAAGCGATCCGTCAACTGGGCAAACGCGCCCTCGCCCTGACGGTGGACGTGCGCGACCCGCAGCAAGTACATGCCGTGGTCCAACGTGCTCTCGAAGAGTTCGGCACCGTTGATATTCTCGTCAACAACCACGGAGCCAGCTTCCGCGCCCCCGTAGAAAAAATCAGCCTGAACGGATGGAATGCAGTGGTTGGCATCAATCTGAACGGCGTGTTTGTGTGCTGTCAAGAAGTGGGCAAACATATGCTTGAGCGCCGCCAAGGGGTCATTGTGAATATCTCTTCCATGGCTGGCGTCCGTGGTTCGCAAATGATGTCGCATTATGGAGCCGCCAAGGCCGCCGTGATCAATTTCACCACCACCCTCGCCATGGAGTGGGCGCCCTATAACATCCGCGTGAATTGCATTGCTCCTGGCCCTATAGAAACAGAAGGCTATTTACAAGTCCTCCACCAAACCAATCCTAATGCAGAGGAAGTCTATCGGGGGGTGGCCTCGCGTGTCGCACTCGGACGTTGGGGACGAGTGGAAGAAATTGCTTATCCCACCATCTTTCTTGCCTCTGAAGCGTCCAGCTTCATGACTGGCACGACGATATACATCGATGGCGGACCAGGACGACGAGAAACGGAATAAACGCACCACCTCCTACATGAGCATGCGTGATGGCTGCTAGTATCAGTAGATATTTGTCCCTAGAACACGTGACCTTACACTACCTCGACTATGGTGGGAGCGGACCCATGAGCATGGTGTTACTGCATGGGGGAGGCGCAAATGCCCACTGGTTCGATTTTATTGCTCCCTCTTTCACACCATACGGTCGCGTGCTGGCTCTCGACCTGCGCGGCCATGGAGATAGTACACCGGCCGAACCACCGGTGTACACCTACGAGGCCTATATGCAAGATCTCCGTGCCGTGTTCAAGGCGGAGCAGATAGCGGCTCCTATCCTCATGGGGCATTCGATGGGTGGTATGCTGACGGTAAAATATGCCGGCACGTGGCCACAGGAAGTGCAAGCGCTTATCGTCTGCGATGCCCGGCCTATTTACTCGCCAGAAGTCGCTGACGTGCTGCGTCAGACAGGCCATCGGCAGGGCCGAGAGTACGCCACCCAAGCAGACTACATCGCCCACTTTCGTATCCGCCCTGACGGCTTACGAGCCGCGCCGGAAGTCCATCAGTATATTGCCCACCACGCTGGACGACAACTCCCGCAGGGTACCTGGGTCCATAAGATTGATCGGCGTGTCTATGCCCAACGCACTGCCATTGATACCCTGCCCTTCTGGCGTCGGGTGAGCTGTCCAGTGTTGTTCCTGCGTGCCGAGCAGAGTTCCCGTTTGCCTGCCGCCCAGTTACTGCTTATCAAAGATGCCTGTCCCCAGGTAGAGTTCGTCGAAGTCGCCAAGGCCGGTCATCACTTGATTCTTGACCAGCCGACCCAGACCGTGACACTGGTGCAGGAGTTCCTCCGGCGACATCGGCTCACTGCCTGAGCCAGTCTGCCTGACCGGCATGACGTTATGCCCATGCAGCCCTTCCCGTCTTGCTGCTCCCTACTATGGTCATGGAAAACACGCGTATGGCGGGATAAATCGTCTCGAAAATGCAGCAAAAAGTAGCATGCTATGAGGACAATACGTTATAATGTTTGTTTTGCAATGCTTTGAATCCTTCGCTCAGTGCCAGGAGGCTGTACATTGACCACCCAGCACGCTCTACTCGACACTGCCATTAAGAAAGTCGGGAATCGTTACCTCACCACCATGCTACTTGCCAAGCGTATCCGCCAACTACACCATGGGGCTCGCTCTCTGGTGCAACGGCAAGAGGGAGAGAGTTACTTTTCTGTCGCTATCCGGGAAATTGCTGAGGGACTCATCGTCCTGAATCCGACTTCCGATCTCCCCGTAGCGAGCAGCAATGGCATCGCATCACCGGCGGCAGAGCCTACCGAGGACACTCCCCAGGAGTAAAGAGGCTTTTCTGCTCTCCGTCCACTGAGCAGTGCCTCTCATCAACCCGGATGGAGAGCAGAGTCCTTAGTACAGCGCCATAGAGTACAGTGTCCATAATACCCGGCGGGGCATACCAGAGAGCCAGGGCGGAAAAACGGCCACCTATGAGCCGTGCGCAGCACTTAGTCCACCGCTTCAGGCTGCAAGACGTACTTGAGAAAATCGGCTTCGGTCAGGATCCCAACGAGTTGTCCGTGTTCAGCCACAAGCAGACAACCAATCTTTTCCCGCCACATTACGCGGGCAGCCTCTTTGATATCTGCCTCAGGACTGATGGTAAATACCTGGGTCTGCATGACATCTTGCAACAGGATATGGGCTTGCATGGCCTGGGTCTTGTGGCGGGGAAATTGTGCCAGCGTTGAAATGGAAGCGCGCAACATGTCCCGATGTGTCACCAAGCCTTTCAGGTTATAGTGTCGATCCACCACCGGGATATGCCGGATACGCTTCCACTGCATCATCTCTTCGGCAAGCAGTAAATTGTCATCAGCATAGAGTACAAAAAGATCCTTACTCATCAAATCCTTCACCTGCATCCCTGCTCTCCTGCAGTCAAGCAACTCAACCCAGTGCAGAAGGTGCATCCTATCATTCCTTGACATACAATGCAAATCACACCACCACAGAAGGAAGGCGATCACAGGCCTGATGCCTTCTGAGAAAACACTTGCGATGTTGCACGAAGTATCCGCGACAGTAAGGCGTCAGTGTGCGCCTGGCGCGCAGGACATATGGCATCCACAACGGGGAACTTATATACTGCTGAGAGCGTTCTGTATGGGAAATCAAGAGCCATGTGGCAATTATACGCTACGTCACGAGAAAGGAGGCGGCGTGCCAGCAAAGAAACGCCATGTATGGCTGGTTATAGGACTGCTCTCTCTGCTCGGGTGTGCCGGTCTCTCTGAGCAGCCCTCCCCTTCCAGTCCCTATGCCGTATTGTCATTTCCTGCCTCTATACAATTGCTCGCTCTCAACACGCAGCAATTCGACCCGCGCTTCCCCGTCACCAGGCTGCGCGTCAACCCGGGTCAGTATACCCTCCAATTCGCCTATACCGCGGTCGGCCCTGGCCATAGTGCGAGCCACAATGGGCAACACGCCGCACCGTTTACTCTCGACGTGCACGAGGGGTTGATCTACCATTTCGTGGCCAAAACGTGAGGCATTATCTGGCGGCCGGAGGTCGCCTCAACTACCACTATTGCTCACTACTGCCAGACACATGCCTGTACGACGGTCGCCCAACAGCCAGCCCAACTCCCGACAACCGAGGATTGCCGCTAAACCGCTGGCACAGAGGAGAAGGTAATGAGTGACAAGGCCGATTTTCGACAGTTCTATCGTGATGCTCATGCCGTTACGAATCTGAGCGAGCGCGAGAAAATCTTCATGGGGTTAGCGATTGCTATGGTGCGTAACTGCCAGCCGTGAGTCGAACGGCGCCTTGCGGATGCAAGGAAGGCTGGTATTTCTGAAGCGGATTTGGATAGTGCCGTAGATGTAGTGGCAGCAGTAGACGCGGGGATTATTCAGTCGCTCAATATCCGTGCCAAAGCACAGCTCAAACGCGCGGCGAGCGACAGCGAAACATAGCAAGGCGACTATAAGGTGCCCGCGCAGGTATGGAGCGCAGTGGTATCTCTGGGCGCTGCCAGTCTATGGTGTCTCTCTTTGGGACGCGGTAGCGGCGAGATATTCTGCCTCTGTCAGAAACTGCCCCCCAGAGATCTGTTGGTGGACGATTTGTTGCCGGTGATCAAAGGCAATGTCAACGGCTATACGCTGGAAACAACGCGCCCCGACGATGTCTTTATGCATGGTGTACGCAGGGCCCGCCTCACCAGGGTCGCGCATCTCACTGACCAGATCGTAGCGACGATCGGCACGTATGCGGATGGCTTCCTCACAGCGCCGACAACGCACATAAATCCACAGCGCCGCATCACTCTGCTGACGCGGCCTACGCTGAAAAAACCGTGTCAACCAGCGCATCCTGTCTTCTCTCCTCCACCATGCTTCGCGCCGGCAACGACCTGTCGGACGTCCGCGCTCCTGACTCAGCCATCCCAGACCTCAGCAAAGGCTTCGAGAGTCTGCACAAAACACGCCAGTGGCGCCTGTACCACCCCCGCGCCAATCTGACCAATGCCGGCCTGACGATGGGCAATGCCCGTATTAATCCAGGGCGTAAGGCCTGTTTCCACCACGCGACGGATGTCGATACCGCTGGGGACCCCCAGACCATCCAACGTTGGCAGGAGCAAATGTGGGCTGCGACCAACGGTGATTTCGAGCATCTCTTCAGTATAGCGTTGTGCCTCGCTCAAGCCTCCCACCCCCACGAACTGTGCCACGGCTGGCGAAGCGGCCATAGCAAACGCCCCCAGACCCAACGTTTCGACGATCGCCGAATCGCCCATATCAGGATTCGCGTCAATGGCGCTAAAACCAGGAAAGTAGAGCCCTCTGGGCATCTCTACCGGGGCAGTAAACCAGCGTTCGCCCAGGGCACTCACCCGCACTCCAAATTCTGTGCCGTTGCGCGCCATAGCCGTCACCAACGTGCAGCCGGGAATGTGCATCGCCGGGTCCATGGTGGCTTTCGCAGCCGCCATGGCCACGTTGAGAAATAGCTGATCGTTGCCGGTGAGATAATCGGTGATTGCTCCTAACCGTTCGGGAGGCATCACAACTCGCACGAGATGCGGCATGAGCAGGCGTACCAATAACGATGTCGCGGCCACGTTGCGCTGGTGCATCTCGTCCCCCATCAATAAGGCCTGCGCCATAAGCACGCGCAAGTCGACCCCGCCAGACCGTTGCAGTGCTGCGTGCAGCACAGGAGCGGCCACGTGCTGTAACCAGTGCAGCCGCTGCAAAACGCTCGCATCGTTGGCCCCAAAGCGTAGCACTTTACCGAGACCCTCGTTGAGCGTCGCATAGGCACAGTTGCCAAAGGCACGATTTTCAACCACCATGAGCGGCATACTTGGCGTAATGATGCCGGTCATGGGACCCACAGCGCTGGCACTGTGGCACGGCCAGAAGGTGATTTTGCCAGCGTCGATGAGCGCCTGGGAAGTCGTCTCATCGACCGCCCACCCTTCATACTGCAGGGCGCCGAGAATAGCCCCGCGCAACGGCCCGCACATACGCTCCCACACTACAGGTGGGCCGGCATGTAACACCGTGTGGTCAGCAAACGGGGCCAGAAGATCACGGGCTGGTTGCACACCGACGAGAAAGGGGCGCGCGGCAAATATGCGCTCCAGCGCCTGACTATTGGCCGTCTCGATTGGTGATGGTGTGGCTGTAGTCATGATTTCCCTCGCTATGCCCTAGCGTAAACGCGCCAGCAACCGGGCGAGACGCACATCCCCCCCTGCCGGGGGACGCCAATCGACATGCACGACCGGCACTCCACGTGCAGCATATTGCGCGGCAAACAATTCCAGACCCACGTTGATTACCCGCGGCCCCGTGGCAAAGAGAGCCGGGAGATGCGCCGGTACTGCCGGGGGTGCGGCAGCCCTGTCAGCGGACACTGGCCTCGCCTGAGAAACTGGTGCTGCTGCCGGCGTCCCTAGCTCTCTGCTCTGCCCTCCTACCGCCGCAATGGCCAGGCGGACCGCCTGCGCATTACTCTCCGCCAGCAGAAAACCACACGCTTGCAACATCTGCCGCTGCTCGGCATAGCCCTGCGGATCGTCCGGAGCACCACACAGCGTGGCAATACCGATCAGCTGTCGTCTCTCGCCAGAGGCGATCTGCTGCGCTTCTGCCCACGCGGCCACGAGCGCGCCAGCCGGATCAGCATGAGCACTCCAGCCAAGGATCACGTCACACAGCACCACGGCGACGTCCGGCCGCTGCGCACATGCCAGCAGTTGCTGGCGCCGCACTGTTGGATCAAGCATGGGATGGGGACGACCACTGGTAAACTCTTCGGCTCCCAGGTCGACAACCACATGTCCGGGTGCACTGGTAGTCCCCAGGGTTCCATCCAGGTTCGAGGTGACGCCGTGGAACGCATGCCGCAGCAGCCACAGGGCCTCATGGGCCAGGGTGCCGCCACAATACAAGGCGTATACATTGCCCTGTTCTGGCGACAATGCCGCACGACTCGCCTCAAGAGACGCGCTGAGATATGGCGGTATACCTCGGGGCTGGCGGCTGACAGTCTCACCACGCACCAGAGCACTCGCCACCAGTGCTGCCTCCTCCAGTGTCGCGACAGCATATAACGGCGCTCCAGGGACAGATAGAGCGTCGCCGCCAAGAAAGGCCAGCACGCAGGGCTTGCCGACATCGCAGGCCTCCCACACAAGTTGTCTCCCCACCGCCGCATCTGGTGGTTTCGAGATCAGGACAATGACCTGCGTGGCCACATCGCTGGCCAGAGCTTGCAGGGCTGCCCGCATGCTGCTCCCCCCGATATGCTGGTGGAGATCGCGACCGCCTACGCCGATCGCCTGCGACACACCAATGCCCTGCTGGGCGAGCAGGCAGGTGACCTGCTGCAAGCCAGTGCCAGAGGCGGAGATCAGCCCTACGGTGCCCCGTGGCACCTGATTGGCAAAGCCAATGGGGACACCATGCAGGATGGCCGTCCCACAATCCGGTCCCATAAGCAGTAAGCCGCGCTGTGCAGCATACTGTTTCAGCTCTGCTTCCATCTCTAGCTCGACATGATCACTGAAGAGAAAAACATGTAAACCGTGTTCAAGAGCCTTACGTGCCTCTTGTCCAGCATACTGCCCAGGCACAGAAATACAGGCAAGGTTTGCCTCAGGGAGATGGCGCAACGCTGTTTCCAGAGTGCGCGGCAGCACGTCTCCACGCGCTGTCGTGGTGCTCTGCCGGGGCGCCAAGCCATCTTGTGCCGTCCGGATAGCCTGTTCGGCAGCAGCAGTGGAGCTGGCTTGCACACAGATAAGCAGATCATTTGTCCCAGCACTCTCCGCTTCAGCTGTAAGCAACCCTGCTTCCCGTAATAATGTCGTGTTCTGCGGTGTACCCATCATGACCGCCACCTGCTGCACACCAGGGAGGCTCTCGAGAGACCGCGAGAGCGACATCAATACCACGGAATCACGGTAGGTGCTCGGCAGCACCAGACAGCGCGTGTACATGGGCATGTCTCTTACTTCCTCCGGGCCATACGCATGGTCAATACAACTCCCATGCTACACAAGGCAATAAATAAGATCAGCGCAAAACCATCGTTGAGGGCATGCACCAGTGCCTCTCGACGCACCAATCCCTGTAACACCCCGCGGGCGTATAGCTCAGCCTGGCCTACCCCAACCCCAAGCGTGTGAGCGACTTGTCCAAAGAGCGCCAGCGCCCGCTGCGTCCCGACAGCCGTGAGCACCTGGGTCTCGGCAAAACGCACCTGATGGAGTGTTTGTCGCCACTCAATCAGCGTGCTAAATAGGGCAATGCTGAATGTCCCGCCGAGGGTCACCCAGAGATTGAGCAGACTCGAGGCAGCGCGAGTGCGATGTATAGGCAGCCCACTGGTAGCAACGACAAAAACCGGTGGATACAAGAACCCGAGCCCCAGGCCGCGGAAGATATACACCCAGACGAGAAACCCAAAGCCAATACGCAGATCGGCGAGCAGCATGAGATAACAGCTCACGACGTAGAGTCCCAACCCGAGCAGCATGGCGAGTCGCGGCTCAGAGCGGTCGATCGTCCAGCCGACGAGGGGTGAGGTCAACACCATGGCAATCGAGCCTGGCAAAAGGGCCAGGGCAGTGTTTTGCACCGATAAGTCGAGCAACAATTGGGCAAAGAGGACGATAATGAAGGTACTGGCGTAGAAAAACACCCCCATGGCGAGCGCCACGAGCGTACTGCTCACATAGCGCATACTCGTGTAGAGTCGCAAATCGAGCAGAGGCGTAGGAGTGCGCCATTCGATGAGTAAAAACAGGCCGAAAGCACTCCCTGCCACTACGAGTAAGAGCACAATAGACGAGGCCCCCCAGCCTTCGCGCTGCCCCTCGCTGAGTGCGACAAGGAGACTCACCAGGGCAATACTCAGGGTGAAAAACCCCCACACGTCAAATGGCTGACGCTCTTCATGTGCCGCGGCCGGGACAAACATCAGCGTCAAAAATACTGCCAGTGCGCCAGGAAGCAGATTGACAAAGAATACTGCTCGCCAGTCCACCGCATCCGCAAAATACCCCCCGAGCGGCAGCCCGATCACTGATCCCATGGACGCCCCTACGCCCCAAAGCGCCGTCCCCATACCACGCTGCTCAGGCGGATAGGCTTCCATCATCAACACCAGCGAGATGGGCATTAATACAGCAGCCCCCACGCCTTGCACAGCGCGCAAAGCAATCAAGAGTTCGGCGCTTGGCGCCATGCCGCAAAGCCCAGACGCACCCGTAAACACAGCCAGGCCAAGCACGTAGAGATTCTTATTGCCCAGGGTGCGGCCAACCCATCCCAGTGTTGGCATCACCACCGCCGTAGCGATGAGGGAGGCAGTCACGACCCAACGAATAGTCAGGATATCTGTAGCCAGCCCACTCATCATCTTTGGCAGCGCCACGCTCACAACGTTGTGGTCGAGAATGTTGATGAATGGTCCGAGCATGAGGCACACCATCACTCCTGGCAGTGAGACAGGCGTCGGTGTCTCCCTGGCAGAAGAGACCAGCGCCGCGGCCTTTGACGGGTGCCGGGCAGAACGCATTGCAGCGACCTCAGAAAACGACAGCGCCACGGAGTCTCGTCTGCTACCTGCTGGCAGCAGCGGACCTACAGAGAGTCATCATAGACAGCCGGGGCGAAAAGTCAACCAGCGCTCTTAATTGCCTTGCCAGATGGCATGGTGCTGTGGACAATGATGCAAGAGCCGCATAGCACGGTACCGCGGATATGTCTGCGGTGCTCACGGGGAGCCCCGAGGTTGTGTTGATATGCCCAACATGTTTGCTCATATTGGCGTGCAAGGCATTGCCACGCGCGCCCTGATACGGGATGCTGACCTGCGATGGGTCTTGCTGGGATGCCTGCTGCCTGACTTCCCCTGGATTCTGCAGCGCCTCGGGCAGACATTCGTGCCAGGGCTCAATCCGTATGATCTGCGGCTGTATGCTATAGGACAGGCATCTTTGGCGGCCTGTCTACTCCTGAGCGGTGCCCTGGCCCTCTCCTCCTCCCAGCCAGCCAAAATATTCCGGCTACTGGCGCTGAATGCCGTATTCCATCTGCTCCTCGATGCGTGTGAAACCAAGTGGGCCAATGGTGTCCATCTCTTTGCCCCGCTCTCCTGGGAGTTATTGAACTTCGGGCTCTTCTGGCCAGAAAGCTGGCTGATATTCCTGCTGACAATTTTTGGCTTCGCCTATGGCGTACGCGTGGGGTGGCACGTACTCCCACCGCCAACGCCCACCACCCCACGACCGCTCTGGCAACGACTGTGCGCCACCTGCCTCGTCGTTGGCTATGTGCTCCTCCCTCTGGCGTTTTGCAGTGGCCCCTACGCCATGGATAATCACTCCGTGAAAACGCTGCGAGAAAGCACCCTCCGCACGGGTCGCCCGGTGGAGTTTGATCGGAATCTCTATCTCAAACAGACGGCGGGTGATCGCTTGCGCACCTTCGCTGGCGAAGAGCTGCGTGTCATCGGCACACAAAGTGAGCGCTCCGGCCTCGTGTCTGTGCGAGGCACTTTTGTCGATTCCACCACTGTGCACATCGACGACATACACGCGCATTGGGGGATAACCCGCGACCTCGCTTCCTACCTCGGCATTGCGCTGCTCGTCGGCGTGTGGCTACGACCGTATATGCTGCGAGCCCGTGCATGTCGCAATACGCTATAATGTGGGCCACACAGCAACGCACAGGGTCTGAGACAACACCCATAGACAGCAGGAGATCACCATGGAGTTGGCAGACAGGGTCGCTATTGTTGGTGGTGCATCACGGGGCATCGGCAAAGACATCGCTTTGGCGCTTGCAGCAGAGGGCGTCAAGGTAGTGGTGGTCGCCCGTTCAGAAGTCGAACCAGACCCCCGGTTACCGGGGACGATTCATCAAACCGTGCAAGAGATCGAAGCGGCTGGCGGCCAGGCCATCGCCGTGAAGGCAGATATCAGTGACGAAGAGCACATTGCGACGATGGTCGCACGCACCCTCGACACCTATGGCCGCATTGACATCCTCATCAACAACGCCGCGGTGCTCGTCCCACGGAGCATTCTTGATCTCCCGACAAGACACATCGATTTACACAATAAAGTCAACATCAAAGGCCCCATTCTGTGTATCCGCGCTGTACTTCCGACGATGATCGCCCAACAACAAGGCTGGGTGATCAACGTCTCATCACGGGCAGCGGTTTTTCCTGGCCCAGGGCCTTACAAAGATGTCCCCTCGACACGCGCCTTCATGTATGCAGCGACCAAAGCGGCTCTCGAGCGGCTCACTCAGGCACTCGCCATAGAGTATCAGGACAAGGGCATCAGTTTTAACGTCCTCTCCCCCACCGGCCGTATTCGCACACCGGGAAATGTTTTTGGCATGACCAGGCCCGGAGAAACCCCAGAGCCCTTCGAAGCAGCCATTGCCATGGGGAAAAGCGCCGTGTTTATCTGCGCCCAAAATCCGCGCACCTTCACGGGCAACATTTTGTTTGACGACGAAGTCGTGCGGCTGCACAACCTCTAAACACTGCGTCCCGTTGCGGCATCAGGAGAGTGAGGAACGCCCGTTCAATCCACCTGGACGCCAAATTCGGCTGCTGCAGTGACGATCTGGCGCCACGTTTCGTCATCAACAGCAATCCCCTCGGCCTGGCGTCGTTGCAGCTCACGCGCTTCTGGCTCTCCCGGCAACAGGACCTCGGTGAAGCCTTGCATCGGCTGCGAGCTCTTCACGAAGGCGGCAAACTGGTCCACTTCCTGCTTAAAATCTTCCACAGCGGTGAACGCAGAGATATTGAGCACCAGCATGAACACCCCATTAGCCCCGCGGCTGGCATCGGGCCGAGCACAGCCGGCCCGCGACAGAGCGCCACTGAGGATTTCAATAATGAGTGCCAGTCCATAGCCTTTGTGACCCGCCGTGAGTCCACCAAGCGGCAGCAGGGCGCCCCGTGGAGAGGTGTACAGGTCGCCTGGATCAGTGGTCGGCACGCCTTTATTGTCCACCAGCCACCCCTCTGGCGTGGGTTCCTCCTTATTGCGTTTGACCCGCACCTTCCCTTCCGCCACCACACTGGTTGCCATATCCAGCACAATAGGCGCCCCACGGCCAGTGGGGATACCCACAGCAATGGGATTAGTAGTCATGCGGCCCTCAGACCCACCGTATGGCGCCACAATATGCCCCATCCCATGCCCATTCACCGTGACGATGCCGATCATATCCCGTGCCGTGGCCAGAGGCGGATACTCTCCCAGGCGCCCAATGTGGTTACAGCGATGGATACCCACCGAACTCACGGCCTGCTTGGCGGCCTTCTCTACGGCAATCTCCATGGCCCGCGTGGCAGCCGTCTGCCCGTATCCCCAATGCGCATCGAACACGGCTGTCGCCGGGGTCTCTTGCACAATCTCAAGGGGTGCCTCGGGAACACACTCGCCCTTTTTCACACTCACCAGATATTGCGGAATACGAATCACACCATGGGAATCATGGCCCATGAGGTTGGCATGCACCAGATAACGACTCACCAGGCGCGCTTCGGCTTCCGCCGAGCCAGCACCCTGAAAAATTCGCGTTGCAATGGCCTGGAGCTTCTCCGCTTCAAACGTCGGCATAGCTTCGTTCCTCTCTAACAGTTCGCCGTCCTGACCCGGCAGTGTGGCAGGGGCAGGCGCGTTTCAACAAGCCTGCGCCTGCACCAGACAAGATATTGTCCTGGCGCCGCGTCACAACCGTCGCAAATGCGGCAAGCATATGGCCAGGCTCGCGGCCAGCACTACCAGGGTCAGCCCATTCGCCGCCAGGGCTACTTGAGCGCTGGCAAGCCCGGCCAGATAGCCAATTTCCAGATGCCCCAGGGGGGCAGTACCAACCCCCACTACCCAGGCACCCATGGCCCGACCGCGTTGTTCATTCGACACACTGAATTGCAACAGCGTTTGGTGGAGCACGTCGGCGACTGCGGCCATGATATTGATAAACGTCACGCAGGCCACGGCCAGCCAGAAATGCGCCGCATACCCTAACAGGGCTTCGCTACTGCCAAACAGCACCAACACAACGAGCAATAAGACACCCTGGCGGGGCATCGTACTCAGGGCAGTGAGCAATACCACACCCAGGGTGCCGCCAAGAAACCGAAAGGCTGTGAGCACCCCCAGGCCAGCGGCGCCAACCAGCAGTACGTCTTTGGCCAGGATGGGCAACATGACCTGGTGCGAGAATCCCAGAATTTCAGCAATGGCAGTGGAAACTATCAAGCTGCGCATCGCCTGATTTGTGCGCAGGGCCTGGACATAGGCACACACATTTTGCCACAACGGCTCTCGCAAAAGCGGAGCTGCCACGCCTGCCTGGCGTAAGGCATAGAGGAGGCACACGCCCGCCCCATAGCTCATACTCATGACAAAAAAAGCCGTCGCGGCTCCCCACCACTGGAAGACCGCTCCCGCCAGCAAGGCCCCACCAGCGCTGCCAAGACGTTGCGCCATGGACACCAGGGCAATACCCTGGGCCGCGCCGCTCGCCCCCAGCGTGTCGTAGACATAGACTTGACGCGCTGTCATCTCTAGGGTTTGCAGGGTGCCGAGGAGACCGGCGTATACCAGCAACTGCCAGACCTGCAAGCGATTGGCGCCTAGCAAACCGGCTACTGCCAGTGTAATCAGTGTCATACCGAAACCCGCCAGGCGCATGAGGAGGCGACGATCCAGGCGGTCGGTGAGTGCTCCAACAGCAAGCCCCACGAGCAGATTCGGCGTTGCACGCACGGCGAAGATAATGCCCACCATGCTATCCGAGCCGGTTATGGCTAACACCAACCAGCCCAGCAAGACCTGCTGCATGCCCATCCCTAACTGGCTGACTATCGTTGCCAGCCATAGGCGCCGAAAATCGGCGCTATGCAGCGCTGCCCGTAGTCTCCTCCCAGAGGCGCTGTGCACCGCCGGGGTAGAGGTATTGGGAGGATCGGTTGCGGCCATAAAAGTGCCTGTTGCGAAGGGTTGTAAGAGCTTTTGTACCGAGGTGGCCTGCGCGCCTACCATCCTCAGATGCACGTCCAGCGTAGTCTGTCGACTCCCCCCTGTGGAGCATAAGATGATACGTCTCAATACGCAATAACCAGAATGCTGCGACGTCCTCCTTGACCAGCACTGGTGCCTGCGCTACAAGAAAGCTTTATCGACTAGAGCGGTCTTCCTGCCTTGACTGTCTGGTGGGGGAGGTGGATCGTCTGTGCTACCCATGGGGCTGGTTGACGCGGAGGGGGTATGAGACGACGGCTTGAGTCGCGGCGGTGCGCCAGGCTGACAGGTATGACCATGGTGCTGGTAGTCTTTTTCTGCGGTGTGGCGGTGGCGCAACCTCAGGCGCAGACGACTCGTCCCGTGGCCCTCACCCTCGCGGCCATGGGAATTATTGTGGCGGCGTTTGTAAAAGGAGCGACGGGTATAGGATTCCCGGTTATTGGCGCACCCATTGCCGCCCTGTTTCTCGATCCGCAAACCACGGTGGTGGCCATTACGCTACCGGCCTTCTTGATGAATGTTATTCAGACAATACAGGGCGGTGTCTCGCTAGCGCTCGTACGTCGCTTTCTCCCCACCCTCCTGGTGCTGGTCCCGGCGGCGGTAGGTGGTACGGCATTGCTGGCATATGTGCCGGGGAGCTTGCTCGTGCTGATCCTGGGCGTCATTGTCACCGCTTATGCCGTCATATCGCTCTGGCATCCGCGACTGGTGCTACCGCCAGCGTACGAGCGGTGGGCTGGGATCAGCGCTGGTCTGTGCGCTGGGGTGATCGGTGGGGCCACGAGCATTTTCTCCCCACCCCTGGTGATGTACATCGCCGCGCTACAATTGCCTAAGGCAGCATTTGTCTCGGCCGTCTCCATGTGTTTTCTCGGTGGACAGATTCCGCAGCTTGTCAGTCTGGTAGGGTTCGGGCTGCTCACGGCCCCGCGTCTCGGCGTTGCGGCCCTCTTCTGCGTGCTGAGCGCGGTGGGCTTCCTCTTGGGCCTGCGCTTACAACGCCACATCAGCCAGACACGCTTTGCCCAGATGGTGCTGATCACCCTCCTGGTGGTGGGTCTGAGCCTGCTGCGCACGGGGTTCATGGGATTACGCTAGTATCACACGACGCACATGCCTCACCAGTTGTCCATGACCGCTCACCAGCCGACGTGCCTCCGCATTGCGTCCAGTGCCAGGGCTCTCTATACTTCTGGGGTCTCAACAGTCATAGACTTCCATCCAGGAGAATACTGCCGTTGTGCGCTGAACACGTCATGCTTGCCCCAGCCGTATCAGGGCTGTTTCGCTCTGTCGAGGACGTCATTGAACAATGTGCCGCGGTCCACTACGTATGCAACAAAGAAACCGCCACGGCAGTGTTCTTGATGACGCAGCTGCAACGCCCGCTCCTCGTCGAAGGCCCGCCTGGTGTCGGCAAAACCGAGCTCGCCAAGGTGCTGGCGCAGACAACGGCTTACCAGCTCATACGCCTGCAGTGCTATGAAGGGTTGGACGAAGCGAAAGCGCTGTACGAGTGGGAATACAGCAAGCAACTCCTGTACGTGCAGATGCTCAAAGACAAGTTCGGCACCCTCCTGGCCGCAACCACATCTCTCAACGATGCCGTGTCGTTGTTGCAACGGCACACCAGTGCGTTCTTTTCCCAGGACTTTTTGCTGCCGCGGCCGCTGTTACAAGCGATTCTCTCCCCCCACCCCACCGTGCTGTTGATTGATGAGGTCGATCGTGCCGATCAGGAATTCGAAGCGTTCTTGCTCGAAGTGCTGAGCGATTTTCAGGTCAGCATTCCAGAGCTTGGCACCCTGAACGCTGTGCAACGTCCGCTCGTTGTCCTCACCAGCAACGCCACGCGTAGCCTCTCGGAAGCCCTGAAACGGCGGTGTTTTTACTTATATATCGATCATCCAGCCGCGGCCACAGAGCTGCAGATCGTGCGGCAGAAAGTGCCTGGGATTGATGCCCATCTGGCGGCTCAGATCGTGCAATTTATCCAGCGCGTCCGGCAACTCAGCCTGCGCAAAACGCCCAGCATCAGCGAAACGCTCGATTGGGCGCTGGCGTTGGTCGTGCTGGGCGCCACGGCGCTGTCCCGGGAGCTCATTATCGATACCCTCAATATCCTGCTCAAGGATAAGGACGATATTGCCCGAGCGCTGCGGGAAGCGGTGCGATGACCTCGCGGCTGCTCACCTTTATCCGCCTGCTGCGGGCACACGGGGTGCGCATTTCTGTCGCTGAAAGCCTCGATGCCTTGCACAGCGTCAGTCAGGTGGGCCTACACGATCGGGAGTGCTTGCGCCTGGGCTTGCGCACCGCCCTGGTGAAGTCGCACCACGACTTTGCCACCTTTGACACGCTCTTTGCGCGCTTCTTTAGTGCTCCTCGTCGGCGCAAACGACGTCGGACACCACACCAGTCGGGTGGCAGTAGCGACCCGTCCCAGCACTCAACAGCACACACCAATGGTCATCTGGCGCGGCCTCTCCAGCGGCCCCTGCAGCTTCCTCCCTCGTCTACTGCAGCAGCGCAGCGTTCTGACCAGGAAGAAACACCTGTCACGGTCCACGACAGTGTGGTGGCCCAATCACTGGCGACGCTCACTGACCTCGAGCAGGCCTGGCAGCAGCAACTCGACAGCCCCCCCCGCCGCGTCCCCTCCGAGTCGCATACTCCCGATAACACCCTTGCCTCTCTTCGCCTTGACCGCGATTTTCCACCTGCTCAACTCGCTGACATGTACCGTGCCACAGAACGTCTCGCCGCCCGCTTGTTGACACGACGGGCCCTGCGCTATCGCCGGGCTCGACACGGGCGCCTTGACTTGCGTCGGACCGTCCTGCAGGGATTACGTAGTGGCCGCGAAGTGCCCTTTGCGCTGGCCTACCGGCGACGCCATGTCAACAAGCTGCGACTCATTGTGCTCTGCGATGTCTCAGGCTCGGTGTGGCAGGTATCCACGTTCCTGTTAAAACTTGTGCACACCTTACAGGCGGAATTTACCAGTGTGCGCAGTCTGCTGTTTGTCAACAGCATGGTGGAAGTCACTCCGCTGTTTCGCCATATGCGCTTTCCGCAAGACCTCGATGCCCTGCGCCACTACCCCAATCTGAATCTCTTCGGGTTCAGTGACTTTGGCAGGGTCTTTTATCAGTTCTATAATGACCTCCTGGGCGATCTCAGCCGCGATACGGTCCTGCTCATCCTCGGAGATGCCCGTACCAACCACTTTGATCCGCAGGCCTGGACGCTGGGCGAGATCCGCCAGCGCTGCCGCCGACTCATCTGGCTCAACCCCGAGCCTCGTCATCTATGGAATACAGAGGATTCGGTCGTTGATGTCTACGCTCCATACTGTGACGCTCTCTTAGAGTGCTGGACACTGGCGCATCTGGCCCAGGCTGCCGACATGCTGTTGCAGACATAGCGTCACCATGTCGCAGCCAAGCGGCGAGAGCGCTGCGCGAAGGTGGCACCGGACCAGAGCGACTATACGACCACGGCTCACACCGGCAGTTCGACGCGAGCCTCTAGGCGCTGTCGTGCTGCGGATTTCGCACTCTTCCCACCCCAGCAAGCACCGGAACAGCGAACGTGTTATGATGTGTTATGCTCAGGAGATACGGGCGCGTGAGCCTGTCCTACCCCATACTGACAGAGGAGGAGGATGAGGCATGAGTCAGCCTACACAGCATATCCGCGTCGGCACTGTGGAAGAAGTCAAACAACGGGGCAGTCTGGTCATAGCCGGGAACGACCGGCCGCTGGCGATTTTCTACCATCAAGAGCACTTTTACGCTATCGATAATCGCTGCCCGCACATGGGATTTCCGTTGCACCGTGGCACCACGTACGATGGCATTCTCACCTGTCATTGGCACCACGCACGCTTTGATCTCGCCAGCGGCTGTGCCTTTGACCTGTGGGCCGATGACATTCCGGCGTATCCGGTCGAGATTCGCGATGGCGAGGTGTGGGTGACCGTACAGACCAACGGCGCACATGCTGCCGAACGCTGGCAGCGCCGCCTGCGGGAAGGTATGGAGCAGAATCTTCGCCTGGTACAGGGCAAAGCCATCATCGGTCTGCTCGACGCTGGCACGCCGCCGCAAGCGCTCCTCACTCAGGCCGGTCTGTATGGCGTGCAGCATCGCCAGGCTGGTTGGTCGTCAGGCTTGACCATTCTCACCGCCATGGGAAACATTCTGCCCCACCTCTGTGGTGAGGAACGCATTTTTCCGCTCTATCAGGGGGTGCTGCACGTGGCGCGAGACTGCAGTGAGCAACCACCACAGGTCTTGCTCCAGCCTCTGGCCGCCAGCAGTGTCCCACTCGCGACCCTGAAGCGCTGGTTGCGGCGCTGGGTTGAGGTGCGAGATCGTGACGGGGCGGAACGCTGCGTACTGACGGCGCTGGCGTTGGGCGCCTCGGCGGCAGACATGACGGACATGCTGATGGCTGCCGCGACGGATCATTTTTATCTCGACGTGGGCCACACCCTGGATTTTATCAACAAGAGCTTTGAGTTGCTGCAGCATATCGGGTGGCAACACGCCAGCATCGTCTTACCCAGCGTGCTGGGCCACCTGACCACGGCTGAACGGAGCGAGGAGCGCAATGCCTGGCGGCACCCTGTTGACCTCGTGTCCCTGGTGCACGACGCCTGCGACCGTCTGCCAGCTTTACGAGCCGCCGGCCAGAACACATCATGGGACGACACCACCGCGCTGGTTGAGACCCTGTTGGGTGATTCTCCACAGGCCATCGTCACCGCCCTCTGCGACAGTCTACGCGCTGGCGCGACTCCCCTGGCGCTGGCGCAAGCCCTGGTGTGTGCAGCCTGTCGACGCATTGTGCAGTTTCACACGCGGAATGAATTCTCGGACTGGATCGCCGTACTGCATACCTTTACCTACAGTAATGCCCTCTATCAAGCGCTCACACGCGCTTCGAGCCTCGAGATGCTGCGTGGCGTGTTTCACGGTGCTATGCGTGTGTACCTCGATCGCTTCCTCAATATCCCGGCAGTCCCTCTGCCAGTGGACGACGATCGGGCCCAGGTCTCTCCACCAGCAAATGAGTTCCCGCGACGTTTTCTGGAACTTTTAGATACGCAACAGCAGGTTGATCCAGCCGGAGCGATGGTGTATCACTACCTGAGCGCTGGTGTACCACTCGCCCCCCTGTATCGCACCCTCATTACGGCCCTGGTACGGGAAGATGCCGATTTTCACAGTTTTCAGATGCTGGAAGCCGCCTTGCAACAGCATGGTGTACTCGGGAATACCGTTGCCGGCCACCTGATGCTGGTGGCTGCAGGCCGCTTTCTGGCAGCCCATGCGCCAACCCAACGCGAGATCTTGCAGACCGCGACGATTGCCCTGCGTTTGCACCGCGGCGATGCCCTGTGGGAACACTGAGTACGGCACCCCGCTTAGAGGCGCGTTATACATCCTGCTCTATGGGGCTATATTGAGGATCAAGGAGACAAGACACCGTGTCGAGCGCACGTTTCTGGCATTTTGTGGTCGGGCTTATTTGCCTGGGAGGATATCTGTATGCCAGACAGCAGCGCCAAGGCCGTGGGTCGGATTCGCTGGCACTATTTGTCGTGGCTGCATTACCAGCACTCTATGTCGGCAGCGCTTTGCCCGACTGGGATATCACGCTCTTTAGCATTGGTGCCCACCGCAATCCGCTGTTCCACAGTGCCCTCCCGTATTTTTTTGCGGGCTATTTGAGTCGCCGCCTCGGGCTCATCTCCTGCCTGCACCACGTCGGGGCTATAAGACTTATCGTCCCCATGCAAATTGGCTTTGCTCTTGGGCTTGGCAGTCACCTTCTCCTTGACATCTGGCAATATGGCGATGTGCGCTGGATCCCGGGCGGCACTCTCGATAGGCTCTGGCTCGCCTTGCACACCGGGATATTGGTGCTGGTGGCCTGGTATCCGCAGCATGTTTCAGCTATCCACGCCCGCCTCTGGCGTCTGTCTCAAAGAGGTGCATGAGATACTGCCGGTCTGACGAGGGTTTGCGACCCGCAGACCGCCTCAGGGGAAGTCGCATGCGTCAGTGCCGCCGTGCAGCGGTCATTTTTGATTATGGCAACGTCCTCGCTCGGACGCTCGATCCCACCCCACGCGCTCGGTGGGAACACCGGCTGGGACTCGCGTCAGGAGAATTACAGCGCCTCGTGCATAATGATCACTCCTGGGTGGCAGCGCAACTCGGGCAGCTGACTGTCGACGCCTACTGGCATAACGTGGGCACGAGCCTCGGCTTAACGCCTGCCGACACGGCGATGCTGCGCGCCACCTTCTATACGGGTGATGTGTTGAATGTCGAACTCATCGCGTGCATTGATCAACTGCACGCTGCCGGTATACGCACGGCGCTATTGAGCAACTTCAGCACAGAGCTGCGACATTTCTTAGCGGACTCCGACCTGCTCTGGCGTTTCGACTACATCGCCATCTCAGCAGAGATTGGCGCCATAAAACCAGACGTGGCTGCCTATCAGGCCGTGCTCGCCAGGCTCGAACTGCCAGGCCAGAACTGCATTTTCATTGATGACCAACCAACCAACGTCCATGCCGCCCAGGCACTCGGCATCCATGGTATTGTGTTCCAGGACAATCCTACATGTCTTGCCGAACTCGCGTGCCTGCTTACAGCTTTTCCCTGAGTATCACGAGGGCGCCGAAGCGAGCGGTGTCTTGCTCTATGCACGCAAAAACTGTGGTTTTACGGTCTACTGGTAGGGAACCTACTGATTGCAACACGTATGTGCAGTGCAGAGCACTGCGTGGGCAAGGGCGAGAGAAGGGGCTCTACTGACTCTGATCACGACTCGACAGCGGCAGACGTGTTTACGCTCCCTTACTGCTCGAGACATCGCGCATGATCGCGGCGGAGGCCGTTGAGCTGGCGCTGCGTCCCAGCGAGCATACGCTTGGCGCGATGGAGTTCTTCATATTCCTCGCGCGCAATAATGACCATGTCGCGTTCGCCGAGATTAATATCAATGATCTGCCCGATCGACCGGGCTGCATGCTCAAGCTGTTCGACCGTCCATTCCTGGCTTTCAAAGTTCGCCACAAATCGCGCAATGGTGGCCATTTGCTCCGTCACCGTCGGATACAATCGTTCAAAGGCCACGGCATGATCGACCGAGCAAAATGGCAGGCTCAACTCGCAGCAAGAATCCCCGAGTTGACCTCGCGTACGAATAGTCTTCTTTACAGACACCTGTACTGCTTGATCGCATCCCTCCATAAAGCAAAGTTTCATGTGGACTCCTTCAAAAGAATAATTTCTGTTCTTTCCAAATATCGACGATCCTATATAAAAGGTTTTCATATTATATTTCAAAAAAATTGATCTAGACAAATTTTTTCTTTTGCTCTGGGATTTGTCGCCTCATGAGGCGATTGCAGCAGACGTGCACCCAATTTATCAGCGCTTTGCCACAGCGTATGGGCCATGCCTCAAGCAGGTGAAGGTGTTTGCCCTCGCCTCGTGGCGCAGGGTCTGACCCCGGAAACCATAGAGACGGAAATCGACAGGTTTTCTCGTCAAGAATAGCGTATAATTTTCCATCATACGATCGAGGAGACGCATCGATTGCCTGCCAGTACCATCGTATGTCTTGTTGCAGGCTCCCGAAGACCCATTCGGTGTTGCGGTCTACATTTCATCTTTCACAACCGACAACTGCATTGTAGGCACGAGGCATACATGACGCGACAGAATATTCGCAATGTGGCGATTATCGCCCACGTCGACCACGGCAAAACGACGCTTGTTGATCAGCTCCTGCGCCAGAGTGGGCAATTTCGCCAGGGCGAGCTCGTGGGGGAATGCATTCTCGACTCGAATCCACTTGAACGCGAACGGGGCATCACGATTTTCTCAAAGAACTGTGCCATCGATTACACTGACCGCCACGGTCAACGTTTTCATATCAATATTGTCGATACCCCCGGACATGCCGACTTCAGTGGTGAAGTCGAACGCGTCCTGAAAATGGCCGATGGCGTCTTATTGTTGGTTGATGCCTTCGAGGGCGTCATGCCTCAGACACGCTACGTGCTGAGCAAAGCCTTAGCCACGGGCTTGCGGCCCGTCGTCGTGATCAACAAAATGGATCGGCCAGAAGCACGCCCACACGAAGTCCTGACCGAGGTCTTCGACCTGCTGGTCGAATTGGGCGCCGACGATCACGCCCTCGACTTTCCCACGGTGTATACCTCTGCCCGCCAGGGCTGGGCCACCACGGAGCCCGACCAGCGCCCGTCCACTGGCACTATCCATGCGGTCTTCGACGCCATCATCCAGCACATCCCGGTGCCACCACTCGAGGCCACGGCTCCACTGCAGGCCCTCATTACGACCTTAGACTACAACGACTACGTCGGACGTATCGGTATTGGACGAGTGTTTGCTGGCACATTACGCAGTGGGCAAGACGTCACGGTCATCGACCGCCATGGCCAGCGCACCAAACAGCGCATTGGGCAGCTGTTGCGCTTTGTAGGCTTAGGGCGACAGGCAGTGGACCAGATTGATGTCGGCGACCTGTTCGCTGTCGTGGGATTGGAACAGGTCGAAATTGGCGATACCCTCACGGACCTGCTACAGCCGGCAGCCCTGCCGAGCGTACCGGTGGACGAGCCCACGTTGCACATGACTTTTCGTATCAATGACGGGCCCTTCACTGGTCGCGAAGGCACATACGTCACCAGTCGGCAGATCCGCGAGCGCTTAGGGCGGGAACTGCAGTCCAATGTTGCCCTACGCGTTGAGGAACAGGAGGATGGCTTTATTGTCTCGGGTCGTGGCTTGCTGCATCTCGGTATTTTGCTCGAAAACATGCGACGCGAGGGCTATGAGCTCCTGGTGGGGAAACCTGAGGTCATCTATCACTACGATAACGACACACGCCTGGAACCTATAGAGCTGCTGGTGATTGACGTCCCCGCGGAGAGTGTGGGAGCAGTCATGCAACTGGTGGGGGAACGGCGTGGAGAATTGCACAAAATGGACTCACGTGACACGCGTACGCACATGGAATTTTCTATTCCTGCCCGCGGCCTTATTGGGCTACGCAGTCGTGTGTTGACCGCCACACAAGGCGAAGCGATCATGCATCATCGCTTTCACTCCTATGAGCTGTTCCGTGGCCAGATGAGCAAACGCCCCAATGGCGTGATGATTGCGACCGAGACCGGCCAGGTCACTGCCTATGCTCTGGACCAACTCGCTGACCGCGGCACGATGTTCGTCGCCCCAGGCGAAGAAGTCTACGAAGGTCAGATCGTCGGGGAACATTGCAAGGATGGGGACATCCCAGTAAACGTCGTCCGACGCAAAGCCCTCACAAACGTGCGCTCTTCCACTAAGGACACCACGGTGACGCTCAAGGTGCCACGCAAATTAACGCTCGAGCCTGCCCTGGAATACATTGAACAAGACGAATTCGTGGAACTTACCCCACAGTCGATTCGCCTCCGCAAGCGTTGGTTACACGAGGCTGATCGCCGCCGACAGGCGCGTCGTCTCGCAGCGACAATGCCCTAGCGCCATGCACTAGACATTGCACGCCGGAAACTTTTCTGCTACAACTGGCCTATGACAACGCGCAATACGAAGTGCGAAGAGGGAGAAACACCACTATGGCTAGCAACGTCTACGCCGGCAAAGAGCTCGGAGCACTCGATCTCACCATCACCGAGGACATGGTACAGCACTATGTGCAGGGACTCGACGAGCCCAATCCCTGGTACACCAGGGACTCCCCTTTTGGCGGACCAGTGGCGCCAGTGATCATCTTTCAAAATGTCGACAGCCAGTTCAAAGGCTGGTACCTGGATAATCTCTTTGGCAATCTCTGGATGCGCCAGGAATGGGATATTTATGCGCCAGTGCGCGTTGGGCAAACGTTGCACTGCAGTGCCCGCGTCGCAGACCGCTACCGCAAGCGCGACCGTGACGTCGTGGCGCAGGAACTCCTGGTGCGGGATGCGGCGGGACGCCTGGTAGCGCGTAGCGTGCACCATCAGAGTTTTCTCGCCGAGCAAACCAGTGGCGAAGTGGCACTCCGTGATCCCAAGGCCAAAGAGGGGGCCAAAAGCCGCGTCGACCCCACTGGGGAAGCGTTGACGCTAGAACTCAAAAAAACCTTTACCGAGGAGATGTGCGACGAATTTTTCCATACCAGCCGCAACTACCACAACGACAAAGAAGAGTCGAAAAAGCTCGGATTTGGCGATGTGGTCATTGGTGGGCGCATGACCATCTCCTGTGTCACGGAACTGTTGACGCGCCACTTCGGGCAGGGCTTCTATCTGGGTGGACACCTGGATGTGAAGTTTACCAACGTGTTGTGGCCACATGAACCGTTTACTACACGTGGCATTATTACTGGTCGAACGGCTGAAGATGGCAAAACTCGCGCCCAGGTAGCGGTGTTCTGCGAGAAAGCCGACGGCACCAAGATCATCGTTGCTACTGCCAGCGCTCTAGAACACAGCTAAGCATTGCGGACAATCAACAGTCATGAGATGACCATGCCACACCGCCGACGTGAGTAACAGCCAGACGCCGGCCGATGGTCATCTCATTTGGGGCACTCTACTGATGTGTATACCTGCCTTCACGGAACATGCCGAGACGCGCTGCGTCAGTGCGCCAATGTTGTGTAGGCCGATTTAGATGCTTAGCCCTCCCTACGGATGAAGTCCTCCGCTGCCGCGACGTCCTCTGCAGAACCGATAATCAAGGGCACGCGTTGATGCAGTATAGTCGGCTGCAGGCCCAGGATGTCCTCCGTGCCCGTGCTAGCTCGGCCGCCGGCTTCTCGCGCGATCAGGGCAAGCGGGGCAGCTTCATACAGCAGGCGCAGTTTGCCAGCGGGCTTGTGCGGATTGGTCATATCGGCGGGGTAGAGAAAGATGCCGCCGGTCAGGAGCGTACGATGGAAGTCCGCCACCAGCGTCCCGACGTACCGCGTCTTGTATGGCTTGTGTTGTGGGTCCTTCAGGTGTGCCACGTACTGTTGTACCCCAGGACTCCAGGTATGCGTATTTCCCTCGTTGGCACTGTAGGTGCTGCCACGTTTTGGCATACGGATGTTTTCATGGGAGAGGAGAAACTCGCCGAGACTCGGATCGAGCGTATAGCCATGTACGCCATGCCCAGTGGTGTAGACGAACATGGTGCTGGAGCCATAGACGATATAGCCTGCCGCCACCTGGCACGCGCCGGGTTGCAGGAGATCCTGGAGTGTGCCATCGGCTCCTGGGCTGATCTTCCGCTGGATCGAAAAAATGCTGCCGATGGTGATGTTGATGTCGATATTGGACGAGCCATCGAGGGGATCAAAGAGCACGGCGTAGGGCCCACGCGGCTGCTCCGGCGCGGGCAGAATCGGCTCGGCTGCTTCTTCTGAGGCCATCACGCACACGTGTCCACTACTCTCCAAGGCTTCGATCATCGTCTGGTGTGCAAAGACGTCGAGTTTCGTCACCTGTTCGCCCTGCACATTTTTTTCTCCCGTAAAACCCAAGATATTGGCGAGTCCTGCTTTACTCACCTCGCGAGCGATGACTTTTGCCGCCAAGGCAATCTGCGTTAGTATGCCAGTAAAGTCGCCTGTCGACCCTCGATATTCTCGTTGTTGCTCCAGAATATGCCGCGACAACGGCAGCCCTTTTCTACGCATGGCGTATCCTCCAATGTCTCTGCGGGAACGGAAAGCCGATGACGTCCCCCGCCAAACTGGCGGGGCAAGTGCGGTACGCAGTACTAGGCAAGTGCGGTTTCCATATCTTTTGTATACTTGCCGTAACGGGCCGCCCCGTTGTACTTGGCGCGTTGGTAAAAAAACTTCTGCGCGGCAGGCGTATTGGCAGCCTCCCCCTGCCAGGCTTCAAGCACGGGTCCTTGCAGCGCCCGGCCATAGGAGAAGCTCAATTGCCATGGATGCTCACCCATGGCGTTCATGGCATTGAGGTGTTCCGTCGCCACTCCCGGCGTGGTGAATAAGACCTCCCGATAGGCACGGCGATTTCCTCTGTCGACGCGACCTTGACGCAATCGAGACGCCGTTTAATGGTGCCAGAGCTCTCGTCGGCAGCCAGAATGCCTTTGCCTTCTGCCACGAGGTCATGCGCAATGGATACGAGTGTGTGTTTGTCCATAGTCCATCTCCAGCAATAATATCGTATGTAACCAGGGGACCCCCACACCTGTAGGGAGAAGTACCAGCAGTAGACAAACCCTCCTCCACCACATTGTCTCGGATACTGGTTGTGCTCCATGGCGACCTATGCCCGTAATTGTGCGGATTTTTCCCGAAAACGCAAGCCTGAACACGGCGCAGAGGAGGAGCAGGGCACCTCCAAGGCCATAGGCTTTCTGTGGAGAAGATGCTATCGTAAACCTGAGAGTCTCTCATGCACCACACGACATTGGCACACGGACATGGAGAGCCGCGACCGGCGTGAACAGCCGACTTCCTGGAGGGCACACAGATGTACGATCTACTCATAAAGCATGGCGCCGTCATTGATGGCACAGGCAGCGCACCTTTTATGGCCGACATTGCGGCGCAAGGCGGCAACATCGTCGCCCTTGGACAGCTCGCCGCAGAGGCCCACACCGTGGTAGACGCCAGCGGTGCGGTCGTCGCCCCTGGCTTTATCGATCTGCATACCCATAGCGACCTCTCCTTTTTGCTCGATCCCACTGCCCAGAGTAAGGTGCGTCAGGGTGTCACGCTCGAACTTGCCGGCAATTGCGGTTCTAGCTTCTGCGCCCCACTCCATGGCGCTGCATCTGATATGCTCCGTCCCCGTGTGTCGCAGTATACAGACGACTTCACGCCTACCTGGAACGATTTTGGCGGCTATCTGGACGCCCTGCAGCAGGCGCGCGCCACGCTCAATCTCGCCGTCCAGGTCGGACACGGCACCGTGCGGGCCTGTGTGCTCGGTATGGAGGCGCGGGCCCCGAGTGGGGCAGAACTGGAACGGATGAAAACGCTCGTGGCAGAAAGCCTCGACGCCGGGGCGCTGGGATTCTCTACGGGACTGTTCTACGCTCCTGGCTACTATGCCCGTCTCGACGAGGTCATTGAGTTGGCAGCAGTGGCAGCAGCCCGTGGCAAGCTCTACTCCACCCACCTGCGCGACGAGGGCAATCATAACGTTGGCCTGTTCGTGGCGCTGAACGAAGCTATCGAGATCGGACGGCGTACGGGGATACGCGTGCAGATCTCGCATGTGAAATGTATGGGACCAGCAGTATGGGGCCGAGCACACGACGTGCTCGACCTGTTCGATCGCACACGCCGTGAGGGTATTGACATTGCCGGTGATCAATACCCCTACACCGCCGGCAGCACTTCCTTAACAGGAGCGCTGTTTCCGCGTTGGGCCCTGGAAGGTGGTCGTGACGCCACCTTGCGTCGCCAGGCAGACCGAGAGGAACGGCAACGGCTACATGCCGATATCACCGCCAACTTTACGCAGCGCAGTAGTGCAGAAGGAGTCGTCATAGCGCGCTTTGTGCCTGAGCCACAGCTCGAAGGTTTGAACATGGTGCACATCGCTGCAGCCTTGGGGTGTGATCCTGCCGAGGCGGTTATGCGTCTCTATGAACGCGCGGACGCGTCGGTGATCCTGCATGCCATGCAAGAACCTGATATGGAAACAATCGCCCAGCATCCGCTCATCGCAGTGGGCTCAGACGGCAGTTCGCTGGCTGCAGAGGGCATCTTATCAGCGGGCAAACCGCATCCACGCAGCTACGGCACCAACCCCCGCTTCCTGGCCCAGTTCGTGCGCCAGCGCCGCTTGATGTCGCTGGAAGAGGCGGTGCGCAAAATGACGCTGCTACCCGCCAGTCGGCTGGGACTGACGCGGCGCGGACGTATTGCCCCGGGCTTTGCCGCTGACCTGGTGGTCTTCGATCCCGATACCATTGCCGACACCGCCACCTTCGAGGCACCCCACAGCTATCCAACTGGCGTCTCGCACGTCGCGGTGAATGGGGTGCTGGTAGTCGCAGACGGTGTCTTTACCGGCCGGACCCCAGGCAAGATCATCCGGGACTTCAGGGATTAAAGCTTGCCATGTTCGGGCGAGCCATTGGCTCGCCCCTCTGCCGCACTCCGCGCCATAAAATCCACTGGACTTTTCCAACAGCCCTTGCCCTATAATGGAAAGAGCATTTCCATGACATGCACGTGCTGGAAGGAGGGGTATTATGAGCGCCCATTGCTGCCACGGACATGCCAGTCCCCCCGAGGAGCAGCAGCGCGACCGGCACTATCGCCAGGTGCTCTGGGGCGTGCTCGGGATCAATGCCGTGATGTTTCTGATCGAGCTCGTGGCTGGGCTGGCGGCGGGCTCGGTCTCTCTGCAAGCTGACGCACTCGATTTTCTGGCTGATGCCGGCAATTACGGCATCAGCCTGTGGGTGATCGGCATGGCCTTGCAGTATCGCGCCCGGGCAGCACTCGCCAAGGGGGCGACGATGGGCCTGTTCGGCCTCTGGGTGTTCGGTGCGACTGTCTGGCACACCGTACACGGCACCCTCCCCCATGCCGTGGCGATGGGCACGGTCGGTGTAGTGGCGCTCGCCGCCAATGCGGTCGTCTTCGGGATGCTGTGGGCTTACAGGAGCGGCGACAGCAACAGACGCTCGGTCTGGCTGTGTTCACGGAACGATGTAATTGGCAATCTGGCGGTACTGCTCGCCGCCTTGGGCGTGTTCGGGACGGGCACGGCCTGGCCGGACATCAGCGTCGCTGCCGTCATGGCGGCACTTGCCCTCCAGGGGGCACTGCACGTCATACGACAGAGCCTTGGTGAGCTGCGCCAAACGCCGCTTGCATCCACGGCAGCAGAGTAGGAAGGCCTGGAGGAGGGAATGTATGCAGTGGATAGGACTGGGCATGGTGATCGTGCTGGGGTGCACATCATTCGGCTGGAGTGCAGAGCGCCCGTCGCCATACGCGGGGCAAGAGCAGCAAGAGATTAAGGCCCTGTCAGCAGAGGAAATCCAGTCATACCTCTCCGGCAGTGGGATGGGGTTGGCGAAGGCGGCCGAGCTGAATCATTATCCCGGTCCCCGGCATGTCCTCGACCTCGCAGACCAGCTGCAGCTGTCTGCGGATCAGCGCCGACACACGCAAGCCCTCTTTGAGGATATGCGGACGAAAGCCGTACGCCTGGGCCAACAACTCATTGACCGGGAACACCATCTGCAAACGCTGTTCGCCGCAGGCACCATTGCCGAGGCCCAGGTAGAGGCGCTGGTGGCTGACATTGCTACCCTGCACGGGCAACTGCGCGCCGTACACCTCCGCGCGCATGTGGTGCAAAGAAGCCTCCTCACGCCTGAACAGCTGCATCGCTATGATGTGCTAAGAGGCTACGCGGCGTCCCGTCCTCACACCGCGCATCCCCATCGTGGCCACTAACTGGCGCTGGAAATCGGTGTTTGGCACAAGGCGCAACATGTCCAAAAAAATCACTTCGGCTTCAAGCCCCCGGCTCCCACACCCCCAGGACTAGACGTACTGCCAGTGGGATTCTGCACTGATGTGCCCGTACCTGATGCATTAAGGATCTCGGTGAGGCGCGTCGAGAGGTCCCTGAGCCTTTTTGTCCTGAGGTCATCAGGGCTTTCACTTTTGATTGGTTCGCAAAGGGCAACAGCACTTGCCACTTCGAAGCTCAGATCAGTATGCAGCTGGCGAAGTTGCGGAAGGGCTCTCTCACTCCGCACATAGGTATCGTTTGGACTATAAAACGAGATAATACCCGAACAAGCAGTGCCTAACGCAGAAGTAATAATCGCCAGAATGCCAATCGCGACAAAAACGGGCGTCCTCTCGCTTGACATCGATTTAACGCTGACCAGTATCGTGGTAATGGCGCCTAGAATGATGAGCGTCCATTGGTAGAGCTCCATTTTGGCTTTGCTGTCCGCCACAATACCCGCAATTTGCATACGCGCTCGTGAAATTGCGTCGCTCAATACGAAAATAGACGCCTGATAGTTATTTAACTCCAGCCTCCGCTTAGGCGTTGTTTCCAGGCGCTCTTCATCGTCGGGCCACATCAGTTCGCCGGTCGGCTCTAAACCGAGCATCAGTGAAGCAACTATGGTGGCTGGAAGATTGCCAGTGAGGTCCACATCCGGAAAGCATCGCGTGACCGCGACGGCTATGGAAAAGTGCTGGGCTCTTGCTGGTATGAGCTCCCTGCCCACCGGGGTTTGCCAGGCACGGCGTCGGTCGGACTGTACACGGAGTTGATCGAACTGTGCGAGGTGTTGATCGAACTGTGCGACATTCGTAAATAATTGCTGCCGAACAGGGGGGTCAAGAACCAGAAGATACGCGATAGCGGCCACACCGACCAGCGCCGCGCCTACGAATATGAGCCCACCTATCCATTTGCATATGCGAATGAATAACATACCTTCCCCGATATCCTGTCATGTCGTTGTCGTGGTCGGTGTAGACCAGTGTATTTGGAGCAGTAGTGATGTGTCAACGCGATCAGTGCCGTCTATGTCAAGAGACCACCTCTGGAACATGGTGGCATCGCTGTGCATAAAAAGCAAAGCCAAAGTTGTCTCTGCACCAAAGCCGAGGAGGTTCTGCGCACAGCGTATGGGAGGCCCCTCTTGTACCGCACAAAATGGCGCTCCTGTGTTGCGCTGGGTAGCAGAATGGGTTAATAAATAGGCCAGGAATACGTAAGTATTGTTCTAGCCAATAGGAGGCCGGAGAGGTATTGGCCAAAAGGAGGATTTTTGTGCACAGACGAGCGTTTTTGAAAGCAAGTATCGCTTTTCCTACGCTGGCTGCTCTATCGACGCTCCCACGGCTGACGCGGGCCGACACTGGCGCTGCTGGCAAGTGGCGCGTCTTCGAGGTCACCACGCAGGTGGACATCTTGAAACCTGTCGGTGTGACCCGCGTGTGGCTCCCTACACCGTTGGGCGAGGACACCCCATATCAAAAGAGTCTGGGCAATACCTGGAAGACGGAGGGTGCCACGGTCAGCGCGGCCCATGATCCGAAGTTTGGTGCGACATTTGTCTTCGCAGAATGGCCAGAAGCGGTGAAGACTCCCACCTTAGAGCTGACCAGCCGTATTGCAACGCGTGATCATACGGTGGATCTCGCCAAACCTGGCACGATGCCGAAGGCAGATCCCAAAGTCCTCGCCGTGTATACCGAACCAACGGAGCTGCTACCGACCGACGGGATTGTACGGGAGACGGCGCAGACGATCATCAAAAATGTGCGCGGTGGGCAGCCTGAGCAAGCGCGCGCCATTTATGAGTGGGTCATTGAGAATACTTTCCGCGACCCGAAAACCCGCGGCTGTGGCGTTGGCGACATCAAGACGATGCTGGAGACCAAGAATCTGGGGGGGAAATGTGCTGACCTCAATGCCCTGTTTGTCGGGCTCTGCCGCGCTGTCGGCATCCCGGCACGCGACGTCTATGGAGTGAGGGTAGCCACCTCGCAACTGGGGTTCAAGAGTCTCGGCAAGAGCGGTGATATTACCAAAGCCCAGCATTGTCGGGCTGAGGTCTATTTGGAAGGCCATGGCTGGGTGCCGGTGGATCCGGCCGATGTCCGTAAAGTCGTCCTGGAGGAGCAGCCTGGTCTCACCTTGAACGATGATGTGGCCAAAAAGGCGCGCACGTTTCTCTTTGGCAACTGGGAGATGAACTGGATGGCGTATAACTACGCGCATGACCTCCTGCTGCCGAAGGCCACGCGTGGCAAGATTGGCTATTTCATGTATCCGCAATGCGAAACGGCAGAGGGACGGCTGGATAGCCTCGACCCAGAGCACTTCCGCTACACCATGACGTCTCGTGAGTTAGGGACAGCATGAGCCCGCAGACTCTGTCGTTGTAACCTATGACTCCACGAGCCTGGCCCAGACTGACCATCGCATATACCGGCTTGCAGGCGTTGGGAGTAAGCGTGCTGCTGGGGCTGTGCTGCGTCGGCATAGCGGCGCAGGAACTCACACCATGGACGAGTGGCCCAACGCCTCCCCTGACCCTCACCGACCAGCATGGCACCAACCACACGCTCGCGGCATACCACGGTCGGGTGGTGCTGGTCAACTTCTGGGCCACCTGGTGTGCGCCATGCCGCGAGGAAATGCCGGCCCTGCAAGCACTGCAGCACACGCTGGGGAAAGAGCGCCTGGTGGTGCTGGCGGTGAACTACGGCGAATCACCAGAGAAAGTCCAGCAGTTCGCGCACCACACGCCGCTCGATTTTCCCCTGTTACTCGACAGACACATGGAAGCCGCCAAAGCCTGGCAGGTACGGGTGCTCCCCACCAGCTTTGTGCTTGGCCAGGACGGAGGCATACGGTATAGCGCGGTGGGCCAGCTGGACTGGGAAGATACCCAGATTACCAAGCTGCTGACAACGCTTTCCCTCCGGCCATGACGTCCTATCCTTGACGCGAGAACACGCCGTGGAGCAGCGTGACAGGAGTACACAGCCGCAAGGCAACCGCGCCCTCTGGTTGATGCGGGTCGTGACACTGCTGGTGCTTGTGGGAGGTCTTGTGTGTTCCCTCACCTTCCCAACCCTGCGAGCACAACTGTCCTCCGGTGTCGTCCTCCTGCTCCATGGTGATCTCGTCGGGCTGCGCACCTGGACCGCGCAGTTTGGTCCGTGGGCACCTCTGGCCAGTCTATTTTTAATGATCGCACAGGCCATTGCAGCGCCCATCCCGGCGGTGCTTATTACCGGCGCCAACGGTCTGCTCTTTGGCCCGCTGCTGGGGGGACTGCTGTCCATCGTATCGGCCACGCTCGCCGCAGCAGTGTGTTTCTTGCTGGCGCGTAGCTTCGGCACACCCTGTGTGTCCCGCCTGCTACCAGCAACCGTGCTGCAGCGCACCAACGCGTTTATGATGCAGCACGGCACCGCCGCTGTGCTCATTGCCCGGCTCTTACCCGTGGTGCCGTTTGACCCGATCAGCTACGTTGCCGGGTTAACCCAGATGCGCCTCGCTGCCTTTTGCTGGGCCACGCTGGTGGGACAAATTCCTGCTGGCATGACCTATGCCTATTTGGGTCAGGAGATCTATCGCCCAGGACATCTGGTGGTGAAAGGGGTTGGCGCCTTCCTCGGTCTGCTGCTCTTTGGTTGGACGGTACGCTACGCTATATCACGCTGGCGGCATCACCAGCGCTAAGCCGCGCACCTCAACAGCCAGTCCCGGTGCCCGCCGCGGCGGCCAATGCAGCGCCTGTCCTCCCCTCTAACAGCCCGCACAGTCACTGCCAGTATCGTTGGTACTGGGGATGAAATCCACCCACCAGACCAGCCGTCCCGCCTCGAAGTAGGCATCCACCCAGTTGCCAAAGTTCTGATACTGGTTGCCAGAGGCGGTGAGCGACAGAGACGAACCTAAATAATACCAGTGCTCGTAGTGGTTGGTGCGGCCTTTTTGCGCGTATGGTTCGCCCCACAGAAAGCGCATGGCTTCTGTGCTCATGCCCTTTCTAGGATACCCGGCCAGGACGGCCTCACGATCCTGAGCTGCCAGTGCCTGGAAACGCTGCACCAGGCCAAGCTCACGCGCATAGGCGGTACGCTCCGCTGGCGTTGTTTTGGCCAGATAGGTACGCGCTTGTGAGGCGGTCATGATTTTACGATAGGCGTGAAACTCGGCCTGCTCTGCGGGAGCAAGCAGCCGTACCTGCGCCTCATAGGTGCAGCTCGTCAGCGCCATCATGGCGCCTAGCAGCCAGATAAGGCGGAAGCAATGTGGCAAACGTGTCATACGAACCTCCTCTGTCGTCGTGTAGTTGTCACTCGCGTGTCGCAGCGTTTTGCCAGGATTTGCCCATGAGTATAACACCTCATCAGCCCGCAAAGTCACTGCCGCATGTCTCTCGGCCGCCTTGCATCGCCTTTGACCAGCCAGGCCGGGTCGTACTACAATGCCTGTCCTCGCAGAGGCCAGACCACCTCCGAGCGTTAACGAGCGTGCTGGGTTATAGCATTGGGAGGGAGACCATGAAGCGGAGTACAGACCGGATGCTCACGACCCACGTAGGCAGCCTGGTACGTCCACCTGGGCTCGTGGAGCTCATGCGGGCGAAAGAAGACGGCCAGGCCTATGACCAACAGGAGCTTGCCGCCCGCGTGCGCAGCGCCGTGCGGGACGTCGTGCACAAGCAGATCGAAGCCGGGGTTGACATTCCCAGCGACGGCGAGTACGGCAAGCCGAGCTTTTCCGGCTATGTGAACGAGCGTCTGAGCGGCTTCGAACGGCGGCCACGCGACCCGAATGAGAGTCCATTACTCAACTGGGGGCGAGACCGCAAGTTGTTCCGGGAATTTTATGAAGAGTACGATCGGGCCACCGGCAGTGCCTCCGGATATCCGGTGGTGTGCACCGGCCCGATTACCTATCAGGGGCAGGCGGCGGTGCAGAGCGACATCGCCACCTTCAAAGCGGCCCTGGCAGAAGTGCACCCTGAGGAGGCGTTCATCCCGGCCGTGGCGCCCGGCACCATCGAGCTGCAGCGCCGCAACACCTACTACCCGACGGACGAGGCGTACCTGTTCGCTATCGCCGAGGCCATGCGGGAGGAATATCGGGCCATCGTGGAGGCCGGTTTCCTGCTGCAGCTCGACGATCCCAGGGTGGTCACCCAGTACGGCATGCCGGACCCGGCCCCCAGCATTGCCGACTACCGAAAATTTGCCGAGCTACGGGTAGAGGCCCTCAATCACGCCCTGGCCGGCATTCCGTCCGAGCGCGTACGCTATCACCTGTGCTGGGGCAGCTGGCATGGCCCGCATGTCACCGACGTGCCGCTGAAGGACATTGTGGACATCGTGTTGCGGGTGCGCGCTGACGCCTACAGTGTGGAAGCGGCCAATCCGCGCCATGCGCACGAGTGGCAGGTGTGGGAGGAGGTCAAACTCCCAGACGGCAAGATCCTCATCCCGGGTGTAGTCGCCCATACCACCAACCTCGTCGAGCACCCGGAGCTCATCGCCTGGCGCCTCACGACCTACGCCCGGCTGGTCGGGCGGGAGAACGTCATCGCCGGCACCGACTGCGGTTTCTCCCAGGGGGCCTTTACGCCCCGTGTGCACGCTTCCATCATGTGGGCCAAGCTCCAGGCCCTGGCGGAAGGCGCGGCGCTGGCCACCAGGCAACTCTGGTCGCGCACCAGTAGCTGATCACAAGGGAACGAAAGGCGGGAGAGAGAGTAGGGTGAGGGGGGTAAAAAATTTGGGATGGGTATCTATCCAGCAGAAGCGGCGTTGGCGCAGGTCAACGTCTCAGGGTGAACGTTCAGGCGCTTGGCCCGCATCTGAACTCCTTGCTGCTTCTGCGGCGCGCTGTGATGCCTCGGCCTTGCGGGCCGCATCGCGGGCCAGTAGCTCCTGGATGATGTGGGCTGAGACATAGAAATTGGTCGCCCGCAGCCGCGTCAACACCTCTGGCAAGTCCACCAGACCCTGTTCAGCACTGCGCTCTAACACGCCCAAGGTGCCAAAAACCGTGAGACTACGCTGCTCCGCCGCTTGCCGCCCATCCTTATCATCCATCAGCAGCAGGTCGGCCTGGAGTTCTTGCGCCAGTGCAATGGCTTCCTGTTCGCCACGCTCCAAGTGCTGCAAGTCGGCGTCAGGTGCACCCGCTACTTGACGGACGTCGAGCCAGGCCGGGAGGCTGGTAGCCCAGGCACGCACCGGCAATGGAGAGGCTAGAATGGAGCAGTTCTTCATACAGGACGGCTGGCGGAATAATGATCCGCCCATAGAGTGCAGGGAGGAGGGCAATCTGGTCAATCAGGATCAGGTAATTGAAGAGGGAGGTGTCGGCAACAACCTGCATTACCCCCTCATCCGGTCGAGGGTAGCCAGATCTTTTTCGAAGTCCTCATCGGTGTAGAAGGGCACGCCGTGTTGCTTGAGTACCCCGTGCGCCTCATAGCGGGTGCGCAGTCCAAGGAGCTGCCGCAGTTGGGCCAGCGCGAGGCGCCCCGCAGCATACTCGTGCACCGCGAAATCTTCTAAGACGCGGCGTGCCAGGTCTTCCCCGCGGGCGTGATACTGTGCGGCAATCTCATCCGTCACGCAGATAGTAACTTCCACCAGAAACGTCCTTATACGTCAGTGTACATCCCGTTTTCTAGCTACCATACAGCAATTTTGTGCTCTGGTCAAACCGGGTGACCAGAGCACTTCCTCTCTCCCACACCTGCCTCAGCGCCACGACCATGACAAAAGGCGGTTGAACAGGTCGTCAGCCTCTGTTACGCTGATGCCGAGCACTATTGGTATATCCAGTCTCCTGGCTCCGTCGTAACGTCTATGAGGCAGCCATGACCTTTGAAGAGATCCTCGACCAGGCAATTGCTATGCTGCAACGCCGGGGACGGGTGACCTATCGGACCCTCAAGCTGCAGTTTCAGCTCGACGACGACCATCTGGAAGCCCTCAAAGAGGCGCTCATCGACGCCGAGCAGCTTGCTGTAGATGAAAACGGCACCGTATTAGTCTGGAGGGGCGGTGCTGACGGCACACCAGCGCCGGGGTTCCCTGCTACCGCTCCACCTGCCACCGCCCAGGAACGCCCTCCCCTCGCCTATACCCCGGCCCATCTCACAGAGAAGATCCTCGCCTCCCGTAGCGCCCTGGCAGGCGAACGCAAGCAGGTCACGGTGCTGTTCGCCGACATCAAAGACTCGACCGAGCTGATCCGGGATCTCGACCCGGAAGCCGCCCAGCAGCTCCTCGACCCTGCCCTGCACGCCATGATGGACGCCGTACACCGCTTCGAGGGCACGGTGAACCAGGTGCTGGGCGACGGCATCATGGCCCTCTTCGGCGCGCCGCTGGCCCATGAGGACCACGCCCTGCGCGCCTGCTACGCCGCCCTGACCATGCAGACGGCCATGCGCGAGCTACACGGAAGCGGTGCGCCGCACCCACGGCATCGAGATGCGCATCCGGGTCGGGCTCAACTCCGGCGAAGTGGTGGTGCGCGCCATTGGCAACGACCTGCACATGGACTACTCGGCGGTGGGGCAGACGACGCATCTGGCGGCGCGCATGGAGCAGCTGGCCACGCCTGGCACGATTCGCCTGACCGCTGCCACCCTGCGGCTGGTCGAGGGCCTGGTGCGGGTGCAGGCGCTGGGACCAATCCCGGTCAAGGGTCTGACGGAGCCGGTGGAGGTGTTCGAGCTGGTCGGGGCCAGCGCGCTGCGCCGCCGCCTCCAGGCCGCGGCGGCGCGGGGCCTCACGCGCTTTGTGGGGCGCGAGGCGGAACTCGCCGCCCTGCGCCAGGCGCTCGAGCAGGCCGGTGCCGGCCACGGCCAGGTGGTGGCCGTGGTGGGCGAGGCCGGGGTGGGGAAGTCCCGCCTGGTGTACGAGTTTGTCCATGCCCACCACACGCAGGGCTGGCGGGTGCTGGAGAGTGCCTCGGTGTCCTATGGCAAGGCCACCCCCTACTTTCCGGTCATGGACCTGCTCAAGCGCTACGCCCACGTCGAGGACGCCGATGAGCCGCGCACCGTGCGGGCCAAGGTCACCGGGCAGGTGCTGACGCTGGACGAGACCCTGCAGGAGACCATCCCCGCCCTCCTCTGGCTGCTGGACGTCCTGCCCGACGACAGCCCCTTTCGCACGCTCGAGCCCGCCCAGCGCCGCCAGCGCACCCTCGAGGCGCTCAAGCGCGTGCTGCTGCGCGAGAGCCAGGTGCAGCCGCTGCTGCTGGTCTTCGAGGATCTGCACTGGATCGATACCGAGACGCAGGCCCTGCTCGACAGCCTCATCGACAGCCTGCCGACGGCCCGCCTGCTGCTGCTGGTCAACTACCGCCCGGAGTACCAGCACGGCTGGGGCAGTAAGACCTACTACACGCAACTGCGGCTCGATCCGCTGCCACCGGCGAGCGCCGAGGCCGTCCTCGACGCCCTGCTGGGGCCGGACCCCAGCCTGGCGCCGCTCAAGCGGGTGCTCATCGCGCGCACCGAGGGCAATCCGTTTTTCCTGGAAGAGAGCGTGCGCACCCTGGTGGAGACCGGGGTGCTGGTGGGCGAGCCGGGCGCCTATCGCCTGGCGCAGAGCCCTGCCGACCATCCAGGTGCCGGCGACGGTGCAGGCGGTGCTGGCGGCGCGCATCGACCGGCTGCCCCCAGAGGAGAAGCAGCTCCTGCAGGCCGCTGCGGTCATTGGCACCGAGGTGCCCTTGCCCCTCCTGGAGGCCATTGCCGAGCTGCCCGAGGTGGTGCTGCATCGCGGCCTGGCGCACCTCCAGGCGGCCGAGTTCCTCTACGAGACGCGCCTCTTTCCGGAGCGTGCCTACACCTTCAAGCACGCCCTGACCCAGCAGGTGGCCTATCAGTCGTTGCTGACGAGCACGCGGCAACGCTACCATGCGCAGCTTGCCCAGGCGTTGGCAGCGCGTCCCGAGACGGTGGAGACGCAGCCCGAACTGCTGGCGCATCACTACACCGAGGCCGGCCTTGCAGCGCAGGCCGTGGGGTACTGGCAGCGGGCGGGCGAGCGCAGCAATGCGCGGTCCGCCTATGTGGAAGCGGTGGCGCACCTCACCAAGGGGCTGGAGGTGCTGCAGACGCTGCCGGACACCCCCGCGCGCGCCCGGCACGAGCTGGACATGCAGCTCGCGCTGGGTCAGGCGTTGCCGGTCACCAAGGGCTATGCGGCCCCGGAAGTCGGGCACGCCTACGCCCGCGCCCGGGAGCTGTGCCAACAGGTGGGGGACACCCCGCAGCTCTGCGGCAGTGCTGGGGGGACTGTGCACGTTTTATCGGACCCGGGGGGAGTTCCAGACGGCGCGTGAGCTTGGGGAGCAACTCCTCACCCTGGCGCAGCGCCAGCACGACCCGGCACGCCTCGCATGATGCCCACTGGGTGCTGGGGAACGCCTTGTATTTCCTGGGAGAGCTGGTCCCAGCCCGCGCCCACCTGGAACAGGCGATGGCCCTCTCTGCACCCCAGCAGGACCGCTCCCTCACCTCCCCCTCAGGCGGGGCTGCCAGAGTGATCTGCCTTGGCCCTACGGCCTGGGCTCTGTGGCTGCTGGGCTATCCGGACCAGGCCCTGACGCGGAGCCACGAGATGCTGACCTACGCCCAGGAGCTGTCGCACGCCTTCAGCCTGGCGCGTGCCCTGTACTATGCTGCTGATGCTCCATAAGCTGCGGCGGAGAGGCGGCTGCCGCCCAGGAAGCGGGCCGAGGCCGCCCTGGCCCTCGTGACCGAGCAGGGGTTTGGGCAGATACTTGGGGGACGTAACGTTCACGCGGGGCTGGGCGCTGGCGGCGCAGGGGCAGCACGAGGAGGGCATGGCCCAGATGCACCAGGGCCTGGCCGCCTGGCGGGCCACGGGGGCAGAGGCTGACCCTGGCGGAGTTTCCTGCCCGGCTGGCCGAGGCGTATGGGCAGATCGGCCAGGCCGAGGAGGGGCTGCGCCTGCTGGCCGAGGCGCTGGCGCATGGTGGACACACGGGGGATCGCTGCTACGAGGCCGAGCTGCATCGTCATCAAGGGCGAGCTACTGCTGCGGCAGGCCGTCCCGGACGCGCCCCAGGCCGAAGCCTGCTTCCAGCAGGCCCTCGCCGTGGCCCGCCGCCAGCAGGCCAAGTCGTGGGAGCTGCGGGCCGCCATGAGCCTGAGTCGCCTGTGGCAGCAGCAGGGCAAGCGTGCCGAAGCGCGGCGAGTTGCTCGCACCGATCTACAGTTGGTTCACCGAGGGATTTGACACCCCAGACCTCCAGGAGGCCAGAGCGTTGCTGGAGGAATTAGGAGGGGAAGAGAAACGACGGGGTTTATAAGGGCAATGCCTTTGCCCTTATGGGCCTTGGCTGTGCTCGCGGATATACTGCAAAGCCGCCTCAGGCGTACGAACGTCGGAAGATGTTACCACACCTTCTGAGTCCGTGTGCTGGTGATGGGGGTACGATGTCACTCCCGGCCAATGCGGAGCATTATCCCAGCGGCATCTGATCTGTCCTGCACGGTCTTGCCAATGGTAGGCGTATTTCCTGGTGCTATCCAGAAAGAGATAATCCTTCACGAACAGTTTTGAGCCGTCTTTTAGCGTCATAATGGCGCGTAATTCATAGCTGGTACCAACGATGCGAAACCGCTCCACCTCAATCGTCTGGATAATATCAGCATATCGTCTGGCCAGCTCCAGCAGCACGCTTTAGCTCCTCAGTCTTCTGCCGCCAGTATGCGGCAGCGTCCTGGGCAAATTTCCACGCCATAAGATCCTCTTCCTGCGCAAAATCCTCCGCGTTCATGCGTGTCTCAACCAGATGCTGAAAGGTGACAAAGTCCATCTGATACTTTTCCTGGAACTGCTTCGTTTCTTGCATGAATTCTGCGTACCGTGATTGAGCGGAAAGCAGCAGCATATCCAGTGCGGCTTCCTCAGCACTGGTATAGTGCAAAGCCTCCAAGATCTCGGCGGCTATTGTTGGTTTCCTCTGTCTGGCCATTCTGCACCTCTCCCCCTTGTCTTCTTGTCTCCTGCTGTCCTGGGCTGGAGTGTACGAGGTGTACCACCTGGGGTCAAGGCCAGTGGCAGGACCGTCGTCTATACCAGTACCCAGGCGGTGCGAGGTTACGGCTACGCTGAGGAAGACCAGAAGGAGAAGACCTGTGATGGCCGTACTGGCACAGGGGGAGCGCCTTGGAGTGCAGAGTTGATTCCTGCAGGAGCGCCGCGTATTATGTTACTCGCATCGGATTGTCCAACCGTGTGCGGTAGTGGCCCGGGGGTGGCGGAATGAGCCGTAGCGCAGATGCTGCGCATCGCCAGTGTGTTCCTGCCACCGGGGGAGCGACTTGACTCTTTCGCAATCGGAGTGAAACGTATGGCCCTGAAAGATCAGATTGTGCTTGGGATGTCCCTGCCGCATCGCTCCCCTGACCCGATCGACGTGGCGGTCGTGCGCCAGGTGGCACAACGCGCCGAAGCCCTGGGGTTCCGCGACCTGTGGGTGACCAACAACACCCTGGACCACGCCGGCTGTCTTGACTCGCTCACGCTCCTGACCTATGTCGCTGGCATCACGACCACGATCCGCGTGGGTGTGTCGGTACTGGTGCTGCCAGTGTATAACCCCATCCACGTGGCGCATCAGGTGGCCACCCTGGACTATCTGAGTGGCGGCCGGGCCGTGCTCGGCGTGGGGCTGGGGCGACCCCAGCATTATGCGGAGTTTCACATACCGCAAGAACGCCGCGTGCGGCGGTTTATGGAAGAAGTAGAGCTGATGAAGGCACTCTGGACACAGCCCAGGGTCACGTACGAGGGTCAGATTTTTCAATTGCAAGACGGCGTCATGGGGCCAAAGCCAGTACAAAAACCACACCCACCAGTGTGGTTGGGCGGCGGCCATCCTGACGCCGTGCGGCGGGCGGCAGTCATTGGCCGATGGCTGGATGGGGGCAGGTGGTTCCGGCACTGCTGCCTTTGGCAAGAGTGTGCCGGTGCTCCGAAAGGCACTAGAAAAGGCCGGACGTGACGCAGACGCATTCCCCATCTCTAAGCGGGTGTTTATGTCGGTGCACGAACGCCCCGAGGTTGCTAAAGCTGAAGTCAACCGCTGGTTCAGTGTCGTATACCATAACCCGAATCTCACCACCGAGGGCGGCGTGTACGGTACGCTCGAGCAGGTGCGGGAGCAGCTAGAAGCGCTGGTCGCCATGGGCGCCAATCACCTGCTGCTCAATCCCGTCACCCGCTACGCTGAACAGGTCGAAGCCCTGGCTGAGGTAACGGGGTTAGCATAACGCTAGGCTGCCCTGGGTATACGGGTCCCGGGAATTTTCATGCGCAGGCTATAGATAGACGTCCTGGCGGTAAACAGCATGGTGCGATGATCGGGACCGCCCCAGGCACAGTTGGCGGGGATTTCGGGGAGCCGAATAATCCCCAAGTGCTGGCCAGCGGCGTCAAACACCCAGCAGCCCTCCGGGCCGGTACAATAGATGCGCCCTTCTACATCGACTTTCATGCCGTCGGGCACACCATCTGCCGCCGATGCCAGTGTGGCAAAGATACGGTTATTGCTCAAGGTCCCATCCGGCGCCACATCAAAGGCGCGGATCAACTGATGCGGACACACCTCGCCGCGACTTTTTTCTTCTATACACCGCTCATCCCGCCGGGTGATGGCCACGTATAGCACACGCTCGTCCGGGGAGAAGGCGAGACCGTTGGGATATTCAGTGCCAACGGTGGCGTTGGTCAACGTGCCATGCGGCGCGATGCGGTGCACGCCATTGAAGCCAAGTTCCCGCTCCGCCTCGGGCAAACGTCCGCCTGGGTCGGTGAAGTAGATGCTGCCGTCCGAGCGGGTGACGATGTCATTCGGCCGATTGAGGCGTTTGCCGCCCAGACGTCTGGGCGAGCGGGGTGTACGTGCCGTCGGCGTCGCGCCGCGTGACCTGCCGATTATCGCCCTCACAGATGAGGAGCCGCCCCTGCAGATCAAAGGTCATGCCGTTCGAGCCGCCACTGTGCTCACGCATGACCTCAGGTTGACCACCAGGTACCAGGCGGTAGATCAGACTGGCTCGCACATCCACGAACAGCCAGTAGCCTTCCGGATGCCACAGCGGTCCTTCAGTAAACACAAAACCACTGGCAAGACGTTCAGGCTGTGCGGACTCCACAATATCGCTAAGCTGGTTGGCCATCATCCCCTCCCTGTATTGATGGGTGCCGCCGTCCTTCACTCTACACGCCGGCACTGCGTCACTGCTGCTGCCGTGGCGCTATCGTAGCAAAGCATGTCCAGACTGTCCACGGAGCGACTAAGTAGCCAGACAAAACTTTTACCACATAGCCACAGTGCTATGGTGCTGTGGCCGGCCAGTGGCCCTGCCGCGCCAGTGACAAACACGATGTGCAGGTCTCAGGCAGGACCATTGCCTGGCGCCGCCTGTATGGCTTCCCACAGCTTCGGCGCCGTGTACGGCATATCGATATGGTCGATGCCCAGGGGCGCGAGCGCGTCCATCACGGCGTTGGCGACCGCCGGTGGCGCGCCGTTGCAGCCGGCTTCACCGACCCCCTTGACGCCGAGCGGATGGAAAGGATTCGGCGTCACGGTTTCGCCGAGGATCAGCGGTGGCATATCGCTGGCGCGCGGCACCGCGTAATCCATCAACGAGCCGGTGAGCGGCTGGCCGTCGTCGCCGTAGAGCATCTGTTCGTGGAATGCTTCGCCGAGTCCCTGCGCCACGCCGCCGTGCACCTGTCCTTCGACCAGCATGGGATTGATGATCACGCCGCAGTCATCGACCAGCACGAGCTTTTCGAGCCTGGGCTGGCCCGTGTCACGATCAATACGCACCAGCGCCACATGCGCGCCAAAGCCCCAGGCTTCGCGCCCGGGATCGAAGAAGACCGTCTCTTGCAGGCCCGGCTCTATACCGGGCACCGGCCTACCATAGGCGCTGGCGGCAATCTGGCGCCAGGTAATTTTCTTGTCGGGCACGCCAGCCACCGCGAAGCCGTCCTCGACCTGCACGATATCTTCTGCTGCCGCTTCGACCAGATGGGCAGTGATACGCCGGGCCTTGTCGATGACGCGCTGACACGCCAGCGCCAGGGCCCCGCCGCCGGTGACGGCGCTCCGGCTACCGAAGGTGCCGACGCCCTGCTGAATCGCCAGCGTGTCGCCATGGCGAATTGCCACGTGCTCCATGGCGACGTGCAACTTTTCGGCCGCCACCTGCGCAAAGGCCGTCTCAAGTCCCTGGCCATGGGGGCTGGAACCGGTGAGCACGGTGATCTCGCCGGTGCGCTCCACGCGCACCGTACCGCTTTCAAATCCGGCCCCGCCGCTCGGCTCCACAAACGTCGACACGCCCACCCCGACTAGCTCGCCACGCGCTCGCGCCGTATCGCGGTACTGCAGCATCTGGTCGTAGTCGGAAAGACGTAGCGCTTCTGCCAGCGACTTCTCGTAGTCGCCAGAATCGTATTCAATGTTCACGCCCGTGCGGTACGGGAACTGCTCCGGCCGAATGAAGTTTTTGCGGCGGATGTCCAGACGGTCCAGGCCGAGGTCGCGTGCTGCTTTATCGATCAAGCGCTCGATGTTGAGCACCGCCTCCGGCCGGCCGGCACCGCGATACGGACCAGTGGAGACAGTGTTGGTCAAGACCGCGACTACCTCGACATGGCAGTTGCGGATCTGATAGCAGCCTGGGGCCATGCCCATCATGCGCAGGGGCGGAATAGCGCTGATGGCATGCAGGTAAGCGCCGAGGTTCCCCACCACACGCACCTTGAGTCCCAGCATGGTGCCGTCCCGTTTGAGCGCCAGTTCGGAGGTCATCACCTGGTCGCGACCCTGATTCGTGGTGAGGAAATCCTCCAGACGTGTGGCAATCCACTTGACGGGCCGGTCGAGCTGCAGCGCCAGGTTGCAGGCCAGCGCCTCCTCCTGGTAGAGCGTGCCCTTGCTGCCGAAGCCGCCGCCGACGTCGGGCGCGATAAGGCGTATTCTATGCTCAGGAAAACCGATGGCGGTGGCGAGATCAGCGCGCACGCGGTGCGGGCTCTGGGTCGACAGCCACACGGTGAGATCCCCCATCGGCTCTGGCTTCGCCAGGACGCCTCGCGGCTCGAGCGCCAGTGCCACCAGGCGCGGGCTGGCGATGCGCAGACGCACGACATGCTCGGCCTCGGCGAATGCCCTGTCCACGTCACCACCTGTTTTCGTTGCCGTATAGCAGATGTTGCTGCCCAACTCTTCGCGGGCGAGCGGCGCACCAGGATCGAGCGCCTGTTCGGCCGTGACGACCGCCGGCAGCACGGCATACTCCACCTCGATGGCGTTGATGGCATCTTCCGCCAGGGCACGACTCTGGGCCACGACGGCGGCGACCGGCACGCCTACCGCGTGGACGACACCGCGGGCGAGCAGGGGATGCGGCGGTATCTGCATGCCCGGCACCATTGGCAGCACCGGTACGTGCAGGTGCTCGCTCAGGTCGCCGCCGGTCACCACGGCGACTACGCCGGGCATGGCCTGTGCGGCGTGCGTCTGTATGGAGAGTATTCTGGCATGCGGATGCGGGCTGCGCAGGAAGGCCAGGTGCAGCATGCCCGGCAGCTGCATGTCGTCCACATAACAGCCCTTGCCGGTGATCAGTACCCGGTCTTCGACGCGCCGCACTGACGTGCCGATGAGTCCACCTGGCGTGTGCTCTGTTGTCATTGGCATGACCTCGTCGTTGGTTGGTACGTGTCTCTGCATTATTGCGGTTGCGTCGATGTGCCGCCTCATCCACCGCCTGACAGCTCTCTCTTTAGGTAGTGCCTTTTGCCTGGGGCCTGTTTATTTGCTCCGCCGCCCAGCGAATCGACTCGACAATATTGATATAGCCGGTGCAACGACACAGGTTACCTTCCAGTGCCTGCTTGATCTCCTCGTCCGTTGGCTGTGGATTCGTCTGCAGCAGCGCCACCGCGCTCATGATCATGCCTGGTGTGCAGTAGCCGCATTGCACGCCGTGCTTTTCGTGGAAGCCGGCCTGCACGGGATGCAGCGTGCCGTGGCGCACCAGACCTTCGATCGTAGTGATTTCTGCCCCGGAGGCCTGCACCGCCAGGATGGTGCACGATTTCACCGCCTGGCCGTGCAGATGAACAGTGCAGGCGCCGCACTGGCTGGTGTCGCAGCCGACATGCGTACCGGTCAGCCCTAAATACTCGCGCAGAAAATACACCAGCAACGTGCGCGGCTCGACGGTTGCAGTATGCTCCACACCATTAACGGTTACCTGTATTGGCACACTCCGGTGCGCCATTTCAGTAGCGCTGCTCACAATTATAGTTCTCCTTTGCCCTGGATCAGGCACCTCGACTTGCGCAATAATATAGGCTGCCATGGACTTCCGTGCAGAAGTGTGCACACTGCCTGAGGAATGTTCATCATAGGGCTGTGATCGTGGCCAGTCAACGCTAAAGCTCGCGGTACCGTTCTTGCCGCTCTGCCCTGCGAGAGCCCGGGCGGACGAGCAGGCACTTCAGACAACAGAGGGAGCCTATGTAATGCCAGACAAACGACGTCAACGCCAGGGGTTGTTTATGCTCTTAGGATTGCTGCTGCTCTTCGGCATCTCATGTACACATCAGGCGACTTCTGGGACGTACAGCATGAGCAACCTCTCCTCCTTTGAGCAAAGCGTGTTCAAGGAGCTTAACCGGGCGAGAACACATCCGGCCGATTACGCCACCTTTCTCGAAAACACCAGAGCCAGGTATGATACCCTGGCGCTAAAAATCCCCGGAGAAGAGCGGCGCCAGGCAGACGACTCTCTGCAGCCGTTTAACGAAGCCATTCAGGTGCTGAAAGCGGCCACGCCTCTCCCCCCACTCAAGCTGTCAGGCGGTCTGTCGACGGCGGCACGGGATCATCTGCACGACCAGAGACAGGGTGACAAGGTGAGTCATACTGGCAACGATGGCAGCACGGTGGCTGACCGAGCAAGGCGCTATGGAACATGGGAAATCGGCCTTGGCGAGAATATTGCCCACGGCAGTGACACACCGCAGAGGCTGGCGATGCAATTGATCGTTGACCAGAGTAACCCTGGCCGCAATTATCGTCTAAACATTCTCAATCCTGCCTTTGCCGTTGCCGGTATTGCCTGTGGCGATTCCGTCCAGCATCGCAACCTGTGTGTCATAACTTTTGCCGGAAAATATGTCGACAAAACCACCGGAACACAGTAATCACCACCAAGGGAGCCCAGGCATCATGTTGCTGCCCACACTGGCTGATATCCAGCACGCTGCTAGCCGTATCAAACCCTATGCGCACCGCACGCCAGTGCTCACCTGTACGAGTGTGAACCAGCTGGTCGGGGCCGAGCTGTTCTGCAAGTGCGAAAACTTGCAAAAGGTTGGGGCGTTCAAGTTTCGCGGCGCCTGTAACGCTGTCTTTGCGCTCTCTGCAGCGGAGGCACAGCGGGGCGTGGCCACCCACTCTTCGGGCAATCACGGCGCGGCGCTCGCCCTGGCCGCCCGGTTGCGGGGTATTCCTGCCTGGATCGTCATGCCCAAAAACGCCCCAGCGGTGAAGAAAGCCGCCGTGGCTGGCTATGAGGGACACATCGTCTTCTGTGAACCAACCCTGGCTGCTCGCGAGGCCATGCTCGCCCAGGTGGTAGCGGAGCACGGTGCGACGTTTATCCCGCCCTATAATCATCCGCATGTCATCGCCGGGCAAGGCACTGCAGCGCTAGAACTGTGTGAAGATGTGTCAGGGCTCGATGTCGTTCTGGCGCCCGTCGGCGGTGGTGGGCTGGTAAGCGGCACGGCGCTTGCCGTGACAGCGCTCTCCCCCAGCACGCGCGTCATTGCCGCCGAACCAGCCGGCGCCGATGACGCCTACCGCTCGCTGCAGGCAGGGCACATCCTCCCCTCTGTCCAGCCCAACACCATTGCCGATGGGCTCCTGACTTCCCTCGGCGATCTGACCTTTGCCATCATCCAACGCCATGTCGCACAGATCGTCACCGTGAGCGAAGCAGCCATTGTCAGCGCCATGCGCACGGTCTGGGAACGCATGAAGATCATCATCGAACCATCGGCCGCGGTGCCGATTGGGGCGCTGCTGGAAAAGCGTCTTGACCTGGGGGGACAACGCATCGGGGTCATTTTATCAGGGGGTAATATCGATCTTGATCGGTTGCCCTGGCTGATGTCCGAGCGCTCTTGAGGAAGGCCGGGCGCCTCGGCGAGGGGCCCCTACCAGAACCTGCGGCAGACACGACCGGTGTGCTAGTGTCTGGCCACGATGAGCCGATAGCCAAGATCAATTTCGGCGCGGCCGAGGAGCTCTCCGTATCGACGTGTCCAGGTGCCGTCTGCGATATCACGACGGAGCCGGGCAAGCCCGGCGTCAAGCGTACGGAGCTTGGAGAAGGTCGAGATAGCACTGCGTACGCCCGCGTCCAGATAGGCCTGCGGCCGCCGCCAGTATGCTCCCAGGAAGCCGTCCACACAATCATGGGGAATCATCAGCGGGGAGACCTCAGCACCACCCAAAGCGCGTCGTAACTCATCGATAGACAGGAAAATGCGTCGGTCGATCTCGACAATCTCGGGGAAGTAGTCCTCCACCAGCCAGAAACCCGTGCTGGCCGGGTCCCAGGTAAGCAGCACGATATGGCTGCGCGTAACGCGTGCCAGCTCGTCGAGACCACGGGCTTGATCCGGCCAGTGATGCATCGTGAGAATGGCCAGAGCCGCCGCAAAGCTCGCGTCCCGGAAAGGCAGGTGGGTCGCCGATGCCTGCACCACTGGAGCACTGCCGCTTCGACGTTGGCGAATCATCGTCATCGAAGGCTCTACTGCCACGACAAAGCGATCGGTGGGTTCGTAGGAGCCAGCCCCGGCTCCGACATTCACCACGCTGTCTGCCTGCCCTAAGGCACGCCAGATGGCCGCGGCAATGCGCGGCTCAGGACGGCGATAATTCCTGTAGCCAGAGCCAATTTCATCGTACAGTTGTGTCGTCTGCTCACGCCGCATACTTCCCTCTTTCTGCCCTGTCATGATGCACACGCAGATGTGGATTTTCTTGCCAAACAGCATGAAGTGGAGCGCGGAAACTTTCTGAGTATGGTATCATGGGCAAACATTGGGTAAATCCTTTTTTGTATCATGCGCTCAAGAGACATCCTCTCCCCAGTGCGAGAGACTGTCTGACACAGTATGCGTGTGCAACGCCGCGAAACGACACGTCGAGGACCATCTCGTCGTCATCAGAAAGAGAGACCCGCATGCACCAGAACACAGACGATCTGAGGATCACCGGACTCCGACCATTACTCCCTCCAGCGATTCTCATCGAAGAGATCCCTGTGTCTTCAGAGGCGGCGATGACCGTCACCACGGCCCGTCAACACATCGCTGACATCGTTGCTGGCCAGGACGATCGTCTCCTGGTGATCGTTGGGCCATGCTCTATCCATGATCCCGCTGCAGCCCTCGACTACGCCCAGCGGTTAAAGGCATATGCCGACCGTCTCCGCGACACCCTGTGTATCGTCATGCGCGTGTATTTTGAAAAACCCCGCACTACCGTCGGCTGGAAAGGCTTGATCAATGACCCCGACTTGAGCGGACAGTTCAACATCAATCGCGGCTTGCGCGTGGCGCGCCAGCTGTTATTCGATCTGGCCCACATGGGCCTGCCAGTCGGGTCGGAATTTTTGGATGTGATCACGCCGCAATATACCGCTGATCTCATTTCCTGGGGAGCTATTGGAGCCCGCACTACCGAGAGCCAGGTGCACCGCGAGCTCGCCTCAGGACTGTCCATGCCCGTGGGCTTTAAGAACGGCACCAGTGGCAATATTCAGGTCGCCATTGATGGAGTGCGCGCCGCCCGCAACCCGCATCATTTTCTGTCCGTCACCAAACAGGGCATTGCGGCCATTGTGGGCACTTCGGGCAATACCAGCTGCCATGTGATTCTGCGCGGCTCCGGCGCTGATGCTAACTATGGCCAGGACATCATCAACAGGACCGCACAAACGCTCCGCGACGCTGGCCTGCCCCATCGCCTGATGGTTGATTGCAGTCATGGCAATAGCCAGAAGGACTACACCCGGCAGCCAGAAGTGCTACAACATCTCTGTAGCCAGATCACTGCAGGATCATACAACATCTGCGGCGTTATGCTGGAAAGCCACCTGGTAGAGGGTAGACAAGATCACGACACCGGCAAACCGCTGGTGTATGGGCAGAGTATTACCGATGCCTGCATCTCCTGGGACATGACAGTCCCCCTCCTCGAGGAGCTGGCCGTGGCCTGCGAGAAGCGGCGCGATGCGACCCGCACCTGGAAAGGCCACAGTAGCGCCAATACACCCCGGTGATGCCACCACAATAGGGCAAAAAGACCACTTCCCGCCTGTGTGCCGGCAGTGAGAGCACGCGACGCTGCTCTCACTGACAGCCCATCAAGAATATGTCGGGTAGACCGTATCCATGAGGCCCTGGTGAATATGGACAGTTTACCGGATTATCTCCAACCCAATCTTGACCTGGTGTTCGTTGGCTTCAACCCCGGAGAGCGCTCGGCCGCGGTCGGACATTATTACGCCGGACGTGGCAACCTCTTCTGGCCGCTCTTGTACGAAGCAGCGCTCCTGCCGGAAGCACTCACGTATGCAGAGGATTATCGCATTCTGGAATTTGGCATTGGCCTGACAGACCTGGTAAAACGTCCGTCGCGCTCGTCAAGCGACCTGTCACGTGCCGAAACACGTGCTGGCGCTGTGACATTGGCAGACAAACTCTTGACCTACGCTCCGCGTGTGGTGTGTTTCAACGGCAAAGGGGTCTATGCCTGGTATAGCGGTCGTCGCACAGTGACGTTGGGTCCGCAGGACGACGCTATCGGCCAGGCACGGGTGTTTGTCGTGCCGTCCACCAGCGGCCGGAATGGCAGCCTGAGGCGGGCAGAAAAAGCCACCGTCTTCCGTGCCCTGCGGGAATTTGTTCGACACCACACGGGCCAGGCCCAATGAGATGGTGCAACACACGCCCTTGTTCGCGGAGGGAAACCTTGTATACTGGGAACGACTGCAGATCGTGTGGCCCTGCACTGCATGCCTTCTAGACCGTCAGTCGCGTATGCCGCAGGCCAGCGGGCGACTCGGCCTTCCCCGGCCCAGGGTAGGGTGGATGACACGTCCCGCGCGCTGACTGGACCGGTGTTCTAGACGTATACGTCACCTATGGAAGGACGCGCTCTCATGCCCAGATTCGCCGCCAATCTCAGCTTTTTGTTTCAAGAAGTCGACTTTCTCGAGCGCTTCGCGGCTGCTGCTCGCGTCGGCTTTCGCGGCGTCGAATGCCTCTTTCCCTACGACTATCCCGCGGAAGCGATTGCCGAGCGTTTACACACCTATGGTCTCGAGCTGGTGCTGTTCAACCTGCCACCGGGCGATTGGAACGCCGGGGAGCGTGGTCTCGCTGCTCTCCCAGGCCGTGAGGAGGCTTTCGCAGATGCCGTAGAGCGTGCCCTGGCCTACGCGCGGGTGCTCAATTGCCGTCAGCTCCATGCCCCGGCAGGGATTCCGCCGGACGGGGTGTCACGGCACGCCTGTGAGGCCGTATACATCCGTAATCTGCGCTACGCTGCGGCGCTACTGCAACCGCACGGCATTCGTCTCCTCATCGAGCCGATCAATACCGTGCGGGACATCCCAGGGTATTTTCTCAACACGCCGACCCAGGCCCGGCAAATCATCGAGGCGGTGCAGAGCGACAATCTGTTTCTGCAGATGGACCTGTACCACTGCCAGATCATGGAAGGCGATCTGGCTGAGCGGATTCGCCACCACTTCGGGCACATCAGTCACTTTCAGATCGCTGGCAATCCAGGGCGACATGAGCCCGATGTGGGTGAAATCAACTATCCCTATCTGTTCACGCTCATCGACGAGCTGGGCTATACGGGCTGGATCGCCTGCGAGTATCGGCCACGCCACACCACCGTGGCAGGGCTCGGCTGGGCGCAGACGTATGGCATTGGCGAACCTGCAGGGGCGTGAAGGCGCAGTCATAATAATGGGGGGAACGCCATGAAAGTCGTCATTACCGGCGGCGCGGGTTTTTTAGGGCGACGCTTGCTCAAGGCGCTCTGCGAGCGCGGCACACTGGCTGGACCCGATGGGCAAGCGACGCCGATCGACACCCTGGTGGTGTTCGATGCCGTGGCGCCGTCGCCACCTCTCCCTACCGACGCCCGTCTTACTGTAGTGACTGGTGACATCACTGACCGCGCCGCACTCAAGCAAGTCATCGACGCCCGCACGACGAGCGTCTTCCACTTTGCCGCCGTCGTCAGCGCTGCGGCCGAAGCCGATTTTGACCTCGGCATGCGGGTCAATCTCCACGGCACGCTGGCGGTGTTAGACGCCTGCAGGGCCTTGCCACAGGCACCACGACTGGTCTTTACGAGTTCGGTGGCCACCTTTGGCGGCGCCCTGCCAGACACGGTCGATGACACGACACCGCAAATGCCACAATCGTCCTACGGCACCCAGAAGGCCATCGGTGAGCTGCTCGTCAACGACTACACGCGTAAAGGCTTTATCGATGGCCGCGCCATCCGGCTCCCCACTATTGTCGTACGGCCTGGGAAACCGAACCGCGCTGCTTCTTCCTTTGCCAGCAGTATCATCCGTGAGCCACTCTCGCACCTGGACACCGTCTGTCCAGTGAGCCGCGACACACGGCTGGCCATTTTGTCGCCACGCCAGGCCGTGGCGGCGTTTCTGCTGGCTCATGACCTGCCAGGCGCAGAGTGGGGGCATAGCCGCTCGCTCAATGTGCCCGGCCTCTCCGTCACCGTGGCGGATATGGTGGCAGCGCTGCGGCGCGTGGCGGGTGAGGGCCCACTCCAGCACCTCCACTGGCAGCCCGAGGCGGACATTCAGCGCATCATCAGCAGCTGGCCTGGCGCCTTTACCTCAGCACGGGCCCGGCAGCTCGGCTTTCGGGCGGATGCCAGCATGGACGACATTATCCGGGCGTTTATCGAGGACGATTTACCGGCAGCAACGACATAAACACGTACACTGCTGAAGCAGGCTACAGACTAGCACCCTACGCATACAAGGGAGAACATATGACGACCTTTACAGAGCGCGTCAAAGTCCTCGAAGCAGAGTCAGAACGCCTCAAACAGTACCTCCAGGCCTTACCCGCGGAGGCGTGGACCAGGCCAAGCGCCTGTACGCAGTGGCAGGTGCAGGATGTGGTAGCCCACCTGGTTGGGGTGGCAGAATTCTATGCCAGCACCGCCTCGCGTGGCCTGCAAGGGGACACGGATCCCCCAGCCGGCCGCTTGCCTGCCGGAGCGAGCACTGGCGCCTCATCGGCAGAGAGCATTGCACAACGCTCCATTGCAGCCCGCCAGCATTTAGGCGACCAGTTGCTCGCCATCTTTGGCAGCAGCGGTGATCACCTGAATCAGTTGCTTGCCCGGCTCACCCCAGAGGAACGTCAGAAACCGTGTTACCATCCGGGCGGCATTGTGGCAGCGCAGAATTTTATCGACCTGCGACTCAAGGAACTGGCAGTGCACGAATGGGACATCCGGGCTGGCCTGGAGCCTGAGGCCCACCTGTCACCGGCCAGCTTTCCGGCCATTCTCGCCACCATCTCAGAATCTATCGCCTCTGGCTCCCTGCGTTGGGCCTTCTGGTCAGGGCCGAAACCCGCCATGCCCGTGCGCTATCGTTTTGTGATTACCGGCCCTGGCCCTGACAAGCCCGACCTGGTCATCGATGGTGAGACGATACGCATGGAAGATGCCGGAGCAGCGACGCCTAATGTGACGTTTCGCTGTGACACAGAAACGTATATCCTGCTCGTCTATGGCCGTCTCAATCTCGACACCGCTATTGCCTCCGGCCGTTTGGGAGTCGAGGGTGACCGCCAGCTCGCCAGCGCTTTTGGGCAGTGGTTCAGGGGTATTTAGGCGCGGATTCCTGCACGTCGTTATAGCGTCGGGTGTGGAAACGTGGTATGGTGAACAGGCGATTCACCCCTGGTTCCACGGAGGAAGAGGGCACCCAGAACGACCAACTGACACGGGAGAAGCACTATGCCAAAGATCAAGCACATTGCTATTGCCACCCAGGATGCCGAAAAGACTGCCAAATTCTACACGGAAGTATTTGGCATGAAGGAAATCGGCAAGATCGACAATCCCAACACCTCGGGCTACTACCTCAGCGATGGGGACATCAACCTGGCCATCTTGAATTTCAAGAACGACGATGTCGCTGGCATTGAACTTGGCAAGGACTATAGTGGCCTGCACCACATTGGTTTTCAGGTCGAGAGCCTGGAAGAGATCGCCGCGAAGCTGGCGGCGGCCAATGCCAAGCCGCGTGATGACATCAATAAGGTGCTTGGGGTGGGGATGGGGCGCTCGCATCATGGCAATGTCGAAGTCAAGTACGCCGGCCCAGACGGCGTGGTTGTCGACGTCTCTGAAACCGGCTGGGTCGGCACCTCTGGGATCTAACGGCAGGTCCATTTGGCCCAGCAATGGCAACGTTGATTCCTGATGCTGACGACGTCAGTTCTATCCCTGACGTCGTCAGCACACAGAGTTTATTTTGGCGGAATGTTGGCCGGCACAGCGTTCTTTGCCACATGCCGCGCTCCGCATGTCACATTTGGTATAATAGCCCTGCCGTTGAAAAGGTCCACGAGTCTATCTGCTTCTAACCTCTACGCCAAATGCTTCCCTCACTACCCCGTCGCGTACTCGGAGCGCCATGACGCTCCCAGGCATATATGGTATAGTCACACATCACGGGTATGAAAGCGCGGAGAGGAGTCCTACCGATGGCACCACACATGGTACACTGCGTAAAACTCCAGAAAGAGGCGCCGGGGCTAGACGCTGACGACCTGCAGGGGCAGGTGGCGTTGGATATGATCGAAGCAGTTGGGGGCCAGGCGCTGCGGCAGCGCGTGTACGAGAACATCTCGCAGGAAGCCTGGGAACTCTGGAAAGGGCGCTTGACGATGCTGATGAATGAGCATCGTCTCAATATGATGGATCCAAGCACTGACGAGTTCATCCGCCAGCAGATGGAAGCGTTTCTCTTTGGGGAAGGCACAGCCCTGCCATCAGGCTACGTACCGCCCAGGGAGACATCCTGAGAGCCGCAGAGAAGGAAGCGACGATGCGTGTTGTGCTCATTTCTACCTATGAGCTGGGCCGTCAGCCCTTTGGCCTGGCCTCGCCGGCCGCCTGGTTGCGCCAGGCCGGCGCCACGGTGGCCTGCCAGGATTTGTCACAGGGACGTCTGTACGAAGACGACATTCTGGAAGCCGATCTGGTGGCGTTTTACGTGCCTATGCACACGGCCACGCGCATTGCTGTGCACGTCATGGAACGGGTGAAGACGCTCAATCCGCGGGCGCATCTCTGCTTCTACGGCCTCTATGCACCGATGAACGAGGCCTATTTGCGGCGCCTGGGCGCCCATACCATTCTGGGTGGAGAGTTTGAAACCGGACTGGTGCACCTGGTGCGCCGCTTACAAGCCGACCAGAGCCAACCAATTGCCCAGCCAGAGCCAGTGGTGTCGCTGGCGCGGCAGGAATTTTTGGTGCCAGACCGCCAGGAGCTCCCCCCCCTGCAGCGCTACGCGCATCTGGTGTTAGGGCAGGACGAACGGCGCGTGGTGGGCTACACCGAAGCCAGCCGTGGCTGTAAGCACGTATGCCGCCATTGCCCTATCGTGCCGGTGTACGAGGGTCGCTTCCGCATCGTACAACGCGACGTCGTTCTGCAGGACATCCGCCAACAGGTAGCGGCAGGGGCGGAACACATCACCTTTGGCGACCCCGATTTCTTCAACGGCGTCGGGCATGCCATGCCGCTGGTACAGGCACTGCATGAGGAATTTCCGCACCTCACCTACGACGTGACGATCAAAATTGAACACTTGTTGCGTCATGCTCAGCACCTTCCTACCCTGCGAGATACCGGCTGTATTCTTGTCACCAGCGCCGTCGAAGCCGTGCAGGACCACATTCTGGAACGGCTCGCCAAGGGCCATACCTACGAGGACTTTGTCGCGGCTCTGGGGCTGTGTCGGCGTATCGGCTTGCCACTGAATCCTACGTTCGTGGCCTTTACTCCCTGGACGTCCCTGGCAGATTATGTTGCATTGCTCACCCGTCTCTGTGAGCTGGGTCTCATCGACCACGTCGCCCCTATCCAACTGGCCATGCGTCTACTCATTCCGGCGGGCTCAAAGCTGTTAGAACTCCCAGACATGCACGACGTCATCAGCGGCTTTGACGAGATCGCTCTGACCTATCGCTGGCAGCATCCTGATGTGCGTGTCGATCGGCTCTGTGACGAGGCCTTGCAACTGGTACAGAGCGGCGAAGCCGAGGGAGCCAGCCGACCAGAGATTTTCTCACGGCTGTGGGCAGCGGCGCATAAAGTCGCAGCCCATGCAACACCGCCACTGCCAGCACCGACGCAGGCCCCACCACGTGGCCCCATTCCCTACCTCAGCGAACCGTGGTACTGTTGAGCAGAGCCGACGGCGGAGCAGGTGGCTCCGTTCTAATTGGCTCAGGAGCTATGCTGCCCGCGCTAGCGCCGCCTCCGCCTGAGGCAACTAGAGGGTTATTGCCAGCGTCTGACCCTTATGCTAAGATGCACCTACCATTGGAAGTAGTCTCGTGCAGGTGGAAGGACACATGGCAACCATTACACTGACCTTGCCAGAACAGACAATGGCACAAGCCCAACAGGCTGCGGCGGCGTTGCAACGGCCGGTTGAAGAGGTACTGTGCGATATACTGGCGGCCGCCCTACCCACTGTCCATGATGCCCCGGCTGAGCTGCAAGCAGAATTACTGCGTATGACCTGGCTGGACACGCCGGCATTGTGGCGTATGGCGCGAGGACAAATGTCCGCCGAGGCGCAAGAACAGTTGCAGCAGTTAACCCATCTGCAAGGGCACCGCCCGCTCACCCCGGAAGAACAGGCACAACTGGACGCCCTGCGCCAACAATACGGTCGTATAACCCTCTTGAAAGCCCGCGCTTACGCGTTACTCAGTCTGCGCGGTGGCGAATCTCTCCTCAGGCAGGTCTAGCGCCACCACATGAAGTCCCGCTCGCGCGCTAGCCGTGACCAGATCGCGTCTGTGGCGCAGTACCGCTGTGAATATTGCCAGACCACTCAAGATATCAGCGGCGCCCAGATGCACATCGAACATATCATTCCTCTCTCCGTGGCGGCAGCGCAGACGCCAGCAATCTCTGCCTGGCGTGCGCCTGGTGCAACAGCTATAAATGGGCGCATACGCATGGCTTTGACCCCGAAACCCGTACCGAGGTGCTGCTGTTTAATCCCCGCACACAATACTGGTATGACCATTTTCGCTGGAGTGAGGACGGGGCGTATATCATTGGGCTGACGGCGATTGGTCGTGTCACGGTGGAGACGCTGAAGATGAACAATGCGTATATTGTGTCCGCTCGCTGGCATTGGGTCGAAGCCGGATGGCATCCACCATCGCCGCAGGCGCCTGCGGACACCGATGTCTTGTGACTGCTCCTATAGCGCAGCGAAATAACCGCCCCTGCTCGCTGGTTGTCAACCCTCCATCTGCGCTAGTGCGGCCTCCGCCTGGAGCAGCCAGAAGGTCATCTCCATGGCACGGTATAGCTCAATAGTCGTGGACAGCTCGGTACGGGCCTGTTGCCGCTGGCCGATCTGGGCGTAGAGGGTGCCGAGCCCTAGGTGGCAGTGCGCCTGGAGCGGGCGCATGCCGAGCTCGTCGGCCAGGGCCAGGGCCTGGCGGTAGGAGGCTTCGGCTGGCTCGACCTCTGGGGGCTGGCGGTGCGCGGCGATGTCGCCGAGGAGGCGCAGGACATAGGCCTGGTTGCCCCGTTCCTGGTGGGTACGAGCCAGTTCCAGGGCACGCATGGCAACCTGAGTGGCCTCCTCCAGCCGACCAGCCAGCCTGTAGCCCTCACCGAGATGGATGAGCCAGAGGGCATGCAGGTACAAAATCCGCATGGCGGTGGACTGCTCCACCGCCTGTTCCAGCAGCGCCAGGCCCTCGGTTAGCCGCCCGGACCATGTATACGCCACGCCTAAAGCCGAGGCCAGCCTGGGGAAAAACAGCGACAGGTGTGCGCTCTGGCAGGGGTGTAGGCCGCGTTCGAGTATGGGGATGGCTTTCGGAAGGTCCCCCTGGCGGAGGGATACCAGGCCGGCGGCGGCGTAGGCTTGGGTCAGGCTGAGAGGGTGATCGACCGCCTCGGCCATCCGGACACCTTCCTCGCTCCAGACGGTCGCCTCGGCAAACGCGCCCACCTCGATCAGGTTCCACGCCAACCAGGTCCGGGAGAGAACGGCAGGAAAGCCAGGGAAGCCAAAGCGCTCACGCACTAGCTCGCCTCCCAGGGAGGTCGATGCTCTGCCTGTAGCAGTCCATAGCCCGGTGATAGTCGCCCAGACTAGAGTACGGCGCAGCCAGGTAATAATTCGCCGTGAGCCTGATACCAACCTCGCCGCTAGCGGTCGCCAGGGCGAGCGCACGTTGGCCCACCGCGACGGCGCGCTCGTGGTTGCCCATAAAGCCGAAACATTGGGCCATCGAGGCGGAGATCAATCCCAGTCGATGGGGATCGTCCAGGGCCGTGGCCAGCGTGTCGGCCTCGTGCAGGAGAGCCAGGATGCGTCCAAAATCACCGAACGGCGTGAACGCGCTGCGCAGGTCGAGCCGCAGATCAATGGCCTGCTCGCGTCGTGTCAGCGACTCTCCGGGAGATGCGCGAGGGCCTCCAGCGCCTGCTCAAAGACGTTACTGCCTCGCGATACGCCGAGCGCGTCGTGGCCTTGGCACCGGCCTGCCGCAGATAGACCACGGCTTTGTCCCATACCTCGCCTCGGATGGCGTGGTGGGCCAGCCGGTCGACCTGTTCGGCCAGGCGGTCCGCATGGTGCTGTTCGAGTACCTCGACAATCCGCGCGTGCAGCAGACGCCGCCGCTCCTGGAGCAGACTGCTATAGGCCACCTCGTGCGTCAGGGCGTGCTTGAAAGTATGTTCGCGCTCGGGGAACAGGCGCGTCTCGTAGAGGAATTCAGCCGCCTGGAGGTGTGCCAGGTGGCGCTGCAGTTCTTCGTCGGGCATGTCGGCAATGGCCTGTAACAGTGCCAAGGGCACCTCCGTACCGATGACGGCAGCGGTCTGCAGGAGTCGCTTGGCCTCCGCCGGCAACCGGTCGATGCGTGCCGCTAGCACCGCCTGCACCGTCGCTGGCACCTGCAAGCTCTCGATAGGCTTCGCCAGACGGTAGGCCCCTGGCTGTCCCACCAGCACCCCCATCTCCACCAGGGTGCGCACGCTCTCCTCCAGAAAGAAGGGATTCCCCTCAGTACGCTCGATCAGCAGCCGTTGCAGCGGCGCCAGACTGGAGTCGTCTCCCAGGAGTCCCTGGAGCAGGGCCTCGGCACTGCCCGAAGAGAGCGGGTCGAGCCGCAGTTGCGTGTAGTAGGTCTTGCTGCCCCAGCCGTGCTGGTACTCCGGCCGATAGTTCACCAGGAGCAACAGCCGGGTTGTCGGCAGGCTCTCGACCAGGCTGTCGAGCAGCGCCTGCGTCTCGGCATCGATCCAGTGCAGATCTTCAAAGACCAGCAGCAGGGGCTGCACCTGACTTTCGCGCAGCAGCACCCGCTTGAGCGCCTCGAGCGTGCGCTGGCGTCGCTGCGGCGGATCAAGCTTTAAGAACGGGCTATCCGCCGGCAGGGCATCGAGCAGCGCCAGCAGCGCCGAGGTCGTCTCCTGGAGTGCCTCGTCCAGGGTCAGCACCTGCCCGGTCACCTTGGCCCGCATGGTGCGGTGGTCATCGTGGTCTTCCAGGTGACAATAGCGCTTGAGCAGCTCGAGCACGGGGAAATAGGGCGTGGCCTTGCCATAGGACACCGAGGCGCTCTCGAGCACCCGCCAGCCCTGCGTGCGGTGGGAATGGGCAAACTCATAGACCAGGCGCGATTTCCCCACCCCGGCCTCCCCCACGGCCGCCACCACCTGGCCATACCCGGCCCCAGCCTGTTCCAGGGCCTGGTGCAAGGTATCGAGCTCACGCTGCCGTCCGACAAAGCGCGTCAGCCCCTGCGCCGCCCGCGCCTGGAAGCGCTGGCGCACCGCCGTGGCCCCGATCAGCTCAAATACTTCTACTGGCTCTAGCAGCCCCTTGACTGGCACTGGTCCCAGGGCGTTGACCCGTACCAGGCCCTCCACCATCCGCAGGGTGGCGGCGGTCAGACGGATGGTGCCTGGCGTGGCCATCTGCTCCATGCGGGCGGCCAGATGCGTGGTCTCCCCCACGGCGGAGTAGTCCATGTGCAGGTCGTTGCCAATCGCCCGCACCACCACTTCCCCGGAATTCAGGCCCACGCGTAGGCGCAACTCCAACCCCCGGCGGCGCCGCACTTCGTCGGTATAGGGGCGCATGGCGTCTTGCATCGCCAGGGCAGTGTAGCAGGCGCGCAGGGCATGGTCCTCATGGGCAATGGGGGCGCCAAACAGGGACATAATGCCGTCGCCGAGCACCTGGTTCACCGTGCCTTCGAAGCGGTGCACGGCCTGCATCATGATCTGGATGGCGGGGTCGAGGAGCTGCTGGGCGGCTTCGGGATCGAGGCCGCGGATGAGTTCGGTGGAGTCTTTGAGGTCGACAAACAGCACCGTCACCTGTTTGCGTTCGCCTTCCAGGGTCGGGCGGGAGGTCAAAATCTTTTCGGCTAAGTGCTGGGGCGTGTATGCCTGCGGTGCGGCAAAGCGTGGCGCCGGTACTGGTGACGCAAGATTCTGGCCACAGGCATTACAGAAGCGGCTCCCCGCAGGATTGACCTGACCGCAGGCAGCACACACCGTTTCCAACCTGGCGCCGCAGGCGTTACAAAATCGGGCGCCAGCCGGATTTTCCTGCCGACACTGGGGGCACTGCATGCGCTCGCCCTTTCGTCTGTGGGTTGTGGCGCTGTGGCGACCTTCAGTGAGGCCTAGCGCCGGAACGCCTGGATGACCGTACGTGCCGCCTCCACCCCCATCGGTGGCATGAGGATCGGGATATCAACACCAGCGGTGCGGAAGGCTTCGAGCTGTTCCCGGCAGCGCATCACAGGCCCGAGCAGGCAGACCGCATCCAGGAGACGGTCGCTTAGCGCATCCTGGCCGACACCGCGTTCCATAAGCGCGGCCTCGTCGGTATACCCCATGGACCGGAACAGGCGCTGGAAGAATGGGAATGTAGTAAACAGCGCCAGATTCTGGCGCGCCGCGCTGCGCATAGCGTCCAGATCCTCGCCAATAAAGGTCGGCAGGCCGAGCGTGAGATCGAGTGGGGCCAGGTCGGGCGCTTTGGCGCGGCCACGGGCAGCCCACACCTTGCTCCTGGTGACACGCTCTGCAGACCACAGAAAGGGCATAATGCCATCGGCAAGCTCGCCACCGAGCTCGACCGCGGGCGAGGCCAGCGCCGCCACATAGACCGGCACGGGATACGCCGCCGGCCGCTGCGGGATATGCGTGGCTGGCCCTTCACCCCTAAGCCAGCCACGCACGGCGGTCACATAGCGCCGCAACGTTGACTGCGGCTCTGGCATGTCAATCCCCAGGGCCCGGTTGACCGGCTGATGGCTGACACCCAGCCCGAGAATGAAGCGACCACCGGTGGCGTCGGCAATAAAAGCCGCCCCCTGCGCACAGACATAGGGGTGGCGCAGGTAGATGTTGGCAATCCACGTCCCCACCGTAATCCGAGTCGTTGCTGTCCCCATCAGTTGCACCGTTGCCATAACGTCGTTGTTGACTTCGGCCGCGAAGATGGCGTCGAACCCCGCATCTTCGGCCTGGCGCGCAATTGTCTGCACCTCACGCGCACTCCAGCCCACGCCAGGAATAACCCCTAACCCTAGTCGTTCTGCCATACGTCTCCTCCTCGTTTCAGTCCTCTTTGTTGCGAATCATACCCGCTCCGGGTTGTGAGACAGACCCCAGGACCCATCAGCCGGCCCCACTCGCAAAGAGGTCGGAAACCATGGCACATGTGCTCGCTGTTCTCCTCAAACGCTTGAGGGGGTGGTGCCTGGTCTCCATGTTCTCTTGATCTGTGATCTGTGACGCACCAACTGCTCTCAGGCCGTCATCCGTGCAACGGGGGTGCGCTGATAGACGACTTCGCCTGTGCTGACGATTTCGTGCAGAAACGAAATGGGGTTGAGATGTTCCAATACCGAAGGATGGAAGCCGATGGCTTCAATCATTGGTTCTGTTGTCCACTTCGCCTCCGAGAGCACCCCTAAAAATTCCAGATGGTGAGGCGGACCGAACACCTCGGAGAATACGGCGACGTCTATATCCGAGTCCTTGTGCGCCGTGCCGCGCTGGTGTGAGCCATAGAGGATGATGCGCTCAACGGGCACGCCCAGCCGCTCTAACTCTTCGGCGTAGCGCCGGATGGTGGCGATGAGCTCAGTTCTTGTTGTAACCATTGTGCAAACTCCACCGTCTTTGTATAGAGCGCGGTTATGCTCTCATCGGTCAACGTGCCGGCGATGGCCCGCCGCCCGTCGGGGTAGCGGGTGACCACGCTCATATTGTCCAGCTCGTTGATGAGGGGGCGACGTTCGGGAGGAATGGCCAACCCAGCGCGCGCAATAAGCCCAAAGAGGTTGTGAATCTTGGGGGCTCAATCCCTTGCCGCTCGATAATAACGGATTTCAGCAACTTCTCAATCGTCAGGTGACACATGAAGACGACAAAGAAGTAACGCCCACTGTCCAGCATCGCCTTGGCGGATTGCAGGTCATATTCGGCGTCTTCTACCCAGGCCTGAGTTTCGGGCCGCATCGCTCCACCTTTGTTCCCGTCCTGCCTCTCATTCTATCGGTTCCAAGACGCCTGATCAATTCGATAGCCTTGCCGCAATAGTAGCGCCATAGGCCTCAGATGCAGCCGTCCCCACCCGCACAGAGAGGGCGATCCCATACGCACTGGCGTGCTGCACAGTGCGCTGCATAACGTTGGGTCGATTACTTAGGCACTTGCAGGGGCAGAGGAAAATCCGGGTTCATCAGGGAACTTCCCCCGTCAACGGAGATAGTTTGCCCCGTCACAAAGCCCGCTTCTTCACTGCAGAGCAGGGCGCACACATTCGCGATGTCCTCTGGCGTCCCCACCCTGCGCATGGGCGTCCAGCCCGCCTCCACCCAGTTCTTTATGGCGTCTTGCACTTCCTGAGGCGTCTGCCCGAGCACGGTGGTTTCATCACAGCAGCCGGGACTGACCGAGTTCACCGTAATGCCATGGCGCCCCAGGGCCACGGCGAAGTACTTGCAGGTACTGTCGAGCGCGGCCTTGGCCGCACCCATGCCCACCCAGGGCTGCCAGCCGCCCGTCCGTCCTCCTGGGGTGTACGACAGCGCCAGAATCCGACCACCATGGGTCATGTACTTCGCAGCTGCCCGTGCCCCCACAAAGAAGGCGCGCACCTGGGTATCGAAGGCCAGCTGCCACTTGGCGAGTGGCACTTCGGTCGCCAGCGTGTGCTCATAGATCTCCTCCAGCCGTGGGATCACACTCTGCACAAAGATGTCACAACCGCCGAGCTTTTGCGCAGCTTCGTGGACAATCTCCTCGGCGCGGCTCGCGTTGGACGTGTCGCCCTGCACGAGCACACCCTCAGCCCCAGCGTCTCTGAGCTGGGCCATGGTTTTCTCGGCTTCGTCCTGGCGGGTGAGGTAATGGACCGCGATTTTCTTGACGCCCTCTCGTGGCCAGCTTCACGGCAATCCCACGGCCGATTCCCCGAGAACTACCGGTGATGAGTGCTGTTTGGAATGGTACCCGCATAGCGCCATCCTCCTTAAGCAGTTGGTTGCAAAGGATCTTACCAAGGGTGTCACGGGACCAAGCCCGTCTGGAGCTCCGTGTCACTGCCGACCGCGAGCCACCCTACTCCAGTCTGCTTGGTGTTGACCATACCCCCTCCGGGTTGGGAGACGAATCGCAGGACGGCTCAGACGTCCTCACGTGCAGAAAGGTCGATTCCGAACTCGCTGGCGAGCTGCACGCTGCGCTCAACGTATCTCGGTACTTGCAATGCTATGAACAGGGCATATGCTTGCGTGAGATGCGTTGCCGCCGCTGCCTGGTTCCCCTGGGCGTGGGTCAGTGCTGCTAAATCCAGATGGCTACGCCCCGCCTCAAAGGGCATCTGGATCGAGGCAAAGGTCTGGAGAGCCTCCTGGAGAGAGATGGTGGCCTCCGTGTGGCGACCGCTGTCCTGCGCCACCCGTCCCAGGACGCGCTGGGCCCAGCCGATGCCGTATCCGTGGTGTATCGCTCTGGCCATGTCGAGCCCCCGCTGCGCCATCTCTTGCGCTTGCTCGAGTCGCTGGGTGCAACGAGAGGCTTCGGCGAGTAGGGCCATGAACCAGCCCGCAAACGGGCGAAACTGAAACTGGACAAAGCGCTGTACGGCCTGTTCCAGCAAGGGTAGGGCCTGGATGGCGTCACCTTGCTCCAGGTAGGCGTAGCCGAGAAACGCGGAGGCATAGGCGTTGCTTGCAGTATCCGGCGCCCGCTGCAAGCTGCGCTGACAGGCTTCGATTGCCGCGCCCCATTCCCCGATCATGGCCGAGAACCACCCGGTACAGAAGGCGGCGTAGGTCTGGAGGCGCGGGTCGTCGATGGCCTCGCCAATCGCCCTGGTCTGTGCCTCGGCTTCCAGGGCCAGCGCAAAGCGCGACGCCCCCATATAGTTGTAGCCCAGGAAACAATAGGCTATCCCCAACCAATAGGGCTCCTGTGTCCCTTCGAGAAGGGCGATGGCCTGTCGCCCATAGGCAATCCCTTGCTCAAATTGCCCCGGCCAGTAGCCTTCCAAGGTCAGCACCGTGTACGCTTTGCCCATTGTGGCACGATCGCCGCAGCGCTGCCCTTCCGCCACCGCACGTTGGGCGCTTGTGCACGGCACGCTCCGACTCGCCAAGGCGGGTGTACATATGGCCAAGCCAGAAATAATAGGGGCCGGCCAGCGTGGGATCCTGGAATCGCTCCAGTCTTTCCTGTTCTCGCAGCAGCAGCTCCACGCTCTCTGGAAAGCGCCCTAGGTAATAGAGAGAATGGGCTTGACGCAGCGTGAGTTCCAGCACAAGGCGGTCCTGCCCGCCACCCAGCAGGTGCTCGACATGGGACAGGGCCTCCTGTAACGCGGTGAGCGCCTCAGCATGCGCATAGCTGCGGGCCGCCTTCTCAGCGAGGCGTGACAGATAAGTCACGGCTTTGTCGGCCTCGTCGGTTCTGGCATAGTGGTACGCCAGGCGGTCATATGCCTCCTCCAGCCGGTCAGCATACAGTGCTTCCAGGGCCCGTCCGGCCGCCGCATGCAGGGTCTGGCGACGGATGGTCAGGAGGCTCTCATAGGCCACCTCCTGCGTCAGGGCGTGCTTGAAGACGTAAAGCACGCCCTCGCTGCCGCTGCGCTCGTAGAGAAACTCCAACTGCTTCAGTTCCTGAAGGAGCGGACCCAACGGCTCCGGGGCCGTCCCAGATGGCCGTCGAGTAGCTGCGGGGAAAATTCCCGCCCCAGTACGGACGCCGTCTGCAAGAGACGCTTGGGGGCCTCTTGCAGGCGATCCAGGCGTGCCATGAGTACGCCCTGGACGGTGTCGGGCACCGTCAGCGCGGTCTGGGACGTGGTGTGGTCTAGCACCGCCCGCGTCAGCTCTTCCAGGAAAAACGGATTGCCTTCCCCTTTGTCGACAATCATCTGGACCATGTGGTCCGGCAGCATGGCGTGCTGACTGATCGAGCGCACGACCGTGAAGGCGTCGGGCGGGGCCAGACTGCGCAACGCCAGTTGGGCTGCATACGACTTGTCCAGCCACGGCGGACGATAGCCGGGACGATAGGTGGTCAGGAGCAGGATCGCCGCCCCTGCCATGCTCTCCACCAACGACGCCAGGTAGGCTTCTGACGTCCGGTCAATCCAATGCAAGTCCTCGACTTCAAAGATTAGCGGCCGACGCTGACTGCCCTGCAGGCTCATCTGTTTCAGCGTGTCAAAGGTGTGGGTCTTGATGGCTTCCGGCGTCAGCCTGGCGAGGCCTTCTGTGCCGTCCTTTACTCCCAGCAATTGGAGCAGATACGGCGCAGCGTCCTCGGCCTCTAGCCCCACTTCGTGTAGGGTAACGCGGACTTTCTCGGTGATGGCGGCGGGGCTATCCGCGTCGGTAATGCCGCAATGATGGCGCACAATGTCGATGATCGGATGATACGGAATGCTGCGGCCGTAGGACAGGCACCGCCCTTCCAGATAGGTCACCAGCCGGGTATGCAGTTGCTGCCGGAATTCATACAGCAGCCGGGATTTGCCCGCCCCAGCTTCCGCCACCAGCCCGACAACTTGTCCCTGCCCGCCTGTCACCTGTTCTAGCAGTTCCTCCAGCACCGCCAGCTCGCGTGACCTGCCCACGAACTGACTCAAGGTCCGTTCGCCCCGACTGACCACCGGCGACCGCCGTGGGAGGGTGCCGAGCACCTTGTAGGACGTAAGCGGTTCTGTCTTGCCTTTGACCTGCACGGCTGCAAGGGCCTCCAGGCGGATAGCTCCCTGCACCAGCCGTTGGGTGCTGTCGCTGAGCAGAATGGTGTCAGGCTCCGCCAGTTGCTGCAGCCGCGCCGCCAGGTTGGTGGTGTCGCCAATGGCGGAGTAGTCCATGCGCAGGTTGTCCCCAATGCTCCCTACCACAACGAGGCCGCTGTTGAGCCCCATGCGGAACTGGCAGGTCACGCCATACGGTTCCCCCAGCGCCGCGTGCTGGTCGTGCAGCGTCTGTTGCAGCGCCAGCGCGGCCAGCACGGCGCGCGGGCGTGATCTTCGTGCGCAATGGGCGCCCCAAATAGCGCCATGAAGCCGTCCCCCAGGAACTGGTTGATGGTACCTTCCTGGCGGTGCACATTGTCGAGCGCCAGGTCGAAGAAGCGGTTCAGCAAGGCGTGCATATTGTCGGGGCCAAGGTGCGCGGCCATAGCGGTGGAGTTGGCCAGATCGCAGAAGAGCACGGTGACCTGCTTGCGCTCGCCTTCGAGGGCGCTGCGGGACGTTAAAATCTTCTCGGCCAGGTGCCTGGGGGTGTAGGCCAGCGGCTCGCGCGCCTGGGGGCGCACCGGAGGAGGCTCTGGTGTTGGCCTGGCAAGCCGCGTACCGCAGTTGTCGCAGAAGGCCGCACCTGGCGGATTCTGATTGCTGCAGACGGCGCAGCTGACGGCGAAGGCATGGCCACAGGCAGCGCAGAACCTCGCAGTCTCACGGTTCTCATGCTGACAGTGCGGACATTGCATCCGGTCTCCTCCTCTCCCCTCAGATAGTAAGGCATATACCATCCGCATCCTGTGCCCTGACTCGCATTGTTTATACCACAAATGTCCGTCTGACAGTAACCGTGTGTGATAGTGTGGCGCAGAACCAACCGAGGGCGGGCCGGCAACAGCAACCGCATCGTCATGCCCTGTGGACTGTGCTATCATAGGCCCATCGCGCACACTCTGTAGAGGAGAAAGAGCCATCTATGACACTCCAGGATCTCACCAACGCCCTGTCTCGCCACATGCCACCGGTACTGCGCTGGGCTGGCGCCATGGCGCGACAACTGCAGCGGTTTGACATCAGTGTGACGGGGAAAAAAACCTCCGGGAGTCCGAGCACGGATGCGTTGACACTGGCGGATCTCGCCGTGCAAGAGTTGCTTGTTGCAGCCCTGCGGGACAGTGATCCGCTCTTTCGTCAATGCCGCATAGAGGCGGAAGAGTCGACGGGCGATCTGGAGCGCTTTGCGGCGCAGGGCGACTACACCATTGCCATTGATCCCATCGACGGCACAAAACAATATCGGGATCGCAGTGGCAACGGCTGGTGCGTCATGCTCCACCTGCGTGCGGCTGACACGGTACATTATTCGTTGGTCTACATTCCGGCCAGCGGGAAGCATGGCACATGGGTGGAAGCCGTTGGCGAGCGCATTGTCTGTGGTGACGATGATCCGAGCCGACCGGCTACAGACGTCTTACACTCCCTGGCACCGATCACCCCCCAGGCGCGGCCGGACTCGAAGAAGATTTACCTCGTCGGTTTTCAACACGATGATCCGGCCAAGGCGCAACGTCTGCGCGATGTGGGGCTGGAGGGCTGTACAACGGACGACATGCCGGGCTGCATGTTCGAGCTCTTTGCCCGCGGCGCGTTCGGCGGCTCACTGATGCACACGCCGAACGTCTATGACTTTCCCGTCACGCTGCACCTGGCGCGCATTTTAGGGGGCGAGGCGCTGTGGGTCCATAACCAGGCGCCCGTAAACTTCCAGGAGCTCTGGGTAGATGACCGTGCGGCTATGCTCCGCCTGCCCGGCATCGTGGCTTGCAGTGCCAACCGGAAAACGCTAGAGGCCCTGTGCGCTCTGGCCAAAGACTGGGATCCGGTGCGGTATCGGTCTTGATGCCGTCAGTACCCTGTGTGTGCGCATGTCGTATGGAAGCGTTTGCCAGTATAATGCCGCAACGCATCAGGAAACGGCTCGGGAAATCTGCATTGCAAAGGACGCCTCATGCACAGCAAAGGAGTGGTGTTCGTCACTGGCGATCGTCTCGGCGATCACGTCACAACACTATTAGAAGAGGCTGGCTGCCAGGTCATTCGTGGCCCACAGCCCAATCCCCCGGCACTCACGACCTTTCCGCGTGAGGAATGGCCGCGCTTGTTTAGCGAAACCGATGTCATCGTGGCGAGTCCACGTGATCTCTGCACGCAAGAGGTGATGGCGGCAGCCCCACGGCTGCGGGCGATCGTCTCTGCAGTCATTGGTGTGGACACTATCGATATGGACGCGGCCAACGCCATGGGCGTGATTGTGGGGCACGGCGCTATGCCAGAAAACTATCTCGGGGTCGCAGAATCTACCGTGATGTTGATAGCGGCACTGCTCCTCGATCTGCATGGCAAGGAAACCATACTCCGCACCAATGCCCCCCGCCCGGCCCAACTCAAAGCGCGCATGGTGCGCGGCAAAACCATTGGTCTCATTGGCATAGGTCGCACGGCCCGCGGGGTGGTCGAGCGCCTCGCCGGTTGGGGTGTCACTATACAAGCCTACGATCCGTACGTTGTGCAAGCACAAGCCCCACCGGGCGTCACCATGGTCGATCTCAACACCCTGTTGCGCACCAGTGACGTGGTGAGCGTACACGTCACCTTGACCAGCGAAACCCGGCACATACTCGGGGAAGCAGAATTCCGGCTGATGCAGCCCGCCGCCTACTTGATCAATACGGCGCGTGGTCCTGCCATCGACGAGCACGCCCTGTACCGCGTCATGCACAGCGGGCACCTGGCTGGGGCCGCCCTGGACGTCTTCGAGCACGAACCGCTAGCGCCAGAGAGCCCGCTGCGTGAGCTCGACAATGTCATTCTGACCCCGCACATGGTTGGGCATTCGCAGGAATTGATGGCAGCTATTCCCCCCACAGCAGCGCAGAACGTCCTACGCGTCCTCAGGGGGAAGCACCGCTGTATGTGAAAAACCCTGAGATTCTGCCGGCGTGGCGTCAACGCCTCGCCTCGCTGCAGTAACCGCCAGGGCGCAGGAGACACGTCTCACATGCCGCGTCGCTACCAGTACTGTCCACAGTGTGCCACACCCTTTGTCGACACAGATCTGCACGGTCACCCACGCCAGATGTGTCCGGCGTGTCACTTCATCTTCTGGCAAAACCCCGTCGTCGGTGTGGCGGTTATTGTCATGGATGAGGACCGCATCATACTTGGCCGCCGGTCACGAGGGCTGTATCAGGGAACCTGGTGCATTCCATGTGGCTATGTAGAATACGACGAGGACGTACGGCAGGCAGCGCAACGCGAATTTCACGAAGAAACGGGATTACTCGTCGAGGTAGGTGACGTCTACGCGGTGCATTCGAACTTTCACAATCCTGCCATGCACTCGGTGGGTATCTGGTTTCGGGGCACGGTGCGCCATGGCACCTTGCGCCCAGCTGACGATCTCGATGAGGTCGCCTACATTTCCCTGCGTCATATACCAGACAACCTGGCATTTCCCACCGATCGACTCGTGCTGGCGCAGTTACAACGCGAGTATAACAGCGCAGTCTGAGGCAATATCGGCATGCGAGAAATGTCTAGGTGTCTGAGCAATGTCTCGCGAGTCCAGCAAGACGACACAGAGAGCAATGAGATCAGCAAGAACAGACAGATTTTCGCGCCATGCACAATGTACTACTGCTTACGCCCGCGGCGGGCGTGGTTCACGCGGCTCACGTGGACGCGCTTCGTTCACCGTCAGGGAACGTCCGAGCAGGGGGGTCCCATGCAGCGATTCAATAGCGGCCTTGGCTTCCGTAGCGTTTGGCATTTCCACGAAACCAAACCCGCGTGAGCGACCGGTCTCACGATCGGTGATGACGGTGACTTTGGCTACCGCGCCGTACTGCTCGAAGACCTGGCGCACATCATCTGCCGTAGCATTAAATGAAATATTCCCGACATAAATGTTCATGGACTCGTTCCTCGTGCACGCGTTGCACCTCAGAGCCAGCTCAGCCAAACCGCACGCGGGTGAGATGGCAAAACCCAGCTGCTGCTCTGAGGAGGCGCCTTCTTCCTACAGGACAACAGCCCCAGCAATAGTGCGCGGCAGTATAGCACAATTTATTCTACACCAAAATATTTTCGGGCGAAGAATTTCACCGCCCCACCTACGCACCAACATCCTCTACAGAGCGGCAACGGCTATTCAAAGGCGTACTCGGGACGGAGGACTTGCACTTTCGCGGCGCGGCGCAAATCCTGCAACAGCGTGTCCACAAACTGTGCAACGAGCGTATTACGCACCTCATCGCGCACTTCGTCAAGTGGTTTGACATGCGCCGGTTGGCGCTCGGTCACCTTAATGACGTGGTAGCCAAACTGGGTGTGGACCGGCGGGCTCACCTCTCCCACCTGCAGAGCAAACGCCGCCTCTTCAAACTCTGCCACCGTCCGCCCACGCCCAAAGGTGCCTAAGGCACCCCCTTTCGCGGCACTGCCATCAATGGAGCGGGCTTTGGCAACCTCGGCAAAATCTTTCCCTTGCTTGAGTTCTGCAACGACTTCCTGGATCTCTGGTTCGGTGCGCACCAGGATATGACTGGCGGCTACCTGTTCCTCAACCGTGTACTCGTCTTTCGAGGCCTCATAGTGCTGGCGTATGGTATCGTCAGTGATCCCAGAGCCTTCGGTGACGAACTTTTCCACCACCGAACGAGCGATAATGTCCTTCGTGCGCAAGCGAATTTGCGCCTGGACACGCGGGTCCTGATCAAGGTGCAATTTCGTCCCTTCCTGGGCCAACACCTCCAAGATCACCAGGTCACGCATCACCTGGCCTTTATTGTGCTCAGCCCAGGCCCCCGCCTCCGGCCGATACTGTTGGATGAGCTGGTCAAAATCCATTCTGGTAATCTTTTTCCCATTGACCTCAGCCAGCACGTCCTGAGTGGAATCAACAGGGGGGCTTGGAGTCGACTGTTGCGCCGCTCCTGGGAGTACGAGCAACCACAGGAGCACGATGGTCGTCACTCCATAACGTAGGCACAGCATAGCGGCTTCCTCTCCACTGGAAGTGACAGGGCTCTCCGGCAGGCAATGCCCAATGCTATGGACAACCTCTCAGCACCAGACACTCCACACCGGCGACACACGTGTCCGCTGGCAGCCAGGGATAGCACGTCTGGAGCAATGCGCTCCGCCCCCGGAGCGGAGACGACCTTGCCAGGCTGGCCTTCCTGAAGCCCTGTGAACTGCCAACGAGTTATGGCTGGAGATCATAAACGAAATCCAACCCTGGCGAAATGAAAATGTGACTCTGGCCTCTCCAGGGGATATGATTTGGCACTGTCTGCCCCGACTAGATTAGCATTCTGATGTGGGATGGGTTATAAGTTCTCCGCCAGGGATAGGAGAGAGGCTGACAACCTCAAGGCCTCTCGAGCGTTGCTTATCACCAAGGAACCTACCAATGACACCGACACCCCCTATTTATCTGGACTATAATGCCACGACGCCGATTGATCCGGAAGTGGCGGCGGCGATGCGGCCGTTCCTGGACACGTACTTTGGCAATCCTTCCAGTACCCATTGGTATGGACAGCAGGCAAAACAGGCCGTCGAACAGGCGCGCCAGCAGGTGGCGCAGCTGCTCCAATGTCATCCGGAGGAAGTGCTGTTCACCAGTGGCGGCAGTGAAGCCAATAACGCTGCTATTAAAGGGGTAGCGTTTGCCAATCAGACACGCGGCAACCACCTCATCACGTCCAGCATCGAACATCCGGCAGTGTTAGAGGTCTGTCGATTTTTAGAAACCAAGGGTTTCGAAGTCACGTATGTGCCGGTCAATGCCTATGGGCAGGTCGAGTTGGCAGCTATCGAGCAGGCTATTCGCCCGCAGACGCTGCTCATCACCATTATGCACGCCAATAACGAGGTGGGTACCATCCAGCCGATTGCCGATATCGCGCGTCTGGCCAGGCGACACGGCATTCTCGTCCACACCGATGCGGCACAATCCGTGGGCAAAATTCCCACCACGGTGGATGCTTTAGGCGTTGACTTGTTGTCTATTGCTGGCCACAAGCTCTATGCCCCAAAAGGCATCGGCGTGCTCTATATCCGCCACGGCACGCAGTTGGAAAAGCTCATCCATGGGGCGTCTCACGAACGTAACCTGCGGGCCGGCACGGAGAATGTCCTGGAAATAGTGGGATTGGGAACAGCCTGTGCCATCGCACAGCGGGATCTGCAACGCAACATGAGGCATCTACAAACGATGCGCGATCGACTCGAAAGTGGCCTCACCCAACGGCTGACGGATGTACGCGTCAACGGACATCCCACCTCCCGCCTCCCCAATACCCTGAGCCTGAGTATTGCCGGTCTCGAAGCCAATCGACTGTTGGAGGCTATGGCAGACGTTGCCGCCTCGAGCGGTGCGGCGTGCCATGCGGACACGGTGGACATCTCATCTGTGCTGACCGCTATGCAAGTGCCACTGACGTATGCGATGGGAACTATTCGTTTTTCGGTGGGGAAAATGACCACTGTAGAAGAAATCGACCGCGCTATTCATCTGGTGGGGCGTGCCGTAGAACACCTCCGACATCCCACAGCGCCCCACATTGGAGAGCACAACCTCTGACCGTGCCATGCCGGCTCTTAGAGCTCCACAGCGACAGGTGTCCATCATCCAACGCCTCATACGTGATGACGCCAGGAGAGCCAAATGGACACCTATGAGCGGTGCGCAGCACTTAGGCGCATGTATGCAGAGTGCGGCACGCTATAATGCCTGGACATTGATGGTGCGTCTGCCCTTGCCGTTGTTGTCGACAAAGGCAGCGTGGCGGGATTGCAGCATATGCACGGCAGTCGCCACAATCATGGGGTCTTCTTCCCGGCCTACGACGGCACGGATAGTCGCAATTAAATCGTAAAGCGTCGTGGTCACTGTGGCCATTCCAGTGGGCTGCTCCAGGAGGATTTTTTGTCCTCCCCCACCAGCTGCCGCCAGCGCCAGGAATTGCAGAATATTGTTCATGCCCTTACCCCTCTGTGCGCTCTATGACTACCCCACGGTGTAGAGGCGTCTCTGGTCGCTATGTATTCCTAGCAAAGTGTGTGCCACAGACTATCTCCTTCTCCAACAGAGGTCACCCTGAAAATATGCCAGAATACCGTGCTGTCTGAGTAGAATATCACGGTCTGTGGCGAGAAGGTCGTATAACGAGATGTCGTCAAACGACGACATCTCGTTATAGCGTGCCAGGTAGACATAGGCGTCAGTATTCTCTACGCGTAAGTCGCAGTACGCAAGTAGCCGGTGTATGTTGCGCATGGATTCTGCGGCACGAATCGTGTATATCTCTCCTATGTCTTACGGCTATCACAGACAGCCGTCCTGCACTCCCAGACACCGTGCGGCAGACATGGGCGAAGTGCGGTGGTAGACATGCGATAGCCAGACGTTACAGGCTGTTGGAAGCGGAGACCAGCACATGCAACTTCCTCGTCTCGTCGAATTATTGTGTTGTCTGATCCTTGTCAGTGTGATGCTTATGCCTCTCGCCGGCTCTGGGAGTGCCACGGCACAAGAGGAAGCGAACGTCAACTTTCGCTGGGCGTTTGGAGCACTCGTCGGCGGGGAGAACCCACCCCGGCTGATCGCCATCACCCAGGACACCACACTGAAGACGGGCGATCAACTGAAAATGTTAGTAGAACTCAGAAAATCGTGCTTCGTGTACGTCATCCATCACGGCCCCCAGGGGGAAGTACACTGGCTCTTTCCTGTCAGTACACAGCAACTCGAGGCGGACTACCAGACAGCGAAACGGTACGATATTCCCCCGGGCGATGCCTGGTTCAAGCTGGATGAGCAGCTAGGACGCGAAACGTTTTATCTGCTTGCCGCTGCCGAGCGGCTGACCGACCTGGAGACGCTCCTCAGCACCTACGCCACCGCCTCCCGCAGCGAGCAATCCCAGATCGCTACGAACATCGTGAGCGAAATTCGTGAGGTGAAAAAACGCTACCGGCAATTCGCCACGCTGGCAGAACGGCCGGTGCCCATTGCCGGTAATTTGCGTGGGCCAGATATTGGCGACCTGGTGGTCGAAATTACGGCGCAGAACTTTTACAGTAAGACGTTTACCATTGAACACCGCTAGCACGCGACAATTGCTGCAATCTGTGCTCCTCCTGGGGAGCACCTGGATCGCCGCCCATCTATGTTTCTGGCTGCTCCCCAACGTCTTTGAGCCGTGGAATGCCCAGACCATAGACCAGCTCTTCGTGCTCCGGGATACCCTGGAGTCCCTGCGTCCGCCCTACGACGATACGGTCGTGCACGTGGATCTCAATAACAGCAGCATTCAACGGCTCAACAACTTCTATCTGAATCGTGCCCACCATGCGCAGGTGGTGCGCAATCTCGCCACCATGCGTGTGGCCGTCCAGGCGCATGATTTCATCTTCGCGGCGCGCACCATCCCTGAGGAAGATAAGGCCCTCATCGACGCCACCGTGGCGGCCGATCAGGTCTACTTCGGGCTCGCCATGGCGTTAGAAAAAGGCCTACCGACGTCTCCCACCTCCCCGACACGCCCTGAAGACGCGCGCTATCTGGAACAGACGGCCTGGCGAGTGATGGTCCAGGGAGATGCCAGTGCCTTTTACACTGGCACAAATCCATTGCTCACCTTTGCCCCGCTCGCAGCAGCAGCACGCGGCCTGGGCTTTCTCAGCATCACGGCCGATCGGGATGGTGCCTTCCGGCGGTTGCCCTTGCTCGTCCGTTATGGTGCGGGGTTCTATCCGAGCTTTGCGTTCCGCGTGGCCTGTGAGTATCTGGGCGTGTCCCCCGACAAGATCCTCGTGCGACCGGGCAAACATATCGTCTTGCGGGATGTGCAACACCCTGGCGGAGCCACACCGCATGATGTCGTCATTCCCATCGATCGCTCTGGCAACATGGTGATCAACTACCTCGGCACCTGGGAACGGCTCACACACTACAACCTGGCCGACATCCTGCTCGCCTCAGAAGACCGCGATGAACTCGACATGTGGGGCGACGAGTTGGCCGGGAAAATCGTTGTCGTGGCGGATGTGTCGACGGGGTCCTCGGATGTCGGCGCCATCCCATTAGACGCCACCTTTCCGCTCAGCGGGCTACATACCAACATCATTCACACCATCATCACGGAGCGCTTCCTCCGCGAACTGTCCAGCCGGGAAATGCTCGTCGTCGAAGCGCTGCTCCTCGGCACACTCTTGCTGTTGACGTGGTGGCTCAGATCACGCTGGATCGCTGTGGGGACGTGCCTCGTGGCGGGGGTGTATATCAGCGTGGCAGCGGCAGCCTTTTTTTACGGCGAGGTTATCTACAATGTCGTTCGACCGCTCCTGCTGTTGACCTTTGCTACCGTTGCCCTGGTCATACAGCGGTATATCGCGGAAGAACGTGCCAAGCTCGAAGGGCTGCGGCAGCGTGATTTTGTGCGCCAGGTGTTCGGTCGGTACCTCAGCGACAGCGTCGTGGAAGAGATTCTCGGCTCCCCCAGGGGGCTCGATATGGGGGGGGAACTGCGTCAGATCACGCTCCTGGTGTCGGATCTGCGGGGTTTTACGTCACTGGCGGCGCGGTTGTCACCGCGTGAAGTCATCCCGATTCTCAACCGCTACTTCGAGCGCATGATCGACATCATTCGCCGCTATCGCGGCACTGTAGACGAACTCATGGGCGACGGCATGCTGGTATTTTTCGGTGCCCCGTTTGCCGCTGCCGATGATCCAGAACGTGCTGTGGCTTGCGCCATAGAGATGCAGCAGGCTCTCATGACGTTTAATATAGAGCAACACGCCCAACACCTCCCCGAACTGGCCATGGGCATCGGCATCAACACCGGGGAAGTCATCGTCGGCAATATTGGTTCACTTAAGCGCTCAAAATACGGTGCAGTGGGGAGTGCCATTAACACGACGTATCGCATCGAGTCACACACCATAGGCGGCCAGGTCCTCGTGAGCCCCAGCACCTATGAACGCGTGCGCGCCATCGTGCAGGTACGCGGCACGCTGCCAGCACAGTTTAAGGGGCTCGATCAGCCAGTGACGCTGTATGACATCAGTGGCATTAGCGGCACCTATCACCTGTCGTTACCAGAAAAACTCCCTGCCACCCTCACGTCCCTTTCCCCTCCCCTCCCTTTGTCGGTCTTTCCCATCGACGGGAAAGTCGTGTCACAGACGGCGATTCCAGGGTGTCTCACTGGTCTAGCAGGATCAACCGCCGCAGGGCATCTGGAAGGTCAGGTCGTGGCCTACAGTAATATCAAGATCGAGCTGCACCCCCCTGACACCCCGCACATCTCTGACGTATATGCCAAAGTCCTGGCAGTGGCGCCTACAGAGACGGGGACGTCACACGTGCAGCTGGAGTTCACCTCGCTGCCCGAGGGAGCAAAAGCCTTCCTGGCCACTATCGAGCAGTCTCCCCCACTACCGTGACAGGGACAACAAATCCAGTCGCAAGCTCAGCGCGGTGCTATGCCGGGGAGGTGCGCAGCAACCAGGACCGCACGCGGGAGCGGATCAGCGTGGGTTTGACAGGTTTGACCAGATGGTCCGTGACCCCAGCCGCGAAGGCCTCGACGAGATCCCGCTCTTGTGGGATGGCGCCCGTCAGCATCACAATCGGCAGGTCGCAGAGGGACGGATCTGACTCGGCCCGTATCGCTCGGCAGACCTCAAGACCATTCATGCCGGGAAGGACCATATCGAGGAGTATGAGCGCTGGACGTTGTTGGTGTACAAGTTGCAGCGCCGACTCGCCGTCGGCAGCCGTCAACACCTGCACACCCTCGTCTTGCAACGTACTCTGTAGCGCGCGCGTGAGCATTGGATCATCGTCCACGATAAGTACCATACTGGCCTCTCGGGGTGCCTGAGACAGCAAGGCAGAAGCTCTGGCAGCGCTGGCTCGGCGTTGAGGCGCCTGCCGTGACAACTCGATCACCTGCCCTTCGGCAGCGGCAAAGACGTGTAGAGCACTATTGGCGGTAGCGGCGTACCCTCTGGCCTTTTTGCAGAGCCGATCAATGGCCTTGTCAGGACGCTCGGGGTCATGGTGGAAAAGCGCTAACTGCTTGGCATGCGCCAGGAGAGCATAGTCAACAGCGCGCTCTATCGGGGTGTGTCCCCAGCCTGCTTTGGCGGGAAAATCCGCCAGCGTGTACTGCGCGTCGTGAATCACCAGATCTGCCCCTTCGAGAAAGCGGATGTGCCGTCGGTCTTCGTGGTGCACTGGTGCGGTGCCCGCTGGCGCTCCGAGTGGATGGAGCGCGTGTGGCTCGTAATCAGTGGCATAGACCAGCGTCGCGCCGTCTGCCTCTAAGCGATAGCCCAGGGTCAGGGCCGGATGATTCAGATACTGTGTCGTGATGCGGATGCTGCCGAGCTCGAACACCCCTTCTTTCAGATCGTGCAGCCGGACTTCGGCATTCAGCGCTTCCAGAGTGATGGGAAAATACTCGTACGCCATCTGTCCGGCGAGGCACCCCTCGAGCTGTCGGCCATAGCCCCCTGGGGCATAAATCTCCCAGACGTTCCCGGGCACGAACAGCGGCGCAAAAAACGGAAACCCCTGAATGTGGTCCCAGTGGGTATGGCCAATGAGGATATGCCCATGCACCGGGGTCGGCTCTTCTGCCAGGGCCTGCCCGAGCGCATATGCACCAGTCCCACAATCAAGGAGCACACGAGTGCCGTCAGCGGTGTACACTTCCACACAGGAAGTGTTCCCACCGTAGTGTAGCGTGGTGGGGCCGGGTTTTGGGATAGATCCACGGGTTCCCCAAAAACAAACGCGCATAGTTCGTCACTCCATCACATGCATCACAATATCAGTCATCCGCCTTGCAAGCTGCTCCGATCTCATGCCTTGGCGTCAAAAAGAACCCAGCCCGGACTACACTTCAATACCTGTCATCAGCCTGGATGGTTGTTTCTTTCTCACAGGTGATGATGATCAGCAAACACAACAACAGTCATGCTTGCCTCCATAGATTCCACCATGAACACCAGGATATATCTCTTGTACATGTTGTCATGCTTTATAGAAGCTGTCAACATGCCCGTACAGCGGCATACACTGGCCTCAGGGTTTTCCTACCCAGTGCTGGCACACCTCTGGGAGAGCAGACGATGGCTTGAGGCCGCTCGGCCAGGTAAGGTTAAACGGCCACTTCGGACGCTTGTCATCCGTACATGCCTGGTCAAATTGTTCTTGAGAAAGATTTTTCACGTCCACGAGTGTTGCTTCCCGCAGATCGGCCTCCTTTATAGAAGCCTGCGCCAGATTGGCTTCCTGGAGGTTGGCGCCACGCAGATTCGCCCGTGTCAGGTTGGCGGCCTGGAGGTTGGCCTTCAGGAGATTGGCCTCGTGCAGATTGGCTTCAGCGAGAATGGCCCCGTCAGGGTGGCACCGCTCAGCATGTTGCTGGCCAAATTGGCGCCAGCGAGATTCGCCTGGCGCAAGTCAGCAGCCTGCAGAAAAGCGCCCTCCGAGGGCAACCCCCCGCAGGTCGACGCCCTGGAGCGAGGCGGCACGCAGGCGAGCCCCTTGGAGAAAAACGCCCGCAAAAACCACCTGGGTCAGGTCGACCCCGCTGAGGTCTGCCCCGTGCAGGTTGGCACCCGTCAAGTTGGCCTGGCGCAGATCGGCGTCGTGGAGGTCAGCCTGGCGCAGGTCAGCGCCGGCCAAACTCGCGCCCGTGAGCGTCGCCTTACTCAGTTTGGCCCCCACCAGGTTGGCGTCCCGCAGGTCAGCATGAGCCAGATTCGCCTCGCGCAGGTCGGCCTGCGCCAGGATCGCCTTCGCGAAGTTCACCTCCTCAAGCGGCGCCCCACGGAACTCCACCGCCCGCAGATTGAGCGGCTGCTCCTCACCCCGCCCATAGGCTTTGCCCCGCCGCTTGAGCACCGTAAAAACGGCTTCGAGATCCACGGCGGGCAGAGCACTCGGGCTCGGATTGGCACGCGCATAGGCCGTGAGAATTTCCATGACCGTCCAGTATTCTTGTGGCGCCTCATGCGCAATCCGCTCCAGCGCATAAATGCCGCTGAGACGCACCTCGAGGTGTTTGCCGTGCCCACCCACGTGCATGGCGCCCAGCTGGTCAGTGGCACGCGTCAAGCGCTCGCTGAGCCGTTCCTCACGCCCTGTCTGGTGGGGGTAGTGGCTCTGCTCAAGCATGCGGCGGGTATCCTGGAGAGTGCCCCAGATGAGATAGAGGCCAGACGAGCCCTAAGCCGCCGCCAAGAACAAAGACAAGCGTTTTACGGGCTTCGGTTTCGAGCCTGAGGCGGTCTGTCACGTCTGTCACTGCAGCCACTTGCCATTTCGGGATACCCCAGAGCCCGAGCAGAAACGCGCCCAGTACGAGCAACATGCCCCACACAGGACGTTGTTGTAAGCCCGTCAAGCCCCTGGAAAGGCCATACCGCCATACCACCCAAAACAGCCGAGACGCCAAAGAGCATCAGCCCCACCATCAACAGGCTAAGCATCCATCTGTGGCAAAACAGGCCGTGTGTGGCGCATACGCATTCCCCAGGCCCATTAAAAATTCGCAGTGCTGACTGCCGCTTGAATCAGGTTCTCGCATTCCGCATTCCGCATTCCGCATTCACTTGACTCAGACAGTAAGATGCCCCTACCGACGCACGAACAGGAAATCGCCCCCCTCGTGGCCGGCATAGCGAATGTCAGAATATTCTGGCGTCTGCGCCGAATTTACCACCACGGGACGCCGCAGGGCGCTGAACAGTTGCTGTCCCTCCAGGATATCGGCATTTTCCTGCAACACGGTCAAAAACGCTTTGGCAAAGACCGAATGCTGCCCACCACCACTATCCAGTACGGGTTCCAGACCGCCAGACGTGAGGACCGTCCGCGAACGCTTCTCCACCAGACGCCCCACGTAGGCCTCACGGTCGCTGCTAGCGCCGCGGCTCCACGACTTCGATACCACGCATCAAGGTCCCCGCATAGCAGGAATCCGCCACCACGAGCACGTGTTTGGCTTGCATCGCCTTCAGGGCATCAGTGATCGTAGTGTTCGACAGCCAATGCACCCGTGAATCCTGCCGGGCATTCACCGGCAACCAGTAGCCACGGCCTTCACCCGTGTCGAGCACGCCATGGCCCGCATAGTAAATCAGCAGATTGTCACGTTCGCCAAGGCGTGTCCGCAGGCTATCCAGGGCTGAAATGATCTCGGCACGTGTCGCATTGGTCAGCAATGTCACGGCAAAACCGTACATATTGCCCAGCAGTTGCGCCACGGCAACCGCATCGTTGACCGCAGTCTGCAACGGCCGCAGGTCGGTGTAGTCGTTTACCCCAATCACCAGGGCTTCATAACGGCCAAAATCAATACGCGCCTGACGCGTGGCCGGGGGAGCGGCTGGCGCTGTCGGGGTGCTCTGTGGGCTCAGGGGCGGGGGGTTCGTGGGCGACGCGGCCGAGCCGCTCTGCGCCTCAGCCGCCGTACTCGTCGGTGGTGCGGCTCCTGACGCAGGCGGTGTGGCAGCGGGTGATGAGCGCGGCTCCTGACGACTGTCGGCAGCCGCAGTGCCAGTGGCTGACGGCAGGTCGGTGGCCTGGCGTTGGGGGCGTGGTTCACGACTACTGCCCTCAGAACTCCCTGCTGGCGGGATGGGTTTATCAACAGGCTGCCCACGCTCGATGGCGTGCTTGAGCAACTGCGCAATATTACTAAAGCCCTCCGACTCGGCAATGAGCAGCGGTGTTTTGCCATCGCGATTCTTCATCTGCGGATCAGCCCCGCTGGCCAACAAGGCCTGGACAATGGCCGTATGCCCGCCCTGGACAGCCAACAGCAGCGCCGTTTGTTCGTCCCTGTCTTTGGCGTTTGCCTCTGCCCCATTGGTCAGTAAGCTCTGCACAATGGCTGTATGCCCACGCGCCGTAGCGTGCATCAGCGCGGTCCAGCCGTTGTTGGTTTTGGCATTCACGTGGGGCTTATGGGCCAGCAAGGTTTGCAGCGCCCCGTTGTCACCACTCCCAGCGGCCAGCATCAGGGCGGTCCAGCCCAAAACATCCCGCGCATTGACATCCGCGCCGCTCACGAGTAAGGTCTGCGCCATCACAGCATCCCCATTCGCCGCAGCATACATCAGGGCTGTCCGCGCCCGGCTGTCCCGGACCTGTATGTCTGTTCCGCGCGCCAGCATGGCACGTACGGTCACGATATCGCCTCTCTCTGCCGCTTTAATCAAGGGGGGTAAAGGGGGCGCTCCACTGCCTTGACGCGTGGACGAAAAACAACCCGCCAGCAACAGGGGAATACAGAGAACTACAATTGCCAGCCGCAAGCACACCATAGTATCTACCCTCAACGAGAGGAGAGGAAACACCGCTCCAGTGGGCTCCAATCAGCCCGGAGGCCGTACGTATCGAGCGGTCACACAGCCTTCGAGTATAACGCAGAGCCACGTCCCTCGCACCTCCAGGTGGTGTCATGGACACCTATGAGCCGTGCGCAGCACTTAGCGCTATGACGTAAACCGTCGCCTATGGCGCAAACGCACCGGCAACACACAGAGCCCGGCCAAGAGCTGCGAGCCCGCCATGACCACAAAAGCAACGGGAAAGCCATACTGATCGATGAGCCAGCCGAGCAAAGCCGCCCAGGGCGCCCCAATAACCGCACCGATCGTGAAGTACAGCCCGAAGAGCATGTCTATGGACGTTGTGTCGGCCACATCGGCCAGGGCCGTTTGCATGAGGGCTCCTTCTGAGTATATGGCTAGCCCTGTGATGATCAGTAGCGCCAGCAAAGACCATGATTGGTGCGCTACGAAGAGCAAGCCGACATAGCAAGCACTCGCGATCACGGCATCGACCAGCAATACCGGCTTGCGCCCGATGCGATCAGAGAGCAGTCCAGCCAGCAAAGGACCAACGACGCTCCCCACCATCATGATCGTCACGAGTTGCCCAAGCCGCCCAGGTTGGTCCTGGAGATGCAGCGTATTGGAGAGGTAGAGTGGCACGTAGAGAGTCGCCACGCCTAAACCCCGCCCGCCCGCGCCAATGACGTGCGAGATCATCAGCAGTAAGGCATCGCGGTGGCGCAACAAGGCCCACACCTCCCCCCGGATATGCGCCAGCCCTTGACTGTCGCGTTGCCGTCCACGATGATCCTCAAGCAGCCCCACGACGAGCGCCCCGACTATCACCCCCAGTAGACCAAACACACAGAGCGTACTGCGCCAACCAAAGACGGCGATGAGCAAGCCACCCAGGAGCGGGACTGCCACCGTCCCCAGATTGGAACCCGCCGCATTAATGGCCAGCGCCAGGCCCCGACGCTCAGGGCCAAAGCTTTGCGTGATGAGCGCATTGCCAATGGGATGCTGTGGCGCATCGGCGATGCGGGAGACAACACGCCAGGCAAGCAGGTCAGCAAAGGTGGAGACAAGCCCGGTGCCAATCACAGCAAGCCCCTGACAGATATGGCCAATGCCGAGGAGCAACTTGCGGGAGCGATACCGCCCAAGCACGCCAAAGCCAAGCTGCAACGGACCCCAGACAAGGTTGGTGACGGAAAACATGATGCCGATCTGCGTATACGTCAGGTGCAGCTCGCTTTGAAAAAACGGCACAATGAGCGGCAACAGGGCCCCGTATGCATGAGACATGGCATGCGCCAAACTCACTAAAGCCACCACTGTGACCGATCCACCCACCTTTGCACTCACACTTAACGCCGGAGCTGTCGCTACCCGCTCCTCTGCCATCGCTTCTCTCTCCTCTCCCAGTCGCACGTCAGCGGACCACACCACTTTGGCACCCGGACCTGAGCGCGCCAGTACGCCTCCAGGCACGTTCCGAGCGCCGCGTGGACACCTCTTGTGTGGTCGGATGTAGATGTTCGAGCGCACACATCGCGCCAGATTGATACCATACGCACGGGTCGTGCGCCACTATTTGTTCTTGTCTACATGGAATCAATACGATACGATGCCTGACTACGTCCCATGAGGTGGACAGGATGTACATCGTCTCAGCGCCGCAATAGCACAACTTCGCTGGAGTAATCGTATGCACTTTGGCGTCTGCTTACCAAATTTTCCCTTTGGGGCACCCCCATCCAGGGGCCATATAGTCGCCATCGCCCAGGCGGCTGAGCGACTCCACTACGCCTCCGTGTGGGTCAGCGATCATGTCCTCGTCCCCGCGGATAAACCGCGCTATGGGCACCTGTATGAAGTATTAACCACGCTGGCCTATATCGCTGGCGTCACCGAACGTATTCGCCTCGGGACCTCGGTCCTGGTCTTGCCACAACGCGATGCGATTCTGGCCGCAAAGCAAATTGCCACCCTGGATGATCTCTCCGGTGGACGCGTCATTGTGGGAGTCGGCGCGGGGTGGATGGAAGGTGAGTTTGCCAACCTCGGGGCTGATTTTCACCGCCGTGGCCGCCATCTCGATGAAGGCATACAGGTCATGCACACGCTGTGGCGTGACCAGACGCCGCAGCATGCCGGGAGCTTCTATCGCTTCACGGACGTGTTGTTTGGGCCAAAACCATCGCAAGCCGGTGGTCCGGCCATCTGGATCGGTGGTGCAAGCGACGCAGCCCTGCGGCGTGCTGCCCTCCTCGGCGACGGCTGGCATGCCGATGACGTGCCGCTGGAGCAACTCCACACCATCGTGGCACAGCTCCGCACGCTCGCCGCGCAGCAGCAGCGCAATGTTGAGGTGTCGCTGCGACGCACCATCGATGTGCGCCCTGCTGCAGCCGCTGCAGGCCTTTTACCTGCCCCCACCACAGGCGGCGGTGTCCACGCTGGACGCTGGCCCGGAAGTAGCACAGGAGCGCTCACTGGCACGCTGGAGGACATCAACGGTTTCGTGGACCGCCTGGCGGACATCGGCGTGTCCCACCTCATCTGCCAGTTTGAACACACCACGACAGCGGAACATCTTGCCCAGCTGGAGTGGATGGCGCGTGAAATTCTCCCCCGCTACAGCAGATGAGGGAGTGTTACGCATGCTGGCGTTTTGCCTGTTTATCTCTGCACCTCGTTCTTATACAGCGTCCCACCCTTCATGATTAACAAGAGATGCTTGCCCTGCTCCTGCAGCAAGTTGAGGTCGGCAAGCGGGTTGCCGTTGACGACGAGGAGATTTGCCAGGGCACCCGGCGCCACCACGCCAAGCTCTCCAGGCCGTTGCAAGAGCGCGGCGTTGGTGGTCGTGGCACTCTGGAGAACCTCGAAGGGCGATAGCACCTGGGCGCGGATGGAGAATTCGAGGCTCTGATAGTGATGCGTCTCCCCCAGCAGATCCGTGCCAAAGCCCATCTGCACGCCGGCGGCCCTGGCGCGTTCGAGGGACTGCAGACCGGCTTCGCGCACGTCTTTGATCTTGTCGATACTCACCTGTGGCAAGCCCCACTGCTTACCCTCTCGGTGCAGCGCCTCGTACGTCACGAGTGTCGGCACCAGAAAGACCCCTTCGCGTGCCATGAGCGCCGCCGTGGGCTGGTCGAGCAGATTGCCGTGCTCGATCGAACGCACGCCATGGCGCACACAGCGCGCAATGGCTTCCGGGGTGTAGGCGTGCGCCATGACGTAGGTGCGCCAGGAGCGCGCTTCCCAGACGATGGCGCGGATCTCGTCTTCAGAATACTGTAAATTCCACACCGGATCGGTCGGCGACGCCACGCCGCCCGAGGCCATAATCTTAATCTGCGTGGCCCCGCGGCGCAGTTCCTCACGAGCAGCTTTTTGCACTGCCGGCACACCGTCAGCGATGACGCAGAACTGCGCCCCCGACAGGCAACAGGCACAGTGGTCAGCGTCCCACGTGCGCGGGCGAAAATCCCCATGTCCCCCCGTCTGACTGAGCGCCCGCCCGGCATAGAACACGCGCGGGCCAGCGATAAGCCCCTGGTCAATGGCGGCTGCCAGGCCCCAGTCGGCTCCTGCAGCATCGCGAATCGTCGTAAAGCCGCGCCGCAACATCCCTTCGGCAATATGCCGGGCGCGCGCCATGGTCAGGCTCACCGGCTCGTAGGCGAGTTGGCCGAGATTGAGCATCGTGGCAATGAGGTGCACATGCGCATCGATCAGACCCGGCATGAGTGTCTTGCCCTTGAGGTCAATCACCTGGGCATCGGTGGCCGTGAGTGGCGTCGGCGAAACGTCACGGATACGCTCACCCTCTATGAGGATATGCATGCCTTCACGCAGCTCAGGGGATGTCCCGTCGAGCAGCGTGCAATGTGTCAGTAGAACCCGGCCCATGGTCATCTCCCGTGCAGCGAAAAGCTGTGTTGTTGCTATGGCATCATGCGCCTCATCGTACCGCTGTCGTGGCCAGGAGTACAGCACCATCCGCCTGGCGCTCAGAACGGCCATACCAGGGGCGTAAGCGCCACGGTCAGAGCCCACAGCAACAGGCTCAGGGGGCCACCAAAACGGAGATAATCAACGAAGTGGTAGCCACCAGGTCCATAGACCATGAGATTGGTCTGGTAGGAAATCGGTGTGGCAAAGCTGCAAGATGCCGCCATCATCACTCCCATCACAAAAGGCATGAGATTGACTCCCAGAGACGAGGCCGTCGCCAGGGCGATGGGAAACATGAGGATGGCGGCGGCATTGTTGGTAATCATGTTGCTGACGAGCATCGTCGCGCCATACACCGCGGCCAGTGCCATCCAGGGATGCTTGCCTGCCAGCGCCAGTAAGGTCTGCGCCACGGCGGCCGCCGCGCCGCTCTGCTGTAGAGCCCGCTCCATACCAAAGGCCGCGGCGATCACCAACAAGACCTGCCAATCCACACTGCGCCGGGCCATACCAGTCGTACAACAGCCCGTAAGAATCATGAGTCCAGCGGCCAGCATGGCGGCGTTGAGCATGCTCAGCCAGCCGAGAGTAACGACCATGACCATGCCACACAAGATGGCTAAGGCGATCCATACGCGTTCGTGCCGCAGCGGTCGAGAATCGGCGACCTGACTGACGAGATAAAAATCCCGCGAGTTGCGCTGTTGTTCAGCGAACGACGGGTGTGTTTCCAGCAGCAACGTATCACCCGCACGCAAAACGATATCACCAATCTTCTTGCGCAGACGCTCCCCATTGCGCCCCACGGCGATGACCACGGCGTTGTAGAGGTTACGGAAGCGGCCATCACGGATGGTCATGCCAACGAGCGGGCAGACGTCAGACACCACCGCCTCGATGAGGCAACGCTGCGAGCGCCGATGTTGGAGCTTGAACACCTGATCCGTCGCCGGCAGGAGGCCACGGATCTTCTGGAGGTCGACCACAGAGTCGACAATGCCTACGAACACCAGCTGATCATTGGCTTGCAGACGCTCCTGCGGTGACACAGCCGCCAGCAGCTCACCGTGGCGGTCGATCTCCATGAGATACACGCCTGGGAGGTGGCGCAGACCCGCCTGTTCGATGGTTTGACCCACTAACGGGCTCCCAGGTTCGACAGACATTTCCACCGTATATTCTCGTGGGTCATCGAGCTCGCTGATCGCCGGTCGCCGCTCCAGCAGCAACCAGCGACTACTGCACAGCATATAGCCCAAGCCGACCAGGGCGCAGGGCACACCAATCCAGGCGATGTCGAACATCCCCAGCCCTGGCGACGCCGTTGTCGTGCGCAGCAAACCGTTGACCACAAGATTGGTACTGGTACCAAGCAGCGTGCACGTCCCCCCGAGGATGGCAGCAAAGCTCAAGGGCATGAGCAACTTGGAGACCGAAAAACGCTGCTGACGAGCCCAATCGCTCACCACGGGCATGAGCATGGCGACGAGCGGCGTGTTATTGAGGAACGCACTCATGGCCACGACCGGAGCCACCAGACGGATTTGCGCCCGAGGAGCGAGCGTGGGCGCCCAAGCAGACGCTGGGCCAGCAGGTTCATACCACCCGTTTCTCGTAAGCCCGCTGCCACCACAAACAACACCCCCACGGTGACCATGCCTTCATTGGCCAGCCCTGCAAGGGCTTCAGCCGGTGTGACGATGCGCAGTGTCACCAGCAAGGTCAAGCCGCCAAGCATGATGACGTCGGGGCCAACGCGTGTCCAGCCTAACAACCAGAACACGAGCCCCAATATGCCAAGTGTCGTCCATCCCTCCCAGCTCATAGCTCTATCCTATCTCACAAGCAGTATAGGTTTCCTCGGTTGCCTCTAGAGGGGTTGGGGAGATTCCTCCCTGCAGCGTTGATATTGCCTGGTTGGCACGTGCTCTGTCCTGATCATTGTCTCAACAGATATTGGTGGCAGCGATAACGACGACTTTCAGTCGATGGTACATTTCCTCGTCTATGCAGACCTCTTTGATGTCGAAGGGCTCATTTCTTCCCCCCTGAGTCAGACAGAAAAAGTCACATAGAAGAAGTCCTCAAGGCGTACAACACAAATTATAATACACTTAGAAAACGTACGGTGCTTACCCCACCTAATCGTCGCCGCGGCGAACAAAACGATCCGCGCCCCTGTGGATCCTGACCTGGGGCTCACTCACCGATGTGGCGCAGGCCCTCTATGACGCGCCGAGAATCACGGCGAAAATCCGCCTCTATTCGATTGCTGCAGTTACCTTCGCACGGAGATACGACGCCGTCTCCGCCGACGAACGTGAGCATCACCGGGGGGTAGTAACAGGGGCGGCCTCCCTGTTGTGTGGCCTGGCCAGTACTGGCCAGAACATCACGACTGTACACGTTCCTGAGCGCGTGCACAGACCTTGACAAGGCCTATAGGGCTGCGTACCTTCTGCGCATGGCGCTGTGTGTGACCAGGCCGCGTATCAATACAATATAGCCCCAAGGGAGAGGCGTGAAGTCGCACCTGCTGGTTACCAACCCTGCTGCCTGGGCCATTTACCCCACACGCTTTCTCCTGGCGTTCGCACAGGGTGGCCTCTTAGGCCCGCTCTTGCCACTGTTGCGTGAGACGTTTCATGTCGGCTATAGCGAGTTGGGCTTGCTGACCTCCGCGTTTGGGCTGAGCGCCGTGGGGATGGATATCATCACCACGCGCTATTTCAGTCGTCGGCCGTTGTTCAACGTGCTGCGACAGGGCATCTGTCTGGCAGGACTCGGCTTGCTCTGCTGTGCCCTGGCGCCGAGTTTTTACTGGATGGTCGGCGCCCGGGTGGTCTTAGGTTTCGGTGTCAGCATGGCGCGCTTTGCCTGCCTGACAGTCATCGTCACCGCCACGCCACGCACGGCCCAGGGACGGGCCCACAATTTACTGGAGTTTGCCGCTATTGGTGGCAGCGCCCTCAGCCCCATGCTGTCAGGCATGACCGCATCATTCCTGCATTGGCGGGCTGCTTATGGTGTTGCCTTACTGTTTGTGATCGGCGCCTTCGGCTGGGTGCTGTATACTCGCCAGACCCTGGCTCAGGCCATAGAGGAGAGCGCCAAAAACCAGCGGTCTGCACCGCGACCCGTGGCAACAGTGCCTACAGCGCCGGCTTACGAGACCAGAGTAGCGCTGCTGGCATATCTGGCAGCGTTCGTGTTGTCGTTTGTCTGGGCAGGATTTCTGGCAACGGCCCTGCCGCTCTTTGGCGGCGAGGTGGTTGGCCTTTCTACCTCAATGCTGGGAGCCATCATGGCGGCCGGGCTGTGCGTCGATCTCGTCCTGCTGCTGCCCATTGGCTGGCTCTCTGACCGTCTGCAAGGACGGACCGTGCTCGCTCCGGCGCTCCTGCTCATGGCAGTCGCACTGGCCTGGTTACCACAGACCACCACCATGGTGGCGCTGTTGCTGGTCTCCCTCAGCTTACACGCTGGCTTTGCCACCTGGGGTATGCCCTCAGCAGCACTGGCCATACTCACGCAGGGCACACAACAAGCACGGGCTATGGCCCGCTACCGCCTGCTCGTCGACGGCGCTGCGGTCATGGCGCCCTGGCTCATGGGCCTGCTGATTGAACGGTATGGCTATGCACTCCCAGCCCGCTACACGGCCGTGGTCGTGGCGCTCACTGCGCTGCTCGTGGTGGTGGGCTTACGTCCGACACGGCATTGGCGGTTGCCGCGGCCGGCGTAATACCCAGTGCTGCTCATTGCCGACCGTAGGAGTAGCACTATCTCCCAATGACACCGAGACAAGAAAGCCATCGTATGCATCTCCCAGCCCACCAGTACCTGGACGACCGGGCAGTGCCTTATCACAAACGCTCCTTTCCCTCGACAACGCCGAAGGGCGCTGCCAGCGTCGCCCACGCCCTTGGCTACACAGCTGGCCAGATGGTCAAAACGCTGATTTTTCAAGTGGACACGGGGGAGAAAGTCCTCGTTATGCTGCCCGGCGATAAAAACGCCATCTCTGGACATTTGAAAAAAGCGCTTGGCTCACGCAACATTCGCCTGGCAGAACCGGAGACTGTCAGGGCCACGACGGGGTATGACATTGGCTCCATCCCGCCTTTTCATTGGCAGCCACCCGGCTTTCGTGTATTTATCGAAGCCGCGCTTATGCACGAGGACATTTTGGGCGTAGGGGCCGGGGTCTGGGGGCAGGAAATCATGATGACCCCTATACATCTCATGCAAGCGGCACAAGCGGTCGTCGTCAATCTGACAAACCCTATCCTCCCAGTCATTGCCGAAGAGTAACCAGGCGGTGCACAGTAGATTATCGTGCTCCGGCCTGCTGCAGCAGTTTCACCATGGCTTCATACCCGCGCGCGCGGGCGAGCGAGAGCGGTGTTTGCCCGTTTCGATCCGCCAAATTCACGTTTGCCCCTGCCTCAACCAACACTCTGAGCGTTTCAGTGTGACGTGGACCGCCGTCGCCGAGAACGATGGACTCAATCAGCGCCGTCCAACCAAGATTGTTGATGTGATCCAGCGGCGCACCCCCGCGGATGAGCGTCCGTACGACGTCCGCATGCCCCAAATGCGCCGCAGCGATCAGAGCAGTGCCATCGTAGCGGCTGGTGACATTCTTTGCGCTCGCACCCAATGCAAGCGCCACTTTCAGAGTTGGCACATCGTTGGCAACAGCTGCAATAGTGACAATGTCGTAGCGATCATTTTCCAAGGCGTTCGGATTTGCGCCCGCGGCCACGAGCGCACGCAGGGCTTCATGGTTGCCGCCGTAGGCCGCGACGTGCAGCGGTGTGCGCCCATAGCCATCCCGAACGTCGGGTTTTTCTCCTTTAGCCGTTAAGGCTTTGATTTGCGCCGTATCACCTCGTGCTGCAGCGGCCAGAAGGCCGGTGTAGCTTGATTTTTCGGCTGACGACGGCGGCACCTGTGCGTACGACGTGCGGGCTAAGCAACCAATGAGGAAGAAGCCAAATGCGAGACCGAGGATGCGGTATAGCGGATTCATGGCATCTGAGCGACCTAACGTGAAAGCTCAGCAGCGGCCCGTCAGGGATGTCCGCTGCACCACCCCATGCCCTCACAGGCAGTCCCCACTATAGAAACAGCGCTGCCGCGCAGGCGCAGTCTACGCCCTTGTTGGGCTATGGTTCCGGACTCAGAGGCCGAGTAGACGACTCCAGTGCGCGATCGACTGCTTATACCCATAGGGCATAGGAAGTTCCACAACTTCACGCACGGGGAACCACCCAAGCTGTTTGTATTCATGACTCAGCACAGGCGCTCGATGGGTGCGTTCCTGGCAACCATAAGTGACGATCAGGACGCGTCCTCTGGAGTGATCTCGTAGACCCAGCTATCAAGGATACGCCTCACCTCGACGTCAAGGCAGAGTTCCTCCGCAATCTCACGGACGACACAGACTTCCGGAGACTCTCCCGGTTCGAGTTTCCCCCCAGGCAATTCCCATTCTGCGCGTTCGTTCTTGAGGAGAATGACCTGTGCGTTGTGGATAATGACGCCCTTGATGGAGACTGGGAAGCGATACGTATTGTTGTCCGTTGGGTCAGGAATAGCGCTCACTCTCAATCCCCTTACTTATGTCTTGACTGTATCTGCTGCCCAACGCCAGCGCTCAGCCGCTGCTGGAAGCCGGCTACGATATTCGGACCGGGCAAGAACTGCTCGGACACCAGGATGTGAAGACCACGATGATCTATACCCATATCCTTAATCGTGGGGCAAAAGCCGGTGCGGAGCCCCCTGACTAGAACGCCTCTCGCCCTACCGCTTCAGCAGTGCGTGTTATCCCTTGGTGCTCCGGCCGTCAGACCAGAGACGTAATAATCGAGGAAGATGCCATTCACAGGGCGGTTGCGGCAAGTTCTACCGCCGCGTCTCTGAGCATAAGTCCCCGGGCTGCGGTTGGCTCGGCCACCCCGAAGCCGAGGCACGACAACGAGGCCTCGAGCAGGATGACCTGCCCCATATACGTTATTGTGCACCTATGGGGCTGGGGCCTCCGGCCAGAACTCCGCATCGAGCACTTGGTCAGACGCCCATGGGCATGCCTGGGGGAAGACAGCTGCAAGGAGCCGCGTCTCCCCGAGAGCACGCCGACGGGCATCCGCATACCCCTCGGTGAGGAGGGTAGAGACCTGAGGACGTAAACTGGGGTTGTCCCGTAGCAGCCGGGCGAGTTGACTGCGTTGCTCTAGAATCGTGTCATACCAGCTATGGCTGTCTCCGCGCCGCTCTAGTTGATAGCACCACTTGAGCAGATGCATCATGAGCACTTCGAGCCGGCTCTCCAGTTCACGCTTCTGGCTGCGCCCCAAACTCTCCACCTCCTCTGCTACGCTCTCAGGATCGATGTCGTGCCACTTCTTTTCCCGGATCAGGGCCGCTGTGGTCAAACACCAGGCGTAGAAGTCGGCATCATACAGCTCCGCATTGGTTCCCATACTTCCATCCCCTCTCACAACAGACTGGCTCGTTGCCTTACAGGCTGCAGTACTGCTGAGCAGTGCGCCGTGTGCTGCAATTGATACGGCGCTGGCTGGCGCGGACACGCCGCGCCAGGCCAACTTATGCTGTCTCCACCAGGGGTGGCCGACGGTCGCGGCTGGGCGACACCGCCTCGTAGCCGTGGGCCACCTGGAACAGGAGCGGTTCTTCAAACGCACGCCCGATCAACTGCAGCCCGATGGGCAGCCCTGCCGACGTGAACCCACAGGGGATCGACATGGCCGGCAAGCCCGTGGCGTTACTCGGGCTGGTGCACCTGGCGGTCATCCCCGCGCCTGGTCCTCTCACGGGATACGTCTGTGCCATGCAGGATCGACGGTTTCCGTGTCAATGCGCCAGGCAGCAACGGGCGCGGCTGGTGTCACCAGCACGTCGACCTCCTGGAGCACGCGGGCATACTCCTCCTTGATCAGCCGCTGGACTTTCAGCGCTTTGGAGTAGTCGCGTGCCAACACGAATTGCCCGGCCAGGGTACGGTAGAGCACCGTGGGGCCATAGTCGTGTCGGTGCGTTGCCAGATACGGCTCGTGGGTCACCACGCTGTCGGCCATGCCGGCGATGCGCAGAGCGCCAGCGTATTGCATGCTGGGAAGGGACACTTCCCTGGCCTCCACCCCGAGCTTCTCCAGGGCAGAGATGGCCTGCCGCACGGTCGCTTCGACCTGCGGATCAATGAGGTCGAAGTAGTAATTGGTGGGAATCCCCATGCGCAAGCCACGCAGCTCGCGGCCGAGCCTGGCCGAGAAGTCCGGCACGGGCACTGGCACCGTACTGGGGTCCAGAGGATCGTATCCGGCGATGACTTGCAGCAGCAGCGCGCTATCCCGCACCGAGCGGGTCATGGGACCAATATGGTCCCCATTGAAGCTGGTGACCATCAGGCCGCGCTGGCTCACCCGGCCAAAGGTCTGCTTCAATCCGACCACGCCACAGAAGTTGGCGGGACCCCGCACCGAACCGCCCAGGTCGGTACCGAATGACGCGAACGTCACACAGGCCGCGACATTGGCACCACCCCCGCCGCTGGAGCCGCCCGGGATGTGGTCGAGATTCCAGGGATTGTGCACCGCCCCGTAGTGCAGGTTATTGGAGGTCGATCCCGCCGCGAATTCCTCCAGGTTCTCCTTGCCGATAATGATGGCGCCGGCCTCTTTGCAGCGGCTGACCACGTATGCGTCCTCCTGGGGAACGTGGTCCGCCAGAACCTTCGAGCCGACCGTGGTGCGGATGCCAGCAGTGGCGATATTATCCTTGATGCCGATGGGGATGCCGTGCAGTGGCCCCCGGTACTGGCCACGCATCAGCGCCGCTTCCTGCTCTCTGGCCTGACGCCGGGCCTGTTCGTGCAGGATGGTAATAAACGCATTCAGCGTCGGCTGCAGCCGGTCTGCCTGCGCCAGGGCGGCCTCCGTGAGCTCGACGGGAGAGACCTCTTTGCCTTTGATCTTGGACGCCAGCTCCGCTATGGTGAGTTTGAGAAGTGCAGTATCTGCCATTAGCGTTGCTCCCCTTCTTGGGCCCGCAGGAGGCGAGCCGACAGCACGTCCGAGAGGTCCAGGGTACGGAGTGTCTCGAGCTCCTGCAAGTAGTTGTCCAGCTCTGGACGCACCAGCTCCAGCTCTTCATCCGTGAGCTCAAAGCCGTGATAAGCGCGCATCATGGCCTGTAGCGTTTCGTTTGGAATCGTCATGCGTTTTGCCTCCCAAAGAATGGACAGTTTTACACGCAGTGCACCGCATACCGGTGGTAACAGCTCACGGCATTGTCCCACAGGAGCTTGCGTTTGGCACTGGCAGGAAGCGACGGCCAGGCGAGAAAGGCATCCACGGACTTGGGGAACCAGCTTTCGGAATGCGGGTAGTCCGTGGCGAACATCAAGGTATCCTCGCCCAATGCTTCCAGAGCATGGCGTAAGGACAGCTCGCCCTCGTGGAGCTGAATGCTTTGAAAATACTGCGGCCCCCGAATGTAGTCGCTGGGTTTGCGCTGCAGCGCTGGCAAGGCATGATGGCACATAGCGGCAAGCTCGTCGAGGCGGGAAGCCCACGCCGGCAGCCAACCGTGGCCACATTCGAGCGACGTTAAGCGCAACTCCGGGTAGCGATCCAATACCCCGGCCCCGATCACCGCTGCCATGTTGCGCTGCGCGTTCCACATGTGGGCCACACTGCGCTGCAAAAAGACGTTGTCCCACAGGTCCCACACCCCCGGTGCATACGGCGCCGACAGGGTAAAAGCATGGATGACCACAGTGAGATCGTACTCCTGCGCCACGGCCCACAGTGGCTCCCAGGTGGGAGCGTCCAGGGACATGCCCGGCGGGCAGATGGGAAAGATGCCGACGGGCCAGTCTTCGTTGCCACAGCGACGCACTTCGGCGACCGAGGCGTCAATGGCGCGCCCTGAGACCAGTATAACGCTCGTCAGGCGCTCCGGGTAGGGCGCACAAAAGTCTTTCAGAAAGCGGTGGTACGCCTCGTACATGGCCACCTCCAGCGCCGCATCCTCCAGACTACACAGGGCCGGCAGGCCGCCGGAGGGCAAGACCATATTGACATCGATGCCTTCGAGATCCATGTCCTGCACGCGGGCATGCGGATCAAAGCTGGCCTGTTCGCTCGGGAAGGGGGGGCCTTGCCAGCGCACATCCCACGGCGTGGCGTTGTCCTTAAGCCCCTGCGTGACTACGGCAGCAGGCGCCACCCGTTCGTGAGACCCCAGGCGGCGATCGTTGGGCGGGCGCTCACCAATGCGATAGCGCGACATGCCGGCTTTGACCTGCGTGCGTTTGACCAGCGGGGCGAGGGCATCCAGTCTGGCCCGGTCGGCGGCCGAAAGATACGCCTCGATCTGTTCAACAGGCTCGTAGAGGTGGGTATCAGCGTCGAAAATTTTATAGCCTTGCCGCGCCATAGATATGCCTCCGTTCAAGCGGTTTTCGTGCTATGGTATCACGTCAACGTTTCGACTGCAGTCACGTTCACCCGAGGGTGCGGCACTGGTCGTACTTCTGCTGCAAGGTATCATGACGCCTCTGCCACGCCTGGCATTGGGTGGTCACAAACGCCTCGAGTTGGGTCAGTTCGACCTCCAGGGATTGGCGTCCCGGACCACCGACAACCTGCTTGGCCGCGAGAATAGTGGCGGGGTCTTGCAGACGCTGGACAGTAGCGACATCGACGTCGATCTCTAACCCTTCCTCCTGGAATGCCTGGTGCAGGGCGGTATGTGTGACAGCGTCTGACGCGCCCTGCTGCAGCGACAGGGCCACGGCCTGTTCCATGGCGCGCTTGAGGCGACGGAACTCGACGCCGGTGCGCGTCACCAGCTGCTCCATGAGTTCAGTCACCCCAGCGAAGCCCGTGCCAGCCATGGCACGCAGACGCGTCGTATCGATCCCAACGTCGCGCTGTACGTGCGGATTTTTCTGCAACGGTCGACAGGAATGGGCCACGATGCGCGACATGAGCGAGACGGCCGGGAAGCCCTCCAGGCAGGCGTCCATGATCAGATACTTGCTCCACTGCTGGTCGCGGTTATAGCCCGCGAGGCTGCCCCGTCCCAGGGAGAGGAGACTCGTCAGCTGACCGGTGAGTACGGCGGTTTTTCCCTTGATCACCTCCAGAACATCCGGATTCACCTTCTGGGGCATGATGCTACTCCCAGAACAAAACCGCGGATGCAGCTTGAGGACGCCGAACTCCTGCGTGCTCAGGAGAATAAAGGTCTGCGCCAGGCTCGACAGATGGTTGAGGAGTACCGCCAGAATCTGTGCCAGTTCCGCCTCAGGCTCCCAGCGGCTGGCGATAGGATCGAGCGCATTTGGCTCTGGTCCGTAGCAGCCGAGCAGATCAGCCGTGAGGTGTCGGTCAATGGCGAACGTGGTGCTAAAGCCGGTCACGCCTCCCAGCGGACTGTAGTTAAACATTTCATACCAGGCATGCAGACGCAGCACCACACGCCGCACGGCTTCAGCATAGGCCGCGAGGTGATGCCCAAAGGTGGAGATGGTGGCGTGCTGATGATGCGTGTAGCCGGCCATAACGCTGTCACAGTGCTGACGGGCAACGTCGAGCAGGCTGTGCAGCAGATCCAGGCATAGCCGTGCCAGATTGAGCACCCGGGCCCGCATCCACAGCCGCATATCGGTGACGATTTGATCATTGCGACTGCGCGCCGTATGCATGGCCAGGCCGGCCGTGATGCCGAGTTCATCGGTGAGACATTTCTCAATATTCGTGTGTACATCTTCCAGCGCCGGTTGCAGGAGAAACTGCCCAGCCCGGTCGCGCCGTTCGATCTCTGCCAGGCCCTGGAGAATGGCCTGCCCTTGCTCCTGCGTCAGGATGGCTTGCGCCACCAGCATGCAGGTGTGGGCCCGATTGACCCACAGATCGAAGGGCACCAGCGACTGGTCGGCAGCACCCCTGCTGGCCACGTCCCAGCCGGCCATAAAGGCCACCACTTCGGGCGTGGGACTGACGAGATTGGTGCCGTACAAGCGTGCCGCTGGCGTGCCCAGGACGCGACCTTGCAGGCGGTCGAGTGCGTCGTCATCACACGTTGGGGTCGCACACACGCCACAGTAGCGCTCGATCGGTGCGGCGTGCTCCCAGGCGGCAAGCAGTGAGGGAGCGGCTCTTGGGCCTTGCCAGTGGCTCGTCGGTTGTGCTTCCCCACAGACGCGGCAGACCGCCGTGGGCGAAGCCAGGGATTGGCCAGAGGTCATGCAACGTTCTCCTGCCCTGAACGAGACGGATTTACCGGATGGCTGGTGTCTTTATCGCACACTATGGCACGAGGGGAGGGGGCCGTCAAGGTGCAAGCGGCGTTGACCGGTTCGCCGCCTGTGGCGCCACCGTCGAGCGGAAAAAGCACCGCAGGCGAGGGAGGGGAGGATGGGCGTATTTACTTCACGGTGTTCGGCAGCAGTAAAGCCATCCCTGGCCACAGTGTCAGCAGGATGAGTAGCACAATCTGTGCCGCCAGAAACGGATGTATAGGAAAATCAAACGGCCTTTTCCACTGCCCGCGTCCGCCCACCCCATGCCCTCCTGCTCCCGCTGGTGCCCGCGCCAGCGGCTGGCCAGCGCTGGAGGCCGCCAGCAGGCCGCAGGGCAGCACCGCCCGGACGGGGACCTGGGGACGGCGCGGCGGTGCGGCTCAGACAGTAGTGCCGCAAAGTCAACAACGACATCAAGAGTGCCAAGAGTGCCAAGAGGATCAAAAGTCAAAAGCCTGACGGATAGGAATTCCCAAAGGTATTCTTGCGTCAGCGCCCCAGCCCAGCGTCTCAGCCGTTGCCCCCGGAACACCCCAGTGCCACCCACTAGCGGACACGTCTCGCCTGGCTGGCCATCCCTGGCAGGATGGTGGCGGGGAGGAGGGAAACTGGGGGAAAACTGAGGGGGGAGAGAGTGCAAATGGGCGGCTGAGGGGAGTGCACATGGGATGGCCAACGCTCAGAGGTGTTGTGCACGCATGAGACCCCCTGCTATTGCACGCACGACACCGGAGGCCGCGGGGTGTGCAGCGCCCTCATGCTGTGAGGCCCAGTCGAACGTTTCTTGGCGCAAACGGGCGAGAGCAATGGGAGGCGGGTCGACAGCAAGTTTGAGATGACGCAAGATCTTCCGAACGACGGGGCTGTAGGTGATAGCCGCGATGAGCCACAGCAGCCCCTGACGGCAAAATGGACAAGGCAGGACGCGAGCTGGCTGGTAATCCGGTTCGACTCCGGCGAGGCATGGATCGATGTCCCGGAAACCGCCGTTCCCGTCGTCCGCACGCCGCAGGCGGTCGCCACCACCTCCCCGGCCGGGCTAGTCGCGCACGTCGGCCCCCAAAGAACCACCGTCACCGTCGCCCACGGCACCGTGGCCGTCTCGGGCTTGACCTACGAGCAGGAAATTTCCCGCGAGGAGGCAATCGATGTCTCGACCGACGGAGCCCTGGGCAAGCCCTCCGCTTCGACCTTCGGCCGCGCTCTCCTGGGCCACCGAACTGCGCAGAACTCACCGGCTGGGCGGCGCTGGCGGCCGGTGGTCCCACCCGGAAGAAGTTGACCCTACCGCAGAAAGCGCTGGACCGTGAGGTCCGATTGCGCATCAGTCAGGAGATGGGCCACGAGCGCGAGCAGATCACCGCCGTGTACCTT
>CAVZBC010000019.1:0-23649 GCA_963773125.1 uncultured Gammaproteobacteria bacterium | reverse complement strand
CTATGCTACAATGGCCATCTCTACCCGCTTCTCCTTGTCACACACGCAATACCAACAATGACGAGTACTGGCCATGGATATTGTGTTATACCCCCGCGTAGCGCCGAGTGATCGCTTACGGATATGGCTCGGCATCTTTCAAGCGACCGCGGCGCCAGCCCTTACCTGGTCCATCAACGATGCGCCCGTGGTGCCAGTGGCATTGCGTCAGCTCGCCAGTGTGCGGCCCGATGCCATGCTGCCAGCCGGGGCGCAGCCCGAGACAGTCGCCAGGGTGTTCACTGGCGTCTATGAGTTTCCTGGCCTTACACCGGACACGTTCTATACCATCACCGCCGAGGCAGATGCGAGCAGAGCAACGCTCGAGACTCGGACACTACCCGCGGCAGTCCCGACAGCCCTAGACAGATGGTTTAACGTCCTGCTCGTGTCGTGTTTCCACCAGGCAGAGGATCGCAAAGGTCTGGCCGGTATTATCGCCTCGCAACTCAAAGCGGTGGTCAGGCCGCATCTGACCCTGCTCATGGGCGATCAGGTCTACCTGGACCTGCCTACGCTGCAAGATTTTCCCGATGATCTGGCCTGGTTGGCCGGGAAATTCGAAGAGGATTACGCGCGCAACTGGCACGGCCCTCTCGGATATCCGCACATTCTCGCCGCCGCCCCGAGTCTGTCTGTGCCAGACGATCATGAGTACTGGAATAACTATCCACATCCGAGCCCGTTTGTTGGCAATAGCCTGCAGCCGGCAGGACGCGCCCGCTGGCAACAGGCGGCGCAAGCCATGTACGAGGGCTTTCAACTGGCCTACCCTCACACCCTGGGCGAGCCCGTGCTCGTTGAGGTAGAGCCGCTGTCGTTTTTCGTCGCCGACACACGCAGTAGGCGGGCCGAGGACCGCAGCTTTTTCCTGCCTGAGAGCGGCCATCTGCAGATGGAGGCCTGGGTCGCCACGGTCATCGCCAAAAAACAGATTGGTGTCTTTGTTACCGGACAGTCGCTGTTCACGCAAACGGCTGGCAAGATTGCCGGGGCAGTCGGCGATTATGCGTTGCCCAATTACCAGGATTATGGACGGCTGATGCGCTGCTTGCAACGGCTCGCCGACGCCGGACGCCCCACGCTCTGTCTGACCGGCGATGTGCACTGGGGGCGCGTGGCGACGTCGACCGACATCCGTACCGGACGCACCGCTTTCACGGAAGTCATCTCCTCCCCAACGTCGCTCGTCACGACCATTGGGCGGGATCAAATTCAACAGGTCGGCGCCTTCTTCAGCGATCTGTTTGGCCCCAAGAATCCCTGGCCGCGCCATGCTGACCCAGACGACCCGCCAGAGTTCCTGGCGTCCGAGGTGTTGCAGGGACGTTTCCGTTGCTTTACAGCCCATCAACAGAAAGGCAACCACCTGGCGCTGCTACGTTTTCGCCAGCACGGCAGCGGGCTTGTGCTGCGCGTCATATACTGGCCTATCACGCGCGATGCACGTGTTGCTGCCCCCACCCAACTGCGCGACATGTCTTTGCTCGGCGCCGAGGAGAACAGGCCATGATTGAGATCATCAGTTCACAAGCTGCCTCACCCAACAGGTTACTGAGAAAAGTCCCGCGCCAGGAGAGTGACGATAACGTGCAATGGCTGCGCCAGAACCTGGAGACGCCCGAGGAATATACGCACATTGTCCTGCTAGGTGGCACCAGTACCACCTCATTCCGCCTACGGGTGGCGCAGTCGCACGTGCGGCACGACCTGGTACCGAGCTATTGGTCGCATGCCGTGTTGCTCGGCAAAATCGCCCGCAACACTGGTGCCACGCCGATCTACGAGATTGCCCTCGAGCCGCCGCAAGGTTTCGCCTTCCCGCCACCGACCAATGGCCTGCAAAGAAGCCGACTCAGCCAGTATCGCGATACCAGGCTGTTCCCCAATATCGCCCTGCTCAGAGTTTCGGTGTCGCAGCAAGAGACGCTGGACGCGCTCGAGAGTTTTCAGCGGCAGCGTGCCGTACTGGATGCTGTTGACCTCATGATCCGGTGGCTGGCCTATGTCTGGGGCGTAGCGCGCAGTAGCAATCCGCTGCTCGATGGGTATGGCATGCCGTCTGCCGCCATGCTCGAAATCGTCTTTGGCGTCGTCGGCTACGATCTGACGCCAGGTCTAGAGAGTCGTGCCAGCTGCCCAGAAGCCATCTGGCAGGCAGCAAAGTGGTGGCATGAGTATTACGCGGGGCAAAATCGGCTGGCGTTGTCGGGTGCCTTTCACGTCGGGCACGAGCTGTAACGAGGCGTGCTCACGGCCTGGGCTGCCTGGACGTTCACGTCCCAGTTGGCAAGGTCGTTGCAGGGTGCGACGTCACCGGGCGCCAGAGCAGGGGCGTCCAGACAACGGCAGGCCAGAGGAGCAGGAGCCCTACTACCGCATTGAGGGTGATGGCTTGCGGGATGGTCAACATGGCCGCCATGATGCCGATCTCGAGCGTGCCGACAGGTGTCGCAGCGCCGATGCAGACGCTGAGCAGACCCATCATCCTGCCCCGCATGGCACGAGGAGCGGCGAGCATGGCGATGGTGCTCTGCATGGTACTAAACCCTGCCTGGCCGCAGCCGCTGATGGCCAGCAAGACGAAAGCCAGGACATACCAGGGAGCCCAGACGAAGCCTATGGTCATGAGCAGCACCAGCACCGAGCCACCGACAAAGAGGCGTCCGTGGTACTGCAGGGCCTGCGTGCACGCCACCATGCCAGCTCCGGCGAGTTGACCAAAGCCGTCTGCGGCGACGAGCAAGCCGACCAGCCCGGCGCCGACTCCGAGAGACTCACTGCCGATGGCAGGGATGAACTGCCGCATAGGAAAAGCCAGCGCATTCATCACCAGCGTCACGTACAACAGCCCTATGAGCATAGGGCTATGCAGCGCATAGCGCACCGCCAGCGCCAGGCTGTGCCAGATGGGTTCTCCCGGCGTAAGACCCTGTGCCTTGGGGATACGGAGTCGGGTCATGAGGCCCAGGGTTACTATATGGACTGCCAGCACACAGACGTACGCGCCAGGAAAACCCGCCGTTTCCACCAACACGCCCCCCGCCAGAGAGCCCAACATCTTGCCGATGGTGTGGTTTATGACATCCAGAGACAGGGCGTTGACAAGCCGCTCCGTGCCGACAAGATCGGCGATGGCGGTGCGCCGCGACGGGTCTTCTAAGGACCTGGTCACCCCAGACAGGGCCACCGCCACAAAGACCTGCCACGGCTGCAGCATGTCGAGCCACAGGAGGCAGAGCAACGTCAGAGCCATGCCTGTGTTGAGGAGTTGCGCCCCCAGCAGGAGGAAGCGGCGGCTCAGGCGGTCGGCAAGGAGGCCAGCAAAGGGCGAACACAAGGGTCTGGGGAGATTGTTAAACCCCAGCACCATGGCCAATTGCAGCGGCGAGTGCGTCACCTGCCAGATGAGCAGGCTGAGGATAAGTTGCTCCATCCACCGGGCGATTTCTGACAGGCCCCCTACATACCACAGGGTGCGGAAGTCGGCATCATGGAGCACGGCAAAGAGTGGCGCGCGTTTCTGTGGCTGCACAGCAGCGACCTTACCAGTCCCTGGAGGAGAAGTGCGTTATAACTGCGAGGAGCATTATACCGCATCCTGCGTCCCGGCTGATACGAGAATTTTCCATAGGTATAGCAGTATCTCCCATTCTGAGAAAATAACAGCATGTCATCGCTCAAAATGAGACAATAGCCCCGTTAGTGCCATACCGGACACTCCCATATGTCCTCCTGGGCGCTGTACGGCATGGCGCAGCGCTTGACCCCTATGAGACTGGCAGTGATCTGGCACACTTTGTGCTCAAGCCCTTTAACTGAAGAGCCTTCAGTAGCTCACCTAGGAAGACACGGATGCTAACAATCCCGGGGCTACCCCCGGTGCGGAGTCAAGGAGGACTACGGTGGATACCAAATCGGACATCTATACCAGGTTAAAAAACGATCATGAAGCGGTAGCGCATGTTTTGCAACAGCTGCTGGAAATGAAAACGGGGACCACAAATGCGGTGCAGCGCCAGACGCTCTTTACCGAACTCAAGGACAGCCTCAGCCGACATAGCACAGCTGAGGAGGAAATTTTCTATGCCCCGCTGCGCGAACGCAACGAAACCCGCGACCTCATCCGCGATGGGCAGAAGGAGCATGAGCGCCTTGAGACCCTGCTCAACGAGCTTGATCGTATGGAGAAGAACGATGCGCAGTGGGGAGCACAGTTGCACATCCTCAAGGGCGTCATTGAGCATCACGTGCATGAGGAGGAAGAGAAGGTTTTCCCCAGGGCGAGAAAAATCTTCACAGCCCAGCGCGCTGAAGAGCTGGGTCGGCAATTCGAACAAGCCAAGGCGCGTCAGCCAGTGACGACGGCGAAGAGCACGGCGGCAAGCAAGACCGCAGAGACCGGAGCCAAAGTGCACGAGGCTGCTCAAGGTGTTGCCCAGGAGGCACAGCGTCTCACCGATGCCGCGAAGGAAAAGGGCCGCTCACTCCTGCACGATCAGCAGCACTTTTTTGCCTCCCAACTCGGCGGCGTGGCCGCGGCGTTGCACAGAACTGCCCAGCAACTCGGCCAGGAAGAGCAGGGAGGGATGGCCCAATATGTGGATCAAGCCGCTGCAGGGCTCGAGCGGTTTTCCCATGGTCTGCGGGAGCGGGATTTGAGTTCGCTGCTGCACCAGGTCGAGGACTTTGCGCGCCAACAGCCGGTGGCGTTTATCGGCAGTGCGGCGTTTTTGGGCTTCCTGGCAGCGCGCTTCCTGAAAAGCTCAGGGGAGCGTCGACACCCCTCGTCCAGCCCATCCTCGCCTCCCGAAGGGGCCATTATCGAGGCCGTATACTGACACCATGGCTCCGTCTCCAGCGTATGCCTCAACGGCGAGTACCCAGGGCCATGAGGCGCTAGCGACCACTCCGGCCTATGATGCATCTGTGGGTGTCCCCGACGGCGAGAGACAAAGGACCACCCAACCATACGGAGGCAATTGATATGGAAACACGTGAAGAAGCTCGCATTTACTCCAACAAGGAGGATCGGTCCTTCGGCAGCCTGTTTACCGAACTGACGCAGGAAACCACGACGCTGGTGCAGCAAGAGGTCGCTCTGGCCAAGGCGGAGATGTCTGAAAAGATCTCGCAAGTTGGTAGTGGATTAGCGACCCTGATCATCGGTGGGTTTATCCTCTTCGCCGGCCTCTTGAAGCTGCTCGATGCGGTGATATTCGGCATTGCTGAGCTGCTTCCACCAGATCTGACCCCCTGGTTGGCCGCCCTGATTGTCGGGGGAATTGTGGCCATTATTGGTGCAGTAATGTTGCAGAAGGGGCGGAGCAACCTGAAGTCCGGGAATTTGGTGCCGCAGCGAACGGCCGAATCTCTACGTCGTGATAAAGAGTTTGTAAAGGAGCAGGTACAATGAACGAGAATTACGAACACAAAAGTCCTGAACAGATTCAGCGTGACATCGATCGGACCCGTGCGGAAATGGGGAACACGCTGGATACCATTCGCGAGAAACTGTCGCCAGGCCAAGTAATTGATGAGGCCCTCGATTACCTCAAGCGTAATGCTCCTGGCCAGTTTGCCAACAACCTTGGTGAAACCGTGAAGCAAAATCCAGTACCAGTGTCGCTCATTGGCATCGGCATTGCCTGGCTGATGATGGCGGGATCGCGGGACCCATACCCCTCCAGTAGCTGGACAACCGATGGTCGTAGCCACAGTAAGCTTGGTGAAGCGGCGAGCAGTGCCACTGCCAAAGCCGGACAGGTGATACAGGGCGTCCGGGAGCGTGCCGGTGAAGCCAGCGGACGCATTGGTGAAATGGCTCACAACGCGCAAGAGCGTGTGGGTGAAACGCGGGAGCGCATTGGTGAAATGGCTCACAGCGCCCAAGAGCGTGTGGGTGAAGCACGGGAGCGCATCGGCGAGATGGCTCACAGCGCCCGTCACCAGGTGGGCGAAGCCGCCAATCGCATACGGTATCAAACCGTCCGGGCGAAAGATACCTACAACTATCTACGCACTGAGCAGCCTCTTATCCTGGGGGTACTGGGCTTTGCGCTCGGTGCAGCTCTCGGAGCTGGGATTCCATCCACCCGTCAGGAGGATGAACTGATGGGAGAGATGCGGGACGAGTACGTCCACCGCGCCAAAGAAATTGGCGAAGAGCAACTCGAGAAGGTAAAACAAGTGGCCACGGCGGCTGGCGAGGCCGCCAAAGAGCAGGCTGGGAAGGAAGGCCTGACGTCAGAAGGCGCGGCTCAACCACCCCGTGAAACGGAAGAAAAGCTCACACACGCATCACCTGCATCCCGCCAAACCGTGCGAGAAGAACCTACCAAACAGGGCCTGCCGTCCTAACTCTTTTCGCGCTCTCTGACCTGGGCCCATCAGGTCAGAGAGCGCCTGTCACGTTTCAGCTTACCCATACCCCACACGGTGGACTTACGCCCCTTCTTTTTCTCCCGGGGCTTTCCCCTCTGGGGAGGCGTGTTCAATCTCGGCGTTGATTTCCCCCCCAACCAAAATGACGAACCCGACGATGTAGAGCCAGGTGAGCAGGATAATGATGGTGCCGATACTGCCATATGTCTTGTTATACGACCCAAAATTATTCACATAAAACGAGAAACCTAAGGCAGCTACAATAGTCACGATAACGGTAAAGACTGATCCTGGCGTAATCCACTTCCACTTCTGCTCGACGTCTGGCGCAAAGTAGTAGAGAAGTGCCATGGCCCCAGTGAGCAACAGGACAATTACCGGCCAGCGCAAGATGTTCCAGACAGTCTGAAAGACCGTGCCCAACCCGATCTGCGAGGCAATCCAGCCGCCGATTTGCGGGCCAAAGATCAAGAGCACCATCGAGAGGGCGATAAATATATTAATCCCAATGGTCATCAGGATGGCAATGCCGCGCACTTTCCAGAAGGGGCGCCCTTCCTCGACATCATACGCCCGGTTTAAGTTGTCCATAATGGCCACGAAGGCGCTGGACGACGTCCACAGGGCCATGGCAATGCCCAAGGACAGCAGCCCGCCTTTCTGGTCGGTAACGAGCTGATGGACATTATCGCGAATGAGGTTCAACGCCTCGCCGGGCAGGAGTGGGGCGAGGTATTCCATAATGCGGTCCATGAGATTGGGAATCGGGATATAACCCAGTAGTGTGGCCAGAAAGAGCAAAAAAGGAAAGGCAGCAAAAATCAGATAGAATGCCAGCTGTGCCGCCTGTCCCGCGCAATTGTCGTCGCGCACTTCGCGCCAGACGCTCTTGCCGAGTGCGCCGACGCTTTTCCCCCCTAAAAATCCGCCCTTGCGGTGTTCTTGTGTACCAGAGGCCATGAGATATCTCCTTCTCTGCTGTAGGACATGGCGTTCCTGCTTCTCAGAAGTATGACCAGCAGGTGACCACAGTAGAATTTCCTCTATAGAGGCTCAATTTCCCATACCGGCGCTCCTGTCGCTATCACACTCGCTTCTGTATGAGAGGGGCAATTTTCATGCCACCTATATCAGCTATAGGGCTATTTCTGCATCGGGATGATTCGTTGTCTCTCATAATGCGAAGGCAGGATGCTTCAAAATGAGAATTCGGCTGCCAATCTGCCCTGACAACGCCACGCTTTAGAGCCGTACAAGGCTCTCATCAGGGGCCATGGCGCGGCCTGGGATAAGGCCGACAAGGACATGTGGCATAGGAATTGCCTCTTAGGAAGGCCGAACTGCCTCGAGAGTCACGCTGCCTGTGTTGCCTCCTGGCGCCGCCACCGGTAGTCTCTCTCCCTGGTCTGAAAGGAATGGCCTATGCAGCAAAATAGGATATCGGGCAGCCCGCAATGGTCAGCACCTCGGTATGGCCTCGGCGTCTGCCAATCGGCGCAGAAATCCTCCCGGAAGGTGGCGTGCACTTCCGTGTCTGGGCGCCTCGCTGCCAGCAGGTAGAAGTAGTGTTGGCTGGTGACATATGCTATGGCGATGCGCTCCGTGTGCCGCTGATAGCCGAAGCAGACGGGTACTTCTCGGGCACGGTGCCCCAGGCACGAGCCGGGACATTGTACTGGTATCAGCCTCGATGGCAGTGAGGCGCATTATCCAGATCCGGCGTCGCGCTTTCAACCCGAAGGACCTCATGGCCCCTCGCAGGTCATCGATCCCGGGGCTTTTCCGTGGACCGACGCGGCGTGGCAGGGTGTGCTGCCTTGAAGGGCAGATATTGTACGAGATGCACATTGGCACGTTCACCCAGGAAGGGACGTGGACTGCCGCCAGGCGTGAGCTCGCAGAGTTGGCGGCGCTGGGCATCACGGTGATTGAAGTCATGCCCGTGGCAGATTTCCCCGGCCGCTTTGGCTGGGGCTATGACGGCGTCAATCTCTTTGCCCCGACGCGTCTCTACGGGCACGCCGGATGATTTTCGTCGTTTCGTGGATGAGCGCCCATGCCTGCGGCATGGGCGTCATCCTGGATGTGGTCTACAACCATCTCGGTCCAGATGGCAACTATCTCAAATGTTTTGCCGATGCCTATTTCACCGACCGCTACACCACGGAATGGGGCGAGGCGCTGAACTTCGACGGCGACAATGCTGCTCCGGTACGCGAGTACTTTCTCGCCAACGCGAGTTATTGGATCGATGAATTTCATCTCGATGGTCTCCGTCTCGATGCCACACAAAATATCTATGATACGTCGGCTGAGCACATTCTCGCTGCCATCAGCCAGCGCGTGCGGACTGCGGCACGTGGACGGTCGCCTCTCCTGGTGGCCGAAAACGAACCACAAGATGTCAAGCTCGTACACCCCAGAGAGCAGGGCGGCTACGGCCTCGACGCGCTGTGGAACGATGACTTTCACCACAGCGCCATGGTGGTGCTGTCTGGGCATAACGAAGCGTATTATACGGACCATCGCGGCACCCCGCAGGAGTTTATCTCTGCCATGAAGTGGGGGTATTTGTATCAAGGCCAATGGTACAGGTGGCAGCAGCAACGCCGGGGGACGCCAACCTTTGGCCTCAAGCCCGCGACATTTGTCACATTTATCCAAAATCACGATCAGATCGCCAATTCTGCCCGCGGTCTGCGCTGCCATGCCGTGAGCAGCCCGGGACGGTATCGCGCCATGACGGCGCTCTGCCTGCTCGGGCCAGGCACGCCGATGCTGTTCCAGGGGCAAGAATTCGCCGCCTCGAGCCCATTTTTCTACTTTGCGGATCATCGCCAGGAACTGGCCGCGCTCGTGTACCAAGGACGACAGGAGTTCATGCGCCAGTTTTGCTCTGTCGCTCTGCCAGAAAGCCAGGCGCTGCTGCCTGACCCGGCGGACCCGACGACCTTTGCGCGCTCAAAACTCGACCTGACTGAGCGTCTGCGCCATGCCGAGGCGTACGCCTTACATCGTGATCTGCTGCGCCTGCGACGCCAGGACGTGGTATTTCGTCGGCAACGCCCGGGGGGGACAGACGGTGCGGTCCTTGGGCAGGAGGCATTTGTCCTGCGATTTTTTGGCGACCATGGCGATGACCGGCTCGTACTCGTGAACTTTGGCGCCGATTTGCCTCTCAATCCGGCGCCAGAACCACTGCTGGCTCCGCCGCTGCGATATGGAGTGGCATGTGCTATGGTCTAGCGAGCATCCACACTACGGCGGGGGTGGGATAGCGCCGCTGGATACAGACTGAGAACTGGCGACTGCCCGGTCATGCCACGGTCGTCCTGTCGCCAGTACGCCCCGACAATGCGGAGCGCAGCAGCCTGGTCAGGGCGCATTCCCTGCCGCCTCTATCCCTGTAGAGTGTGAGGCGAGATGGAGTCGACACAGAGTCCAATTCCCACCCGTTTTACCCGGCGCGTGCTCACGGCAGTAGGGATCAGTGCTGTAACAGTGCTGATGTTATTGCTGCTGCTGTGGTTCGGGGCCTGGGTGTTCCTGCTGGTCTTTGCCAGTGTGCTGCTGGCGATTTTCTTATACAACCTCAGTCATTTTATTAGCGATCATACCCCTCTCTCTCCTGGCTGGTCGCTGGCGGTCGTAGTACTGGGACTGAGTACTGCCATGGTCATCGGCGTATGGCTGATGGGGGATGCGCTGGGCGAACAGATCGATGAGCTCTCCAGACGTCTGCCGCACTCCCTACAACAGCTGCAACAGCGCCTGGAACGCTACGAGTGGGCGCAGGGACTCCTGGCGCAGCTGCCCCAAAGCGGCCAGGAGGTCGTCGAAAAGACGGATGTCGTGGCGAAGGCGCCCGGTGTCGTGTCCAAAGCCCTGGGCGTGCTTGGCAGCGTGATCATTTTTCTGTTTCTTGGCCTGTACCTGGCTATTGATCCAGGCGTATACAGGCGCGGTCTCTTGCGCCTGGTGCCGTTGCACAAACGGCACCACGTGCAGGATATATTGGACGAAATCGGGCATATGCTCGGGACGGTGGCTCGTGGGCCGGATGTTTTCCATGCTGGTGGTGGGTGGGCATTACCACACTCGGGCTCTGGCTCTTAAACGTGCCACTGGCGCTGGCACTGGGACTGTTAGCGGCGTTGGGAGAACTCGTACCAAACTTTGGGCCGCTCCTGGCGTTTATCCCGGCGATACTGCTGGCGTTCACCGACAGCACGACCCGCGCGCTCGCGGTGTTTGGGCTCTACCTGGGGGTGCAGGGCTTCGAAAGCTACGTGCTCACGCCGCTCGTGGAAAAGCGCGCCGTGTCATTGCCACCGGCGCTCACCATGACGGCCCAGGTGCTGCTGGGACTCCTCGCCGGCGGTCTCGGCCTGGTGCTGGCCGCACCGCTGATGGCCACAGCCATGGTTCTGGTGCAGCGACTCTACGTTGAAGACGTGCTGCACGATTCCATGGCAGGAGCCGCCTGCGACAATGCCTAGAGAACGCTGCGCCGGCAAGCAGCACGGAAGAGTGTCCCGGTCATCGTTTTGACGGCTCTTGCTGTTTCTGGGTGGCCTTAAAGAGCGCTTGACAATCGACATTTTCACGCTTGCCTAATTTAACAGGCATCGCCAGTGACAGAAGCACCTCACCAATCTTGGGACCTGCAGAGATTTTGGTCAATGGGCCTTTGAGATACAACGGTGCCTCAGCCGAAAACAGGCTGAAATCCTTGGCTTCGGGTATGAGTTTGATGTACACGAGTTCTTTGCCAAGGTCGATAAATCCCTCACCGAGTATTTTGGTGTCGGTCGTATCGAACACCAACATCTGCGTCTGCATGCTGCCGTCACTGACCATAAAATCCGCCAACAGGCAGCGAATCGGCACCCGCGCGTCCTTCCCCGCAAAGGCAGCCGCGATGCTTTCTGCCACATCAAGCCCGACCAATTCAATGAGCAGACCGTGGAGCTGCCCGCCTGCCATGGTCAACGACACATCGCCATTGGCGGTGGCGAGCCAGGTCGTCAGCGATTGGCCCGTCCCCGTGAGATCAATATGCCCGTCCATCCGGCCAAACGCTTCGCCCTCAAGGCCAAGCTTCGACAATACGCTGTTGAGATCGACCTGAGTGATGTCGGCCTGCATTCTGCCGGCGATCTGCTCCTGACGACTATGGGCTTCGATGGTGGCCCGCATGGTGCCGCCCTCCAGCTCTCCCTGTGGGGTGAGCTTGAGATGGCCGTTTTCCATGTGCATCGTGACATGCAACATTGGTGAGGGACAGCTTTGAGACACGGATGTCCTGCCCCTGGAAACGGAGATCAGCATCGAGGCGCTGCAACAGCTTGGGATCAAACGGCACGTCGGCAATGGCGCGCTTGCACTTCCCCCTGAGCTGCGGGGGATTTTTCCTGCGGCGCCGCGTCTGGGGTCTGGTTCTGTGCCATGGTGTCCATCAACTCATCCATGCGCAAGTGCTGCGAGCGCAGAGTCCCGCGCAGCAATGGGCGTTCCCCACCAAAATCCAGGGCCAATGTTCCAGCAATGTCACTATGGCCCAACGAACTTTTGAAGGATGTGAGCTTCCAGCTCTTTTCGGTACGCTCCAACTGTCCGGTAAACTTGTAGGGCGGCAGGTGTGGCAACGGCACCGGCAGAAACGTGGCCAGCGTGGCCGGGTCTGGTCCCTGCAAGGCTACTTTGCCCGCGAAGCTGCTAAACTGCTGGGGTTGCCTGAGCGTGCCGTCAACCTGGACCTGCGTCTCTCCTAACCGCACGGTGGCCTGGACGGGGTAGGGTTGCGAGCCGCTGTGCCAGGCATGCAATGAGCCCACACGCCCCTTGAGCTGCACGGGTTGTCCGCGCATACGCCCACCGCCCTCAAGCGTGACCAGACGTGCCGCCTCCTGGGTGTCGCTCTCCAGCGTGGCAAAATTGACCGCGACATCGGTATCCGTGCCTGGATCGGTCATGCTGAGAGAGACCTTGCCAGCGACAGAGGTCAACATCTCTGAGAGGGTGCGGCCGGAGACGGTCAGGTCAATACGCCCCTTGACGACACCACTGGCAGTGCCTTCTTGGTTGAAGCTGGCCAGGATTTGCCGCACATCGACATTGTCGATGTCAGCGTGGATGGCACTTTGGAAGATGTCATCCTGGGCTTTGACGTCGATCTGACCGGCGAAGCTCCCCCCGGCCAGAGCAAAAGTCGGCTTGAATGTGAGGTGACCATCTCGGAGTTCAGCAACGACAGAAACATTGTTGAGTGTCTGGCCGGCAACAATGACATGTTGCCCTTGAAAATTCAGCAAGGCATTTACCGCGCGGGTAACTTCCACATCAAGCAGCGGCCCAGAAGATGACGTATCTGCCTCTGCTTCTGGCTGATGTGCAGATGCTTGGGAGTCGGTAAGGGTGCTGATGAGGTTGTCCACATTGAAGGTATTCGAGGCGAGATCAGCCCGCAGAAACGGTCGCTGGTCTTGTTCCGTGAAGACCAGGTGTCCAGCGGATATATCGCTTTCGCCCAGCATCCCTTTGAGATCTGCCACCTCCCAGGCACCCGCCGGCCGCGACAGGTGCCCTGTCAGCCGATACAGCGGCTGACGCGATGCCGATGCGTCTGCAGCAGTTTGGTCAGAAGAGTGCCTTTCCAGGAGCACCTCCAGGTCCACGCCGGTAAGTTCCAGAGGCTTGATAAGCATGCCGTCGAGCTGGGTATACCACGCACCAAACGTGAGTTGCACCTGCACGGGATACGGGGCATCCGCCTGCAAGGCGGGGAGCGCTCCGGCGTGTACGGTGAGTTGAAACGGCGTCTGCTCGAACTGGCCTACGCCTCGCACCTCAATGGACTGCTCAGGGCCGACGGTCTGCGCCTTGAGCTCGCTGAGTGTGCCGCCAAAGGTGGTATCCGTCGAATAGTCACGGTGGATAAAGCGTCCGTCGTACAGAGCCACCCGGCTGATCGTCGGGAAGGTAGGGTGAGCTGCCTGTTGAGGCGGCGTTGGTGTTACTGGAGTGGCGGAGGACAGCCAGTTTGCTATGCCTTCTTCGGATGACTCCAGGAGCACCACAGGCTCTTGCAGCTCGACCATCGGCAGCACCACCTGCCCTTTGAGCAATGCCCGCAGATCGACTTGCAGGACCAACTGGCGCATGGTGAGTATATACGGTTCCGGACTCCAGGCAGCGTTTGCCACCCGAATGTCTGCGGCGCGGATGGTAGGCTGCCATGACCAATCCATATCCAGATCGCCCGCGATAGTCACCCCACGGCCAATGGCCTTACTCACTTTACTGGCCACAATACCTCTGGCCCAGTTCAAATCAAAGACAATCACGAACAGGACGATACCCACCACCAAGAGAGCGAGTCCGATCGCCGTCCACTTGAGAAAAGTCCACATTGTGACAGTCTCCTAGTACGTCTGCCCCGTCCTCCGTGGCGTGCCGGTGTCTACTGACCCGTAACAGACGCCATGCCTCATGCCTCTTAATCGCCTGCTGCGCTCTTATAAGCAATCAGGCAAAATGCGTGCCAAACCCGCCATAGCGCCCGCACTCGCGTAGCAGGAGAGGGTGGAGGGTGGGGGAGTTGGGGGATCACATAGCGCTGTTTATGGCTGCGCCGGCTGGGCCACGCCACGGAACATTTTGCTAAAGAGTCGGGGCAACCCCGGCATGAGGAAGCGTTCCAGCGTAGTGATCGCAAAGCCCGCCTGCTCAATGAGCTGACACAATCGGCCGATTCAGGTTACAGCCTCCAGCGATACAGCGCTGCAGGGGGTTGCACCGGTCTTGCCACCACGCGACGCGGGCGCTATCGCTGCGGCCATGTTCGAGAAAGACATACCTGCCATGGCCTTTCAGCACTCGGCGCATTTCATGCAACGCCCTGACGACATCAGGAATAGTGCACAGAGTCCAGGTGGTCACCACGCAGTCAAAGCTGGCATTGGCAAATGGCAGCCCTACTGCAGAAATATCGAGGCGCGTGACGGGGAGGTGGGTTGCCGCAAGACGTTGCGCCACCCGTTTGGGGAGGACGGCATGGGGATCAACGGCGGTGAGTGAGGTAACGGCGGCTGGATAATGGGGCAGGTTCAAGCCGGTGCCAAACCCCACTTCCAGCACGTTGCCGTATGCCGGCAGGAGTGCAATATACCGCTCACGCTGAAATGGCGGTTGTCGTAAACTCCAATCCATGATGTGGGGAAAGATGTAGCGCGTATACCAAGCCAGAGGACCTTGCCACGTACGCATGCTGGATCAACTCCTTGTCCCACGCCTGGTACAGTCCTTGCTCTCTCCAGGAGCAGCAAGCGCGGGCTATCATCTCGCGCGCTTATGGGTACGTATGACTACCCACCTGACAGTTGCACACTGTAACAGCCCAAGGAGGGCAAACAGAGAAAGAGAACATCATGACCGTACACACTCCAGAAAAGGCCCAAGCGACTACCGAAAAGCGCACCATAACCGGCGGCCAATTGCTTGAGTATGTGAAACGGCTCCTCCATCAGGGCAATATCCGTCGCATTGTGATCAGCCAGGAGGGGCGCACCATTGTCGAGTTCCCCCTGACCATTGGTGTGGTGGGTGCCGTAATGGCCCCAGTGCTTGCTGCCGTTGGTGCCCTGGCGGCTCTGCTCGCCGAGTGTACCATCGAAATCGAGCGGGTCGAGGAAACATCTACTATGGAGGAAATCCGCCCCCCCACCCCGGCAGGAATTGACCCCTTACAGGGCCCTTCCAGTGTTATAGAGGATCGTCACGCGGCAGATACGAGTGCTTAGTACAGCACAGATGAATAAGGTGTCCATAAGTGCCTGGGCTGGCCCGGCGGGGTACTCCTACCGGTAGGGGCGACTCGCCGAGTCACCCGCCAAACTGTCGGCGCAGTCCTGCATTGTATCATTTTGGGTCACCGTATGGCAAAAATGCCTCCCAAGATGGACAGGCACTTTGGGATCGTGGACCTGGTTGCCGAGCGAGTTTGCAGGGCGCTGTGAGACAGCAGCGGGTTGTCTGTGCCTGATCAGCGCATACTGCGAAGCTCTTCAATGCGGTCGCCGGTTTCGGGATGCGTGGCAAAGAAGCCACCACCCCCTTCACCAGCAGTGCGCTTGAGCCATGAGAGCGTATTAATCATCGTTTTCCTGCCATCATAGCCAGCACGACGCAGGATTTCCGCCCCGTGGGCATCAGCGGCGAGTTCTTCCTGGCGCGAATACGACGCCAGGTAATACTGACCAGCGACCTGCCCAAGCTGCGAGGCAACCTCACCTGTGCCTGGGAAGAGCTGGTCAAGCGCAAAAGAGCCAAGCAGGACAGCAAGTCCAGTCCCGGCGGCGCGTGTCTGCAGCTTGCTCACATGGTTCAGGTCGGCATGGGCGATTTCATGCGCCATGACGCCCAGCAACTCGCGATCGCTGGCCCGATCGAGCAATCCTGTGGTGACGTAAAACTCACCCCCTCCCGCATTGGCAGCGTTGATCTGGCGGTCTGCCAGCACACCAACCCGCACCTGACGCGGCGACAGCGGGTCGTTCATATGCTGCAGGAGCGGTACCATAACCCGTTGCAGCCGTTCGGCTTCCTGCCGGCTGAGCTGCCGTGCTGTTGATGTCGTCTCACTGGCCTCTGACCGCGGTGCGGGGGCCCGGGAGGGTGGGCGGTCAGTTGTCGTTGTACAGCCAAATAGGAGGAACACCAGAACAAACGCTACCAGGGAGCGGTATACCTGACCACTCCACGCATACCTCGACCCTATCGTATTCATGGTCAACCCTTTCTCTACTTCTCAGAAGGCAAATTGTATTCTCTTGCCGGTGTGCCTGTATCTCAATGTACGTCTGGCAATCACGCGGCTATTTTTGTACAACGGCAATTATCATGCCAGGGAGGGACGAATGCGGAGTGCAGAGTGCGGAGTGCGGCATGATGTTGAACTCCGCACTCCACGAGACATGCTTTAGCGCACGAACTCAAGACCAAAGGCGCCGAGTTCGGCGCTTTCCTGATGCGGCTGGTGGGCACGGAGTTCCTGCAGGCGCTCGCTATCGTAGGACGCGGTCAGCTCTTGTAAACGTGGATAGACGTCCTTGGTGAACAATTGCATCGAGCTGATGGTCTCTTCATAGGTCAAAAAACCGGCCTGGCCCATCATCAGCAGGTGGCCAAAACCGCCAGAGTATTCCCAGAAGCGCTTGATCTGGGCGAACACCTGATCCGGCGTGCCGGCAAACACGTTGCCGCGCGCCATCTGCTCATCGAGCGTGGAGGCCAGGGGCAGGCCGGCACCACCACGCTTGCCCTGCATGATCTGCGCCGCAATGGCCGGTGGGTGGTAGCCGGGGGGATTGCTCCAATGCGGCGGCACTTTGTTCGAGGTCATGTACCACAGGACTTTTTCCGCCCCGGCGCGGGCTTTTTGCGGCGAATCACCGACGTACATGAGGGCGCAATAGGCCAGTCGGTCGACTGGTGCCGGGGTGCCGTGCACGCTGTTGTAGGCCTGGCGATAGCCGTCAAAAATCTCCCGAATGCGTGGATAGCCAGCCAGAAACACCGCGCCGATGTACTTGTGCTGGGCCACCGGCACCGTGCTGGCGGCACTACCCACGGTGATCCAGATGGGCGGATGGGGCTGCTGATATGGCCGTGGCCAGATGTTGATCTGGCGGCTATGGAACCAGCGGCCTTCAAAATTACATGGCCCGTCATGAGTGGTCCAGGCCTTGAGGATCATGTCATGCGCTTCCCATAGCCGTTCCGCACCACGGTAGGGCAGGACATTGGCCGGTGCGGCTTCGTAGGGCACGCTACGCACAAAGCCACATTCCAACCGACCGCGCGAGATGACGTCGATCATAGCCATCTCCTCGGCCACGCGGATAGGCTGCGAACGGTTGGCAATCGGGTTGCCGAGAATGAGCAGGCGCGCCCGCCTGGTTTGCCGCGCCAGAATGGCGAGCATGAGCGGGGCTGCTGGCACGACGCAGGTGGCGGTCTGGTGGTGCTCATTGACCATGACCTCCAGTCCCAGGTCGTCGGCGGCGCACCACAGGTCAAGATACATGTTGTACAGGTCAGCGCCTTTGGCCGGGTCGTAATGCTTGTTGGGCAGGTTGACCCGAATGGACTCGTACGTGTCTGTATTGGGCAGATACGGATAGGCGTCTTCGGTAAAGAACCAGGTTTGCATGGCGTGGCCCTCACGCTGTTGTGAAAGACAAGACGTGGTCGAGAAACCGCTCGGGCTGTTCCACCTGCGGCCAATGTCCGGCCTCGGGAATGACCACCAGCTGCGCCCCGGGGATCATCTGGCAATACGCCTCGGCGTACGCAGTGCTGACGAGCCCGTCATTGGCCCCCCAGATGAGCAAGGTGGGCACGTCGATGCGGTGTAAACGATACCGTAGCCTGGGGTTGTGCATGTACGGGTCCCAGGTATAGAAGGCATGCGCAATACGGTTCGCGGCCATAGCGGTTGCCTGCGCCTCGCTCAAGGCAGTGCTATGGGGCGCCTGCGATGCGTCATAATACAACAACTTCGCCACCTCGGCGTCGGAGAGGGCAAAGATGTCGGCGATGTCCCGCGTGTCGCGGTCACCAGGTTTGATACCAACAGCATCGACCAGTATGAGGCGCGACAGGCGATGCGTCGTACGCACGGCTAGTTCCGCCGCAGCCCAGCCTCCCATAGAAAAGCCCATCAGCACTACCTCACGGAGGTCCAGGGCGTCCAGCAGATCAAGATAGAGGTAGACCAGATCGTCCAGATCGTCGAAGTGATCCGGGATAGGGCTGCCAGCGAATCCCGGATGCGTTGGCGCGATGACCTCGAAGCGCTCCGTCAAGTGCTGAAAGAACGGCAGATGCTCCTGGGGGCCATCACCGCCGTGCAGCAAGAGCAACGGTGGCCCGACACCCTGACGCTGCACGCGCAGATCGATCCCCTGTAAGGTGATGGTGCGGCTCTCTTGTGGCACTGTCGACATATCCTCGCATGAAGGTGGGGTTGACTGTCCCGGCATGGCGATGCGCGTTCATCATACACGCCAAAGCGCAGCCATGGCAACAGGTCAATTGACAGCCGTGCCCGAGACTCGTAGGATACTGGACCCATGAGGTGGACACACATCACCACGGCATGCTGCAAGAGGGGAGGGCGAGCAGATGATACAGGTCAAAATGGTACATCATATCAACGTCCAGATCACCAATCGTGAACGCACCCGGGCCTGGTATGAGCAAGTCCTGGGAGCAAAGTTCCTGAATCGCGGCCCGGCGCTCAATAAACGCCAGATGCAGCTCAACATCGGTAATGCCGAAATGCATTTTAGCGAAACAGACCAACCCGTGCTGGCGCCACAACCCCACTTTGCCCTGGAAGTGGAGGATTGGCAAGCCACCCTGGCGCATCTCGACCATCTTGGCGTGCCCTATTCTCGTACTGGCAGCGGCGCCTTCACGCGTGTTGGCACCGGCAATGAAGAGTGCTGGGGTAAACGTGAAGATAGCGGCGAGCACTATACCTACGTGCATGATCCTGATGGCAACCTCATCGAACTGGTGCATCATCCACTCGGACTGGCCGATGCAAAAGGCCAGCAAGTCGACATCTCCGCCCAGGCTCCGGGCGTGCGCTGGCGGCAGTTGCCCGAGGTAGAGGCAGCCCTTGGCAAAGCCGCTACCGCAGTGCCAGGAGACTAAATCAGGCCGCCTGAGAGCCGCGGTATACCGTCTGAGCAGCAGCGGCCGCGGCTCCCTCGACAGCCCGGTCTGCCAACGACTTTCAACGGGTCCATACGAGATTGGGACACCAGCTGTACGTGGTGCAGCCCGCCGTGGGGCACCGTCAACCAGATGGTCGGCGACGGCATCATGGCCCTGTTTGGTGCTCCCATTGCCCAGGAGGATTACGCCCTGCGGGCCTGCTATGCCGCCCTGGCCTTGCAGAGCGCCGTGCGCCCCTACGCCGAAGAGGTGCGCCGCTGGCATGGCATGGCCCTGCAACTACGGGTCGGGCTCAATGCCGGCGAGGTGGTGGTGCGGGTCATTGGCAGCAATCCTGCCGCAGCTTGAACTGGTGCGATGGAGTTTGCAGGAATAGAAAAGAGGGTTATGAGCAGCCAGGAGATGGACAGACTCAGGCAGCGCCGCGTTTGGCTATGGCTCGCTCGGCCAGCGCACGTTGCACCATTGCCATGCTCTCCTCATATTCGCGCGCCGTCAGCGAGACAAATGCCGCACGCCGGGCAGCATCGCGACAAAAGAGCAGCCGTCCGCTCACGGCTTCAAAGCGCAAAATCGGCGAGGCCGCATTGAGCACAACGAGGTCAATGTTGTCAAACTGTACGGCCTCCTGTAAGTCAGCCCGCAGGTCGGCCAGTTCGTCAAGCGCGGGCGGCGCTCCAAACAGCACACCAATATCCAGGTCACTTCCAGCGTGTATGTGTCCCTCTTGCGCCGAACCAAACACCCAGGCTGCCAGCACTTTTGGCATACATGCCAGCACATGGGCTACCTTGTCCAGGTTAACGTTGCACATAGGCCAAAATTTCATCCCGAAAGCGCTCAATATCGCCCAAACGCTCGTTGACAATATCGACCAAAATGGCCGTGTCTATACGCTCATAATGATGCACGATGAAGTTACGAAACTGGACCATGCGATGATATGCCTCATACCGTGCCAGGGCACCAAGTTGCACGCAGCGCTCAATGGCCTCTCGCGCTGTTGTGACAGGTGTGTGTCCGGCCAGGGCGATGAGCCGCTGACACACATCGATCATAATTTCAATGAGTACTTGTAAATCGCGTTCGATGGCACGGCGGGTACGCCAATCGTTGTGCAGTTGTGCCTCGGTCACCTGGCCTAACGAACGCAACTCCAGCAAGACTTCATCGAGCGTCTGCAGCTTTTGGACAATAACCCCATTCATCATAAGCTGTAGTGTAACATAGGATCGCTTGTGTCCCCACGACTGGCCGCACATTGTAGCACAGCGTAGCTTTTCCCCACCAGCGTGTCGCACCCACACGCAACGAGGCGTTTTACCTGCAGGGCTGGAGGTTCACTCCAAGGCGCGAAACGTGTCTTGTGGTATGCGCGTAGACCAAAACACCACGCCCGGTTCTGGCACAGGCCCTCATCGTTTCTCCACCTGTGCCAGGGTCACCTCCGCCTGGGGCACCCAGAAGGTCATGGCCATAGCACGATACAGCGCCATGGCGGCGGATAGCTCGTGGCACGCCTCCTCACGCCATCCGATCTGGCCGTATAACGTGCCAAGGCCGAGGTGACAATGGGCCTGGAGCGGGCGCATGCCGGTTCGTCGGCCAGAGCGATGGCCTGGCGGTAGTGACTTCGGCCTGTTTCGCCTCCAGGGGCTCACGCCGCGTCGCAATGTCGCCGAGGAGGCGCAGGGCATACGCCTGGTGGCCGCGTTCTTGGTGCTGATGGGCGAGTGCAGCGTGCGCTCGGCGAGAGCCTGTGCCTCCTCCAGCGGCCAGCAAGCCGCTGCGCCTCTCCCAGGGAGAGCCCACAGAGCGCCTGAAGGTCTACTCTTTTCATCACGATGGTCTGTTCCATCGCCCGCATGAGCAGCGGCACGGCGTCGGCGACGCGCCCACCCAGCAGTCTACGCCGCACCCAGGGCCACAGCCATCATGGGGAACCGGATGGGAGAGTCTATATCCTGACAGATACCCGCGGCCCGTTCGAGCAGCGGGAGGGCCCTGGACAGGTCGCCCTGGTAGAGGGTTCAGCAGGCCTATCCCCCACGAGGCAAGCATCGAGGCTACCAGGGTGCGCCACCCCTCGGCAATCCGCAGCCCTTCGTCCCCGAGGACATAGCCTTCGACGGAACATGCCTAACTCGGCATGGCACGCGGCAGGAGTGCACGGCAGGCCACGCAGGCAGGATCACTTGACCGAAGCGCTTGTGGCGCCGCGCACCCTCAAGGGACGCCATAGTCTCCCTGAGGTAGTCGATCGCCCGACGATAGGCGCCCTGGGCCTGGGTCGCTGCGCCGAGGCGCAGGTTCGCCAGCGCCCGCAGGACAACCTCCCCACTGGCCGTGGTGAGCACCAGGGCACGCTGCGCGGCGGCGATGGCCTGGTCATATGCGCCCATGCGATGGACATAGTTTGCCAGAAAGACAGAGACCTGGGACAGTCGACGAGGGTCATCAAGGGCCACCGCGAGGGCTTCGGCCTCGCGTACACACGCGAGGATACGCCCAAAGTCGCCAGACGGCAGGAGCGCCGAACGCAGAGCGAGTCGGAGATCAATCGGCCTGCTCGCGTGTGTCACGAGTCTCCGGCAGATGTGGCAGGGCGCTGAGCGCCTGCTCGAACCACACCACGGCCTCACGGTACGCAGACCGCCCTAGGGCTTTCTCCCCGCTTTGTCGGCAATACACCAGGGCCTTGTCCCATACTTCGCCCCGCAGGGCATGGTGTGCCAGGCGTTCCACATGCTCGGCCAGCTGGTCCCCGGCGAGCGCTTCGAGAGCCTCGACGATGCGAGCATGCAGCACCCGCCGCCGCTCCTGGAGCAGACTGCTGTAGGCGACCTCGTGCGTGAGGGCGTGCTTGAAGGTGTACTCGCGCTCGGGAAAGAGTCGTCTCTCATAGAGAAACTCGGCCGCCTGGAGGTGCGCCAGCCCGCCATGTAGCGTGTCCTCGGGCAGCTCGGCAATGGCCTGGAATAGGGAGAAGGGTATCTCGGTGCCGATGACGGCAGCGGTCTGGAGAAGCCGCTTTTCCTCTGCTGGTAGGCGGTCAATGCGCGCTGCCAGCACCGCGTGCACCGTGGCCGGCACCTGTAGGCTGTCGAGGGGCTTCGCTCAGTCGATAGGCCCCCAGTTGCCCCACCAGCACCTCCGTCTCCACCAGCGTGCGCACGCTTTCCTCCAGGAAGAAGGGGTTGCCCTCAGGGTAAGCGCATTTGAGAATTGAACGCACTCCTTTTCCGGGTTATCAATGGTCGCAGTGTCTGTTGACGTTCACCTTGGAGAAGGAATGCCCATGGAAGACCCCGCTTCCGCTCGATTGTTTGACGCTTTCGCGTACGTGAGTGATCCCAGGAGTGCGAACGCCCGGCACCGGTTATTCGATATTTTTGTCATTGCCCTGTGCGCGGTCGTCAGCGGGGCTGAGGGCTGGGAAGACATGGAAGAGTACGGGCATGCCCAAGCCGAATGGTTCCAGCAGTTCTTAGAACTGCCCCATGGCATTCCGTCCCATGACACCTTTCGTCGCGTGCTGTCACGGCTCAAACCCGACGAACTGACCCAGTGCTTTGTGCACTGGACCAATGCCCTGCGCGAGTCGCGTGACGGGGAGATCGTCGCGATCGATGGGAAAACGCTGCGGCGCTCCTTTGATCATGCCGCCGCCAAAGGCGCCATCCACATGATCAGCGCGTGGGCTAACGCCAATCGGCTGGTGTTGGGCCAGCTCAAAGTCGATGACAAGTCCAACGAAATCACGGCGATTCCCACACTGCTGAGGATGTTGGAGCTCGAGGGCGCCATCGTCACGATTGACGCCATGGGGTGTCAAAAAGAGATTGCCCAGACCATTACCGAGCAGGGCGCTGAGTACGTCTTGGCCCTCAAGGACAACCATCCAACGCTCCATGGGGAGGTGCAACTCTTGTTCGAGGACATCAAAGCGGACCGGTTGGACCACATCACCTCGGCTCGTCATACGACCACGGACGCCGATCACGGGCGCCTGGAAACACGCCACTATTGGATTACGTCGGATATCGAGTGCTTAGGCGTGAAAGGCTCGTGGGCCCATATTGCCAGTGTGGGCCTAGTCGAATCCCACCGCGAGGTAGGCGGTGAGGTCTCGAGCGAGCAACGATTTTTCTTGACCTCGCTGCCCTGTGATGCCGTCCGTTTCGCCCAAGCCGTGCGGGAACACTGGGGCGTGGAAAATGCGCTCCATTGGGTGCTCGATGTCAGCTTTCGAGAAGATGATAGTCGCATTCGCCAGGGCCATGGGGCCCAAAATATGGCGGTCCTGCGCCATATGGCGTTGAATCTGTTGCGACGAGAATCGGGGCATAAACGCGGCATCAAAGCGAGACGCAAGCGGGCGGGGTGGGATCGCGACTATCTCTTTCAGGTGTTAACAGGGTAAGCCAAATGCGCTTACCCTGGGGTTGCCCTCGGTATGGGCGATGAGCAGCCGTTTCA
>CAVZBC010000018.1:0-18065 GCA_963773125.1 uncultured Gammaproteobacteria bacterium | reverse complement strand
CGACCACCCGGTCAAAAGTTAGCCGCAGGGTCTCAATAACCCCCTCCCCATCGACTTCACCTGTAAGGTCATTGGTCCTGCGGGTATGTACCCCTAATCCATTGGTACCCCGAGACACCTTGGGCTTCCCACCCGTAGCCAGGGCCGTGGCAATCACTGTAACATCATCAACCGTATACGCGATACTACTCGCCCTTCCACCCGTGCCAATCAGTTCGTAGGTAATTGGTACAGACTGCGCTGTGCTCGCCAAACCCAAGCATACCATCACCACAAGTAAGCATGGCAATAATTTCCGTAACATATATGCCTCTCTCTGGCTCCTTGGTGAAAAACACGCATCATCTGAAGCAACGTTCTCCGTCAACGACCTCGTTTCCCCTCCCTCAATCAGGTTGCACTCTATGAACCTACAGACGTGATCGCACTAACGCGGGTCCCGCGACATGGTGCGAGGAGCTCGCAGGCGAATCGTATACACTCTGATAGAGAGCAGTTGCCAACATTTTGGCCAAAGGCTGTAATGATGCGTGACTCATACGCTATTGACTGCTTATGCGTCGGTTTGTATTTGTCATTGCTTTTTGGCAACTGCTCTTTCCTCAGCATAAGAAGCAAGACACATGCCCGGTAGACCGCTCGCTATTGAGCGACGACAGGGGTACCGGCACAAAACCCTTTTCTATTGCACAATCATTGAGATAACAAGTCACTTATCAGGATATAAAATATGCCAGTCCGGCAAGAGTATCCCTGGAAAGCCGCATGAAAATGATGGGATGTCGCAGGCCGGTGCGTCAGGTCCGCTCCAGGTATGGCAAGGATGACATGTCATAGATGACATTACGGCGGGGTCTTCAACCGCTTGTAGGTCAGGGCGTCGGCATACTCTACCGTCATGGGCGTTCAACAACAGCAGGAAGAAGCGGCGCCGGTGCGGCTGGGAGGCCCGGCCGGAGAGCCATGACAGTGAGGGCAGAACATGCATAGACGCCTGTCAGCACGCTGCGGTCAGCAGGCCGACACGGTGTGCAGCGATTCAGTATCCATATCCGAGGGTGCGGATGTCCCGCAGCACGCCTTCGACCATGTGGAGACGATACATGAGCCGGTGCGGCCCGAAATTGTAGGTCCATATTTCAATATGAACAGGCACCGTGAGTATCCGCGGCCCAATAGGAACACCGTATAATGAATGCGGGAAGTCTTTCCGTAATGGTCTTCTATGCTGTGGATGACCATACGGATCAACATAAATAGTCTCATAGACCACCTCCTCTTCCACGGCGACTGGCTCTCCACACTTCCGGAGCACGTCATGCTTATCATCACCCTCCGAGATGATGGCTGAGCCACAAAACAACGCATAGACAGGACTCGCGCCCACGATGAGCATCCACCCAAGCAAAATCAGTGACCAATGCATCATTGCTCTCCTTCCACACCTGGCAGCGAGCTTTTTCCTGGCACGCCTCACACTCTTCCAAGACACAAGACAGTTGGCATGTCTGGAACGAGTGCGATACACGGTCTGGGAATCTGGCAGCATACCGCCTCATGCATCGCATCGTTTTACAATGGTAGTTCCCTCGACGAAGAAATCTCGCAGTCGCCAGAGAGTGTAGCATGAAACTGCAGGTGTTTTCGTGCAATCCCTGTCAGGCCGTCTCGTCACCGGCTGTGCCCTGTATACAGCGGCGGGCGTTAGTAGTACTGTACCTGCAATGTCCGCTTCACTCCGCCCCTCAGGACCGTGCAGAACCATAGCCACGGTGACAGCACACCAATATCGCTCGACCAGCAGTTGACAAGGAGGAACTATCGAGGGAGGAGAACACTGCAACTTCTTCGTGTGGCGGTTGGGGGTGATAGGACCTGGGGGGAGGCGGCACGACAGCTCCCGTCAAGAACTGCCGTGCGCAGTGTGAGTTGTAATTATGCAACCTGGCGCCGTTTTCTCCATCCATAGCCCAGCATGCCGACAAGTCCGGATGCGAAGAGGATGTAGGCACTCCGGTTCAGGGGTGGGGGTGGGAGAGACAACTGTCGCCCCGGTGAACGTGATGCGATACGTGCCCTGTTCGCTGGCAAAGGTATTGTCCCAAGCCGTGATGGGAGAAGCGCCGCCGGGTCCAGTGGGGCCATGCACGGTGGTAAAGGGAGTGTCAGGGAAAATGGCTCCAGCAGCGCTCACCGGGTCATTGTCATAGTCCGAAATGGCGAGATAATAGAGGCCAGCGGGTCCAGCCACAGAACCGACGGGAAGTCTGGAGCGCAGCCCAATCGCGTCATCGTTGGCGCGGACACCGAGCCCGGCAGAATTGAAGAGAAAGAGCTGCGAATCGACAAACGACCCCCCAGAGCAGCGGTCGCCGAAAAGAGCGCCGGGTTGGGGATGAGCAGCGCAAACATATCGACGTCCCCAACAAAGCCAAGGGCCCCAGTAATTTCGCTGATCGATGTGCCAGTCGGGCCAGTAATCACTTGTGCGGTCGTTGGCAGTTTGCCAGCGTCGCCTGATTCAGCAAAGGGTATCGCCAGCGACGGCTTTACCTCAACACATGTAAGCGCTATGCGAGTGAGTGCCATTACTCCCCAAGTAAGCAAGCGTTTCATTTGTGGCTCCTTGTCATATCGAAGACAGTTATATGTCACCTGACCCATACTACCTACCGTATGGCACCCCATCGGGGTAACGTGCTTCAGGAGGGACTGCAAGCGCTGTGCCATGAGTCTCTCACAGCTGGCGTTCTCCGCCAGGAATAAGGCTGTGGGCCGAAGGGAGCCGACGCGACAGAGGCAAGGAACTGGCAAATTGTCTCAGGACTGAGACCTCTGCCGGTCACATATCTGAGACAGCGATGGTACTGCTGCTGAGTTGCCCGAGACGGGAGCTCTCCCAACCCCTGACGGGAAGCCAGTTAAGAGTCTTGTTCAATGCATTGTGCAGAGAGGAGCAACAGCATGGAGTTTGGTATTACCCTCGCCACAGCAGCGGATTCCTGGAAGGTCGTCCAACGCGCCGAGGCACTCGGCTTTACCTACGCCTGGTTCTACGATACCCAGATGCTCAATGCCGATCCGTTCGTTGCCATGGCCGCCGCCGCGATGCAAACGACGACCATCAACCTGGGGACAGGTGTACTCGTACCCTCCAATCGGATTGCACCGGTGACGGCAAACTGCCTCGCCTCACTAAACAAACTCGCGCCAGGGCGCGTCCGTTTTGGCATTGCCACCGGCTTTACAGCGCGCCGCGCCATGGGACTTGGCGCTGTCAAGCTGCATGACATGGCGGAGTACATTCGGATTGTCCAGGGCTTGCTCAAGCGGGAGACTGTCATGTGGGATTTTGAAGGCCGACAGCGCCACATCCGCTTTCTGAATCCGGAACTTGATCTGATCAATACGCAGGATGACATCCCGCTCTATATCTCGGCGTTTGGACCGCGGAGCCAGGCCTTAACGGCGCGGCTTGGCGCTGGCTGGATCTACTCGATGCGCCATCCCGAACAAAGCGTGGACCAGTTGCGCCGGATGCAACAGGCCTGGCGCGAAGCAGGTCGTGATCCTGCCACTCTCTACGCTATTGCCCAGGCCAGTGGCTGTGTCCTGGCGTCTGGCGAGGCATACGATAGCCCAAAGGCCAAAGCCCAGGCGGGACCCAGTGCGGTGATGATTCTGCACGACCTCGTGGAAGCTGCCGAACACCGCCCGTTGGGGTATCGGGTGCCCGCGAACCTCCAACCGCTCCTGGACGCCTACAGGGAGCTCTATGCACAGTACGAGCCAGCCGACGCCCGCTACTTGCAGGTGCATCGCTGGCATCTGATGAAACTCCGCCCAGAAGAGCAGCACCTGGTGACCCCGGACCTCATCAAGAATCTCACGTTCACCGGCACAACAGCGTCCCTGCGCGAGGGAATTCGGACCTTGCGTGCGGCTGGCTATGCCCAATTCGCCATCCACATCCGCTATGGGCATGCCACCATGCTGGAGGAATGGGCAGAGGTACTCTCAGGGGTGTAATACCGCTTAGAGTCGCCCCTCCTCGATCGGCAATCCCAGCCAGTGTCGCCCGACGAGCTCGTAGTGGGCGCGACGCGACTGAATATGCTGGCTGATCACATGCATGTCCTGAAAGAAACGCTGCAGGAGATGTCCATCGTAGATCGCCGTGGCACCGGCAGCGTTGTAAACGGTGTCAACAACCTCGACGGCGAGGCGAATCGTATGTGTTGCGGCAATGCGCAGTGCCGCACGCTGGTCCAGACTGATAGCGCCGGTGGTGTTCACGGCGGCCCAGCTGTCGCGCACCGTTTCGGTCAGCAGCGCCCGGCCAGCGCGGAGTTGGGCGTCGGCGTGGCCAATGTCCGCCTGGACCATGGGCTGATCGCGCAGCAGTCCATGCAGAGACCGCGGGGCCTTGGCGCCAGCCAGCTCGACGAATGTGGTCAGACAGGCCCGGGCCACTCCCAGGGCGACGGCGGCATCGCCCGAGGCGAATAGCAGTGTCCGAGGGAGCTGGTAGAGCGGCCCGGTCTCGACCAGAGGTGTCGTGGCAGTCAGCACGCTGCGCTCCTCGGGCACGTAGACATCGCGCACAGCGAAGTGGTGCGTGCCCGTACCACGCAGGCCCCGCACGTGCCAGGTATCGAGCAGTTCCGCTGGCAGCGACCGGCACGAACAGGTAACGCGTCTCAGGTTGACCATCCGCCAGCAGTCTGGGGCGGCCGTTCTCAATAATCTGCGCGTGCGGGGCCAGCCAGGAGGCATGCCTGCAGCCGGTGCTGAAGCCTTGTTTGCCAGTGACCCGGAAGCCACCCGCGACTACCACCGCCTGCGCACTCGGGCTCGGCGTATTGGCCACGACGCTGCGCGGCGTGTCGATCCAGATCAAGCGCGCCACATCGCGTGGCATGCGTGCCGCATAGGTCGCAAAGATGCCACCCTGATTGATCACCCAGGCGGTACTGGCATCCGCCTTGCCGAGTTCCTCGATCACCTGAATATAGGTGGGCAGGTCAATTTCGGGACAGCCCAGGGTGCGTGGCAGTGCCAGATGGAACAACCCGGCGTCCGCCAGCGCCTCGAAGAGCGGACGCGGGAGTTCCCGCGCGGCCTCGATCTCATCGGCGCAGGCACGGATCTGGGGCACGAGCTTCTGTACAATGTTGAGCGGCGATCGGACCTCGGTTTCGGGCATAGGTCTAGGCCTTCCGGTAGTATTGGCGCAAAGAGATACGTGGGTGCGTCCAGGGTGCTGAACGTCTAAGCACTTTACCTGTTATTGTGCCACAATGCCCCTGGGCGTGCACCCCCTGGTGCAGTCTGTCGGCTCTGTATCGCTGTTACCGCCGTGGTGCTTACCCTCGGAGTAGGCACGCTGAGTGGCAGCCTCGCCTCCCCCTCGATCGGACACTCATCATCAGCCGGTTAGGCCCGAGCCACGAGGTATCTACCTTCGCCACTGCGCTACTGCGTTCCACTAGCAAGGGGATGGCACAGAAATTGCCGTTGCTGGCATATGTACGTGTATAGATAGAAAGGTGACGGATATGGACTGGCAAAGCATGAGACGTCGTGACAAGTTTTGCCCCTGCCATTTTGGGAAACACGCAGACGCTGGCTATATGGCTATCAATAGCCGGGCCCTGGCTTATTGGAGGACCATTAGATGATTGATGACCTGTGGTACAAAAACGCTATCTTTTACTGCCTGAACGTCGGGACGTTCATGGATGCCAATGGTGATGGGGTAGGCGACTTTGAGGGACTGATGCGCCGCCTGGACTACCTGGCAGGCTTGGGCGTGACGGCACTCTGGCTCATGCCGTTCCAGCCGTCACCAAACCGTGACGATGGGTATGATACGCAGGATTATTATGGGGTCGACCCGCGCTACGGGACGCTGGGAGACTTTGTGGAGTTTACCCAGCATGCACGGGCACGCGGCATTCGGATCATTATCGACTTAGTCATCAATCATACCTCGGACCAGCACCCCTGGTTCCGTGCGGCACGCCAGGACCCACAGTCGAAGTACCGCGACTATTACTACTGGTCCAAGAAGAAGCCGACGGGGGCGGACAAGGGCATGGTATTCCCGGGCGTCCAGAAGACCACCTGGACGTACGACCGCGAAGCACGCGCCTACTACCATCACCGCTTCTACGAGTTTCAGCCAGATCTCAACATAGAGAACCCCGCCGTCCAGGAGGAGATCCGCAAGATCATGGGCTTCTGGCTCCAGCTCGGTGTGTCTGGATTCCGGGTGGACGCCGTCCCCTTCATTATTGAGACGATTCCAGGCCAGGAGACGCCCCCCATGCGCTTCGGCTACCTGCGGGATCTGCACGACTTCCTGCAGTGGCGTACGGGAGACGCTATTCTGCTGGCGGAGGCAAACATCCTACCGGCGGAGAATATGAAGTACTTCGGCCCAGAAGGAGATCGGATGCACATGATCCTGAACTTCCAGGTAAACCAGACCATGTTCTACGCCTTTGCATCCGGCGACTGCCAGCCACTGGGCAAGGCGCTCATGGCCACCCGGAAGCGTCCGGAAACTAGCCAATGGGGCATCTTCCTGCGGAGCCACGACGAACTCGACCTTGGCCGGCTCAGCGACGAGCAGCGGCAGACGATATTTGACCTCTTCGCTCCTGCCGAGGATATGCGCCTTTACGAGCGCGGTATCCGGCGGCGCCTGGCTCCTATGCTCGGTGGCGACCGTCGGCGTATAGAGCTGGCGTACAGCCTGCTTTTCAGCCTACCGGGCACCCCCGTCTTACGCTATGGCGACGAGATCGGCATGGGGGATAACCTATCGCTGCCGGAGCGTCAGAGCGTGCGCACCCCGATGCAGTGGACAGCGGACCGACACGGCGGCTTCTCCATTGCGGAGAAGACGGTGCTCCCGGCGGTGAGCGAGGGACCGTATGGGTATCATCGTGTGAACGTCGCCGAGCAGCGTCCGGAGCCGGACTCACTGCTGAACTGCACTGAACGGCTTATCCGCATGCGCAAGGAGTGCCCGGAATTCGGCTGGGGCGATTACCGGGTGTTGCGCAGCGGTTCCCCGCACGTGCTCGCTGTGCTGACGACCTGGCGAAAAAACGCTGTGGTTGCCGTGCACAACTTTGCCGATGAGGCGTGCGAGGTGGTGCTCGCTATCCCCGGTGCGGAGCGTACATCTCTCACAAACCTGCTATCGCAGGAGCACAGCGCCCCCGACGAACGTGGGCGCCACGCCATCGCCCTGGAGCCGTACGACTACCACTGGTTCCGAGTCGGTCCGCTGCTCGACCTCATCAGCCGCGAACCCCGCTGAGAGCCTGTTGCGGGTAACGGTGGTTGAGAGCGGTAGCATACAGAGTGGCACAGCATCTGTCCCTGCTTGGCTCTCACATGATCTTCGTGTATCCTCAATAAGAGGTCGTGCCGCAAGCGCTATCAACGGCTCATAGAGAGAAGGAACCCCTATGGTACAGCATAACGACACCCCGACGACACCCCAGGCAGCAGTGACGCCGGTGGGAATCAACCACCTGGTGCTGAATGTCCGTAACTTGGAGGAGTCACACGCATTCTGGACAGAGATCCTGGGCTTTAAGCAGGTGGGAGAGCTCCACCCACGCCCTGACAGGCCCCAGCCCCCCAAAATGCGTTTCTACAGTGGAGACCACAGCGGGCAGATGAATCACCACGATGTCGCCCTGGTGGAAAATCCCAACCTGCCGCCGCCAGGGGAATGGAACATGTTCGGCAGCCCGATGGCCATTAACCATGTTGCCATCACATTGCCGAACCGTGAGGCCTGGCTGCAGCAGTTGGCGTTTTTGCAGAGTAAAGGGATCGAGTTTCACCGACGCATTAATCATGGCATGACACATAGCGTCTATATTGCAGACCCGAATGGCTATGGCATCGAAGTGCTGTATGAATTGCCTCGGGAGGTATGGGAGGGCGATATTGATGCTGCGCTCAATTATGCCGAGCGTCTCCCCACGGAAGGCAAGGACGCGCTCGTCGATCAGGCCGATGACGTCCCAGTGTTCGGCAAAGCCTGAACGGGGCGCACCACTGTGGTACACTGACAGGAGTGGAGCGCCTGGGACACGCTCTTGCCATTCCCGTCTCGGTCGCCTCAGGAGACTCGCCCTGCGCCTGGCGGTGCAGGGCGGCTACCGACGCAGAACCACCCGGCATGTCTGGCCCGTGCTGAGCCTCGTCTTCCTGACCGCCGTTGCTGTGCCTGCGTTTCCCCAACACACTGACACGATGATCGAACCACGCCAGCGGATGGTCCGTGACATCGAGGCTGATGTTAGGGAGACCAGCGCCCGCCTTGGCACCACCCCGCAGGTGACACGTGTACTGGACAGCATGCGCCGCGTGCCACGGCACCTGTTTGTGCCAGTGCCGGCACGGCATCTGGCATACGCCCAGCGGCCGCTGCCCATCGGCCATGGCCAGACGATTTCACAACCATACATGGTGGCTGTGATGACCGCTCTGCTGGCGGTAGATGCCGATGACCGGGTATTGGAAATTGGCACCGGCTCGGGCTATCAAACGGCCATCCTGGCAGAGCTCGTGCAGCGCGTCTACAGTATTGAAATCATCAGCGAGCTCGCCCTGAGCGCCCAAGAACGTCTGCATAGGCTGGGATATACCAACGTCGAGGTGCGTGTTGGTGACGGCTACTATGGATGGGCAGAGCAGGCGCCTTATGATGCGATCATCGTCACAGCTGCCGCTACGCATATTCCGCCGCCGCTGTTACAGCAGCTCAAACCTGGTGGGCGGCTGGTACTGCCTGTGGGCAGCCCCTTCCTCACCCAACAGCTGACCTGGGTAGAAAAAACGCTGGAGAGCAGCCTGCGCACCCGGCAGGTGTTGCCAGTGGCGTTTGTACCGCTCACGGGTACACGCTGACCATGTCGCTCCTCCTCGCCGTCGCCGGATTATCGGCGGCGACGCTCGCCTATGAGATCTTACTCATGCGGCTGCTGTCCATTAGCCAATGGCATCATTTGGCCTACATGATCATTAGTCTGGCCCTGCTCGGCTATGGCGCCAGTGGCACGTTTCTTACCCTGAGCCGTTCCTGGCTGCGCCGTCGGGCGCCGGTGGTTATGAGCAGTGCTGCCGGGCTTTTCGGCCTCACAGTGGTGACGAACGTCACCCTGGCACAAGGGTTGCCGCTTAATCCGCTTGAATTACTGTGGGACAGTAGACAATGGCTCTCTCTCCTGGCGCTCTACGTGCTGCTCAGTGTGCCGTTTTTCTGTGCGGCCACGAGCATCGGGGTCGCTTTCACGCAGTGGAGTGGGCGGATCCACTGGTTGTACCAGGGCGACCTCCTGGGGGCGGGTGGAGGCGCGTTGAGCATCATCCTCGCTCTCTTCTTGTTCCCTCCCAGCACCTGTCTGCGCCTGGTGAGCCTGCTCGGCTTTGTCGCCGCAGCCCTGGCCTGTCGACAATGGGTCACACCGCAGTGGCTCCCGCTCCTCCTGCTCGGCGGCGGAGGACTGCTGGCGAGTATGTGGCCACAGCAGTGGCTCACGCCGCAGCCATCCGCATACAAAGGTCTCACCCAGACGTTACGGCTCCCAGAGGCAACAGTGCTCAGTGAGCAGTCCAGCCCGCTGGGTTGGCTCACCGTCGTGCAGAGCCCTGCCATTCCCTTGCGGTATGCCCCAGGCATGAGTTTGCACAGCCCTGTCGAGCCTCCCCCCCAACTCGGGTTGTTCATCGATGGCGATGCGATGAGTGTGATTACGCAGGCCAGTGGTGCTCCACAGTCCCTGGCGTACCTCGATTTTCTCACTGCCGCACTGCCGTATCATCTGCTGCACCATCCGACGGTCTTAGTCCTGGGGGCCGGCGGTGGCATGGATGTCTTGCTGGCGCAATACCATCAGGCGCGGAGCATTGTGGGGGTGGAGCTCAATCCTCACGTCGTGGAGATGGTGCAGCGGGTGCATGCAGACTTTGCCGGCCATCTCTATAGTGCCAATAACGTCCGTATACACGTGGCCGAAGCGCGCAGCTTTGTCACCCGTAGCCAGAGCCGCTATGATCTCATCCACCTGGCCCTGCTTGATTCGCTGAGTGCTGCTGCGGCTGGGGTGCAGGCGCTCAGTGAACACTATCTCTATACCGTTGAAGCTCTGCACCTCTACCTCCGCCATCTGCACCCTGGCGGTCTGCTGGCCATGACACGCTGGTTGCACCTGCCACCGCGAGATAGTTTGAAACTCGTCGCCACCGCCCTCACCGCTCTTGAGCGCGCTGCCGTAGAGCAGCCAGCACAGCATGTCGTCCTTATTCGTAGCTGGCAAACCACCACTCTGCTCGTCAAACACAGCCCCTTCACCACCGACGAGATGGCCCTGGTGCGCCATTTCTGTGCCACACGTGCCTTTGACGTGGTGTACTATCCCGGCATGACAGTACAGGAGGCCAACCAGTATAACCTGCTGGACACATCAGACTTCTTTGCGGGTGTTATGGCGCTCGTCGGACCGGCACGGCGAGAGTTTCAGCGGCGCTACAAGTTTTACATCACGCCAGCGACCGATGACCGTCCCTATTTTTTTCATTTCTTCAAGTGGACGACCCTCCCAGAACTCATGGCGTTGCACCGCCAAGGCGGTATGGCGCTGTTGGAAGGTGGCTATGTGCTCCTCATGGCGACGCTCATGCAGGCGACGGTTGCGGCGCTCTTGCTTATTCTCCTCCCCTGGCTGACATGGCGACGCCACAGCAGAGTGCTGCCGTATAGATGGTCGGCTGGTGGCTATTTTTTGGCCCTGGGCCTGGCCTTTTTGTTTATCGAGATCTCCTCCATGCAACGCTTCGTCCTCTTTCTTGGCCATCCGCTCTATGCCATGGCTGTGGTTCTCAGTGGTTTCCTGCTGTTTGCTGGCCTCGGCAGTGGCAGTGGAGCAACACTTACCCAGCGTTTTCCACGGCTCACCACCACACGTCTCATCGTGCTTGCGGTGGGAGGCATCAGCAGTTTCACGCTGCTCTCTCTCTGGCTGTATCCGCCTCTTTTTGCCTGGGGGAGCATGCTGTCCCCAGCCCTCAAGATCCTGCTCACGCTGGCTCTCCTCGCTCCCCTGGCGTTCTGTATGGGCCTGCCGTTCCCACTGGGTCTGGCCCAGATCGCGGCCCACATGCCCGAGCTGGTGCCCTGGGTCTGGGGCATTAACGGCTGCGCCTCGGTGGTGAGTGGTATACTGGCCACCCTGCTGGCTATGCATTGGGGTTTTACAGTAGTCACATTGCTAGCCGTAGGGCTATATGGCCTGGCTGCGATCCTCTGGGGCAGGATTGATCGACATGCTTTCAGATCACACGAGATGTACACCCATAGCCACAACAGCTTATAGCGTGTATCATAGGTACAAATATCAGTTTTCTTTCATGGATATTCTACATCCACTATGAATAATTCTTATGCTTATTCTGCATGATATTCTTACTATTAATTTTTAAATAATATTTTTTCATATATGTGGAAGTATTTATAATGATTCATGCTATGCACAATATCTTTATTTCACCCATATTCATAAAAACATGTCGTGAAAAATCCCTTGACACTCTAATTCAAGCAGACATATCTTCATTCAACACCTCGAGACTTCCATAACCCTATAAGGGCTCGCCTATGCAATTCCTCGACAAGGATGACCAAGAGTTACTCAACTATTGCACGAAGTATCTGGCACGCGGCAATCGCTACACCGAGGCCCCACCATCATCTACCAATGCCAACCTCACCCGTGTCAGCGAAGCCTGGCGCTTTCCGATCATCCAGAGTTACGGGGAACTCGACGCCTCAGACCAGGCCGACTACGCCGCCAATGAGGTGACCTTCGTCTATAAGGCTGACGAGCGGCTGCCGGCAAAACAGGTGGCTGTGGTGGGGACGTTTGCCACGCTGTATCAACCACTGCCACTCAAACCTATACACTTTTTGGATGACCCCACGGGCTATTTCGCGCTGACCGTGGTGCTTCCGGTAGGACAGAGTTACCGCTACCTGTTCCTCGTCGACGGGCAACGCCAGCTCGATCCGATCAATCCGCACCAGATCACCCTGTCGAACGGCAAAACCTGGTCACGGTTTTTTACCGACTTTTACGTCCAGCCCACGTGCTTCGAGGATTGGGAGCTCCAACTGCTGTATCGCCTGACAGAACATATTTTGCCCTTTCGTACCGAAGACGGCGAGAACTTCCTCAGACGATTTTATAACTTTCTGAACCAAACCCAGAAGCAGACCATGCGGGTGTATGACATGGACGTGACCGTGGGAGCGGTGAATTATATCGATAATATCCTGGCGCGGGAGGAAAGCCACCACCTCATCGACTACCAGATTTGCCTGGAACAAATCGACCGTGTGCTGCGTCAACGCAATCCATACGTCGAATCCTGGGAGGTCTCTGAACAGCTCATCCTCCAGATTTATGAGGAGATGGCGGCCAATAACGTCAATGGCTGGGACTATATCGAGTATACCAGCCCGCGGTACTTTTTAGAGCTGCTCCGGCGCCACACCATCACCGGCGCCTTCTCGCACCCCAAGTATGGCGGCAATGTCGATGGGGTGGGATGGGCCTATCTGCAGGAGCGCTACCGTGACGCCGCCGGAGCGACATTGTTCGATTGGCCAGCGGCGCTCGAAAAGCCGCTGGGAAGAAACGCCGATTACGTTGGCTAAGTGCTGCGCCCGGGTGCTGCGCACTGCTAATGGTCCCCGCCAGTATGGCGGGGGTAACTAGCCCTACGCAGTACGCGGCACGGCGACACCATCATTCGCACCACGAGGATAACAGGTATGGCCACACAGTTTGACGTCGTCATCATTGGCAGCGGCGCTGGCGGCGCGCCGATCGCGCACGAACTGGCCAGGGCAGGGAAATCGGTGCTGGTTTTAGAGAAAGGGCCCCTTTTCAAGCCGCAGTATCAATATCAGAGTCGCCGGAGTCCGTTCAAGCGGGATGAGCTCATATCTGACGGACCGGAAAAAATCATCGACATTCCCAATGTGATGAACCGTGGCCTGGGCTACTATTCAAGCCATGTCGAACCCGACCTCAACGATGAACCGCATGTCTATAAGGACCAATTTAGCCAGGACCGCGCCACCATTGAGGGATACACCGCGCAACTCGTCGGCGGTGGCACCAACCTGTATGGGGGGGTGTCGTTCCGCTTCACGCCATTAGACTTCAAGCTCAAATCTTTTAACGCCGGTCGTCAGTTGCCAGCAGACCCGCAGGGCGATGTGGAACGCGAAGCCCGTGACTGGCCTATCCAGTATGAGGACCTGGAACCCTACTACTGTAAAACAGAAAAACTCGTGGGCCTCAACGGTACGGCGCAGAACCAGCTCAAACCCTTTAGCGAGGATTGTTACCAGAAACCGCTGGCGCCCAACCCGATCAGTCGCTACGCCAAGACCGGCATGGAAATCCTCGCCAGGCAGATCAATCAGGCCAACCCGGCCCTGCCCTATCGCACGCCACTGGCGGTGATTACGGAAGATCACGCGCCGAGTGGGCGCACCGTACCCACCGATCCGCTTACTGAAAAAACCAGCTACGTCAACCGCTACGGTGATCCGCTGGGATGCAAGTCGAGTACCTGGGTATCGCTGCTCAGCCCGGTGCGAGACCTGCCAAATTTCACTCTGTACCCCAACTGCGTGGTGACGCACCTGGAAAGCGACAACGGCGTGGTGACAAAAGTGCACTATCTCGACCCGGCCGGCAAACCGCGTATTGCCGAAGGCACACTGGTCGTGGTGGCGTGCTCGGCCATTGAATCGGTGCGCCTGCTCAAACTCTCGGCCCAATTCAGCGCCGATTTCGACCGGCGCATCAACCAGAACGACCTGCTCGGCAAATACTTCCTCACGCACGCCTTTGGCGGTGCCAGTGCGATCATGCCCGAGCGCACCGATAAATCGCAAGCCCTGGACGCCGACTGGGCCACCGATTGTTGCAATACCGAGGCGTTCCTGCGGGACAGAGGCCTGTGGGCCGGGGCGTCAATTTACAACAACACCTCGGACTCTGCCTTGCCCCTGTCGCTGTTTCGTACCATAGGTGCCCTCGACCTCGACAACCTGTGGCAGGGCTTGCAACAGAACACGGCGCTGAAAGGCCAGGCCATCATCGACTTTCTCGATCGGGAGTTTGGCAAAACCCTGTCGATCACCTTCATGGCCAACCAGGTCCCACAGTACGCCAATCGCATCGACCTCCACCCCACCATCCGCGACAAATGGAACCGTCCGGTGGCGTACATCAACAAGGGCTGGCACTCCCACGACATCTACTTGATGAACACCATGGCCGACCAATGCGGCAACGTGCTGCGCTTCGGTGGCGATCCGCAGGGCTTGAACTACCCCATTGTGGGCCAGGGGAGCAGCTATCAAGCGCCCAATGGCCTGGTGCGTATCGCCAACCATGTGCTCGGCGGCGCCCGCTTCGGCACGAATCGGGCTGATTCAGTGCTGGATCCGACCTGCCGCATCTGGGACTTCGACAATGTGTATGTCACGGACGGCTCCTGTATGCCGACCTCGGGCAGTGGCAATCCCACCCACACCATCGAAGCCAATGCCTTTCGCGTGGCCGATGAATTGCTCAAGAGGCTCTAATCATGGACACACGCTTTAGTGATATTTTTACCAGTCCAGAAAACCAGATCTTCAAGGTCGTCTTCTTTCCCGATCGCATCTACCACGAAGCGTACCTGAACGCCACAGTCAGCCCACGCTATCGCTACAATGTGCGCGAGGTGCGCTCGAAGCATGACATCACCATTCTCAAAGGCTCGGTGTATCAGGACAGCGCCTTTCTGTCAAACTTCATACGTGTCGAATATCGCGGCAGCCGCTTGACGGAAGTGGCCCGTGAGAGGTATCGCTTCTTGCGCGAGCAAGTCATTGCCTGGATCAAGCTGCTCCCCGACAAACCCGAGCTCACCGCGGAAGCAATGGTGAAGCTGAGTTATTGTAATTGGACGCGCGCCTACCAGGTGGAGATCTGGCAAACCCTCGAGCCGTTACCAGGCACACAGCATGACATCAAAGTGCTGTCGATGATGGGCAAAGAGGGCCAGATCACGCGCATCAAAGCGTTCAATCCGGCGCTGGAGGACATCAAAGGCATCAAAACGGTGGATGTCGCCTTTCGGGAAAACGACGTGGATACCCCCCTTGGCTATCGCATCAACGACCCGGTCTGGGATAACGACTATATGCGCTCCCACCAGGAACCACGGAATCCACGGCCAAACTCGCCGGAAAACACCGTGCAGGACGACAATTACTCCCTCACGTTTCAGCGCGGCTGGTTCCTCCAGGCCGAGGACGTACAGCCAGTGCGCTACAACAACGCCATGATGGACGCTGATAATCCTGAACGTCGTGGCGACAACGACAATATTGTCGAAATGCGCTGGATTCTGCAGCGTGAACTCGGCGGCAACCTGGTGTATTTCCACGAGGTCAACGTCACGCCGGGGGCGTATGAGGGTTCGCACCATCATATTGGGTCGGAGGAGCTGTATTACATCATCTCCGGCACAGGCATCGCCTACATGGGAGAGAGGGATGATCCCGCCACAGCGTCAAAGTATCCCACGGTGGACAAACAGATCTTCGGTCTCGGGATGCGGCGGGTGAAAGAGCTCCCTGTACAAGCTGGCAACGTCATCTACACCAAAAGCGGCGGCATCCATGGTATCCGCAACAACGGTGCAGAGCCTTTGAAGTTCGTTGCCTTTGGTTACCATTGTAGTTAACGCGTACGTGTGGAGCATATCTATGATCACTTTGCATGATGCTGAGATGCTGGTCGAGTCCGATGTCGTCGTCGAAGTCCCGCCTGGGACCACCCCGAGCTACAACGTCCGGAATCCGTTAGTCAGACTGCTCGACCAGATTGAAGCGGTGCGTCTCGCCGCCGAACGGGAGTGCTATTTCAGCCAATCCTTCCAGTACTTGATCCCTTTTAGCCACCTGGAGATGTACGGTCCGCAAGGTGCCGACTACCGCATCCTCGATCCGACCCAGCAGGACAGTAAAATCGACTTCCAAAAGCAGAACGTCAAAGAACTGGTCACCACCGACACGTATCTTATGCGCGGCTGGGTCACTGCTGGCATGTGGACTGGCCCGTTCCTCAAATTATCCTACGACGGCAGCCCGGATTCGCAGCTGTCTGAGGTGGCGAACGGCAAGCTGGGCTCGAACATCAAGATCTGGCGCAGGTACGCGATGCCGCCCTGTCCTCGCAATTACTACGCGTGCCATACAACGAGGAAACTGACCGTTACGAGACTCGTAGATTTAGGGGGTATCCCGGTGGTGACCTACGCAACCAACTCGACACCAGAGGCCAGGCAGCCTTCGATCGCGGCGCACTCGTCGTACGCACCGACCTGGTGCAGGGCAGCATGACGGATTTTGCCCGTGAAGACGACCGATAGGGATATGTTTCAAGTCGCACCGCGCAATACCATGCACCCGATCAACCGCCTGCATCTCCAGGTCGCCTGGGCTGATGAGACAGAAACCTACTGGGATTCCCTGGGCGGAGACAATTACCAGTACGAGTTCAACATGACTTTGCGTGGCTGGGATCACTTTTTGTCGGTCGGTCTAAGTCCGAATCCCCACGGCGGCATCGGCTTCTTGCACTACCGCAATCTGCTGTCGAACTATGGCAGGTTTGCCAATGCTCGAGAACTGGACGGCAACTCGAACCGTGGATGTTCGATGCCTTCGGCAGCAAAGACCACCGCCAGACCTGGGAAAACTTCTTTGCCGTCGACTACATGGACCTACATATCCTGAAACCGAACTGCGGCATTGGGCTGCACCGACATCGGGACAATCAAGAAGTGTTCTTCATGATCGGGGCGAAGGGCTCATGGTCATCGGGGACTGGAACAAGTTTCCCGAACGCGAACGCTGTTTCGAAATTCGCACCTTGCTCCCTGGCCATCTCGCTATGCTCAAAGGCGGCAATCTCCACGGGCTGATGAATGCGACCGATGAGAATATCTCCCTCTTCATGTTCGGTGGCTACGACTGATACCAAAAACAACAGGCGGAGTAATAGAGTGGAGAGTGCCGCATGAACTACTGGGAGAGCCCGCACGGTCGACCCTTCCCCTACGGGCAAACGCGCCTTGGCAACCGCTACAATTTTGCGCTCTACTCCAAACAGGCCACGACGGTTACCCTGCATCTCTATCGTGCCGACAACCTCGTGCAACCAGTCTTGAGTCAGCAACTGGATCGTTTCGTGAACAAGACCGAACGCATCTGGCATTGCACCATTCCAGTTGACCAGTTGCAAGGGGTGGTCTACTACGCCTATCAAATCGATGGGGCCACCGCACCAGGGGACTTTTTTGACAAAAGAAAAACTGCTCCTCGATCCCTGGTGCAAAGCCGTCCACTTTCCAGCGGGTTTTTCGCGGCGCGCCGCCGCCCGTCCAGGCAGTAACGCCGGTCGGGCGCCACTCGGCGTGCTGGCAGAGCGCCCCGAATACGTTTGACTGGGGCCACGACCCTCGTCCGCACCACACGTCGGACCTGGTGATTTACGAGATGCACGTGCGCGGCTTTACACGACGAGACAATTCTGGCGTGCCAACTGAGCGTCGCGGCACCTACGCAGGTGTCATCGAGAACATCCAGATCCTCAAGACCTGGGGGTTACAGCCGTCGAATTGTTGCCAGTGCACCAGTTCGACCCCCAGGAGGGGAACTACTGGGGATATATGACACTCAATTTCTTCGCGCCGCATCACCTGTACAGTAGCGCCCCACAGGCAGACGCCCAGATTACCGAGTTCAAGCAGATGGTCAAAGCCCTGCACGAGGCCGACATCGAAGTCATCCTCGACGTGGTTTACAATCACACCGCCGAGGCTGACAGAGGCGGCCCGACGTATTCGTTTCGCGGTATCGACAATTCCACGTATTACCTCTTGACGCCGGATATGCAGGAATA
>CAVZBC010000017.1:0-12307 GCA_963773125.1 uncultured Gammaproteobacteria bacterium | reverse complement strand
CTACATGTATGCCGAACATACCCCGAGATGAGAAGGATAGCATTTCTTCTAGATAATTTTGAAGATTCACTTAGCTTTGAAAATCCTCTCCGGCTGTCTCTGGTTTTGCGGGTGCGACAGGACTCACCGGGGCGACGGCGCGCTCCGCAGCGTTTTCCCTAAGAGCTCCTCGGCGTCGAGCCTGAGCTGCCGGGACGGTGGGAGCGGCGCGGGTTCGGCGGGGCGCGGCGGCGAGAACTCCACGCCCAGCGCACGCCGCACCAGCGCCTTCGCGCGCTCATGCCGCTCGGGTTCGCCCGGCATGTCCGGCCACCAGGTGTGCTCGTAGTGGATGGCCCCAGGGCGTTCTGGATCAAACGTCATCTTCACGCCCAACGCGGCGAGCTGCCGATGGAGGTCGGCGAGCTGCACCGAGGCGCTGTGCTGCGCGTCAGCCGTCGGCCCCCCGTATCGTGCCGCGACGACGAGATCGTGCGCGCGCAGGCCCTCCGCGCTGCGATAGGTGGCGTAGCCGGGGTGCGCGTAGAAGCTCGCCATCGTGCCGTCCACGTGCCACAGAATGCCGGGCACCGCGTCTCGCGCCAACACGAGCAACGCGTCCGCTGCGCGGGCGAGCGCTTGAAATGTCGCCGGCTCATAGATCCCGGTGCGCTCTACCGCGTCTCGCGCGGCTCCATGGTAGGAGGTACTGGGGCGCACGGCGACTACCGCGTGGTACTCAGAGATATGGACGGTCGGGAGTATTCCCTGGTGAAACAGCGCGCGGACTTCCGCATGGGCCAGAGAGCGCTCCAGCTGGCCCTCGGGCGGGACATACCCGGCGCTTCTTACGAGCGCGTCGTCCTGCCCGGTGTAGTGTGCATTGGGACGCCACAGTCGTACCTCCGAGAGGCTCGGATCCGTAAAATGGACCCCGGGGATCCCCTCCCCCCTTTTCATTCTCAGCAAAATCGTGTGCCGCGCCGCGGACTGCTCCAGAACCCGTTGGAGCGCAGCAGGCGCGAGGAGATGATGGGCTGCGATCAGGTGGGCCGCCTCGGGGTTGAAGTGCGGGTGTGCGGCGATCGTGATCCGACCTGTAGCATCAAACGAAATGCCTGGGGCTCGCCCCTGCTTGTGCAGCTGTTCGAGCTGGCGGAGACCGTCCGACTGCAAAGGGCCGCTGAGGATCGCCTCAGCCGCCAACACCGGGGCGCTGTACAACATCGCGACAGGCGGCACCGGCAGCGAGACCGCGCTCGTCAGCGGCCACAGGAGCGTCCAGAGCGCGCCGAACGTGAGTCGACGGGCGGCCCACCCCACATAGCGCCGGGCGCGCGCCGCCCCGCATGCGGGGCGCGCGTTTGCCCGCGAGGCGCACGCCACAGCACGCGGCGCGAGCGGCCGTCACGCCCCCGCCCGCGCTGTGCCACTGCATACGGTCTCCTCGGGGCCTGCGCCTCCTGCCACGCCTGCACGGCCGGTGCCCCCTCATCGGGAGGCAGCACATGCGTCCAGCCGTCGTTGTGGAGGGCGGAGAGCGTCCCACCCGTGTCCGCCGTCCACCCCGAGGTGCAGCAACCCACCGGACCGTCGGGGAGGCACGTCCAGACGAAGGGGGGGAGGGTGTCGACGAGCAGACGCCCTCGCCGTGCACGCGCTACCAGGGGCGCTGCAGCGCGTTCCTGCGGCTCCGGATGGGGGGGGCACGGACGGTCAATCATCGGCGGGTCTCCTGCCAGGGACAGACAATCGCATGGGTGCTCTGCTTCATGATAGCATAGCGCTGTCTGCGCGTCTGCCGCTTTCTCCTCGCCCTCAAAGGGAGGGTGCCTCCAGGTTTTGAGAGCAACACGGGTGTACCGACTTTGCCCCATGCGGGGTAAAGGGCCATGCCTGGGCTCTAACCAACGCGCTTCAGGCAAATTCCCGGCGTTTGCGGCTGGAGGGCCAGATAGCCCTCAGTGACCATGAACAGCGTACGCAAGGCCAGATCCAGGAGTGTGTGCCCAGACCACGTGCCATGGAGCATCCGTGTCAAGCAGTCATGAGAAGCATCTGCAAACGCTTCCGTCATGGTCAAACAGGTCGAGATCCTGGTAAAATACCGTAAAGCCATGAGGGACTATCCATAGTGGCTCCGGCATAGCTTCTCACCTCCCAGACGAGAGTCTATGCCTTTTTTGATGCGGATCCCCACGCCTGCGGATCTCCTGATCTGGGTGGCGCGTGGCGATAAGGCAGCGTTCTTCGCCAGGCCGATGCTCGCAGCGGTGCTGGTGCGCCTGCTGCCCCGTCCCCCCCTGGCGCCCGCGTCAGCGCGTGACCTGGCTGGAGCCTACGGAGGAGCCCTATGCCGATTGACTGGAGTGTGGATGAGGAACGGCACTGCTTGCAGGCGCGCTTTTTTGGCGCGCTCACCTGGCAAGACATCACGGACTTTCAAACCAACGTGTCCCTGAGCGCCCCCTATCTGGGCTACCACGGCGTGTTGGTGATCGACCGCACGACGCGCTTCCCCGCGGGCTCGGCGACGGACCCGGTGCAGCTCATCGCCCACCGTGCCGCCGCGTATAACAGCGTCACCCGCACGTCGCGCCTGGCCATTGTCACCGAGACCGAGACCGCCTTCGGCCTCGTGCGCATGTTCATGGCCTTCTTCGCCCTGGCGGGCGGCGCCCGACCGATCGGCCTCTTCCGGAGCGCACCCCCGGCCTACGACTGGCTCTTCCAGCCCCAGGACGGCGACGACGCGTGAGCGCGCCATCGCACCGCGTGGCCAACGCCCTGCCCCCCTGGGCCAGCGCGTGAAGACCATCGACCTCCTGCGCTTTCTCAACGATTCTGCGCTCCGGCAGCAGGTGCGTACCCAACTGCATCGTGGCGCATCGCGGCAGGACGTCGCGCAACGAATTTTCTTTGCCGATCAAGGGATGTTCCGTTCGGGGGACTACTGGGTCGAACCCGAATGGCATTCAGTTTAGCTTCACACCTTTTTCTACAAAGTCGTGACGACGACTGGAATGCTCTGCGATCTTCTGGCAGGAGGGTGAGCTCCCCCCTCTTCCTGAGAGGAGAGCCCCCATGGTCCCCCGTGTCACGACTGTCCTGGACCGTGTCAAAACGGATGGGGCCGCCCCACTGCACCCCGACGCGATCCGTGCTGCCTGGGAGGCCGCAGGCTCCACGGCGTGACGTGACCGCCTCCTCACCCCGGTGGTCACGGTCCAGTTGTTTCTGCTGCAGATCCTGCATGGGCATACGGCCTGTCGCCATCTTCCGCCTCTCGCTGGCTTCTCCTGCAGCGCCGCCGCCTCCTCGCACCCCTGTTGGAGTGCCTGGGCCAGTCGACGCACGCCACGGTCTCCGCGGCAGGCCGCTGGCATGGGCCGCGGACGTGCTGCGTCGATGGCTCGGGATGCGCCATGCCCGATACGCCTCCCTTACAAGACGAGTGCGGCCAGTCCCCTGCGCAACACCCTGGCTGTGGGTTTCCCATGGCGCCCCTGCTCGCGCTCTTCCATGCGGGCCCAGGGCGCTGCATGCCACTGGTGGGCGGCCCCTGAGGCACCCACGCCCTGGGGCAGGTGCCGCAGGGGCCTCCGGCGTTATGGCCTGGCGACGTCTTGGGGGCGGATCGGGGCGTGTGTTCCTCCGCGTCACATTGCCCGCCTCGTCCAAGCTGGGGTGCATGCCGTCCTGCGTGTAGGCGCGCGGCACATGGTGGACTGCACCCCGCAGCGGCCCTTGGTGAGGCCGGCCACCAGACGCTCGACGGCAATCACAGGCCTGCCACGGTCCCGCTGGGGCATGGCCTGCGGCCGAGAGGAGCAGTTGGTCGCATGGTGGAAGCCCCGCCCCTGTCCTCCCTGGCGCAGTCCAGCAGCCCTGGCGGCACTCCCCCCTCCTGGCGGGTCCGGGAACTCCGATATCACGGGTCCTCCCGTGGGGTGCGTTCTCGAGAGATGGTGTTGGTGCCCCCCGTGCGCGATCCCACGTGTGCCCCCCGGGACGACTTGGCAGCGCTTTCCCGGCAACGGTGGACAGCCGAAACCCCTCTGGCGCAACGCAAGACCACCGTGAAAATGGACGGGCTCCACTGTAAACCAGTGCTGGGTGTCCAGAAAGAGCGCTTGGTCTGTGCCATCCTCTCCAATCTCGTGCGCCTCGTCATGCTGCACTCCGCCAGGCGACAACAGGGCGACAGAGCACGGAGGCGCGTTCTCGCTGCCCTCCGGTGGGGCAGCGCTCCTGGAACCGGGGGCTCTTGGAGGCCTTGCTTGTGCCTCCTGTCCGTCCCAATCGGGTCGAACCACGGGTCAAAAAGCGACGACCGAAACAGTGCCCCTGTATGGGCACGCCGCGGCACGCGCTCTGTAAGCGGTTGATACAACACGCAGTGAAAGACGAACTGAATGTCATTCCGGTTCGACCCATTGTTCCGATCCCAGGCAGCGCTGCGTCTGGAACATCTCGCACTCCGGCATCAGCTCGCCGTCTACAAACAGACCGTCTCTCGCCCGCGGCGCCGGCCGACCGATCGCCTGTTCTGGGCCTGGCGCTCCCGGCTGTGGACCGGCTGGCAAGCTATCCTGGTATTCGTACAGCCTCGGACCGTCATCGCATGGCAACAGAAACGCTTCGGGCGGTCCGGTGTTCCTGCCAGCCCCTCTGCGCTGCGGCTGGCACCGTTGGAGGGCATTGTGCCTCCGACGGGTGAGGAGTGGCCCCGTTCCTGACGCTACTGGGGCAGGGAGACGTGCTCCGCGCTTACCTGGGAGGCGGATAGGCCCATCTGAGGGTGTTCGCATTCGTGCGCCACGCCTCTTCGCCCTCGAACCAGGCGACCAGGACATCGGGCGCAAACACACAATACCAGGCCCCGAGCCCGCGCCGGTATTTCCAGGCCAACAGGCCTTGCTGGTACGTGGTCTGGGTCGGCGGTCCCAGCACGGCGAGGACCTGCTCTTGGGTCATGCCGGGGTGCAGCTGGCGGGTCTCCGGCAGGGAGGCGCACCCCCCACTGCCGACCAGGAGCAGCCCCACGAGCGCTCCCCCGAGGTAGGTGGCGGTGGTCCACCGCCAGAGTCTCCGTGTCATCGTGCTCCTTCCTTCTGCTGCCGGCAGGGGGACGTGCTCCGCCCTGCCCTGGGTGGGGGCAACGCCTGCAGGAGCGCCGCGTGATGGGCACGAAACCGGGAAAATGTCGCCCGCGCCAACTCGCCTGACGGCACTCATGCCTCTCCTCTGCCGTCCAGGTGTTGCTGGCATCCACGACGGCCTGCGGGGAGATATCGTGCAGGATCAGCCCGGCCAGCCGGGAGCGCGCCGCAGCCGGCAAGGGTTTCCTCGTCTGTGCATAGCGCTGTGAGCGCGTCATGGGTCCGCTCCATGGGGTCAGATGCAGGACCCGATGCCGCGTGGACAGCGTGTGCTAAGCATAGACGGGACACGCCCTGCGCTGCAAGTTGGACCAGCGGGCGCATGCCCCCTCTGGTCCATTATAAAGGACTTTTTTTACTCTTATCTCTGACGTACAAGCCATTGTGCAATGGTATTATAGACACTTCGTAATGGCCGCCCATCTGCTTGAGTCCTACAAACACCTCCACATCGTCTTTCTTATAGGAAGAATATGCCGCATATGCTTTGCATGTTTGCTCAGACGCGCCCCTTCGCAGGGCGTCATATTTCTCCAGGACTTTGCGCACACACGATGCCTGCATAGCATATTGGCTCTCGACCAGCCTATTTCTTTGTTTGTATCTATTCCATCCGTCGGTTTTAGTTCTCGCACTATCGATACGCCAGAGTTTCTTCGTATTCCCAAAATACACCGAGACTTTTTCTTCATCCCCAAGAGGAGGGGGAAATGTGTCGAAATCCTGGCTCTCCACCTCATAGCGCGCCCCCCATTCTCCCACCTGGCGACAACATAAGCGCATGCCCAGCTCTGCCACTGCCTCTGGGGACATCCCCCAACGCAAGCCGAATGGCCCTTCGCCTGGCTAGGCCGCGCGCTGTTGGCCCAACATGACGCAGCACAGGCATGTCATCCATGAGGTGCCAATCGTAAAGAAAAATCGTTGCATTTGTTCGCTCTCCCTGCCGTCTTGCCCTCGCACTGCTGGTTAGAACGTCGGACTTGCCCCAGCTCCAGCGCTGGCCAGTAGCACCACCACAGAGCGCGCCTCGGCCCGATACGTGTGGCCAGAAACCGCCACGGCACGTTGCCACGGGACGATACGGTAGTTTTTCGCCAGAGTCACTACCGGAAATTTTCCGGCGTTTGCCCCTGCGAGGCCTCATTATTGGGTCGAGGTACGATGGCGCGCCGACGCGCCCGATTCCGGAACGCCTGCTGGCATTTATTCCGGGCGATACCAAACAACTACCGTCGGAGTGGAGCATCTGGCCGAATGAAAAAGAAATTCCGGACTATCCCACCATAGCCAAATCGCTGCCAACGACGCGCACCAACACCGTGCACAGCTATGGCACGAAAGGGGCAGGCGTGAAGATTGCCGTGCTGGAAGGTGGTACCACAACACAACCCACCACGTGCTTCAACATCGAGGCTATACAAGACAGCGGTGCCGGGGCCAATGACCACATGACCAAGAGTGTGGCCATCATTGGCAATCGATACAACGGCGGCGCCTGCAACGGCAGCTGAGAAGGCTATGCCCCCAGTGCAACCGTCCTCATCGCCAACAAAGGCGACTATGTCGAACGGTATAACTGGGCGAAATCCAAGGGTGCGAACGTCATCACCATGAGCTGGCACTTCCCCTCTGAGGAGACCGATGGTGATCTGCATGCACGTGACATCTACTTTGATTATGTGAGCACGCACTATCCCTGGCCCACGGTGTTCACCTCGGCTGGCAATCAGGCGTCGTCTGGGGCCTATGCCTCCGGCAAGGGGTATAACTTCTTCGGTGTCGCCAACATCGAAAATGACGGCGATGGAGATCGCTGCAATGATGTCATCGCCAGCAGCAGTAGCTGGGAGGACCCCACAACGCCGCATAACGACCGCGAAATTCCAGCCATCGCGTCTCCTGGCAGCCGCCATGACCTCATCGGCAGTAGTTTTGGTGGGACGAGCGCCGCGACGCCAGTGACAGCTGCCATCGCCTCACTTCTGATGAGCAAAAACACCAGCCTGAAGATCTGGCCAGAGGCTATCCGTGCCATTCTCCTGGCGACTGCCAATTACCAGAAAGCGGATGGGGCGAACTGGTCGAAATATGCCGATGGCAAGGACGGCACCGGTATGACCAATACCTACTTCGCCTATCACACCGCGAACCAGCGGGAAACCACCACAACAACGCAGTTTCGGGCCCATGACTATGGCTCGATCACGCAGTCACAGTTCAATGGCGGCTTCTTCCACAAGACCTGGAAAGCCAAGACCCACACGACCAACTCCCGTATCCGTGTGGCCCTCACGTGGAATAGCAAGACCACGAGCACGAGCAGCGTCCTTGATGCCGATCTGGATCTCTGGGTATACGATCCGGACATGCATCTCGTGGCCACCTCCACGACCTGGGACAGCAGCTACGAGTTCGTAGAATTCAAGCCCAGCAAAACCGTCCAGTACACGATCAAGGTCCGGGGCTATAGCGTGCCGAGTAACTTCTCCAGCTACTACGGCGTAGCCTGGACAACGCACTACGATCTGTGCCCCTAAGCGGTGTGCGATAACCCTGTCGCCCCTACCATCCCCCAGCCCCATTCGCCAAGGGAAGCTGAGTGAGGTGGTAGGGGCTTGCTTTTGGGGCGACGGTCAGTGACGGTGCTGGGCGCTTGCAATAGAGCACAGAGCAGCGTATGGTAGGAGCGCCTCACCGGCCAGCGGGCGCCTTGGCGAGGCGCCCCTACCATGGCCTGAGGCAGACGCGACCGACGTTCTAGGGGAGAGACCTGTCACAGCGCGGTGTGCCACACCGACATGTGTGAATGGTGTAGCAGCCCACACTGAAGAAGGGGATACGTATGGCTTTCAAAGAGTACGAGGACTATGACGCGATGGGGCTTGCCGCGCTCGTGCGCAAACGGCAGGTGACGCCGCAAGAGCTACTCGATGCCGCCATCGAACGCGTCGTGGCACGTGATGCGGACATCAACGCGGTCGTCACCGAGATGTACGACCAGGCCAGAGCGGCGATCGCCGCCGGACTCCCCGAGGGTCCGTTCACTGGTGTGCCCTTCATGCTCAAGGACCTCGGGGCCCTCTATGCCGGTGTACGGACATCGAATGGCAGTCGCATCTTTGCCGACTTCGTTCCGGACCACGACAGCACCCTCGTCGAGCGTTACAAAGCGGCGGGGCTGGTGATCATGGCCAAGACGAACACCCCCGAGCTGGGCATAGCGGCAACCACCGAGCCGCAGCTATTTGGTCCGACGCGTAACCCGTGGCGTCGCACCCACTCGGCTGGCGGCTCGTCCGGGGGGGCAGCCGCTGCTGTGGCGGCGGGTTACTTGCCGATGGCACACGCCACTGACGGTGGTGGCAGTATTCGCATTCCTGCCGCCAACTGTGGTTTGTTCGGCCTGAAGCCCTCACGCGGTCGTAACCCTATGGGCCCGGACATTGGTGAAGGCATCGCGGGCATGGCCACTGGTCATTGTGTCAGCCGCAGTGTCCGAGACAGCGCCGCCCTGCTGGACGCCACCCAGGGTCTTGCCGCCGGTGATCCGTATGCTGCCCCAGCGCTCGAACGCCCGTTGCTGCACGAGGTCGGTGTGTCGCCGGGGCGGCTACGCATCGCGGTGTGCACCACAGATTACCTCGGCAACGCCATCCATCCCGCCTGCGCCGCTGCAGTAACGTCTGCAGCGCAGCTCTGTGCAGCGCTCGGGCATGACGTCGAGGAGGCCAGACCCGACTTTTCCGGTCTCCCCCTCAACCGCGCCTGGCGTGTTATTCCCGCCGCCAATCTCTGGCTGAACGTCCACACCCGGGCGCGGGCATTAGGACGGCTGCCGGCACCCGGCGACGTCGAGCCCATCACCTGGGCATGGATGCAAGAGGGACGCACGTTTACGGCGGCAGACTATATGGAAACTGTCATGACGATGCACACCATCGGGCGGCGCCTGGGCCTGTTTCTGGAGCGCTATGATCTGTTACTCACCGCGACGCTGGCCAAGCCGCCGCTCAAGCTAGGTGAGATGGACATGACGTCGGACGACGTCGATCACTATGTGTCGTTCCTCTTCGACGAGGTCGCCCCACTGACGCCGCTCTTCAACCAGACCGGTGGGGCCGCCATGACAGTGCCGCTGGCCTGGACTGACGATGGACTCCCAGTAGGGATTCAGTTCGGGGGAGGACTGGGTGATGAGCCCAAGCTCATCCGACTCGCCGCCCAGCTCGAGCAGGCCCAACCATGGGCCGCCCGACGACCGGGCTAGTGCGTCCAAGCGGCACAGGATTTCAGGTATCGGCCCTTTTATAGAGCACATAATAAGCCTGGTTGTTCCAGAGCCAGGCTTTCTCGATCCGGTATTTTTTCCTGACCTCCTCGTCCTTAAAAAGACCATGGAAATAATTATTCTCTTCAAGGGAGTAATCAAAAAAGCCATCATACCTGTGCGCCGCGATCGCAGCCACCGCCTCGGCTCCCCTTCGCCCAGGATCTTTTGCCAGATACGCAAAGAACAGCAGCCACTTCGCATCCCGTGATTTGAGATAGTCCTTGATTCTCCCATCCATCTGCACGATGTTGTCTCGCAACTCCGGGTCCTGCCACATCAAATGCCGTATATAATAGTTGTAGCGCTGCTTGTACAGCTCCTGCGCTATATACCGGTTGCAGATCCCGATCGTATCGACAAAAACAAGCTCCTTGGAAAAATAGGGGATGAACCCCATATCCTGGGCTATGACAACTTCCCCAGGCTGGCTGTGCGCAGTCAAATAATCAGCCACGCCCTTGTGTATCCTATAAGTTGTTTCAACTACCCCTCTGTGCCCAGCGTAATACTTCCTCCCATGCATGATGTTCTTGTATGAAAAAAACACAAACAACAGCGCTATGGCATAGACCGCCAGGGCACCTGTGCCCATCTTGAACCTGCCAATGCCAATGGTCTTCCAGCAGAGCTTCTGCAAACACCCATACAGGAGCTTCAAGCCAAACAGGTTGACGAAATAGACAAGCGGCATGATGTGCATCAAGAATCGTCCTACGCCGATTTCCCGGTCCCAGGCTATGCCCATCAGGTAAAACACATACCCCGCAAGAACCACGAAAGGATAAGTAATCCAGAAATCGCTGTCGACCAGCCTGGAAAACTCGCTTTTCACGCCGGTTTTCACTGTCCCGCGCAGCAATAGGCAAGAAACATAGATCAATGTGGAGAACAGGGCGATGGCAAAATAGACCTGGTTGTAGTTGTACTGTATGAGCGCAAAGAAATTATTCATGCCAACTGTAAAACTGAACCTGCTCAGGCCGCCTTTCACATAAAAAGGGTTCGGGACCAAGCTGCCGAAATACAAAAGCTTCCACACGTCATAAAAAAGAAGCACCATGAGCACAATCAGTGCCCAAAGTATGAGCTGCCGGTCTTTTCCAGACACAAAATACCAGAGGCCTACGAAGCCAAGCGCCACAACGAAGAATAGCGCCATATCCGGCCTTGTCAGCAGGCCAAGCGAGAAAAAAACCGCTGACAGGATATGCAACTTCATACTGCTCTGCCGTCTCGCCAGTCCCAGAAAATAAAAAGACGCGAGTATAAACGCAGACAGCATCACCGGCTCAAGCCCGGACACGGTCCATATGGCATAACTGGGATTGGTGGCGAGGAGGAGCACCGGGAGGAGCGAAACGAAAGGCAATCCAAAAGCCAGTATCCTGGAAACAAGATACAGGAGCGAGACGGCAAATATGTTGCAAAGCACCCCTACGACCTGGCTCGAGGCAATAGGATCCAGCTTGAACCAGAAAATCGGCACCATCATCATGGTCCACAGAAAATTCGTATATCCCTCTGAGGGTTTTTCACCCATATTAAAAGCCAGCCCATGGCCCTCGGCAACATGCCTTGCATAGCGGAACGTAATGGCCGCATCATCTATGATATATCCCTTGTAGTAGACGGCGCTTGCGATCGAATAGCACAGGACCAGCATGAAAAGCGCCCATTCGATGCATGCAATACGTTTCAATTTCCGCATAGCTGCAGGAGGAGAAGCCGGCATAGAAGTCGCCAAAGTCATTAGAATGGAAGTCATTACAAGCACAACACACCTCAGAAATAACTTTAAAAAATTTATTTTTCAATAATAATCTAATTTTCATAATGTTTTCTATACATTTTTTATATATCTAAAAATTCTTGAAATACGAATTTATCACTTATAAAAATGTTATATATGATAAACATCTTCTGTATTTATCTACATGATTATAAATTTTTCAAAAAATTGTGCTGAATGGCATATTAATACATATGCCATGATCGATAAGCGGATTTTTTAGCGGCTAGGAAAAATGCGGGGGGTGGTGCAGACAGCGCCAGTCACAGGTGACAGGCGGTATCGGCCTGGCAATCGCCCGGCGGCGCTGTATAACCGAGGCATGTCGGCCATCAACGCATGGCTGGAAGCACGTCCATGGTGAAGCGACGCAATTGTTCGTGTTGATCTGTGGCAGCGAAACGCACAATGAAATATGCACACCCTGCAGCAGCCAGGGCGCGCAGCGCCGCCACACAATCCTCCGCCGTGCCATACGGGTCTTGCCCCCAACGAGCGTCGTCCACGGAGTGGTAGGTGCTGTGATAGTAGCGGTTGATGAATTCGACCCCGATGGCGCGCGCTCTGGCACGGTTGTTATCGATATGACAGAGCATCTGATACGCTGGCGTGAGCGTCGCAGCAGCGCGTCCAGCCGCCCGTGCCTGCTCCTGAATCTCGGCCCAGCAGTGCTGGTATTCCTCTGGAGAAGCGGTGCAGGTCATCCAGCCATCTGCGTGTGCCACGACACGCTGTGCCATGCGGGTCCGGAGTCGTGGCGAGAGATTGCCAACGTGCGGATTACTGGCAATCCACAGGGGCGGGGCGGGACGTTGGATGGGGTGTAAATCGCTGTGCACACCACTGAGGCTATGGTGCGTACCGTGATAGTCAACACGCTCGGCAGACCAGAGCTGGCGGAGCAGCTCCAGTTGTTCGGTAAATTGCTCTCCACGCCTGTTGAGAGCGCTCCCAGCCGCCTCGAATTCGCCGGTAATGCCTGGCTGTAGGCGTTCAGTACCGACGCAGAGCCCGAGGATGGTCCTTCCACCTGCCAGGCGATCG
>CAVZBC010000016.1:0-14474 GCA_963773125.1 uncultured Gammaproteobacteria bacterium | reverse complement strand
TGGACGGTAGGAGATTCGAACTCCCGGCCTCTGCCTTGCGAAGGCAGCGCTCTCCCAGCTGAGCTAACCGCCCAATGCGCCAGGACGCCACAGACATCGCTTGTGGGAAAAATAGCATAATGACAATGCCTATGGATGTCAAGCAATCCCCACGCATCGTTGCTGACAGCGGCTCTCACCACTCTCCTACAACGTCGCAGGATTGTCTGTTGGGTCAGTTGGACACTGACAGAGCTACAAAAAAATGACCTCACCGGCGACGAGATGGTGGTGGACGCCATCGCTCGTCTGGACGACCAAAGCGCCATCGTCATCCAGCCCTACGGCGCGTCCGGTTCTCGTCTCGGTGGCTTGCGAAAATTGCACGACACGGCCCAGCAGACGACCGTAGTGTCGCCACCGCTCCAGAATGGATGCCACGCCAGCGTGCTGCAAGGTGTGGTAGCGCTCTTCGCAACGGGCCAGCAAACGAGCGATGAGATGGTGACGTGACACAGGCGCACCAGTCGCAAGCGCTAAGGAAGTCACCCGGTCGTGGAGTACGGCTGGGAGCTGTTCCAGGGCGGTATTCACATTGATGCCAATGCCAATGATCACCACGGGGGATTCTCCCGCACGTAGCACGGCTTCGGTGAGGATCCCAGCCACTTTTCTGCCGTCAATCTCCACATCGTTGGGCCATTTCAAGTGTATCGACAGACCGCAGATGTCAGTAATGGCGTCTGCAGTGGCGACAGCGACCATGAGCGTCAGCTGTGGTAGTCGTGCCAGGTCTATGGTAGGCCGCACGAGTACAGAGAGATAAATGCCAACCCCTGCTGGGGAGGCAAAGGTGCGTCCCTGGCGACCACGGCCGCGGGTTTGTTGTTCGGCGAGCACGACCGTCCCTTCCGGGGCGCCACGTAGGGCGAGGGCTTTGAGCGCATCATTGGTTGAGGTGGTCTGCGCCAACAGGTGTAACGTCCGGCCAAATACCTGCGTGGTGAGCAATTGCTGCAGCACCGCGACATCGAGACTGTCATGTCTCATGAGATGCGTGTGGGTCATGGGTGCATATAGTGCTCGAGGCGTTCCATGGCAGCTTGCAGGCGCTGCACCTTATCTTGACCCTCTGCTTGCGCAGCGCGCTCCTTGGCGACGATGTCGGCAGGAGCGCGGGCAAGAAATTGTGGATTCCCGAGCTTTTTGTTGGTTTGCTGGAGCTCTTGATGCAATTTCTGGAGGTCTTTTTCCAGCCGTTGCTTCTCCTGGGCAAAATCAATCAAGCCAGCCAGGGGGACGTAAATATCCATGCCCGCCACCACCGCTGTGGCAGCGGCCTCTGGTCGCTGCATGGCCGGATCAAGCCGCAATGTCTCAAGCGTGGCCAGCGTCGTGAGGTACTCTGCATGCTGCTGCAACAGCTCGTGCTGCGTCGCCTCCTCGACACGCACCCGAGCTTCAACACGCTGTGATGGGGCCAGGCGGACCTCGCCGCGAATCGTCCGAATAGCGTTCACCACATCCATGAGCAGCTGCATCTGGTTTTCAGCGGCCTCGTCGATATAGGTCGCGTCGGCAGTGGGGTAGGGGGCGATCATCAGACTTGCGGACGCCTGCGGGAGATGTTGCCAGAGTTCCTCGGTAATAAACGGGATGATCGGATGCAACAAACGCAGCGTCTGATCCAGGACTGTCGCCAACGTGTGTTGGGCGGTCAGTCGTGGGATGCCAGTACTGCGCAGGCGCTGCTTGGCTAACTCAATATACCAGTCGCACAGTTCGTGCCAGACAAAATGATACAGGAGATGCGCCGCGTCATTAAAGGCGTAGGTGTCCAGCGCCTGGCGCACCGCGCTAATCGTACGTTGCAAGCGACTCAGTATCCAGCGATCGGCCAGCTCGAACTGCAGTTGTGCCGGATCGACACGCGTCGGTTCATAGCCATCGAGGTTGTGCAGGCAGAAACGCGTGGCGTTCCACAGCTTGTTCATAAAATGGCGATAGCCGGCAATACGCTCCTCAGACAAACGGATATCACGCCCCTGCACGGCTAACGCTGTCAGGGTAAAACGCAGGGCATCGGCACCGTAGGAGTCGATCATCACCAACGGATCAATGACATTGCCGCGGGTTTTGCTCATTTTATACCCTTCGGCATCGCGCACCAGGGCGTGGATGTAGACGTCGCGGAAGGGCACATCGCCCATAAATTTGAGCCCCAGCATGATCATGCGGGCCACCCAGAAAAACAGGATGTCGAACCCTGTCACCAGGACGGAAGTGGGGTAATACCTCGCGAGTTCCGGCGTCTCTGCTGGCCATCCCATGGTGCTGAAGGGCCACAGCCCGGAGCTAAACCAGGTATCGAGCACGTCCGGGTCTTGCACGAGGTTGTGACTGCGACATGTTGAGCACGCCGCTGGATCCTGGCGGGCCACAATGACCGCCTGACAATCCTGACAGTACCACACGGGAATGCGGTGCCCCCACCACAATTGGCGCGATATACACCAGTCGCGGATGTTGTGCATCCATTCGTAGTAGGTGCTCTCAAAATTCGCCGGGAGCAAACGAATACGGCCATCCTGCACGGCCTGAATGGCTGCCGCAGCGAGTTCCTGCATGCGCATAAACCATTGCTCGGACAGATACGGCTCGACTGGCGTGGCACAGCGGTAGCAATGGCCGACGGCGTGCGCATAGTCGACGATTTTCTCCACGAGCCCTTGCTGGGTGAGATCCTGCACCAGTCGCTCACGACAGGTGTAGCGGTCCAGGCCCTGATAGGGGCCAGCTTCGGCATTCATCACGGCCTGGGCGTCCATGACCTGGATTTGCGGCAGCTGGTGGCGCTGACCAATGACGAAGTCGTTGGCGTCATGGGCCGGGGTGACCTTGAGGGCACCGGTACCAAACGCCGGATCGACATACGCATCGGCAATGATCGGTAGACGACGTCCCAGGATCGGCAAGAGACAGATTTTCCCATGCGCATGGCGATACCGCTCGTCGTCTGGATGCACTGCCACGGCCGTGTCGCCGAGCATGGTTTCGGGGCGTGTGGTGGCGACAACCAGGGCCGCAGAACCGTCTTCGAGGGGATAACGGATGTGGTACAGTTTGCCGGGGGTATCTTCGTACTCCACTTCCAAATCGGACAGCGCCGTCAGACACCGTGGACACCAGTGAATGATGTAATGCCCCTTGTAGATGTAGCCCTCGTCGTAGAGGCGCACAAAAACCTCACGCACCGCCGCGGAGAGACCAGCGTCGAGCGTGAAACGTTCACGCTCCCAATCACAGGACGCTCCCAACCGTTTTAACTGGTGGATGATGGTGCCTCCAGAGGTCTCTTTCCAGGCCCACACGCGCTGCAAAAAGGCTTCGCGACCGATCGTTCTACGCTCCAAACCCTCCGTAGCCAACAGGCGCTCCACTACGTACTGCGTAGCGATGCCGGCATGATCGGTGCCTGGCAGCCACAGGGTGTTGTAACCATCCATGCGCCGCCAGCGGGTGAGAATATCCTGCAGGGTATTATTAAAGGCATGGCCCATATGGAGCGAACCGGTCACATTGGGTGGAGGAATGACGATGCTAAAGGCGTCTCCTGTTGTCGACGCCTCGGCGTGAAAATATCCCCGTTGCAACCATGTGTCATACCAGCGGGCTTCAGCGTCCTGTGGTTCGTAGGCCTTGGGAAGCTCAGGAAGAGTCACCGTACTATTCTCCATGGCGGTCGTCGATGTCGACGGCCTGTTTCAATTTGTCGATTTCTCGCTGCAAGAGGACTTCAAGAAGCTCGGGAGTTTTCCTGGTGATGACATCTTGCACGGCGGCGAGGATCTGCGGGGTGAGTTGCTCCAGTATGGCGGACAGACGGGTCTGGAGCGTGTCTCGGATCACCTGCAGCAGGAGGCGTCCGAGGGCGTCAGTGCTTATGGTGTCTGACGGAGCAGCCAGAGACGACTCCACAGGCGTCCACTGTGCCATCACGGCCTCCAGTTCGGTAAGATCCTGCCGTTTCGGCAGCGCCTCAGGCGCGCTTACGGTGGCCTCAGCACGGCTCGCCGCGGCGGTTGTCGTCTGTGCCGTGCTGTGCAAGGCAGAGGCAGCAGTGTGAGGGAGCGCGACGCACACTTGCTGCACTAACTGCCGCAGGGCGTGCGCTTCAAACGGTTTTGCGAGGTGCCCTGCTACGCCCAGACGTTCGCCTTGTGCCTGGTCGTATGACGCGAAACCACTCGTCAGCAGCACAATAGGAATATGGCGCAGCCTCTCCATGTCCCGCAGTATCTGGCATAATTGAAAACCATCCACCTCTGGCAGTGAGGCATCCGCAACGATCACATCTGGTATGGCAGACTGCAGTTCTCGCAGTGCGTCGTCCAGAGTCGTCGTCGTGATGACGTGCATATCGTCGTGCTCAAAGGCCGTCTGTACCACGTGTTGCGTGGTAACGCTGTCTTCAATTAAGAGGAGCGTTTTCGTCATCACCAGTCGCCTCGTCTGGCTTCCCGGCAACGCAACAGGACGCCAGTGTCTCGGGCAAGGCAGGCAGTCGATTTCTGACGCGCTACGGCATATCGTGTAAAGTGCTGGGATTGTAGTATAAAATCGCTGTAAAGACAATCAGCGTATGGGCTCGGCAGAGAGTGCTCCAGCGTGGGGGGAAGGGCAGTGCGTATTGTTGACCGCTACATCTTGCGGGAGTTTGGGGCGTTTTTTGTTATTGCTCTCGGGGTAACGACCTTTGTGTTGTTTCTCGATAAGCTCCTCTGGATAGCGAGTTTTGTCCTGCGTCATCATCTGAGTTTTCTGGAGTTCTGGCGTTTCCTCGGGTATACCCTGCCGACGATTGGCGGCTTCGCACTGCCGGTAGCCTTCCTTATCGGTGGGATCCTGACGTTTAACCGGTTGTCAACCGACAGTGAATACATCGTATTAAGAGCTGCGGGACTCAGCTTTTCTCGCTTGCTCATGCCGCTTGGAGTGCTGGCGTGTGTGCTGTATGGGATTACGAGTGTGAGTCTGATGTACGGTTCTCCCTGGGGGTTTCAAGGCTTACGCGGCTTGGTGTTCGAGGTGGCACGCACCCAGGCCCATAACCACATACGTCCGCGTGAATTCAATGATACCTTTGCCGGTCTTGTCGTCTACGTTGAGCAAGTGCACGCTGCCACGCCACAGCTCGAGGGCATTTTTATCGCCGATACGCGTTCCACGCCCCCGCATGTGATCACGGCTCGGCAGGCGGAGATTCTCACCCGATCTGACTCCCTCCAGGTGGTGCTCCGGCTGCAAGACGGGGAGCTGCATCGCTATACCCCGACTGAGACCCGCTACCATGTGCTGCGCTTTGCGCAATATGACGTGCGTCTTGATTTAGACACGCATCTGGCGCGGCGGGCGCGGAAGGAAGTAAAGCCGCATGAGATGTTCCCCGCCGAACTGCGACAGGAGATCGCTGAACGCCAGGCGACTGGCAAGGCGTATCGGCAGCTGGTGCTCTTCCAGCACACCCTGTTTGCCCTGCCGTTCGCTTGCATCATCTTCGCAGGGCTCGGCCCCGTGTTAGGCGTCGTAGAAACCCGCTCTGGGCGCTCGGGAGGGTATGTCTTTGGCCTGCTCGCAGTGTTTATCTATTATCTATGCGTGACCGGGGGAAAAGCCTTGGGAGAGCAAACGGCGTTCCCCACCTTCCTGGCAGCCTGGCTCCCCAATGTCTGTCTCGGCTGCATCACGGTCCTGCTCATGCGTCGCACCGCCCGTGGGTCTATGCGCTTTGAGATACATCGCCTGCTTGGCTGGATGCCGCGTGTCTGGCGAAGACGCTGGACGTCCGGAGTATACTCGGCACCATCATAGGCGCGCCTAGGGCAAAGGCTTGGTGTGCAGTTGATATTTTGTCACGGCGTGATTGTGCTCCAGGAGGGTGGTGGAAAATTGATGCCGACCATTGCCGGTGGCGACAAAATAGAGGTAATCGACAGCAGCCGGTGCCACGGCGGCTTCGATGGACCGGCGGCCAGGGGCGGCAATAGGGCCAGGGGGTAAGCCGGCATACCGATAGGTATTATACGGTGAGTCAACGTCCAGATCCGCTTTGCGGAGGTTGCCATCGAAGCGCTCTCCGAGCGCGTAGATCACCGTCGGATCGCACTGTAAGCGCATACCGCGGCGCAAACGATTGTGATAGACCGCGGCGATCAGCGGACGCTCTTCATCAAGTTGCGCTTCCTTTTCCACCAGCGACGCCAGTGTGAGCACCTCGTGCTGACTCAGCCCCAGGCGTTCGGCCTGTGCGGCGATGTCCTGGGTATAGTGTTCCTGCAGCGTGCGAACCATCAGCATGAGCAAGTCACGTTCCGGCATACCACGCGGCACACGGTATGTGTCGGGGAAAAGATAGCCTTCGAGAGAGGGCCCGGGAAATCCCAGCGACGCAATAAACGTGCGATCGACAGCCAGGTCAAGGAGCTGCTGTGGGTGTCCCAGACCTTTTGCGGCGACCAAGGTCGCCACCTCGCGCACGGTGAGTCCCTCCGGAATGGTGAGGAGATGCTGGACAACCTTGCCGCGGCGCAGGGTAGAGACGATCTGGGCTGGTGACATCGTGGCCCGTAAGGCATACTCACCGGCTTGGAGATATGGGCCGCGATGCAAGAGGGCAACGTACAGGATAAACATCCAGCGGTGGCGAATCAAGTGCGCCTCTTCGAGCGTGGCAGCGATCGCTTGCAGGCCCATCCCGGAAGGAATGTCGACGTGTTGGGGGAGCGCTTCTCGGGCAGTCGGCGTATGGTAGTACAGCCAGAGATAGAAAGTGGCCAGGGCTCCGAGGATGAGCAGTCTGCCAAGCATGGTGACAAACCGTTTGGCAGTAAGACGCATAGACGTCACACCCCTTGGTGTTTTCAGGCTACGGTCGGGGCCCAGGGCACCGTCCCTTGGGTATGCCGCTTGGGCCAGGACAGCCCTTGCGCAGTCAGTGCCAAGTCATGGCTCATAGCAATACCGATACGACGGTCGCCGACGTCTCATCCCAAGCCGTGCATGCCCAGCCCCTGCTGCCCACGTCAATCATGAGCGACATTATAGGGAGCAGGCATGCCGCCATGCAAGCGCTATGTGGCGCCATAGTTATTGCTGACGCGGTCCATCTGTCTGCAGGATGATATCATACGCCTGCAAGAGCGTTCCTTTAACCTCGTCGAGGCGTACAATGGCCTTCAAGTAGTCAGTCAACGCATTGATCTCGTTAGAGCGTTCAATGGCAAGGTCCTCTTGAAACTGGAGGACAGTGAACACGGTAGCCAGGCCGACCTGCAGCTTCTTTTCTTCGGCTTCGAGCTGTTTCTCCGCCAGGCGGCTGGCGGCACGGGTGGCTTGTACGCGTTGGGCGTTGGTCAAGACGTCGCGCACCGCGGCGCGTACCTCAGCGATGACGTTTTCTTCGAGGTCTTTGATGCGTAATAACTGCTGACGGATAGCCAGACGGGATTGTTCAAGACGTCCTTTGGCTCGACGATTTGCCAGCGGGTAGCGAAAGACCACTCCCACGTCCCAGCGGTAGCGCTTGTCGAGCTCGAACTCTTCAATACTGCCTCCGAAGCTGTCGTGCAGACCATTGAAGCGCAAGCTCGCCGTGAGGTCGAGAGTCGGTAAGGTTTGGTTTTTATCAAATACGAGGGTAATGTGCTGATTTTCCAGGGCAATTTTTGCCTGAATAAGCTCAGATCGGTGTTCCAATGCTTGCTGAATCTGTATGTCCTGGTCCAGCGCTGGGGCGGTATATGCCGGAGCGTCAATGGGGAGCAGCTCGACGTCGGCGAGCTCGCCGGTCAGACTGAAGTTCATCACCCGTTTCAAACGATCTTCCGCGCTACGCACGGTGTTTTGGCCCACGATGATGCGCTCCTTGGTCCGGGCGATATTCGTTTCCGCTTGTAACACTTCAATAGGGGCGAGGGTCCCGACCGCCACCTGGCGGCGGATTTGATCCAGCAGCCGCTCAGCAAGAGCGAGTTGCTGCAGCCGGACCTCGAGGTCTTGGCGACGAAACACGAGGTCCCAATAGGTTTGCTGGACTCCGGATGTGACCACAATGACCTGTTGACGAAAATCCTCTTGTGAAATGGTAAGATTGTTTTGGGCGATGAGAATACGATTTTGGGTCACGGTTGAGCCAAAATTTCTCAGGAGTGGCTGGGTGGCTCTCAGTTCTACCGCGCCTGTGTAGGTTTCTACACGTTCTCCAAGCCGCAGGACATTGCCGACCACTCGGCGTGACGTTTCTAGATGGGTCTCGGACAGCCTGACTTCGTAGGCGCCGCCATAGGGGGTCAGTTGCGCCACCCCCACAGAGAGTTCCTGTTGCTGAGAATCATCCTGACCAGCGAGACCGTTCGGAATAATCTTATCGAGAAAGATCGTGCTGGTGTCAAGCAGGCGTGCATCGGAGGCGAGGAGTGATGCCCGTGCCTCGACATCGAAGATACCTTTTTCTTCCGTAACCTGGGCTTCGCGCAGACGTGGGTTCAAACCGGCGATCTGAATGGCCAGATTGCCCTGGAGCGCAAACGCCGTGGCCTCACGGAGCGACAGACGCATTTCACGCCGCTGCGCTGCCACTGGTCCGGCAGGATAGCACAGGGCGCCGAACCATATGGTACTTATCACCAGGCAAAGCAGTGGCGTCACCATGGACGGCGGGGACTGTGCGTGTAGGGACGAACTCAGGCGCATTATCATCTTTGGTTCAGCTATCACACCGTGTTCTCCTGGGTAGGGACTCCTCATGCGGCTCCCTGGGCTGTCGCGAGGTCTTGTTGGGACGAAAAGCAGACACGTACTTCGTCCATAGCAGTAGATAGTGCAGCATCCGTCAACCGTGCCCCTGTGGCCGCACTTGAACACCTACAAATAACGGAGGATACTCTTGGTTTGTACTTCTCCCTGGAGAGATCTGTCAAGGAGATTTTTGCGGTATGATTGTAGGGGAACTGCTTTTGCAGGCTGACGCACTGACAACCCGCCGCGGTCTTTTTTATTGCGGCCGCTGGTGGGCGTTGTTATAGTAGCCCACCAATCGTAGCGTACAGCGTGTGGACGTTTCACTTCACGATAGATGTAGTGTGTTATGCAACTTGTAGAGAATCTTGTCGGGTTAAAAACCATCTCGTACCAGAAGCCCGTGCTGGCTCTTGGGAACTTTGATGGGGTGCATCTTGGGCACCAGGCGATTTTCCGCCAGGCTGTGGCGCGCGCGCGTGAGATAGGGGGCACAAGCATGGTGTTCACTTTCGACCCGCATCCGCTGCAGGTGCTTGCCCCAGAAAAAGCTCCCTTACTCCTGACGACATTTGGGCAAAAAATGCGGTGCATCGCTGCGCTGGGGATCAGCGTGGGGATTCGGGTGACCTTCAACGAGACCTTTGCGCGTCAGCAGCCCGTTGACTTTATCCGTGAGGTACTGTGCCAGGGTATTGGGGTACATGACCTGATCGTTGGGTACGATTTCCGCTTTGGCCACCGCCGGGCTGGAACCACAACGTTGCTTCAGGAGCAGGCCGGAATTTTTGGCTATCAGGTCACGGTCGTACCACCGATCACGCGCGACAACATCGTCGTGAGTAGTTCAAACATTCGTCGGCTGCTGCATGAGGGACAGGTTGAATCAGCAGCGCGTTTACTGGGGCGTCCCTATAGTATCGAAGGGCTGGTGGTCGAAGGCCATCGCCGCGGTGCAACGCTAGGGTTTCCGACGGCGAATGTGCGCTCAGAGAATGCGATCGTGCCGCGTCCCGGGGTCTATGCCGTACGAGTTCTCTGGGCTCAGCGGACGTATGATGGCGTGGCGAATGTCGGCTACAATCCGACGTTTGGGAACGAGACGCTGAGCATCGAAGCCCATATATTTGACTTCTCAGCGAATTTGTATGGGGAGACCATAGGCATCGAATTTGTCGCCCGCCTCCGCGATGAACGCAAATTTGCTTCCGTCGATGAGCTCGTGGCACAAATAGCCTGCGATGCGCAGCGCGCCCGCGCCATTCATGCGGCGCAGAGCTAGTCACGTTTCTTCCACGGCCACGTCTTCCACGTCGGCTGCTCAGCACGCTGCACGTGCCGCAGTCGGCGCACGAATTGCGCGCTATCGATCCGATACTTGAACGCTTTGCGGCCATTAATAAAGACGACAGGAATCTCCTCGCTGTACTGCGCATAGAGTGCAGCCTGCTCGGTAATGTTGATTTCCCGCAGTGTAAAGGTGTGCGTTGCCTGTAAGGCGCGCAGGAGATGTTTGGCGTCTGTACACAGATGACACTCTGGGTGTCCGAGCAGTTCTACCAAGGGGGGTGTAGGCGATGTCACATCGAAACTCCGTCTTAGGAGCGCATTTCTCAGAGCGTCCGAGGAGGGTGGAGAAATCGCTTTGCCATTTTTGCCGTATCTATGATAACATATTGAGCTACATTTCCTGATAGAAAGCGAGGTATAGACCATCACGGAACGCTGTAGGGATATCTATCACTCCTGCCGTCGGCCAGGATATGCTCTATGAGGCCGGCAGACCTCCCGTGTCTCTCTTGGGTATTGTCATCTCTTGATCCTCATGGAGCGACTGCGATTCTGCTGCACAACACATCCCTTCACTCTCCTGTGGACGCTGGGCGAGCCACACAGAGGAGCCGGAGGATCACGAAGCTATGACGAGCCACACATCGTCCCACATTGTGATCGCCATCGATGGTCCTTCGGGAGCGGGAAAAAGTACGGTGGCAAAACGTCTGGCCCAGCATCTGGGCTTTTGTTACGTGGATTCCGGGGCCATGTATCGTGCTGTGGGATGGGCCGTGCAAGCGCATGCCCTGTCTTACGATGATGTGCAGGGAATCGTCGCCCTGCTGGAACGCCTCACGATTGACGTGACGTTTTGTCATGGGGAATCCGTGGTGTGGGTGCAAGGACAGAACGTTACCGGGGCGTTACGTGGGGAGCAGGTCGGGCAAGCAGCCTCAGCGGTCGCCACGCTGCAAGCGGTACGACAGATCATTACGGCGAAGTTGCGGCGCCTGCGTTGTCGGGCGAACCTGGTGATGGAAGGACGCGATATTGGGACAGCCGTGTTCCCCGACGCGACGCTCAAATTTTTTCTCAACGCTCCTCTTGCTATACGCGGGGTCCGACGCTTCCAGGAGATGCAGCAGGCCGGGCAAGCGATGCCTCTTGAGCAAGTGGTGCAAGCCGTTGCCAAACGTGATGCCCAGGACCGCACGCGGGCCCTGGCGCCGTTAACCATCGCGACGGGGGCGCTGGTGATCGATACAACGCATTTAACCATTGACGACGTTGTCCAAGCTATGCTATCAGGGGTTCATGCGACCATTCCGCAGTGCGACACGTGAGTAGATACCTGTGTAGGGGCTGCGTCTATTCCACTGCCGCTTGCGGTACATAAGGAGGTTAGAATACTAATGACTGACACAGTAACACACACAGAACCGCTGGAACCCGAACGCTCAGCCACGAACGGTGCCGACCTGTTGGCCTCGACCGTGACCGCTGAGATGGATGACTCCATTGCCCTCAATGATGTGGGCAGTTCGGAGGAGTTGGAGCGGCTCTACGAAGAGAGCCTGAAGCACATCCAAGAGGGTGAAATTGTCCGGGGACGTATTGTCCAGATCGACCGGGACGCGGTTCTTGTTGATGTTGGCTACAAATCTGAAGGGATCATTGACCTGGCGGAATTTCCCGATTACGGCAGGGATCTCCAAGTCGGACAAGAAGTCGATGTCTTGCTCGAAGAGAAAGAAGATCGCGAAGGGCAGGTCATTCTCTCGAAGGAAAAAGCCAACCGGATCAAGATTTGGGACGATATCAGCAAGAAGTACGACAATAATGAGCTCATTGAAGGTGTTGTGGTGGCCCGTATTAAGGGTGGATTGACGGTCGATGTGGGGCTCAAGGCGTTCTTACCGGGTTCACAGATCGACCTCCGACCGGTGCGCAATCTTGATCGGCTGATTGGCGAAAAGCTGCAGATGCGCATTATCAAGCTGAATAAACGTCGGGGAAATATCGTCCTGTCACGGCGTGTGTTACTTGAAGAAGACCGTCAACGGGCCAAGGAAAAAACGCTGGCCTCCCTGGCCGAGGGACAGGTGGTCGAAGGGGTGGTCAAGAATATCACCGAGTATGGCGCCTTTATCGATCTGGGCGGCATCGATGGGCTCCTCCATATCACCGACATGTCTTGGGGACGTGTTGGGCATCCGTCGGAATTGTTCGCCATTGGTGACAAAGTCAAAGTCATGGTGCTCAAATTCGACCAGGAAAATGAGCGGGTCTCGCTTGGCCTGAAGCAGATGTCACCAGATCCGTGGACCAACGTGGCCAACAAGTTCCCTGAGGGGTCGCGGGTGCGGGGCAAAGTCGTCAGTATTACTGATTATGGGGCATTTGTTGAACTTGAGGAAGGCATTGAGGGGCTGGTCCACATTTCCCAGATGTCCTGGGCGCGGCGTACGCGTCATCCGTCCAAGATTGTCAACATTGGCGACATGATTGAAGCGGTGGTCTTGAGCGTCGATACGGATCGGAAGCGCATTTCCCTGGGGATGAAGCAAACCGAGCCGAATCCCTGGACGACAGTGGATGAACGGTACCCGGTCGGCAGCGAGGTCGAAGGCAAAGTCCGCAATCTGACGGATTTTGGAGCGTTTATTGCCCTCGAAGAAGGTATTGATGGGTTGATCCATATCTCGGATATGTCCTGGACGCAGCGGGTCAAGCATCCGTCAGACCTCCTGAAAAAGGGCCAGAAGGTGAACGCCGTTGTCCTCAACGTCGATAAAGAGAATGAACGATTGTCCCTGGGACTGAAGCAGATGGAGCCGGATCCATGGACACTCGTCCCAAGCAAGTACCATGTGGGACAAGAGATCCGCGTGAAAATCGTCAAAGTGGCCAATTTTGGGGCGTTTGCTGAGCTCGAAGACGGTGTGGAGGGACTGATACATCTCTCAGAGCTGAGTACCGAGAAAGTCGAGAACCCGGAAGAGATCGTGACGGTTGGTCAAGAGCTTGATACCAAGATTATTAAAATCGACGCCGAAGCGCGTAAAATTGGCCTCAGCATCCGGGCGTTTGCTGAAGATGCTGAACAGCAGGAGCTCGACAAAGTCAACCGTCATGCGTCAGAGACGGTCACTTTGGGCGACATGGCGCCAGAACAGATGGCGGATTTGCGCTCAGCTTTAGCGGATGGGGAGAAGGAAGAACCTCAGGGATAGATTGGCAGACAGTGTGTGGCCGTGCCGAGGCCCGAGTCGAGACGAGCCCGACCCGAGGATGGAGCTGAACTGTGTGGCCTGGTGGTCTCGCAGTGGGCTGAACATGGAGCGCATGGCAGGAGAGGCAGCGGGTCATTGCGAGAAAGCGCCTTGACAAGAACAACCGCTGATGATACGCTGCCCCTCCTGGCATAAGCTAAACAGCTAGTCGACGAGCCCCTATTCAGGAGAACTGGCGGCATGACAAAAGCAGAGCTAGTCGAGAGGGTTGCTGAGAAGATTAATCTCACGAAGAAACAAACAGAAACAATTGTGAATATCCTCCTGAATAGTATAACCGAGGCTCTCAGCAATGGTGATAAAGTTGAATTACGCGGGTTTGGCAGCTTCCGTATCCGGGAGCGCAATCCACGGGAGGGGCGCAACCCTAAGACGGGCGAGACGGTCTCGATCCCGGCAAAGAAAGTCCCATTTTTTAAAGCCGGGAAGGAACTGCGAGAAATGGTTGATGATCAGTAAATCACGCCTTCCTCATGTGTTTTCCCCTCCTCTTCTGTCTGTCCATGTCGAAACTTCGTCTTCCTATGGCTGCATCAACTCTGACCGAGCCGTTAGTGGTGCTTGTTGGCCCAACGGCTGTCGGTAAGACGGCGCTGTCTATACCGCTGGCTCGAGCCCTCAATGCAGAAATTGTCTGCGTTGATTCGCGACAGATCTATCGGTTTATGGATATTGGCACAGCCAAACCTACGCCTGTCGAGCAGAGAGAAATTCCGCATCATTTACTCGACCTGCTGTTGCCGAATCAAAAAAGCACGGCAGCCCAGTTTCTTGTCGCTGCCAGGGACGTCCTGCACGATCTCCAACAACGCCGTAAACGGGCTCTCTTAGTCGCCGGTAGCGGATTATATCTCCAGGCGCTGCTCTATGGCCTCATGCCTGCTCCTGCGGCCGATGAACCCTTGCGGCACGCCTTGCATGCCTATGCCGATCGGCATGGCACCCCGGCTTTGCATGCACAGTTGCAACGGCTCGATCCGGTGGCTGCGCGCCAGTATCATCCTCACGATCGTGTCCGCGTCATACGCGCCTTTGAGGTCACAGTGCTGACTGGCGAACCATTTTCGGCCTACCTGCGACGCCATCAACAACAAGGGGCAGTGTATCCGTATGTGGGTATCGCCATTAGTC
>CAVZBC010000015.1:0-9698 GCA_963773125.1 uncultured Gammaproteobacteria bacterium | reverse complement strand
GCCGGAGCGCGAGAGCGACGAGGTACTCAAATACCTGTTCGCGCACCAGCTTCAGCCGCAATTCCGCTACACCAATGTGTGGGCCGAAAACGATCTCCTGGTGTGGGACCATCTCGGCACGCTGCACCGCGCGATCGCCGATTACGGGCCGGATGAGATCCGGCTGATCCGCCGCTGCCAAGTCATGGCGACCAAAGTCTTCGACCCCGAATTCCTGCGCCCGGCGCGCGAGCTTGCCACAGCGGGGGTCGACGAGGATCTGGCTTGATCGCCAGAAAGCAAAGCTGGCGCAGCGATCTACCGCATGCGTTGACGGGACTCGGCGCCGCGATCGTCGCGGCAGGTCGCGTACCTTTTACAGGGGGTATGTTAAGGCATGCATATTGGTTTGCTGACACCGAGCTTCCCGCCGCTGGTGGACGGCGGTGTGGCCATCTCCACTGGTCGCCTGGTTACACGTCTGCTCCTGGCTGGGCATCGGCTGACGGTCGTGACGCTCCCTCTCTGCCAGCCGGGCGAGAGCAGTGACGCCTTGGTAAGCCCTCCTGGCCAAGGATTGTCGTTGTCGTATGCATTAGTCGAAGATCCCGTGCGCGACCCGGTGGGAGCTGCGGCCTTCGGCGCACACTTGTACACCCGACATCAACAGGATCCGTTTGACGTGCTCCTGGCCTACTTTGTATACCCCAGTGGCTACCTTGCCGTCATGAGCGGAGAGCGCTTAGGGATACCAGTGGTGTGCAGCTGCCGCGGCAATGATATCAGCAAGGATATGTTCATCGACCCGGTGCCGCTGGCCACGGTGTTACAACGCAGTACCCGTTTGATCTTTGTATGTGATTCCCTGCTGCATATGGCCGATACTCTGGTGTCGTGTCGTGCCAAGTCCACGGTGGTGGCGAATGCCGTCGATAGCACCCTCTTTAGACCCCACCAGCCTGCTGCGACGCGGCTGCCCCAGCCTGTCATGGTGGGCATCAGTGGTATTATGCGCTGGAAGAAAGGGCTGGATCTGTTGCTGCCGCTGATCCGCAGTCTCTGTGAACGCCATGACATACGGGTACTCATTGCTGGTTATGGCCTGGACACTGCGGTTGAGCAGCAACTGGCGGACTTTTTGGCACAGCACGGTTTGCAGCAACAGGTAGAGGTGACCGGTCCTCTCTTGCATAGTCACATGCCCAGTGCCCTACAGCGCATGGATATCTATGTCAACACGTCCTATCAAGAAGGCATGCCGAATGGCGTACTCGAAGCCATGGCGTGCGGTTTGCCTGTCGTCGCCACTGACGCGGATGGCACGCCAGATCTGGTCGTCGATGGGGTGACGGGCTTTGTCTGTGGCATGGGAGATCTGCGCGCCTTGCTGCGCTGCTGTCGGAGACTGATTGAGGCGCCGGCCTTACGTCAGCGGCTGGGGCGTGCTGGACGTGCACGCGTGCAGCAGCTGTTCTCTCCGGAACGAGAGGCTGCCGCGGTTGAGGCTCTCTTGCGACAGGCCTGTGGCAGGAACAGTGAGGCGTAGTGGCTCAATCGATGTACCCGAGATCGCGCAGCCGCTGGCGCACCTCGGCATCAATATGAGGGGCTGGCTGGGCAGAAGACATATCGTGTGGTGGGCGCCAGCAGTCCAACAGCTCCAACAGTGATGCGGCAAGCGCTGGCTCAGCCGCGAATTGATTGCTGGTTTCTCCGGGATCCTGCCGTAAATCGTACAGGGCATGTTGGCCATCGGAAGCCCAGATAATTTTATAATACGGCGTCCGCAAACAGCGTAAGGCCCGATTAAAGGCTGGACGTGGAGTATGTTCGGGCACGCCAACACGCCGATTCAACGCCTGCATGCTCGGGTGCGGGGCCAGCATTTCCGCGTAGGCTAGACGCTCTTCCTGTGGCAGGGTCAGGAGGCTCACGCCTTGTAGCTCTCGCCTGATCTTCGACTGCTCGAGGCCTACCATGTCGAGCAGCGTCGGAAAGAGATCCGTGAGCTGTACCTGCTGGGTGACGCGTTGTCCTGGGGGAAAACAGTCTGGATAGCGAATAATCAGTGGCACATGAATGAGCGTGTCGTGGAGACTGTAGGCGTGGCTCATCAAGCCATGTTCCCCGATGTTCTCTCCGTGATCACTCGTGATAATGAGCACGGTATGGTCGAGTATCCCACGTTGGCGGAGCTGCTCTACCAGTATGCCGATTTCTGCATCAATGGAGGTGAGTGCCGCATCGTAGCAGGCGCGCAGGATGAAGAAAGTCTTCTTCCGACATCGTCACCTGCTCGGCAAGGTAGTGCAGGTGATGGCGGTTGACGCGTTGGGCCTGATCGAGAGTAACGCCAGCAGGCAGCCAGCGGGTGGCGAGTTGTGGCGTGGACATGTAGGGGAGATGCATGTCCCAGAAAATGCCATAGAGAAAAAATGGTTCGCGGGTGCTGGCAAGTAGTGTGTCAATGTGTTGACGTACATGGCGAGCCCGATTGCGCCAGGGGAAAATATGGCGACTATAGAAACGATTGACGCGTTGTGTGAGCGTAGAGAACAGTCCGGCTGGCTCATGCGGAGCACGCGCCGGCATGGTCGGCCAGTATTGCCAGAGTTTCAGGTAGGTGTCAAAGCCGTGGCTGACGCCAAACTCATCCGACATCCAGCTGTTGGGGCTCACCCCGAGCGTGTGATAGCCCTCCTGCTGTAACACTTCTGGCAACAGAGGATAGGGATGGGCATAGAAGAGGTGGAGTTCATGCGCGCCATGTTTGGCGGGAAACATGCCCGTGAGCAGAGACATCTGCGATGGCAGGCTCCAACAGCCTGGCGCAATGGCCTGTTCATAGAGCACTCCCTCGGCCGCCACGGCATCAATATGTGGCGACGTGGGGCGGCTGTACCCATAGCACGAGAGGTTTTGCGCTCGGGCAGTATCGACCAGCAAAATGAGGATGTTTGGCCTTCGTGTCATGGCGTCATCGAGAGTTTGGTCGCAGTCGTAAGCATGCGATTCGTTGCTAATCCGTAATCCGTCTCAGCGTCCGGTTGATGCACGAAGGCATTGTGTTGCACGTTGACGTCAACGAACCCGACTTCCGAGAGGAGTTTGTGGAGGCTTTCGGCACTGTAGAGTCGTTCGGCGTAGGTGCGATCTCGCAGCAAGCCGGACGCCTTGGACAGCACCATTTCTCGGATACGCACTACGTCTCCCTCTCGCTCCCGTTTCCAGCAGACGACGATATCCTCTGTGGCCTCATGCCAGGATTCGGGGCGAAAATGCCGCAAGGCCGTGTCGCGGTCGATGAGATCGATCAGCAATTGACCGCCTGGGACCAGCACGCGCCAGGCTTCACAGAGAAGGCGACGATCCTCCTCGGCATCGGCGAAGTACCCAAAAGATTGTGCCATCAGTAAAACCACGTCAAAAGTGGCGGCAGAGAAGGTCATGGCACGCGCGTCCCCTTGATAGAAGGTGACCGGCAAAGCCGTTTCGGCTGCTTCACGGCGGCCGCGTTGCAGCAAAAAATCCGCGTAATCCAGTACCGTAAGATGTTGATAGCCCCGCCGGGCGAGCTCGAGTGAGTGGCGTCCCTGGCCACCACAGAGATCGAGAATACGGGCGGAACGGGGCAGGTGCAAGGCGCTTTCCACGGCGTTTACTTCTTGTCGTGTGAGCTCTGGATTACACACGAATGGGGCGTCAGTCACGAGATAGATTTCATCAAAGAGCGTACGCCACCAATCAGGGTCAACATGGATCATGTCTCTTCAGCCTTCAATACAGGGTCACAGACCGTGGACATACAACACGGACGAGCAGTGCCATGCTGCCCTTTACAGGTAGCCGCCTTCGTGCTCAAAGCGAGACAACGCAGTGTCCACTGCAACGACAAGACAGTCGATTTCGTGCCGCTGGATACAGAGTGGTGGTGCTAAGTAGAGGTTTGAATCAGCCCGAGTCAGAACACCCTCTTCCGCCAGAATGTCTAATAACCGAGTCATGTCTGGACCGTCGGCAGGAAACGGCGTTTTTGCCGCACGGTCCTGGACCAGTTCGAGCGCCCAGAGTAACCCGAGGCCACGCACATCGCCAATGATGGGATGTGACGTGGCAAGTCGTTGGAGTTGGGTGCATAAATAGTGTCCCTGGGCGGCAGCATTTTCGACCAGGTGTTCACGTTGTAGGATGTCCAGATTGGCGAGGGCTGCCGCACACGCGACGGCGTGGCCACCAAACGTCAATAAATGCGCCAACGGTTTGCCGTGCGCCTGGCTGAATTGCTGGGCGATGGGTCGTCGACAAATGGTGGCACCAATTGGCGCATAACCGCTACTCAGCCCTTTAGCGACGGTCATGATATCTGGGACAACATCCCAGTGCTCAGCGGCAAACATGGTGCCGGTGCGACCGAAACCCGTGATAATCTCGTCAAAGATCAACAGGACCCCATGGCGGTTGCAGATCTCTCGCAGTCGTGGAAAATATTCTGCAGGCGGCACGACGACACCACTGGCGGCCGAGATAGGTTCGGCAATGACGGCGGCGACGGTGCGGGGGTCTTCGTACTTGATCACGTCTTCAATGGCATCGACACAATAGACCTCGCAGTCCGGATACGTTTTGCGATAATCACAGCGATAACAGTATGGCGCCGGGACGGTGAACGCTCCTGGCAGGAGGGGGCTGTAGTAGGGATCGACGCTACGTGGCGCCCCACTGACACTCATGGCGCCATAAGTGGCCCCGTGATAAGAGCCACGACGGGCGATCACCTTATAGCGTTCTGGCGCACCACGCAGGGCATGATATTGGCGCGTGATTTTCAAGGCCGATTCGACCGCCTCTGAGCCGCCACTGGAGAACAGCACCGTAGAAAGATCGCCAGGCGTCAGCTCGGCCAACAGCGCGGCGAGTTGGATCGCCGGCAGCGTGACGGCGCGACTCGCACTGGCGTAGGCGAGCGTTTTGGCTTGCCGAGCCATGGCGTCGGCGATAGCGTGGCGTCCGTGTCCAACATTCACCAACCAGAGACCAGAGAGCGCATCGAGATAGTGTCGCCCTGCAGCGTCCCACACAGTACAGCCCTGGCCCGCCACCAGAAGTCGGCGATCATTGTGGGTAGTGAGAGCCTGCCATTCAGAGGCGTGCATCCAGAGGTGGTCGGCTGCAGACTGCAACACGGCTGGCAAGGTTTCTGGCGTCACACTCAGTGGTGTCGTGGTGATAGGCAATGATGTCTTCATGCGTAAAATTGTGTGGCATAATCATAGGAAATACAGCTCTTGATCATTTGAGTAAAAGAACGCAGGGATCATAGCAGATTATGCCAGACAATGCTGCACCTTTATCAATTGGTATCAATTGGGCAGGAATACGAGACGCTGGGGAAAATGTTTTGACAGGGCGTCCTGGGTTGTCTACAGTATGGCACGACAAGGGCGCGTGCGAGGCGGACGCGGGGAGTATCCCCGGCGGCGTACCTTGGGGTAGTTTGCCTCACGGGTAGAGAAACAACTGCGACATGCTTGCAAGAAGAGACAGCACGTATGAAGGGTATTCTTATCCGGTTGTTGGAGAAGCTCTTTCCAGTGCAGCCGCATGAGTGGCAAAAAGTCCTGGTGCTGCTCAGTGTGGCGACCCTCCTTGGCATAGGGTTCAGCGTCAGCCGGGCGGCCTCGGAGGGCTTGTTTCTGACGCGTCTGGGTGTGAAATACCTCCCGACGTTGCTGCTCATTAATCCTCTCCTCGTGCTCGTGGCCTCGGCAGTGTATGGCGCGTTTGCCGATCGGATTTCCAATGAGCGCTTGTTCATCTACACGGCGCTCTTACCCATCCCACTTATTGTCGTGATCCGCCTGCTCATGGCCCTCGATGCGACGTGGGTCTTTTTTCTCCTCTACACCTTCGTCCTGGCCTATGCGTCCATTTTAACGACCAGCTGGACGGTCTACATTTCTGGGCATTACGACGTCCAGGAGTCGAAGCGCCTGTTGCCATTCATCACGAGTGGCCTGCTGATTGGCACGGTCGTAGGCGGGCTTGGGGTAGCGGCCAGCGTGCCCTATATCGGTACAGGCAATGTCCTCCTGCTCTGGGTTGTCGCCTCGCTGGGCATTGCTGCGGTCGTATGGCATCTGACACGACGCTTTACGGCCCTGCAGACAGAAACGCGCAAAGTGAAGCGCGGCGCCAAACCAGCCGGTATGCTGCAGAATCTCAAGGAAGGCCTGGCGTTTTCCCGTGACTCCTCGCTGTTCATGACGACAGCAGTGGTCAGCGTGGCGACGATGGTGGCGCTACAATTGATTGACTTCGAATATAGCAAAATTCTTGCCCGCGCCTATCCCGAACCGGCAGCCTTGACGGCCTTCCTGGGGATTTTTGACGGCGTAACCACGATTGCGGCGCTGCTCCTCCAATGGTTTGTCGCCCCGTGGAGCATCCGACGCTTTGGCGTCCAGGGGGCCAATCTGTTGTTTCCATACATACTGACGGCGTCCTGCGCTGGTCTGCTCTTGATGCCGGCCCTTAGTACGGCCATGTTTGCGCGCTTTACGCGCTCCAGCTTAATGCCCAGCCTGCGTGGCACTACGCGCACCCTGATGCTCAATGCGGTGCCACGCAAAATGGGGGCCCGGGTGCGCAGTTTCAATACGGGCATCATCTTGCCCGTGGGACAGGGGATAGGAGCGCTGGTCCTCGTCGCCCTCAAAGGTCTTTCCTTGCCGCTCCTGTTTCCCGCGTTGGGATTCCTGGTGTCCGTCTTCTTTGTGGTGTTCTCCTATCGGCAGAACAAGGCCTATGGCGACGCACTCCTCGGATTACTGCAGGAAGACAAAATTCACTTGCTGGATCTGGACAACAACGAAATCCGCCAACTCGATGCCACGGCAGTCGCCGCGATCAGCGAGCGACTGCGCACGGACCAGGCAGAATTAGACCAGGCGGCGATGGAGCTGTCTGGAGAACAACAGGAACTCCTGCAGGAAATCGCCAGTGCCCAAGAAGAGGCGAGTCTGGCGGCGATCGAACTCCTGCGGGCGATTGGGAGTCCGCACGCCACCGCGGCCTTGCAGCGGAACCTACCATTTAGCTCCCCACGGCTCACGGCTGCGGCCTTACAGGCGCTCGCTGCCATCGGCGGCAAGGACGCCAAGACAATCTTGCAGCCCTACTTGACGGATAGAGAGCCGCAGGTGCGTGTCGCCGCTATTACCGGGCTGCGACAGCTTGGCGATACGACGTTGCGCCGGCACGTCGTCACCCTGCTCGACGATCCGCATGTGCAGGTGCGGACGGCCGCCCTGGCGCTCGTCCTGGCCGATGCCAGCGCGCCAGAATATAGGCAGGCGCTGCAGATGTGGGAAGGCATGTTGGACACTGAGGATAAAACGACGCAAATTGCCGCGTTGTCTATTCTTGCCACCATTCCTGACACGCCTTTACAGGGACGCATCTACCGTCTGCTGCACCATCCCGAGGTGGAAGTACGTCGAGAAGCCCTGCGCGTGTTACGGCACCTCGCCGCGGCGCGGCGCATTCAAGAGCTTGATGTCGCCCTGTTGCGCGTCCTGGAAGATGAAGACATGGAAATCCGCGAACTGGCCGTGCAAGTGCTGGCGGCTATTGGCACCGATGAGGCACTCGCCCAGCTGCTGGTGCTCCTCGATGATGATCAACCGCGCGTACGCGAGGCGCTCTTGCAGGCGGTAAAACCCTTTGGCAAGCGGGCGGTCGCGCCGCTCCTGGCCCGTTTACGCGCACCGAAGGCGCCGTTGTCGGTCAAGGAAGGGGCGCTCTTAGCGCTGGCTCGGCTGAATGGGGTCCAGGCGGATCAGCTGCTGTCTTTCTGGGAAAGCGCGCTGCGCGATGTCTACCAGGACAAGCTCATGCTGGCCTGTCTTGAGGCCAACCAACCGCTGGAAGCCGATACATTTTTGCGCGTCGCCTTACAGAACGAGCATGACCAGATATTAGGACTCCTGCTCCAACTGCTCGGGGTGTGGGAATCTCCAGGCGTAGCGCGACTGGTCGAGAGTGGGTTGCGTGATCCGGATCGTCACAAGCGGGCCAATGCCTTGGAGGCACTTGAGAGTCTCAGCGAACGGCGCTTTACCCGACTGTTCCTGCCGATTTTAGAGGCCAGCGATGGACCTGAGGGGAGCTGGCAGGAAGTCGCCACGCGTCAATGGGGGCTGGAGTTTGCTGATGTGCCAGAGGTGCTTGAGACGTGCCTGCAATCCGTCGACAAGTGGATCGTCATCGGTGCCCTGCTGGCCATGCACGCCCGCATCGGCGGTGCCCATGCCGGCTGGAGCCACCGACTCGAACAGATCGCCGCATCGGCCGACGATGCAGACGTCCGTCACACGGCGAAACGCCTGCTTGGGGAGGTTGACGAGGCGGGAAAAGTGCTGTCGTTGACCGAGATGATGCTCTTTTTAAAACGCGTGGAGCTCTATAGCAGCATGAGCCTGGAACAATTGCGGACGATTACCGAGCACCTGACAGAACAGCACGTCCATGTCGGCGAAGTGATTGTCCGCGAAGGAGACGAGAGTCTTGAGTTCTATCTGATCGTTTCTGGGCAGGTCGAGATTATTCGAGAGCGCAATGGGGAGCCATACACCGTCGTCACCTTCTCGGCGGGGGATTTCTTTGGCGATATGGCCATCTTCGAAAATCGCCCCCGCTCCGCCAGCGCGGTAGCGATGGAGCAGGGCGTCCTGCTGGTGCTCAGCCCGGAGCGTTTCCGTCGTATCATCTTGCAGGAGCCAGCCATCTCCTTCGAGATTTTCCGCGAACTGTCCGCACGTATCCGCCGTCTGGATCAGGAAACGGTGGAAGTAGCGGGCTAATGCCCCCCTATGTAACGGCCACGCTGGCACCGCATAGCACCGTTTGCATGGCCATGACTCTGGGTGAGTGAATATTGCATGTATGCGCTTGAGATTCATGATTTGACGGTCCATTTTGACCGGGCTGAGCGTCCTGCCGTGGAAGAAGTGAGCTTGACGCTCGCAGCAGGACAAATTGCCATGATTATCGGTCCGAACGGATCGGGCAAAACCACCTTGTTACGTGCCATTCTTGGGCTGATTCCTGCCACTGGCGAAGTCCGCATCTTTGGTCACCCCATCCACGCAGCGTATCCCAGTATCGGCTATGTCCCCCAGCACCTGCGCTTTGATGCCACCCTGCCACTCACGGGACGTGAAATGCTCCTGATGCCACTGCGGACAATGGCCAAAAAGGAGCGGCCACGATCGCTATCCTGGGTCGTGGATACCTTCCGCCTGGCGGGGTTTCTTGATCAGCCTCTCGGCACGCTCTCCGGTGGGCAACTCAAACGTCTCCTGTTGGCACGAGCGATGCTGCATCGCCCACGTCTCCTCGTACTCGACGAGCCTGAAGCTGGGGTCGATGTCGGGGGAGAACAAACCCTCTACCAGGTGCTGGAACAGTTGGTAGACACCGAAGGCCTCACTGCCCTCATCAGCTCGCATGAACTTAACATTGTCCTGCAAGTGGCCACGCAGGTCATCTGCTTGAATCGCCGCCTGTTCGGTATCGGCCCTCCCACCAAGATGCTCACCCCGCATACGCTCTTCCAACTCTATGGGCCTACTGCGGCACTGTACCGTCATGATCACGGTGAGTCCTGATAGGCAGCAAGCCAGTCCGCTTAGACGGACAGCATGAGGGGTAGTGATGGA
>CAVZBC010000014.1:0-16072 GCA_963773125.1 uncultured Gammaproteobacteria bacterium | reverse complement strand
AGTGGACAACGACACTCGCGGCGCGCCAGCCACGCTTTTTAAACACCTGCCCGGCGCCTTTGGCACGCTGGCCCCGCGTCGGCACGAGCGCATCGAGGCGGGTGCAGCGACCGGTGACGTCCTGATAGCGGGTCTGGCCTTGCACCCGTACGACATAATGCCAGCCGCGGGCGGTCAGGAGATCGATCCACGCTGGCGTGCCAAAGGCGCGGTCCGCGAGCCAGGTGACCGGGACGTGCGCGGGCAGGAGCGCCGCGACGGTCTCCAGGAGGGTGGCGACGCGGTGCCAGAAGCGCTCGTCTTCGAGCGGTTGATTGGCGGGCCACAGCGCCCAGGCCACGGGGAGAGCGCGGCCCCGATACCAAACTGCGGCCGTCAGCATCACGAGGCGATCGTCCTGCGACGTGGGGTCCAGAACGAGCACGAGTTGGGAGGGCTTGCCGAGGGCCAAATGAAAGCGGGCAAAGGGATGGACACAGAGCGTTGCGTCAAGGTGCGGGTCATTTTCAAAGCGGCGAATGCGGCGTGCGATACTCTCTGCCGTGGCGGAGCTGAGGCTGAGGAGGGAGAGCGCGTGCGCCACGCGGGGGGGAGACGCACTCTGGGCCTGGAGGAGGCCGGTGACGACCAAGGCCAAGCGGGTGCGACTACTGCGGGGTACCGTTGTATCCAGGTGGGTATCGAGCATACAATAGACCTGTTCATAGACACATATGGCGGACATGGTATCTCCTGTCGTTGCAAAACGATGAAACGTGTGTAGAGATATCATGTTTCCGCCGCCCATCCATCTACAACCCCTTTTCCTGTCCCGCCCCTGAATCCTCGCGGGAGAGGGCAGGGGTGAGGGCCATCTACGAGCGCTGCACAGGCCCCTGAAGCCCCTCACCCTACCCCTCTCCCGGAGGAGAGGGAACAAGGCTGCGCCCACTACCACATGCTCTGCATGCTTAACTCATGCGTATGGAGGGGGGAGCTAATCACTCCCCTCGACCCGATTCGGCGTTCGGTCCAATTGGCGAAGGGCCTATGACTCATGGCCGAATGCGAGAGCGCGAATACGTGGAGCACGAGCTAACGCCGGAGTCGCTGGCAAAAGATCACTTCATATGCTTGTCGAAGAAGGCAATCACTTTCTCAGGATGCCTTCCGAAGTAATTATACCCGTCCTTGAAGCGCCGGGTGGTGCCTTCGATCCAGAAGAGCTCCTTCTCCTTGCTTCCAAGCAGGTCGAAGGTTTTTTGCGCATCTTCAGGATTTCGCGTCCATGAGTCCTTGAGCACCTGAATCATGAGCACAGGCATATTCACGCTGGAGGCCCACAGATGCGGAGTCATCTCGGCGGCGACGAAAGCGCCCATTTTTAGTAGTTCAAGATCAATCAGCTCTTGGTATTGGCGCACACCCTGCAGGTCCGAGAAAGCGTCGTAGATCGCCCCCATGGAGACCACCATGGGGCTGCACATGCACAGCACATTGCAAACAGGTCCGGAGAGACCGTTTGTCGATCGGGTCTCTAACGCTAATTTCTGTCCCTGTGCTACCGGAGGTCCAAATTGATCATTGTCTCGAAGTCGAAAGAGATGGTCGATTTCACCATGGCACTATTCGCGAAGTTTTTCATAGCAGCCAGAATGCACTCCTATCACTACTTGCTTGAAACTCTCTGCAGCTTTATAAGATTTCCAGCAAAACAACCGATAAGAGTTCCGTATCTGGAATCTATTACAAAGGAGCCGTACGGAACTACCATATTGGTTTATAGACCGGAATATCGCATGCTATAATGGCAATAGTTTCTTGGGAGTAATCTTTATGACCATGTCCCAACTACAGCTCCTTCTTATAGACGATAGTCCGTCCAGAGGACTCCGGGAGGTGTACCGTGTACTGCTCGACTCCATTACTGAGTCTAAGTATTGCCTGATGGAGGCGGCATCGGGTGAAGCCGGATTGGCTCTCTATCGTGCGCAGTCACCCGACTGCATTTTACTGGATTATTACCTCCCCGACCTTGATGGGCTGGAGGTTCGGCACGGCGCTAGCGGGTGAGGATAGGCAGATTCCCATTCCTGTCATTATACTGACAGGGGGAGGGAGCGAAACCCTAGCTGTCGCAGCGATGAAGACCGGGGCAGCAGACTACATCCCTAAGGACATGGTGTCGGCTACGAGCCTCAGGCGTGCCATTACCAACGCAATTGAAAAGTTCAAACTTCGCAATGCGCTCACCGAACAGCACCGGATAGTGTCCCAGACGAACCAGAAACTCCAACGCAAGCATACCGAGATTCAGCAGTTTTACCACATGCTCGCCCACGAGCTCAAAACGCCACTGACTGCGGCTCGTGAGTTTGTGTCGATTTTGCAAGACGGACTGGCTGGCCCGCTCAACGAAACACAGCATGAGTACCTTCGCTATGCGAGGGAGAGCTGTGATCAGATGACCCTCAACCTCAACGACCTGCTTGATACCACGCGGTTGGATACCGGGAAGTTGTGCATCACTCCGCACCCTGCGTCCATTGGCGAAGTGGTGTCGCAGGTAATGATGTCTCTGGCTTCTCAGGCTCAAGACAAGGGCATTCGGTGGCAACAGGACATTGCCCCGGACCTCCCCGAAGTCCTCATTGACGAGCTGCGGATCGCCCAGGTGCTTACAAACCTCCTGAGCAATGGGCTGAAGTTCACCCCCGCGGGTGGGGAGGTTGTGCTCAGGGTTCGCAATGACCCGCAGCGGCCGGCCTGTCTCCTGGTATCGGTGAGCGATACCGGTCGGGGCATCGACCTCAAACACCTTGGCTACATTTTTGATCGGCTCTATCAGGTACGGAGTGATGATGCAACCATCGAGGGTGGGCTCGGTCTGGGCCTATATATTTGCCAGGAAGTTGTCAGATTGCATGGCGGTGACATCTGGGTGGACAGCACACCCGGGCAGGGCAGCACGTTTTTCTTCACTATTCCCACGCCCCAGGAGCGTGATACAGCAGGAGCACAGTGAGAAAGGAGCGAGTTTATGAAAAAGAAGATCCTTGTTGGTAGAGGATGACAAGAAGATTGTGATGGCATTACAAGTCCGTCTGCAGGCGGCAGGTTATGAGGTGGCCGTGGCCTACGATGCTGCCCTAGCCATGTCTAGAGCCGTGGAACACCACCCCGACTTAGTCCTGTTAGACATCTCGCTGCCAGGCGGCACTGGGTTTATAGTGGCTGAACGGCTGCAAGACTGCGACGGACACTGTTGGCGTCCCCATGATCTTCCTCACCGCCAGTAAGCAGCCGGGCCTGCGGCAAAAGGCGAAGGAGCTTGGCGCCGCGGGGTTCTTCGAGAAACCATATAAGGCTGAAGAAATCCTCGATGCCATTCAGAAAGCCTTGAGTGAGTCCGAGAGCAGATGTGGTTACTTGTAAAACAACAACTCGGCCTGCCTTGCAGCGGACCCAGCGGTGGACGCTTGGTACGGTCAGGACTTTGCAGGGCACGCCGGGCTCACCCCGCGCCATTGCGAGTCGGGAACCAGTGTCCGGGGCCGTACCTCCTTATCGAAAGTTGGCAGCGCTCGCCTGCGAAAGGCGCTGTACTGGCCCGCGATTACGGCCCTCCGATGCAATCCACTGCTCCGCGCTTTTGGACAACGCCTGCGGGAGCATGGGAAGACGAAGATGGTGGTGGGATTTGTGTAGCAGCCGATACTGTTGCTCAATTCTCCAGGAGGTCCTGGACACCTTGTTTTTCTGGAGCGGCTCTCGCCCGCAGCACGCAGGTTTCGTGAATTGGGCAACATTATCCGTTCATACTCAGACCTCGTTTCTTATCGCGAATATTTACTCACTTGCCCCATTCGGGGTAAATCGCAAGTTTCAGCACTTGCCAGGCAGGAAGTACCAATCCCTTTTGTCTGACCGCTCAGTGCGCGTTGCAGCCATATGCAAAAATTTGTCGCAAAAAACGGTCGGATACTGTTGGCGAACTCGAAAGTGCCGAAAATTATGCCGCGCATATGGCTACTTTGGAGACCCAAGAGCTTGGAGAAGCCTCTGCTGAAACATCGGCCTTGTCTCGTTGAAATAGGTTCGCCAACAGTATCCGGTCGTTTTGTGAGACATCCCCAAGTACATATCAGGCAAGGCAATGACTGCCATACAATGGACGGGGTTGTTGACCAGATGGGACAGCTCGGTATTCCGATAATTGATGATTACCTCTCTGACGAATAACAGCATCCCGGCATCGGTGACAGAAATTTGCGTCTGAAATATTCTGTGTATGACGCCGTCACACTGTGCTCAGCCATCTCCGCCCTCGATTCATCGCATGTGCAACAGAAAATTTGTATGCTGTTGCACTGCTAGTCAGCTATGCGTAGCAGGTAACTATTCTACGGCATTCAGTAATTGAGTACCAAAAACGGCGGATTAGGACGCATCCTGTAGCATCCGTGGATATTCTCAGCACACACGACATTTCCTTGTGTCATACCATCAACGTCCCATGCGCCGCTGCCATAGATGAGTGCTGACACAAACGGCGGTCCCTCCTCGCTCGCCCTCCATCGCTATTCGTCTGTACCGGATGATGCGGGCGTGTCATTTCCCCGCCCGCTGCTTCCGCCACTCCCACGGGGAGTACGGCATGCGGGTCACTCCAAAGACCACGCTTGGCCTGTCGAGCCTCTGCTTCGAGCTGTTGCAGCAGAGTATCCTGCGGCGCGAATTGTGTATACCACCACGCCATGCCGGCCTGGACCAGCTCCTGATTGAGGCTTCGGCCATCGGGCAGGAACACCTCGGCGACCAGGCGACCATAGCGGTCATGGTCTTTCACTGCGACAGTCACGACCTGGCCAAAGGCGAGATCGCTAGTGTATTGCCTGGCTCTGGTGCCAAAGGCCTGTTTGCTCTCTAGCGTATCGATCCCGTAGAGTCGCACCTTCACGGCTTTGCCCTTGCGGAGCACGCTGATGGTGTCGCCGTCGCTGATGCCAACTACCTTCCCGGGAAATTGCTCGCCGGCATGTGCCATGAGGGCAAGCACAAAGACCGGGATGACAAGGAGTATCCTAGCAGCATTGCGGGACCAGCACATAGGGGTATTTCCCTCTGAAGGGTAGAAGGGATCGCATTTTATCACACTTTGCGATGGGGAGTATATCGGGCCTTCCCTTGTGTCTACCCCATCCCGAAGGTGTACTCGATGCCTTCGGCACGCAGTGCTTCAATAACCGCCTGACCGGCGCGCATCTGTGCCATGGCTTCCCTCACTGACTGACGTAGCGGGTTTCGTTCGTGTGCGGTAGTGTCAAGCAGTATGGGTTGTTGTTGCGGTGTATGTCAAGTGGTATGCCAGGCGCTGCGCCAGACATCACAGGTGGGCGACCCGCCGCCATGGTTGACCCTTGGGCCACCAGGTGCTAGGCTTACGGCGCATGATCTGTGTCGTAAGCCAGTAAGGAGGAATGAGGATGCAAACGCCCTCCAGTGGTCAGCAAGGAACCGCCATTGCCGTACGAGCTTGGCCGCCACTACAGGGCGAGTGGACGTATGAAGATTGGCTGAAACTGCCGGACGATGGATACCGCTACGAAGTCATCGACGGAGTGTTATATATGAGTCCACCGCCCTTGATACGCCATCAACGGGTGTCAATGCGGATCGAGGATTGCCTGAGAGAATTTCTGCGCTCACATCCAGTCGGGGAATTCTTCCATGCGCCCATCGGTATGCGCTTGCCTAATCAGCCTGTCCCTATACAGCCCGATATGGTCTTCATCCGCGCCGAACGCCTGGGAATCATCGACGAGGCGTATATCGAAGGTACGCCCGATCTACTCATGGGAATTCTGTCGCCGAGCAACTGGCTGTACGACCGGCGAGAGAAGATGCAGGTGTATCAAGCCGCGGGCGTGGCAGAGTATTGGATTATAGATCCGCGTGCTGTGACCATTGAGGTGTATGTCCTGGAACAGGGTACCTACATGCTGGCGGGGCAGTATGGACGTGGAGAGGTTGCCCCCTCACACCTGCTGCCTGGTTTTGCGGTATCTGTGAACGATATCTTCTTGTTCTGACGCCAGTCCCCGGTCCTTTTCTGCTGCTGTATACAGCCATATGACGTTATGGGCGCAGCTCTCTGGCCTCTCCCCTCTCTACCACCGCCTGCTCCAGCAGCGGTAGAGCCTCGACGATTCGCCCAGACAGGGTATACGCCGGGCCTAAGGCCATGGCGACCCTATTGAAAAAGGCTGGGAGGTGCGCGACCTTGTGAAGAGCAAGGGCACGTTCGCCAAGCGGCATGGCTTTCTGGAGGTCTCCTTTGCGGAGATACAGTAGACCGACGCCACAGTACACATGGATGCGGCTGAAGGCGTTGTCGACCGCCTCGGCAATCTGTATGCCTTCTTCTCCCCAGGCCAGGCCTTCGGCAAACCTCCCAAGCTCGGCCAAGCACCGGGTCAGGTAGCCACGAGAGAGCACGGAGGTGAGGCCCGTAGCAAGGCGGACATGGCGCAGCTCCCCTTCGAGCAACGCCATCGCCTTCTCAAGGTAGTCAATGGCCAGACGATAGTAGCCCAGGTGGTAGGAGACCACGCCCATATATCAATGTGCCGTGGCCTGGAGGGCAGCATCTCCAGAGGACGTGGCAAGGATAAGGGCACGCTGTGCCAACGCCAAGGCACGATCATAGTCACCTCCCTGCCAGAAATAATGGGCCAGACGCGCTGAGATCCACCCCAGCCGCCGGTGATCCCCTAGGGCCTCAGCAAAGGCTTCGGCTTCACGTAGGTAAGTTAGAACCCGCCCGAGCTCTCCGAGCGGTAGGAGGGCGTTGCGCAGCTCAAGTCGGAGGTCGACGGCCTGCGTCAGCGTGTCTGGGTCTTCAGGGAGGTGCTGCAGGGCTACCAGGGCCTGCTCAAAGCACGCTGTCGCCTCCTGGTTAGCCGAACGCGCCATGGCCCTGACTCCCGTCTGCCGGAAGTACGTCAATGCTTTGTCCCAGACCTCGCCCCGCAGGGCATGGTGCGCCAGACGGTCGACCTGCTCGGCGAGGCGGTCGGGATACAGCGCCTCCAGGGCGTCGACAATGCAGGCATGCAGCAGGTGGGAGCGGCGCTGACGCGGTGGCACCGCTCCAGACCAATACGTTGCCGTCCTCATCGACGGCCAGGCGCTGGGCCTCGATGATTTCCGCCTTCAGATCATCCAGTAGCGCGTCGTCCAGGTCAAATTGGCGTTTGACTGCCCGATAGGTGACGCGTCCACGCTGCCGGAGTAGCTCCAGCACCTGATCGAGGAGCGCATAAAATTCCATGCTCGACTCTCCGTCGCTCCCCTGACTGGGAGAAGTATGGCGCAGCAAGGGAAAGTAAGGCCATGCCTGTCCGGTATACTGCATATGGTTCTGAAAAGAAAGCGGTATTTCTGCATGACGGATGGAAAACTTGTCTCCACACCAATCCATTCCGATGCAGAGTGTGCTAGACTGGGACATGGTTGATCTCCGAGTCTAGCATTGATGTGGCGACATCAGGCGGCTCTGGTTGCGAGAAGCTCACCCGCGTCACTTTGAGGGTCAACCTACCGCCATTGAAAGTCATTATGTCTCGGCATGAGTTCCACCGGAGTGAAAAGGCGGTACGCCAGCCACCGTGGTCATTGGCAATAGAGCGTGTGCCTTGCCGAGACACTCCGCCTATGAAAGGAGGCCTGGTATGCCCTGGACGGCTCCTGAGGTCACCCGCCCAGCGGTGCCGCGTGTCGCCGATGAACGCACCATGCTCGAAGCCTGGCTCGACTTGCATCGGCAGACCCTGCTGATGAAATGCGCTGGTCTCGGTGCCGAGCAGCTCAAGCGGCGCAGCGCTGCCCCCTCCACGCTGACCTTACATGGCTTGGTCCGGCATATGGCGGAGGTGGAGCGCGACTGGTTCCGGATCTGCTTCGCGGGGCAGGACATCGGCAACCTGTACAGCACCGAGGCGTGGCCCACCGCCGACTTCGACGACCTGGCGGCCGCGGACCCGGCCACCGACTTTGCCACGTTCGCGGAGGAGGTCAGGCTGGCGCGCGCGGTGACGGTGGGGCGAGTCGCTCGACGACACGTTCGTGCATCCGCAACGGGGCATGGAAATCAATCTGCGCTGGGTCTATGTCCACATGATCGAGGAATATGCGCGGCATAACGGCCATGCGGACCTGCTCCGCGAGCGCATCGACGGGGTCACCGGAGCGCAGTGGAGTGGGGGGTGAGCCCAGCACAGGGCACAGGGGCCGGCGCGGTGGCGTGTCGGCGCCGTACCAACGAAAGGACTGCGACGTTTGCTGCATGAGCCACGAGACAATTTGGCCTACCGCTTCCCGGTCTCGGTCAAGGGGGTGGTGATGCGCGACGCCCGGGTGGCACTCCTCTACAACGAGCGTGACGAATGGGAGTTGCCCGGAGGCAAGCTCGAATTGGACGAGTCGCCTGAACAGTGCGTCATACGAGAAATCCATGAAGAGCTCGGACTGGAGGTCGTGGCCACGGCGCTGCTCGACACCTGGGTGTACATCATTACCCCACAGGTGCGTGTGCTCATTGTCACCTACGGATGCGTCGAGGTCACGCAGCGCGAAGCGGTGTGCAGCCACGAGCACAAGCAACTCGCCTGGGTGCCGTTACCAGGGCTCGCTGCCCTGCGCATGCCAGAGGGCTATAAACGGTCGGTACAATGCTGGGCCCAGCGTCTGCAGTCCTCCTCGCCAGGGCTGTAGCCTGATGCATCATACCTGATTATCCTCCTCGGCGATGATCTCACCCAATGTCGCATCATGGTGGCGCTGCCTACGTAATTGCTGCGCCTCGTGCAATTCTCGCGTAATGCGTGGGAAGGTAAACTGCACCTCGGCGTCTTCCGTCACTGTCATGTCACCGGCCAGGTCGAGGGTTAAGGCTTTCATCCTGTCTGTAACCACCTGGCGTGACAGCAGCTCTTCTGAGGCGTGAGTATTCACCGTGTCAACGATCTCTGGCACGGTTTGTGGCTCTCCCTGACGGGCGAAGATGGCTTTGTACAACCGCTTGCGGATGTTGTGGAATTGGCGCCGACGCTGCAACGCCTGCATGTTGATCAGACGCACCAGGGGGATGAGGAAAAAGAGGACAGAGAAAATCAACGGCAGCCAGCCGAGAAACAGCTTGACAAACCACCCATGCGACATCAGGAAGGCACTGAGGTGGTTGCCAGTTCCTGACGCCTCCAGGTTGGAGAGAATGCCCGAGAGCACCAGAAGGGCACAGAGCATATTGAAACCGTTCATAACGACAATGAGCAGATTGTACCCGCTACTATTGCCGGTGAGCTCGTACTCTGGCTCGTATTCATCCCAGTAGTGCACGATCTCCCCCCCGTCGACCTGGCCTATGCCGCGTGTGATCGTGTCAAACTCCCCGTAAAGGACGGCGTTGTCGCTCACCCTGGCATCGCCGTGATAGCGTATGACGCAGTCCGTCAGGAAGGTCTCAGCCTGCGGAAAATCCCACCCCGCCAGGGCCATCAATTCAGACGGCACCACAATGCCTTTGTGTTGCTGCAAGTAGGCTGCCACTTCTTTCTCGTTGGCCAACGGATCGAGTGCCACACGTGGTGGTCCAAACACGAAATCATACACCGCCGCAATGAAGCTCTTCTTGGTGGTGTTCAAGATGCCAGGTTGCGGCTGGTAGTGGCGATAGCGGTAGCCGCGGCGGTCGCGCTGGTAATCGATCGTGCCAGTAGTGGTGCGCCAGTGAAAAATGGCGAAAAACATCTGTAAGAGGCGATCCATATTTATGGCAGCCCCAGCGGAGGAGCGGCGGTCACGGTCGGATTGTCTGGCACTGGCGGCGATGAGCAAGGCAATCAAAATGACCAGGAAAATAACGAAATAGACCACCAGGGTGACAGCGATCCAGGCCTTATAGACTACCGTAAAGATTTTCCACAACCAGGCGGTGATTTCTTGCAGGCGCTCAGCCGCAGTTTTTGCCCCGCGGCGGCGCAGGGTATCGCCAAAGTGATAAATCAAATCGCCGTATTCGCTCACCTGGAGGCGGCAGACATACTTGTCAAGCAGGGCTTCGAGTGCCTCGCGCACCTCATCAATGGCCAGACCTGTCATGGCGGCGGCTTCGGTCAACGTAAAATGCCGTTGCCCCCGTTGTAAATGCTGTTCTAGGAGCGTCAGCGCATTGTGTTGTGCGACGGTTGCCATGTCACCGAACCTCGTCGAGCTGCGGGAGCGATATGTCTCACACTGCCTTTGATAACAGCTCGCACCTGTTCTGTCAACCAGGGAAAGAGGCTTGACATGGTGGCACGATGACCCTAGCATGGCGTTTCCACTTTTCCCATCCTTCCTGCGTTGCCACCGCACTGTGTCCATGCCCTGACAACGGCGCAGGAGGGGAGATAGGCGCAACGCGTGCGGCAGGAGGATCACCATGAAGTTCATGTTGTTTGTACTTCCCACGGTCCCAGGCACTCTCGAGGAGCGCCAGAACCTCCGTCCGATTGGTCGCAACAACGAACGCTATCAGCAAATGCTCGACGAATTGCGACAGCTCGTGGTCCTGGCCGAGGAGGCGGGCTTCGACGTCTTCTCCACCACCGAACATCACTTCCATTCGGAAGGATACGAGGCGTCTGTGGCGCCCTTGCTTCTCTACACTGATTTAGCGGCGCGTACAGAACGGATTAAATTTGCCTCGCTTGGTCTCGTCTTGCCGGCCTGGGATCCGCTGCGGGCCGCGGAAGAAATCGCCGTGCTCGATCATCTCACCAAAGGCCGGTTCTATGCTGGCTTTGCGCGTGGGTACCAGGATCGCTGGGTGAATGTCCTCGGACAGCAGTATCATGCCACTGGCGCGCCGATGGATGGCTCGTCCATTGATCAGCATAACCGCGACGTCTATGAGGAAATGGTGGAGATTATTCGCAAAGCCTGGACAGAGGACGCCATCACCTATGATGGTAAGTATTATAAGATTCCCTACCCGTACGAAGAAGGCATCCGTCGCTGGCCGGTGACCGAGTGGACACGCCAATACGGCGCCCCTGGAGAGATTGATGCGCAGGGTGTTGTACGCAAAATCTGTGTCATTCCCAAGCCCTACCAGCAGCCGCATCCGCCGCTCTTCCAGCCGTTTTCTGTCAGCGAGAACACGATTCGCTACACCGCCCGGTCTGGCATTGTGCCCTGGATTCTCGTGGCCAATCCGCCCGATTTTCAACGTCTGTGCCATGTCTATCAAGAGGTGGCGCATACTGCAGGACGTACCCTGCCGCTGGGGGGAAGTGTGGGCGCCTTCCGCGCCGTCCATTTCGGGAAAACCGAGGCCGAAGCGGTCGCCCTCCTGCGTGATACCAACTACAAAGGCTTCAAAGAATACTTTAGTGGTTTCGGCTTTGGAGAGGCTTTCCGTACCGCCGAAGACAACGGCAAGTACCCTCTGGAGCCCTACACGCCACTGCCGCTTGAAGAACTCACGGTCGAGCGTCTGCGCCGGGTGAAATACGCATTGGCTGGCACTCCCGCTCAGGTCCGCGCCGAGATCGAGGCGTTGCAGACGATCTATGGTGCTGGCGGCGAGTTGGAGTGGTTTGGCTGGTTCTTCGATCAGGGATTTATGTCCTGGGATGAGACCCAGCGGCAATTTGAACTCTTTGCTAAAGAGATCATTCCTCACTTCCGCTAAACCCTATGGCCATTTTTTCAGGGGAGCAAGTTATGATCGTCGAGGACAAGCTTCAGGCGCTTGGACTACGGTTGCCAAACCTGGAAGAGCAGTATCGCACCAACCTCTCTGGAGCGCGGTTTCTCTCCCACTATGCGGTGCAGAACCTGCTCTATCTCTCGGGCACCACGCCGATGAAGGACGGCAAGCCGTTCAACACTGGCGTAGTAGGCCAGGATTTAACGCTGGAACAGGGCTATGAAGCAGCGCGTTATGCAGTCTTGAATAGCCTGGCAGCCATAAAATATGCCCTCGACGATCTCGACCGCGTTGAGCACATCGTGCAGCTCATTGGCTTTGTCAACTCGGCGCCAGGGTTTGGCGACCAGCCGCGTGTTATCAACGGCGCCACCGATCTCCTGGTGGAGCTTTACGGCGATCGCGGCAAGCCCACCCGGGCCGCCATCGGCTGCCAGGGTCTGGCGCTAAATCACTCGGTGGAGGTAGTACTCACCGTGCTCTTCTCCGGTACCGGGGTGCGCCCGCCCCTGGCGCGCGATCAGTTTGCCAGGTAAGGGGAAAACGACATGCAGCCTGGCAGTCTGGCCCGACGCGATGTCTTAAAGCTGGTGAGCACTGTACTCGCGGCAGCACCCTTGTCGCGGTCGATACTGGCTGGCGCACAGGGGAAGCCGGAGAAGCAAACAAGGCGCGTGCTCTTCTTCACCAAGTCGGCGGAGTATGAACACGATGTGGTGCGGCGGGACAGCGGCAGGCTCGGTGCTGCCGAAACAGCCCTCGTCCAACTTGGTGCAACACACGGCTTTGACGTGACGGCAAGCAAGGATGGGACGGTCTTCGACACGGATCTGGAGCAGTACGACGCCTTCCTCTTCTATACGACAGGGGATGTAACCCGGCCTGGTGAGGACCAACAACCGCCCATGAGCCCACGCGGCAAGGCGGCGCTCCTCAGTGCCATTGCAGCGGGCAAGGGGTTTGTGGGGATTCACTGTGCCAGCGATACGTTTCACAGCGCAGGAGAGCGCTACCAGCCCCAGAACATACGCGACCCCTATATCGACATGCTGGGGGGAGAGTTCGTCAGCCATGGGGAGCAGCAGCAGGCACGTATACGGGTCGTCGATGCGAGATTTCCTGGCCTGCAGACGGTTGGAGAAGCGTTTATCCTGTACGAGGAGTGGTATGCCCTGAAAAACTTCGCTCCAGACCTGCACGTTCTTCTCGTCATTGACACCACAGGTATGCAAGGCACAGAGTATCAGCGTCCACCTTACCCGGTCACCTGGGCGCGTCAACATGGCCAGGGGCGCGTGTTCTACACCGCTATGGGCCACCGCGCCGAGGTCTGGAGCCACCCCCTGTTCCAGACCGTGCTCCTGGGTGGCATCGCCTGGGTACTGCGTGTAGTAGACGCCGACATTCCGCCCAATCTGCCTGACGTCACACCAGGGGCGCACACCATGCCGTCGCAGTAGACATACAGGGTAGTGGCGCCCAGCGTAGTACCAGATGACACGCGGTGGTGCAATAGACACCTGTTAGCCGTGCGCAGCACTCAGGCAATAAGCCCTTCGGCCTCAGCGGCCTTTTCCAGCGTGTCGTAGCCCTCGGCAGTGCCAGGCACGAACGCCGTACAGTGCTCGAGATCGAGCACTTGCCGATGCTCGGGGTGGTCGTAGCGCATGGCGAGAAACGCCGCGGTGACTTTCTGCGCCAGGGCGTCGTCCATACTCGCCTGGGCGGTGAAGCAACAGTGGCTGTAGCCCGGGCTGGACCAGAACACCCGCAGGCGGTCGTCAGGGAAGCGCCCCTGCGCCCGCAGGACATTGATTGTACGGCCGCTCACCGCCCCGGCGTCGTACTCGCCGCTGGCCACCAGGTCCACCACCGCAGCTTCATCACTGCGTTCGGTGGGCGGTCGCTCGTCGTGAAAGGAACACACCAGGTCCTGTTCCGGCCGCAGGCCAGCCTCTTTGAGGTAGTGATAGGGCAGCAGTCCTGCCTGCACCGACCCCCGACTCCCCAGGGCCACGCGTTTGCCACGTAGATCAGCGAGTTGCTGGATCGGCGAGTGCTGCTGCGTCATGAACTGTGTGGTAAACCCCACATCGGTATCCCGCATGGCCACGACCTTGCAGGGCTCGTCAAGGGCGCGACGGATTTTGACATAGGCCAGCGGGCCGTTCCAGGCCAGATCAATTTCACCCGACACAAAGGCATCGACCAGGGCATCGTAATTCGAGTACAGCACCCAGTCCAGCTCCACTCCCTGACGGTGAAAGTGGCGTTTGATCCCTTCAAAAATGGTCACCACAGAGGGCGCATACGCCACGGCTCCAATGCGTAACATAGCCATCTCCTCTTCCACGGCGCCGCCACTTTAGCAGGCGCCGTCTGCTAGGAAATCACTGCGAGACAACCAGGGCCATAGTACTCTGCCACGCCAGAAAATACCACTCGTATAGACAGTGAGGCGCGCCGTTCGCAGCCGCTGGCGGTTCTGTCTAGACGAATATCCCTCTCCTCTGTATGATGGGGATGTCTGCAGAGTTTATCACGGCACGGCCCTCCAGGGCCCTGAGAGGGTGGGCGATGACCTTCAGGCCCTCGCCCTGGCCAACGCACTCGGCATGCGTCCGCTCCAGGCCCACTGCCACCGCGGCCTCGGCACGCTGTATGCCGCGCTCGGCCAGCGGCAGCAGGCACACACTGAACTCGCGACTGCCATCGAGCTCTACCAGGCGATGGAGATGACTTTCTGGCTGTCCCAGACGGAGGCGGCACTGGCGCAGGTGGAGGGATAAGGCGCTTTCTTTCCTCAACTCGTGAGCATGCTGGAGATAAGCGGACCAAAGCGCGTCTCAAAGCGTTTGAGAAAGAATTCGGGCAGACTAGCCAGACGTTCTATCGGGCGTATCAGCAAGGAGAAATGGGAGATAGGGAGCAAAGGTTGCTGATCGAGGAGGGTTGACATGTATCCGTGGCATTCACTACGTATAGTTCTCAGCCTCTTATGCCTGGCGGCGCCAGTTATGAGCCAGGCACAGGAGTTGACTACAGCCGATCGCCTGGGCATTCAGACCGTCATCGAGCAACAGCTCAAGGCCTTTCGTCAGGACGATGCCGCTGGCGCCTTTGCCTTTGCCAGTCCGAGCATTCAGGCGAAATTTGGTACCCCGGCAGTGTTTCTGCGCATGGTCCAGACCGCCTACCAGCCGGTCTATCGTCCGCGCCATGTCACCTTCAAGGCGTTACAGCTCACGGACGGCGTGCCAACCCAAGAGGTCTTCCTGGTTGGCCCTGATGGCGTGCCAGTCATGGCCGTCTACCTCATGCAAAAGCAGCCTGATGGGGCGTGGAAGATCGATGGCTGCTATCTGACGGCCTTCAAGGATGAACGCCTTTAAGGGCGTGGTCAGCCCTGGAAAATGTCCTCAGGCAGCAGGGCCGAGACCACGTAGTTGGGGACGTCAACCACATTGCTGACGCGCAAATCTACCGCCACACTACAGATGATATAGGCTTGCTCACGGCTCCAGCCGCGCTCCTGGAGCAGGTCGAGCATGTTGAGCAGGGCATTGCGACAGGCGAGCGTGAGGTTTTCGCCGTCGTTCACCCCGTCGTCGCGGATCGGCATGCCCATCGTCGCCACGAAACGCCTGGGCGCGGCCCATTCGGGCGGTGCAAAGTAGCCGTCGTGGGCAAAGCGCGGCGCCCGCATGGTACGGAAGGCCGGGGCGTTCTTCAGGACGCGGAAGCGTACCGCTGCAGTAGCGCCCATTTCGACGGCAGTGACACACACTTCGCCATCGCCCTGGGCGAAATGCCCGTCACCCACCGAGAACAGCGCCCCCTCAACAGCGACTGGCAGCAGGAGTTTGGCACCCTTGGTGAGCTGTTTGACATCAAAGTTCCCACCGTTTTCGCGTGGCGGCAGGGTGCGTAAACCCTCTGTCGCTGCTACCCCACTGCCGGGCACAGCACCGGCAGGGTCTGGAGGGAAAACAAACCCACCACGGTCAATCAGCGCCTGCTCCCTGGCTGCCCAGGCGCGCAGTTGCGCCTGCGAGGGGGCCACTGCAGAAATACCCATAAACGGTGCCCCGGGGATACGCACGCCGGGGAGTTGGGGCGAGGTGGCCCAGCCGTCCCTGATGTGCCAGTGCACCAGAAAAGGCGTGGTACAGACATCGCGTAGAAACCCGAAACCGGGGAGGATGGCGCTAAATGCCTGTGCCTGCGGCAGAATGTCGAGAAATTCGACTTCCAGCACGTCCCCAGGCTGCGCCCCTTTGACGTAGATCGGTCCGGTGAGCGGATGGATCAGGCCCCCCTGAAAGTGCGCAAAATCCG
>CAVZBC010000013.1:0-30625 GCA_963773125.1 uncultured Gammaproteobacteria bacterium | reverse complement strand
GGGCCCGTCGCTTTCGACTGCTGTTGCAAGGCTCGCGATGTCGTGCCGCACCTGTGACAGGACATCCGGAATGACTCGTCCGACGGCTTCGGACAGTGGCGCCCCAGTGGCGAAGGAGGCGCCCTCAATGCCGTAGACCAGGAAACGTGCTGGAAGCTCGTGCAGGATGCGGGCAAACTCGATAGCCTCAGCCACGCCAAAGGCAGGCGTTGAACAACGCCACCAGGTACTGGCCAGAGGCTGGGTGACAGCGTCAATACGATACAGCGTGCCAGGCTCTGCACCGGAGAGGGTGGCATCGATGAGGATGGCGAGCGTGGCGTTTTTCCAGGCGAGCCATCAGGCGAGTGCCTTCCCGCTCTCAAGTAGCAGGCGAATCGGGATCTGTTCGTCAAGCTCTTTTGACAGACGGCCAGCCACCACATGACCAACAGCATCGTCGCCGCGATATGGGTTACCAACCCCGATGATGACCAGTTGAGACGTAGCCTGGGGTGGATTGGCTTCGTTTTCATGGTTCGTCCTGCGCGAGGTGGAGTCGTAAACATGCATAGGCAGGGAATCGTCTTACCGCCAGGGTCTGACTTGATGCAGTGAGAACCGCGAGAGCTGTGGTAGGGTGAAACGTTAGTTCGCAGCCGCCATATCATGCAGGAGCTTATCAAGCGCCGCAAGGCGAGATTGTAATGGTTGTAGCAGGGATGTATCCAAAACGGTCTGAAGGTTTCCCCCCATGTCAGGCGGCATATCCTCGACGATATCGTTCATGATGGTCACGGCTTGTTCCAACGCAATCTTTGCTTCTCCCAATCCCATCAACACTTCTTCTATGAGAACAATAGCCATTGACTCTTTCCTTATTCTCTCATGTCGCCGTCTTAGAAAACCTCTCTGCTTCTGGCTCACATCATAGAACCATCTAGCGCCTCCACAATATCTATAGGATAGACGCGCGTCCCTGTCAAGATGGTCAGGCAGGAAAGTGCAGGAATCGCATGAAAATCTGTGGATTCTTATCGGAGCCTCTCAGGTGATGCTCCTCGATCAGGCAGGGAAGACACGAGGGAGTCACAGGCACTCTGAGAGAGCAGCCTTGACGTGGAACTAATTGTGTCGAGAGGATTTTTGTTGTCCTATGGCGCGTAATGTTTCGGCCTGGGGCGAGAGGCATTTCAGCGAGTTGATCTTCGACAAAGCGCCGATAGTCGTGGTTATAGATATCATTGACCACGCGCCATAGTTCGCTGCCTATCAACCTTCGCGCCTTCAGGTGATGGAAAAATTGAAACCAGGTGGGAAAAGCCATGAGTTCCTTGATAATAGTGAATGCTCCTGGATTCCCATCCATAACATCCATGATCAATTGCTGGGTGTCGGTATCCATGCTCTCTTCCTCTTGTGCCGCCACGTCACATGGTCTGCACGTTGTGGTCAGGTTCTTCGGAGCCTCAGGAGATCGGTCAGACCCTGTTTCTGCGTCGCAAAATTGGCCCCGACTGGAACACCATGCTGCTCATATACGGTGGGCCAGGATGACGATAGCTATACGCCGTTTGGCAGGTTCCCTAATGCTATCATAGTGGGCAGGAACACCGCTATGGTATAACTCCCCCTGGTGCGAAGTACACCTCAGGAAAAGCAGGACGCTCCCCAGTATTGTCCCATTGTAAGATTGATCTGGTAAGATATCCGGCAACGGACTAGAATCGTGGCGCTATCCATGTCAGCGACCGATCCGGCGTGCAGCCAGGGTACAAAGGGGACGTCCCTCCCGAGGAGAAGCGTGCAGATGAAGATTACCGCTGTCGAAGTGCAACGATATGCCTGGCCCCGTCCTAAGCCTATCCGTAACGGCAAATACACCTATACCACCGTGGCCTTGAACCTGATTCATCTGCATACCGATGCTGGGATCACTGGGCGTTGGCTGGGGAGGAGGGGCAGCGGTGGGTCGGCCGGGGGAAATTACCCTGGCGTTCCTCGAGCATTTTCAACACGCCCTCATCGGAGAAGATCCGTTTCGCTATCGCCGTTTATGGGATAGCATGTGGCAACCGAAACTCGTTGGCCGTCGGGGCATTGCCACACAGGTGATTAGCGGCATCGACATCGCCTTGTGGGATCTCATGGGCAAAGCCCTCGAAACCCCCGTCGCGAAGTTGCTCGGTGGGTATACGACGCGTATTCCAGCCTACATCGCTGGTGGATACTATGAAGAAGGCAAAGGCCTGAAGGAACTCGCCAGGGAAATGGAAGACAATCTGACCCTCGGGGCCAAAGCGGTGAAGATGAAGATCGGTGGGGTGTCTATCCGTGAGGATGTCGAGCGCGTACGCGTGGTGCGGCAAACCATTGGACCGGATATCAAATTGCTGGTGGACGCCAACAATGCCTACACTGCCTACCAGGCCATCGACATCGCCCGCAAAATGGAGCCCTATGACATCTTTTGGTTCGAGGAACCTGTGGCGCCAGACGATTATCGTGGGCATGCGCAGGTTGCCCGGGCGACGACGATTCCTGTGGCCACTGGCGAGAACGAATACACCCGCTATGGCTTTCGAGACCTGATTGACCACGAAGCCGCAGCCATTTTGAATCCCGATGCGCAAGTCCTGGGTGGCATCACCGAATTCATGCAGGTGGCGGCGCTCGCTGCCGCCCACGATCTCCACATTGCGCCACACGGGGCCCAGGAAGTACACGTGCATCTGGTTACCGCTATTCCACAGGGGCTCATTCTCGAAGTCTACCGCGAGACCGTAGACCCCATGCGCAGCCAGATCTTTCACGAGCCGCTTCAGCTCGACAAGGAAGGCTACGTCAGCGTACCTGATCGCCCGGGGCTCGGCATCGAACCGAACTATGAGCTCTTGCAGCGCTATCGTGTGCTGCTAAGTGCTGCGCCCGGCTCATGGGTGTCCATTGCACCATCTGGAATCATCAAGGAAGAGGGGCTGTACCTCGCACGGCGAGGGCCAGGGGGCTGTCATGCGTTTGCAACGCCTTATCACCGTCATTGGTTGCCACGCCGAAGGCGAGGTCGGGCGGGTCATTATCGGCGGAGTGCTGCCGCCGCCCGGTGCCACCGTCTTTGAGCAAAAACGCTATTTGGAAACCCAAGCTGACGACCTGCGGCGGTTTCTCCTGTTCGAACCGCGGGGTGGTGCATTTGTCCATGCCAATTTAATCGTGCCGCCAACCCGACAGGGCAGCGATGCAGGGTTTATTATCATGGAGCCGACTGATTACCCACCCATGTCTGGCTCCAATGCCATGTGCGTGGTAACCGTCCTGCTGGAAACGGGTATGGTGCAGATGGTCGAGCCCGAAACCAGACTGGTACTTGAGACGCCCGGCGGGGTGATCGAAGCGCTCGCCGAGTGCCGCGATGGCAAATGTGAACGCGTCACTGTGCGCAATGTGCCCAGTTTCGTGGCGCTGCTCGACGCCTCGGTCGAGGTCCCCGGGCTCGGCCAGCTCTCTGTCGATATTGCCTACGGCGGCGCCTTTTTCGCCATTGTTGACGCGCGGGCGCTCGGCTTCAAGCTGACCCCGGACGAAGCGCGGGATCTGGTTGTGATGGGCGAAACCATCAAAGCCGCAGTGGTCGAGCAGCAGCCCGTCGTGCATCCGGAGAATCCTGCCATCCATACTGTCACGTTTACCGAGTTTGCCGCGCCCCTTACCACGAACCGCGACGGCATCAAAACGGGCCAGAATGCGGTAGTCATTTCGCCCGGGAAAATTGATCGCTCCCCTTGTGGAACGGGAACCTCTGCGCGTCTGGCCGTCCTCCACGCCCGTCATCTGCTGCAGGTGGGAGAGGTGTATCTGAGCACATCGTTGATTGGCACCATGTTCCAGGCCCGGATCGTCGCAACCACCGCTGTCGGTGATCGGCCAGCAGTTATCCCCAGCTTGACAGGACGCGCCTGGCTTACCGGGTTCCATCAGTATGGTCTCGATCCAAGTGATCCCTTCCCGCAGGGCTATACCCTGTCAGATACCTGGTATCGGGTTCTCTGACATTGTGTGTCATCGGAGGTTGACAACTGTCGGAGGTGTTATGATCGACCTGAGAAATACGCCAACCGCCCTGCAGCAACACATCGCTGCCGTGCAGGCGTGCAGGCAATGCCCAACCATGCACCCGCCGCCCGTTACCGGCCAGGCCGTCTACAGCAAGGTGATGTTGGTCGGACAGGCCCCCGGCATCAAAGAGCCGGTGCTACACAAACCGTTTGCCTGGACGGCTGGCAAAACGTTGTTTGCCTGGTTCCAGGAAGCCTGCGGGATCGATGAAGCAACCTTCCGCGCGCGCGTCTATATGGCGGCAGTGTGTCGATGTTTTCCGGGCAAGAAACCCCCAGGTGGCGATCGTGTACCCAGCGCGGCAGAAATCACCAATTGCTCGCGCTGGTTGCAGGCCGAAATGCATCTACTCACTCCCGCCTTGGTAATACCCGTGGGTAAACTCGCCATCGCGCAGTTCATGGACTACCGGACCATGGAAACCCATATCGGCCAGCAAGTCCGCTGTGTCTATGCTGGCCATAGGTTCGACGCCATCCCACTGCCGCATCCGTCGGGCGCCTCACCGTGGCCCCGGGTCGAACCCGGCAAAACACTCCTCCGTAACGCCCTGCGTTTAATCGCTGCCCATGCGGCCATGGCTGATCTACGGTCTGCGGCATCCCCTGCGGCCTTATCCTGTTGAAGGATCATCGCATGACTCTGCAATCACAGCAGCCTGCTGCTCCAGCGAAAATCACCTTCATGACGCTCGATCCTGGCCATTTTCATGCCGCTCTCCTGCAAAAGACGATGTATGACGAGATCAGGCCGGAGGTCTACGTCTACGCGCCGCAAGGCCAGGACGTGCGCGAACATCTCCAGCGCATCGAGCAATTTAACACCCGTACTGTGCAGCCCACCGCCTGGGAACAGCACGTCTATACCGGCCCAGACTATCTCGACATGATGCTGCGTCAGCGCCCAGGCAATGTGGTGGTGATCGCGGGCGTCAACAGCCGTAAAACGGGGTATATAAAGGCCGCTGTTGATGCAGGACTGCACGTGCTGGGAGATAAACCGATGTGCATCGATGTCCCCGGCTGGGAACTGCTGCGCACAGCTTACGTGTCGGCCCAGCAGCAGGGAGTTTTTATTAGCGATATCATGACCCAGCGGCACGAAATCACTACGATCTTGTCAAAAGCTCTGGTGAATAATCCAGACGTGTTCGGCACCTTGACGCCAGGGACTCCTGACCAACCAGCGATCACCAAGGAGAGTGTGCATCACCTCTTCAAGCATGTCGCAGGACAAGTGCTCAAACGCCCAGTCTGGTATTTTGACGTGACGCAGCAGGGGGAAGGTATTGTGGACGTCACCACGCACCTGGTGGACGTCGTGATGTGGGAAAGCTTTCCTGGGCAGCCCATCAACTACGCCACAGACATTGATATCCTGCAGGCGAGACGCTGGCCGACCCCCATGACGCGTGCACAGTTTGCCCGTGTCACAGGCATTGCAGACTTTCCAGCGCCTCTCCGTATGCACCTTGACAGTCAAGGCGTCCTGCCCTATGCGAGCAACGGGGAAATTCTCTTTACCATGCAAGGAGTGCATACCCGTGTCATGGTACAGTGGCACTATGAAGCACCCAAAGGGGGAGGGGATACCCACGTGTCGATCACCCGCGGCACGCGCAGTACCGTGCGTATCCGGCAAGGGCAGGCGCAACAGTACCGCCCTGAGCTCTCCGTAGAACCGACTGAAAGGGCCACTGCACAGAGCGTGCAGAAAGCTCTACAACGCGCTGTGGATAGCTGGCAAGAATACTATCCCGGAGTCAGCCTGCAGCAGCAGGGAGACGAGTGGCAAGTGATCATCCCTGATATGTACCGCATTGGGCACGAAGCGCACTTTGGCAAAGTGGTCGAGCAGTATCTGGCCTATCTGCGTGCGGGCACGCTCCCTGCGTGGGAGGTCCCCAATATCCTGACGAAATACTACATCACCACGCAGGCCCTCCAGCTCAGCACATGACATGTGTGCTCCTGCCTCCCGACGCCTGCCGGGAGTGGTCTGGTAGGGGCGACTCGCCGAGTCACCCGCTGGCCTGAGGCAGGCGCCACCGACGTTCTAGCGCTCACCCAACGAGGCGTTGTCTAGACGGGGGTGTTGAGCCTTTAGCCCACATATCTCGGCGACGAGTTCATATGAGCGGACGCGGTCAGCAAAGTCATAGCACACCGTCACAATACCAATATCGCCCGTGTCGTACTGGGCGCGAATCGCCTCAAGTTGTGTTTGAACGTGTTGCGGATCTCCCTCGATAGAACTGGCGCTGAAGTGACGAATATAGGCGACATCCTCCACGGTGTAGGGATAGGCCAGGGCCTCCGCAATGGATGGCACCCCTTCCCGGCGCCCCAGGGTCGTCTTGAGCTTGGTAAGATTGCGGCTGGCGGCCAGGCGCTGCGCCTGTTCCGTGCTTTCAGCACAGATGACGTGCACAGTGACATTGACCCGGGGTTCTGCACAATAGTTCGAGGGACGAAAATGCTGGCGGTAGCTCTCCACAATCCTGGGGCCGTCATCGACACCGATGCCAAAAAAGTGGGCGTAGCTGAAGGGTAAACCAAACATCGCTGCTAAATGAGCCGACTCATAGCGCGAGCCCAGGAGCCAGACCTCTGGCATGGTGGCAGTCCCGGGACCGGCCTGCACCTGAGAAAAGGGATGTTGCGCCTCAACGGTATCTCCCAGATAGGCCAATACGTCCCGCACCTGTTCCGGAAAAAAGCGTACATCCCTGGGCGGTCCAGGATAGGCGAGCGCGGCGGCGGTGAGCTGGTCACTGCCCGGAGCACGACCGATCCCCAGATCGATGCGGCCCGGAAAGAGTGTTTCCAGCAAACGAAAATTTTCTGCGACCTTGAAGGCGCTATAATGCGTCAACATGACGCCGCCACTTCCCACTCTGATAGTATGGGTGCGCGCAGCGATCTGGCCAATAAGAATCTCCGGGCTCGTACTGGCAAAATTCGCCAGGTTATGATGCTCAGCCACCCAGTAGCGTGCATACCCCAATTTGTCAGCGGTAACGGCCAGGGCAATCGTCTCTTGCAATGCCTCGGCAGCGCTGCCTCCCTGCCGCACCGGGGACTGATCAACGATGCTCAGGCACCAGTGTTGCTCCATGTCAAACCCTCCTTGTGCTTGTACGATACCCGCTTTTGCTGCACCATGGTCACATCCGGCTGCCATCATCGCTATGTTCCGCCGGCTGCAGGATGACCGCCTCGCTTTCCAGCATGGGATCGACCATATCAAGACGGTCGAACACGGCGGGCGGGAGTGGCTGGAAGAGCACGAGTACGAATCCGGACAACAGATGCGCGACAGTATGCGTCCGCTCCATTGTGCTAACCCAGCAGCCCTCGAGCAGGCGTACTCTATGCCTGTCCCGGCACAGCTGCACATCGTTGGACGAGGCTATTGCCTCCGAATGAGCGTCACCTGATTGAGTGCAGGCCGTTCGAAAACAACGTCGTTCACCACCACTTCGCGAAACTCCCGCGCGCTGCCAGTGCTCAGAATAAACGATATACTGCCATCGATCTGTGTATAGATTGTCACCTGATCTGTAATCTCAACATTTGTCCCAAGGTCTATACTCGCGTTGTTTGCGGTAAGAGCGAACGAGCCGGGGCGGATCAGAAATGTTTCCACGAGGCCATCTTGTTGGGCCTGCGCTTCGTTCCCATTCGTGAGGTGGAAAAGGTCGCCCAGGAAATCCAATATATCACAGCCACTCAACATCACTCCACTACACAGTACAATCCCTAGGATAAAACTGTAGCGTAGAGGTTTTGACCAACGACGTTGCATAGAAGCATCTCCCTTTCTCGATGTTTATAGAAACCGAATCACAAGCGCAGCCACAGGGGAAGCAAAGAAAGAGCTTCGATCCTCCCAGATGCCCCCTAGGGTGACAGGACATTTTCCGGACTGTACTTGAGTTCTTCAAGCAGCTGATACAGGTAGGTTTGGTAGACGAGACGTACCTGGGACCAGGAGTCGAGGTCTGTCACACACGTAAAATCGTCGCACTTGGCAGTGAACTCCTGGCCGATCTCAGGGCTGATGCTATCTGCCAGGAGGCGGGCTGTGACATTCTGCCAACGCATCAAGCGCTGGCGCGCACGGAGAAAATCTCCGGATACAGCGGCGCGGCCATCAATGAGGTAAAGGACTTTGAGCTGTTTGCCAACGACTTGCCGAGCCATGAGGGCCTGTTGCCACAGAGACATCTTACACCCTCCGCTCGGGCTGCTTCATCGGCAGCGAGCTGTGTCGTGTTGTTACCACAAGGTCACACACAGGCGAGCAACTTTGACAGCTGTCCGCTCCAGAGCATCTGACTACGCTGGCGGCCCGGACGGCACGAGGGTAGCAGCAAAACCAGCGGGATTCGCCTCATAGCGTGCGAGGAAATCTTGCAGCTGTTTGAGCACCTTTTCACGGCTGGAAAGTCCATACATATAGAGTTTCAGCGGACCGATGAGTTTGAGATAATAATGATGGCCCGCCTCATACTGTCCTGCACAGTTGCTTGGATTTTGCGCCACCTGCAGCAAGTCACCAAAGGCGTCGGCAAACTGCGCCAGAAGCGGTTCATCGTGCAGGTCAGGGGGAATTTCGGGAAATCTGCGCACCAGCTCTTGAATCATCATAGACATACCTCTTTCACATGCCAGCCCGTACACGCACGTGTACACGTGTACCTAGCAGGGCGACTATATGGACCAGTTCATCTGTCATATTCTACGGCAAGGCAGGGTATTCTGTCATGACCGGAGGACTATTATGAGCCTTGACCTCCAGGGAGACTCTCGACCTATACAAACAGTTGTGAAGCGTTTTGGCTGCACACCTTAAAACACACTCTCAGGTATCACGAGAACGTCACCGGATTGTAGCACATCGTGTAACTGTATCCGAAATTCTCTCGCTGGCTCGTCGACCTCTCGTCTGGCATAGCCACGCAGACAGAGCTCACCACCACATTTTTCGTGATGCACATGATAGCGCCACACTCTGGCGGAGCTCTGTGAACCAAACCGAGAAAAGCCACCCGCCCGGGAAATGGCCCTGATGACGGTCATGTCCCGCTCCATGCGATACTGACCAGGCCGCTGCACCCCACCCAGGACAAAGTAATGCCCACGCTCCGGGACAAAAATGACATCCCCGCTCAGGAGTTCAACGTTCGGGTGGACCAGGCCGATGAGTAACTTTTCCAGGTCAATACGTATCATCTTCGGCCCCTCCATCACCCCGCTATCACTCGCATACGCGAGGTTTTTGTGCGCTGGACCTGGAAGCAGGACGGCTACCCAGCCTGCCTCAGAAGTCGGGCCTCCAGCCTGTGAAATTGTATCCAACAAGGTGGCCTTAGGCTGGAGCGGATGCACACCAGGAGAGCGCACCGCCCCGAGCACGTAGATATGCTGGGTGCGGTAGTGCACAACATCTGCTTGCAGGAGCGCTTCGTTCGCGAAGGTCTTTCGCAGATGCTGTTTGAGCTGGCCTTCGAGTTGTTGCACCGTCAGGTTGGCAACCTGTACCCCACGTAGAGGGCTGTAATCCAACGCACCATCAGCACTAATGGGTACATCCTTTGACAGATCCGGATGGCCATGCACATTAATGCGCACCACGTCTCCTGGGCCAAGTCGGTAGGAGGCACGGGTGAGCCGCTCCAGTTGGTTGGCCAACTGCAGCTGATTGTCTGTCTGATCGACGTATTGCTCGGGCATAGGAGGCGTAGGAGGCAGTTGGGAGGCACAGCCGACAAGCCACGCCACACACACCAGACCGAGAACGCATCTGACCAACCCTAACCAGTCTACGGGTGGCATGCTGTGTTTACTGCAAAAGCCCACCACAATATCTCCTTCGTTCAGACGTATATATAGGGATCGACACTTGTGACCCTTTATAGTCTCTGGAGGTAAATACTGTCAAGCAGAAATTTATTGCACGGCATAGCAGAACACGTTTGTATTAAAGGAGTTTATGGCGCTCTGTGGCGTTTGTGGCCCCCCAACCGCGACGACTCAGGCACCAGTGTATGGGCGTACCCAGGTCTCAGACCACGCTAAACAGGCCGTACTACTGGCGCGTCCATCACGGTCTTGCGGGAAGGGCTGACCGGCGGCGACGCGATTATTGATGGTGATCTGGGCCCGCCGGGCTGGCACAAAACAACTATAGACGCCGTGCGGACGTCCCGATACACTGCCCGGGGCAACCGTAATCACAAAGGGCTCGCCAAAATCATACCAGGTGAGTAGAATCGTCTCCTCATCACTTTCTACCGTCTCGGTCCAGAATGCCTGCCCGTCACCAGATTTGTTGAAGACTGCCTCCGTCACCGGTAAATGCTGATCAGCAAAGGGCTGATGCAACATGCTTTCGATCTCGCCCTGGAGCCAGCGCGCTAAAGCAATGTTATCGGCATAGACGCGCACGAGGTTGTCCGTAAGTTCACTCCGGATGTATAGCACATGTCCCTGTCCTGCTGGGGACCACAGCACACGCCAATGACTGACACGCGTCGTCTCAGGAGCATTCTGTGCGTGGGCGAGACGAATGAACGAATTTTCGCCCGTGAGTCGTACCTGATGCGGATCCGTTGACCGTTCCATGTTACCGCTCCTTCCCTGTGTCGTGAAGCATATCCGTTCCACCTCCCTCCTGAACCAGGGCACTATATTATCCGATTGACGCCTCTGACGCTATACACGCTCGCCGGGGAAAGATCCCGTACTGTTCAAGGGAGGTGCACGCGGCGGAGAGGCAGTGGACAGCCGTAGCCGTGAGTATCAGACTTCCCGGCGGCCGCTGCTAAAGGCAGCTGACAGTGTAACTGGGTGGCCATGGGGCGTATTGCGGTAGGCTTGACGCCATTCTTCCGTGCGTTTTCGCAGATCCTGTGGGCCGACCAGGCCCTTTGCAGTACAGAGGCGTTCCAGGGCCACGAGCCAGTGCTGATAGTAGGTATCTCCGAGGTCAGGGTCGCCCTGGGCTTGCGCCGCGTGAATTTGTTGGCTAAACACCTCGACCCATTCCCCCCAGGTAAAGCAGCCAGCTGCGGACAGATGCACGGCCAGAGCAAACGCCTGGGCTTCCCACGGCGCGGCGAACACTGGTCCGCTGTGGTCACGGGGCAATGCCGGGAGAGCGTCGATGAGTGGAGTGGTGTTGGGCATCACATTGGCTCCAGATAATCTTCCCATAAATCAACGTACACCGCGTCCTGGCGAGCGGTGCTCTGGCCCCAGAGTTCTGCAGCCTCGAAACGCACGCTGTACAGATGCCGGCCTTCTTTCGAGCCGACGGCGTTGCGGTCCGGAAAGACATGCGCGCCATGATGCAGGTGAATCACACCTACTCGGCCGCGCACATAGCGGGGTTCACGTGTATGACCGAGGGGATGCTGGTTAATAGCCCTGACATACATGCCAGGCTGAAAACGAGGTGGAGCGGCGATGTCCATTGCCACTGGGCCGCCTCTGGCTATTATCGTCGCAACATTGTTGGCCTTGAGAACGCCTTGCCTCGTTGCTGCATCTATTGGGGCAGCGGCTTTGCCAGTGGCCAGTTCCTCAGGGGTCACGAGTCCGGCTTCGAGGAGGAGCTTTTCCAGCCCTATCAGCCAGTTTTCGTAATAGGTATGCCGCAAGTAATCAATGGGATGCTGACGTTCACGGGCATAGCGAGATGTATCAATGTTCCATTTGCCGAGAAAACCAGCCGCCAGGGCGAGACCGAACACCCGTTTTTCCCATGGGGCGTGAAAGACGGGCTCCTCAGCCTCAGGCTCCGCATTGATCGGACCCAGGCCATGCATCCCCCCCAGATCATGCGCTCCGTTCATCAACCCCTCCTCATATCCTGAGGTGTTCTGGCCTTTTCCACCCCGATCATGGCATTGCGCGTAACGAGTTGGACCAGGTCGTCCTCGCTCCACCCTTGGGTGTCTGCTGGGCGTTCTGGGAGTACTAAATAGCGCACCTCTGACGTCGAATCCCACACACGGATTTCAACATCGGCGCCCACAGCTGTGCCAAATTCCTCTAACACGCCACGCGGATCGGCAACAGCGCGGGCCCGGTAGGGAGCGGCCTTGTACCACACTGGCGGCAGACCCAGTACTGGCCATGGATAGCAGGAACAGAGGGTGCATACCACCAGGTTGTGCACCGTCGGCGTGTTTTCCACCACCTGCATATGCTCGCCCTGTCGACCGGTGTAGTCCAGCGAGGCGATAGCCGCAGTAGCGTCCTGTAACAGCCAGGCCTTGAAGGTGGGGTCGCTCCAGGCCCGCGCCACGACTCTGGCACCGTTGCGTGGACCAATCTTGTTTTCGTAGGTGTCAATAAGAGTGTCTATGGCAGCGGGATCAACGAGGCCCTTTTCAACCAGCAGCGATTCGAGCGCCTGGAGGCGTAATGCCAGCTCAGGAGGCGGTTCAGTATGATCATGGTCGTGATGATCTCTACGTCCACTCACGGCTTCTTTCTCCTGCACTCATATAGATGAACAGGTGTATACTTTCTGGCTGCACAACGCATCTCTCTCTCACAAAATAGCGTAGGGATTTCACGCCTATTTTTCAAGCGCCATACAGAGCTCCTCCACAGACAGGCGCGCACGTAACTTGAGTTGGGGCGGGACTGTAACGCAGCGACCCAGATGATGACTGCCAGAACCGCCCGGATATGCTATGATGCCAGAATATGGCCTGATCTCGCCAGGGAGAATTGCCCATGGAACTCTATGATGTCATGCGTACGACGTTTTCCGCCCGGGAATTCACTGATGCGCCTCTGCCGGACGCAACGCTCTACAAGATACTCGATGCCGCACGCTTTGCCCCGAGCGGCGGCAACCGTCAGGGATGGTATGTTATCGTTGTACGTGAGCGTCGCACTCGCGAGGCGCTCGCGGCCTTGACTGCACCGGCGGCGCAGCGCTATGTTGCCCAACAGCAGGCGGGTGAGAGTCCCTGGAATGCCGTTGACACCACCTCGGTCGATCCCGCCACCATCGAACAAACCCCAGTTCCAGCACGGCTTACCGAGCCCTTCCGGAAGGCTGCGGTAGTGCTTGTGGTGTGTGTGGATCTCAAGGTGGTGGCTTCTACCGATCAATACTTGCAGCGGGTTGGCGTTATTAGCGGAGCGTCGATTTATCCCTTTGCCTGGAACATTTTGCTGGCGGCGCGCCACGAAGGGTACGGGGGGACCATTACTACCCTGGCCGTCGCCCAGGAAGCCAAGCTGCAGGAACTCCTTGGCTTGCCCTCACACGTTGCCATATGCGCTCTGATGCCGCTGGGCAAGCCCGTGAAGCAGCTCACCAGACTGACGCGCAAAGCGGTGCCGCAATTCGCCATGCACGAACGGTGGGGCGGTGTCCCGTTCACCACCCCTTAGCACCACGAGGAGAGTTTCCATGCCAACGTCACTGCTGCCCACACGGCACACTTCCTCTGCAACTGGCATCCCAGTCATTGACCTCAAACCGTTCTTTGCTGGTGCTCATGGGGCACTCGACACCACCGCCGCGGCATTGCGGACTGCCCTGGAAGACGTGGGGTTTTTTCTGCTGGTCAATCATGAGATACCGCAACAACTCATCGACCGCACCTTTGCTGAGGCCAAACGTTTTCACGAGCAGCCACTGGCCGCGAAAATGGCCTTGCGTATGAACGAGCACAACAACGGCTATATGTCTATGGGTCGATATGCCGTCTGGACGTCGGAGGTCAACACCAATGATAAACCTGACTTGAACGAAGCCTTTTTCTGTAAACGTGAGCGTTCGCCAGACGATCCTCTGCGTCGCTCAGGGCGGCGTTTTGTCGGACCAAACGTCTGGCCGGAGACCCTGACGGGTTTTCGCGAGACAGTGCTGAAGTATACAGATACCATTGATGCCCTGGCCCGTCGGTTATTACCAGTGTGCGCTGTCGCCCTCGGCCTGCAACCGGACTATTTCGATGCGGCATTTGCCGAAAGCCAATTCTCCTTTCGTCTGTCGCACTACCCGCCGGTCACGGCCGCAGCGAATCAATTCGGCATCGCCCCACATACCGATGCAAATTTTCTCACTTTTCTGGCACAAACCGACATCCCGGGGCTGCAAGTCCGCCTGCCGACGGGAGACTGGCTGGATGTGCCATACATGCCTGGATCGTTTGCGGTGAATTCTGGCGATATGATGTATCGCTGGACCAACGGCCGATTCAAGTCTACCCCACATCGGGCCCTTCCCCCTGTAGGCCGGCATCGCTACGCCATTCCGTTCTTCCTCGGGCCACACATCGACACCGTCATTGCCTGCTTACCCACCTGTGAGGGGCCAGACAATCCGGCGCGTTTTCCGCCCATTACCTACGAGGAATATCTCACGTGGTGGTACAATGCCAACTACAATGCTGCCGTGCAAAACGATGCCTCCTGATGTGCGCCGGTAGGCTCCGATAAAGTGATAGATTGTGACAGTGTGCATAAACGACGTAGCCCTGGTGCTCTCTGGACAAAGGACGCGCAGATGATTATTGTGAGGCGGAGGAGTTGTGTACTGGCGCTCATCCTGTTTCTAGGCCTGAGTCTCATTTCTGTGCCGATGGCGCGCGCAGAAACCCAGACGTTCAGCCTGGAAATTCGTGCCCGCAAGGTGGTTGGTACGACACGGACTCTCAGAGTGAAGCAGGGCGAGACGGCAATGTTACGCTGGACGACCGATGAGACCGTTGTCCTGCATCTGCACGGATACGACATTGAACAAGTCGTCGAGCCTGGGGCGCCAGCTGAGCTCACCTTCAAGGCGCACGCAACGGGCCGCTTCCCCATTACCGCGCATGGTTTTGGCGGGCACGGCCACAAAGGAGCACATGGCGAAACGACCCTGGCATATATCGAGGTGCTACCGCGCTAGGTACTGCCTCTTACAATCAATGGGGCACTCTTGCATGGAGTGATTGCAGTGTGTCGATTGTCTAGAGCTGTCTCTTGTTTGATAAGTCTGGCGGTGATTCTGGCCGGAAGGCAGTGCGCCTGGGCGCACGGGTTTGGACAACGGTATGATCTGCCGGTTCCTCTCTGGCTCTATGTGACCGGGGCAGCGACGGCTGTGGTGCTCTCATTTGTGGCGCTAGGGACCTGGATGCGCCGTCTACCAAACCTGCGTTCCTACCCGCGCGTGAATCTCCTACAGTATCGTCTTGCACGACTGCTGGCGCATTCGGTAGTGTTGACTGCGATGCGGTTGGTAGCGGTTGGTCTGTACGTGCTGCTGATCGTGGCGGGCCTCTTCGGGACAACCAATCCCACGCGGAATCTTGCGCCGACGTTGATCTGGGTTATCTGGTGGGTCGGCCTGGCCTACCTTTCCGCCTTGCTCGGCAACCTGTGGGCCATCATCAACCCTCTGGCTACCATCTATGAGTGGGCAGAAAAAATCTATCGCCGCGCCATGCCGGGCCACGAACTGTCGCGCGACTGGCAGTATCCAACTGCACTTGGCGTATGGCCTGGGGTGGTGCTGTTTTTACTCTTTGCATGGGTCGAGCTCGTCTTCGATGATGCAGCGGTGCCCAGCAATCTCGCGGGTCTGACCCTGCTGTATTCGGCTCTAACCTGGCTCGGCATGTTCCTGTTCGGCAAGCACGTCTGGCTTAGACATGGGGAAGCGTTTTCCCTCGTGTTTGCGCTGCTGTCGCGCTTTTCTCCCACGGAAATACGGGTGCTCGACACCACCGTTTGCCAGGGATGCGATAGCACCTGCCGTGACCGCGATGGAGACTGTATTGATTGTGTGGCGTGCTTTCAGAGAGCTGCAGCGGGACAGCGTGAATGGAACCTGCGCCCCTTGGCGGTCGGGTTGGTGCGTCATGAAACTATTACTGTCTCCCAGATGGCTTTTGTGCTCCTCCTGCTCGCTACGGTGACGTTTGACGGCTTCATGGCAACACCGGTGTGGGTAGAGATCGAGCGTGCCCTACTCACTGCCCCGCCACCCATCGGGGGCGGGAATATGACGGTAGTGAGAACCCTGGGCCTGCTTTTCTTTCCAGTCTTTTTCCTGGAACTCTATGTCATTATGGGCTTCCTCATGGCTGTCGTGAGTGGGAAACACTTCTCCGCTGCACGACTGGCGCAGGCTTTTACCTTTAGTCTGGTGCCCATTGCCATTGCCTACCATATGGCGCACTATTTCTCATTCTTCCTCATCCATGGACAACGTCTGATCCCCCTCCTGTCCGACCCGTTAGGAACCGGCTGGGACCTCTTTGGTACTGCCACATATCACATCAATATTGGCATCGTGGGAGCGCGTTTTACCTGGTATTCGGCAGTCATTGCCATCATTCTCGGGCATATGATTGCTGTCTCACTGGCGCATCTCATCGCCATGCGTGTGCTGCGTGATCGGGCCTTGGCCCTGCGCAGTCAGTACCCTATGCTCGTGCTCATGGTAGGCTACACCATCATCAGCCTGTGGATTCTCGCTCAACCTATTGTCGAAGGAGGAGAACACGAGACAGCTGCAGCGAACGCACCCGTACCAGCAGCACGAGCTACGTCTCCGACAATAACGCTGGCAGCCTTGGCTCCAGAAGAGAGCCTGCCTGTGCCGCATGCGGTGGAGGCTCCCTCCCATGCCGCTGCAGGACTTCTTGAACCCACACAGGCGAGAACCCTCTTACATACCCCTGACTGGACTACCTCGCCTTGACCAGGACGCCCAGGAATTCACTGTGCATACTTCATAGGGATTTCCGCCTACGGCCCATGACCATCCCCGCGGAGAGCAGGGAGAGATGTTAAGCGGACGGAATCCCTGCCTCCTCCTGGACAAGGCGTTCGAACTCCTCGGCCGGTAGAACTTCGTTTTCCAGTAACTGCTCAGCCACTCGGTCGAGCAAATGACGTTTGCTGCTTAAGAGCTGTAGGACATATTCGAGGCGCTCTTCGAGAATGTTTTTCGTCTCCTGATCCAGTGCTTGTGCCGTGGCTTCGCTATACTCCCGGTTTCCATCCGCGGGATAGTGTTGTGCATCAGGCAGAAAGAGTCCGTGCCGCCGCGGAAATGTTACAGGGCCGAGCGTTTCTCCCATACCATACTCAAGCACCATGGCCCGAGCGATCTCGGTGGCTCGCTGTAAGTCGTTTTGCGCGCCAGTCGACACCTCATCGAAGACGATTTTTTCAGCTGCCCGGCCGCCGAATAGCACATCGATCTTGCCCTCTAACTCTTGCCGGGTCATGAGATAGCGTTCTTCGGTCGGCAGCTGCTGCGTATGGCCTAAGGCGCCAATACCGCGGGGGATAATGGAGATTTTGTGCACCTTGTCCGCTCCTGGAGTAAACACCGCCATCAGGGCGTGACCGGTTTCATGCACTGCCACGATCTTGCGCTCACGGGGGTTAATGAGGCGGTTCTTCTTCTCCAGCCCGGCAATGACCCGATCAATCGCTTCCTCGAAGTCTCGCATCTCCACCTGATGTTTGTTTCTGCGCACAGCCAGCAACGTTGCCTCATTGATGACATTAGCGAGATCCGCACCAACAAACCCTGGGGTGCGCTGAGCCAGCAGATGCAGATCAACGTCAGGAGCCAGCTTGACCCCTTTGGCGTGGACCCGGAGAATCGCTTCACGCCCGCGCAGATCCGGCCGGTCAACAAGCACCTGTCGATCGAATCGCCCCGGGCGTAACAGCGCCGGATCGAGAATTTCCGGTCGATTCGTCGCCGCCAGAATGATGACGCCTTTACTGGTATCAAATCCATCCATCTCAACCAGCAGTTGATTCAGGGTATTCTCACGCTCGTCATGCCCTCCAGCGGCGCCCCCGAGCCCCGGGCTTTGCCGAGCGCATCGAGCTCGTCAATGAAGACAATACAGGGCGCTTTCGCCTGCGCTTGAACGAAAAGATCTCGTACCCGGGCGGCCCCAACCCCGACAAAGAGTTCAACAAATTCTGTCCCACTGATAGAAAAGAATGGCACGTGCGCTTCGCCAGCCACGGCTTTGCCGAGGAGCGTCTTGCCAGTGCCCGGAGGGCCCACAAGGAGCACCCCACGCGGTAGTTTTCCCCCTAACACCTGAAATTTTTTGGGATTCTTGAGAAATTCGATGATCTCGAGGAGCTCCTCCTTCGCTTCATCCTGACCCGCCACATCGTCGAAAGTCACGCCTGTTTCTTTTTCCGCGTATATCCGCGCGCGACTCTTGCCAAACGCCATCACGCCTCCCCCTGCACTCATACGACGCATGGCAAACACCCAAATGGCGACGACAATCACTGCCGGTAGCACCCAGGACAGTAACATCTTGAAGAAGGGACTCTCATACTGCCCGCGAAAATCCACACCACGTGCTTCGAGTTCCTTCACCAGGTTCGGATCGCTCACTGGCACGACCGTAAAGTTTGTTGTCGCCCCCTTGTCAACCGCCTCGGGTTTCAACGTGCCACGAATGAGGGTATCGGAAATCAGGACCTGGGCAATCTTGTCTTCGTAGAGATATTTCTTGAACTGGCCATAACTAATCTGACTTGCTTGCGGGGCAAAGAGAAACTGGAGGACGAGCATAAGGGCAAGGGCAGCGAGAAAATAGCCAAGCGAGAATTTATGTTGATTTTTCATGCCATATTCCCTTGCGTCAGACTACCAACAGGTTTAGGCAATGGTACCCTATAGATAATGTATTGCTGGAACGCAGGTCAAAACTCCTCACCCTTTGCTTGTCGCTCCATGAGCTCGAGCCGGCCATGCAACACATTGCCCGCGGCGCATGTGGCAGTAATCATACTCCACAGGTGAAAGAAGGCTGCTTCATAATCCTGCTGGGGACCGGAAACCCACACCAGTCACAACCAACTCACGATCCTCCAGGCGTACTTCAGCTCCTAACATCTCCTTGGCGAGCCAGGCGTTGCTGAGGACATGGTCCGTGATCGAGGGCAGACGGCACCGGCTCTCTCCCTCAGCCAGTGCTGCAAAGGGGATCACCTGGTCCGCGGCATAGCGGTCCAGGGGAGCACCAGTCCGTAGCTCCGTCCAAGAGCTGTTGCGCCACGTGCGTACCAATGGCTTCTGCGCGCCGTCGGGGAGCACCGGCCTGATCAGCGCCGAGACGCGTGCCGGTTTCTATATCTGCAAAGGCTGCGAAGGCTGCTCCAGGCTGTAGAGCGCTACTGTCCTCCAGCGTCTCGATCGTGGCGGTATAACCAGCGGCCGTAAACACTTTCTGGGCGGACATGGCCAGACGCTGACTCACGCGGCGCTCCGCCAGGTGGGATGCGAGCGCAATGCCCCACAGGCGTCGCACAGCGCCGACATGCTGCATAACTAATGGTCGGAGTTGTTCTCGACCTGGAGACACCCGTAAGTGCAAAACCCCACCCCCACGAGGAACATACCCAGGCCGCGACATGTCGATTACAGCGTTCACCCCCATACGCCAGAGCAAGGGAAGAACAACATGCTGGAGGTGATATACAGATGGAGCAAAGTCCTGGAAGATACCACCCTGTAAAGTTACATCAATTGGAGCAGATCGAAACGCCAAGACGGGTAACACTGCCAGGGCGAGCATGGTGGTGGAGCCAGCCGAGCCAATGTCCCAGGTGTAGTGGGAAGCCCTCTGCGGAAGCCCTGGAATGAAGACAAATTCCTGGGCGCCTTTCCGAACCCCTTCAGTGGTTCCGTCCACTAATTGGCGGATGGCTTCCACCACTTGCAGGTGTTGCGGGCGGAGTCCCGGATTGGGGCGCCGCCCCCGCACGTGCCGGAGGTGCACTGCCTGCCCAGTCAGCGCAGCGAAGGCGACGGCTTGCCGGACAATCGTACCACTCCCAGAGTGTCGTGCGCCGTCGATTTCGAGCATAATGAGACGGTGCTTCCCTCGCCTGGTTAGACTTCGTCAAATAAATACTGTTTCACAAACTGAATGTGATCTTCATACTTTCGCGGATCGAGCAACCAGGCCGCAGCCGCTATACTACTTAAGAGCGAGTTCCCATCCTGGGGGGTGAAACAGAACCCCGTGATTTCATGACTGCCTCGTACCGCCAGCGTGGGGATAGAGATGACCGTCTGATTGAGCAACCGCCCAAAGTATCCATGGTCACGTCCGAAGGAGAACACGGTACTGGCCATGGTTTTGTGCGTCAGTGCAACATATTTGTTGACGTGGCATTTGTCGAGCACTTCATCCAACGTCGTGGCCTGCTTGACGCGGAGATTAAACCAGATGCTGTGCATGTACTGGGTATTCAGTTTGATTTCTGAGGAAAAGAGATTTAAGTCCAGGCCCAGCGTCTCAAACAGGTGCCACGCATCACGGGCATGATGCGTGCCAAACTGCGCATCTTTGTGCGCCCCCACGTCCGGGGCGGCAATGAATTCTTTTTCCTGGCTGATATCGCTGGCACGACGTAAACAGACAAAACGTCCTTCGACAAGATTGTTGGGGTCCTCATCATGCAGTCCCAGCGTCTCAATGAGCACTGCCAGATTGTGGGTATTACAGCTCACCACCTGAATAAAGCGATCTTGGTCAGGAATCAACGCTTCATCATTGATACCGCGGGCATACATCTTGCCAAAACCAAATTCGCTCCCTTGGGCAATAAAACCCTTGGCGGAGGAGAGCCCTTCATACCATTCCCGCTTATGCTTCAGACCCAATCCTTTTGGTGTACAGTCGATGACCACTGTGGCTTGCTGCAGCGCCTCCTGGATGTCATAGGAGGGTTGCATATCAAGCTTTTCGAAATCCGGCATCTTTGCCGCCTCGACAACGAGTTTTGCTCCTCGGCGGATAAGACTCTTGACCTTGGCACTATCCTGCAACAATGGCCGGTTTTTCTGAAATGTAATCTGATCAACTTCTAAGGCGTCACGAATACTGAGCAAAAGTCCAACTAAAGGCTCACCAATTGTTCCTGTCCCAACTACATGAATCGAGCGTTTTGTAGCCATACATTCTCCTTTTATGGCAACAGCTCGTCGCCAGCGCATCTTTCAGAGACGTCGGCAACCTCTGTGCCAGTATCACATTGCATCGTCAATTCTCTATAATTTGGACGGCGTTCGATCCTCATCTCCTCATGGAACAAGTCGTGTCTAAGAGCCTATTCCGTTCTTTATGGCGCACAATGTACCAGTTTTCTGGCACTCCGGACAAGTGTTTCCGTTGGACAAACGGAAACAAAGATCTACAAGTAATTCTGACAGACTCAGTACCGATCTGACAAGTTGCCTTCCATAGCAACAGGCCCCAATCCTTCACACGCCTACGGCTCAGCAGGACTGCGGTCAGACGAGGCAGCGAAAAGAAGAGACAGGTCTCTGCTGAGGTGTGCTTCCTTCCTCTTGAGCATTGCCTCTGTTTCCGCTATCGTTTGTGTTATTGTTTGACAAAGGTGCAAGTCGTCGATTCAACGAGCGAGCGAGTCGGTCTTCACATATCACCTCTATTTTTCATTAAAGGAGTATTCATGGCAGGAAAAGCCCACGATGTCAAAGACCTCTCACTGGCGGACCACGGGCGTTCACGTATCGAGTGGGCACTGCATGAAATGCCTGTGCTCCGCAGCCTGATGGCTCGCTTCAGCAAAGAGCGGCCACTGGCGGGAGTACGCATGAGCGGCTGTTTGCATATTACGACCGAAACTGCCAACCTGGCACGGGTGCTCGCGGCTGGCGGTGCTGACCTCGTTCTTACCGCCAGTAATCCCCTCAGCACGCAAGACGATGCTGCTGCGGCCCTGGTACAGCATTATGGTATTCCTACCTACGCCATCAAGGGTGAGAGTAATGCCGTTTATTACCAACATCTCAATGCTGCCCTTGACCATCGCCCACACATCACCATGGACGACGGTGCAGACCTGGTGACCGAGTTACACAGACATCGTCAGGATCTGCTGGGGAATATGCGGGGAGGCACTGAAGAAACCACCACAGGAGTCATTCGCCTCCGGGCCATGGCCAAAGATGGTGCTTTGAAATTTCCAGTAATCGCCGTCAATGACGCCATGACCAAACATCTGTTCGACAACCGCTATGGCACAGGACAGAGCACGTTAGACGGTCTCATCCGCGCCACCAATATTCTCCTGTCCGGCAAAGTGTTTACCGTGGCCGGCTATGGGTGGTGTGGGCGCGGCATTGCCATGCGGGCCAAAGGTCATGGCGCCAATGTTATCGTCACGGAAGTCGATCCTTTCAGAGCCCTGGAAGCGGTCATGGACGGATATCGCGTCATGCCGATGCTTGAAGCTGCGGCGCAGTCCGATTTTATCGTCAGTGCCACAGGAGATAAGCACGTTATTGATAAACATGCCTTCGAAGTCATGAAACATGGGTGTGTGATCGCCAATTCCGGACACTTTGACGTGGAAATCAATATTCCCGATCTCGCAGCCCTGGCCGTACAGACCCGGCAACCACGACCATTCGTTGATGAGTACGAACTTGCCGATGGGCGTTGTATCCGCCTCATCGGGCAAGGGCGATTAGTCAACCTCGCGGCTGCTGAAGGGCATCCGGCAGCCGTCATGGACATGAGTTTTGCCAATCAGGCCTTGTGTGCGCGTTATATGCAGCAGAATCATGACAAACTCGACAATCAAGTCTATGTTGTGCCAGCAGAAATCGATAAAGAAATTGCGAGCTTCAAGCTGCAAGCGATGGGCATCAAAATCGATATGTTGTCTGACGAACAGATGAGTTATCTCACCTCATGGCAAGAGGGCACATAAGCTGGGAGGCACGGGAGCAGGAGGGTACCCTCCTGCTCCACCGAACCCCTGGCACGACAAGACGTCACCCTACCAATTCCCTAACGGCACCAGTGAGTACTTTATCCCACCCGACTGGCCCTGACCGAACAGGGCAGGGGAGGAGTCCCATGGCAGAACGCACCCCACAACGTGCGCAACCGTTTTTTGAAGCGCAACAAGAAGTACGGCGTCTCTTTCAAGAGATGATTCATCAGCCCTGGGGTGGCAGAGCACTGCCAGAAGTGACCCAGTGGCAGCCGTGTTGTGATATCGCCGAGACAGAGAAGGAGATCATCGTTGAGATTGAACTCCCGGGGGTTGAACGGAAGGATGTCCGCGTTGAGGTAGAAGACAGTATCTTGCGGATTACCGGAGAACGCCGTGGTGCTGTGGCACGTCGCGGACGGCAGTATTACCGGATGGAGCGGAGCTATGGACGGTTCGAGCGTCAGTTACGCTTACCGTCAAGTGTCGATCAGGCAGGGATTCGGGCGCAGTTTCGTGCCGGCATCTTGACCGTCATATTGCCCAAGAAATCCACCTAACCCACGCCTGTCGTGAAAGGAATAACCATGAGCGCTTCACGTGCACTTCCCGCTGAGTTGTCCCCAGAGGATGCACGGCGGACAGTGGATTTGCGGGAGCTTCCCTTTATCAGTACTGCCGAACTGGAGCCACTCACCACGCTTGTCGGACAGGAGCGGGCTACGCAGGCCCTTCTCATGGGGCTGGGCATGACGCAACAAGGGTATAATATTTTTGTCTGTGGATTTGAGGGGACGGGTGCACAGGCCCAAATTACCGCCCTCCTGCGGGAGCACGCAGCCTCATTGCCGACCCCCGGAGACTGGGTCTACGTGCATAATTTCCGCTCGCCTGACCAGCCGCAAGTGATCGCGCTGGACTCCGGGCAGGGCCGCCAACTGCAACAGGATATGACGCGGCTGCTCACCGACCTGCGTGAGACGCTTCCAAAGGCATTTCGTCAAGAGGCCTTTGAAAGCGAACAACGTGAATTGGGGGAAAAATATCAACACCAGGTGCGCCAGATCCAAGAAGAATTCAATCGTGTCCTGCAAGAAAAAGGCTTTGGTGTCCAGAATGATCCCACAGACAATGTGATCTTTGTCCCACTACGTGAAGGACGCCCCATGACCGCGGAGGAACTGGAGCGTCTCAGTGCCGCGGACCGTGAAGCCCTCGAACAGCGGCAAAGTGACGTATTGCACGAGTTTCGCAGTGTCATGCTCCGCCAACGCCAGATTATGCAACAGCTGGCTGAGGACATTCGGGCCATTGAGCGCAATTTCAGCGCCACGCTTATCGCCCCCTTAATTGCGGAGCTTAAGCACCGCCATCGCCAGGAGAAAGTACAGCGCTACCTCGAAGGCGTGCAGGAACACGTGCTCTCCCATCTCGATATGTTCAAAGGAGGCCAGGCCGGGCCAGCACATCCCCCGTCTATGGCACCCCCTGCAAATGCGCCCGAACCCTTCCTGGAATATCGTGTCAACGTTGTCGTGGACAATGGTGAGACGCAGGGAGCCCCCGTCCTAGTCGAAGATACTCCGACCTACAAAAATCTTTTCGGTACCATTGACCGTGTCGTTGATCCGCATGGCAGGGTGGTGACCAACTTCACGCGTATTAAAGCCGGCTCGCTGCTCTGTGCCAGCGGTGGATATATCTTGTTTCACCTGGAAGATGCTTTAACAGAACCATTTGTCTGGAAAACGTTGAAACGGACCCTACAAAGTAACCAGGTGAAGATTGAGGCCTATGATCCCTTTACGTTCTTTACCATTTCCTCCTTGCAGCCTGAGGCCATCCCTATCCGGACCAAAGTTGTCGTCATGGGCAATCCGTGGTTGTACTACTTGCTGTACTTCCAGGATCCTGATTTCCGACATATTTTTAAAATGAAAGCCGACTTTGGGGAGGAAATGGACCGGACCGCAGAGCATCAGGCCAGCTATGCGCACTTCATCGCCCGGCTATGTCGAGAGGAACGCCTGCTGCATTTTGACCGTAGTGGTGTGGAGTCGATCATTGAGTATGGGATGCGTCGAGTGGCGGATCAGGAAAAGCTGGTGAGCCAGTTTGATTGGCTTGCCGACCTGGTACGAGAAGCCAGCTACATTGCAGGACAGGCTGGGGCTGAGATGGTGAGCCGCCAGTACGTGGAGCAAGCATTGCAGGCACGGAGCTTCCGGGCGAATCGGTTAGAAGTGAAATTACGTGATCTCATCACCGAGGGCACGGTGCTGATCGACACGACTGGTAGCCGTGTCGGGCAGGTGAACGGTCTGGCCGTACTACAGTTAGGCGACCACATGTTTGGCCGCCCATCCCGAGTGACCGCTACTGCCTCGATGGGACGTAGCGGCATTGTCAACATTGAGCGGGAAGCGAAACTCAGTGGCAGTACACACGATAAAGGCGTACTCATTCTTAGCGGCTATCTCCGCCAGATGTATGCGCAGGATAAGCCCTTAACGCTATCGGCCAGTCTCTGTTTTGAACAATCTTATAGCGGTATCGACGGGGATAGCGCCTCCTCCACCGAGCTCTATGCGCTCCTGTCGCGCCTGGCAGACGTGCCCGTGCGGCAAGATCTCGCCGTTACCGGCTCGGTCAACCAATGGGGCGATATCCAGGCCATTGGGGGTGTCAATGAAAAAATTGAAGGATTCTATGATGTCTGTGCTCAGCGTCAGCTCACGGGCACCCAAGGAGTACTCATCCCCCAGGCCAACGTCCGCAACCTTATGCTGCGCCCTGACGTGGTGGAGGCCATCCGTAATGGACGATTTCATGTGTATCCGATTACGCATATTGATCAAGGCTTGGAGTTACTCACCGGCATAACCGCAGGTACTGTCGAGACGTCTCAGACTCTCCACTACAGGGTCAACCAGCGCCTGCAGCAGTTGGCCCAGGGCCTCACCGCCTTCGGTGAAGGCCGCCAGAATGGCACGCAACCAGCAGAAATTGCGACGCCAAACTCGTGAGGGTAGGGGGAAACACAGCAGCTATACAGAAAAAACCCTGCGGGGACGCCACGCCTTGCTCAACTCATCACTGTATCTTCTGAATGTACTCCTAGACGCTTGATGCGTATTCTGTTTTGTCTTATACGATCAAAGTAGCAAAAGCAAAGTCTGGACGTCCCAAGAGCCGGTTGAGCAGCCTACCCAGATTCTATGCCGCCACCTTTGCCGCCACCCGCATCAGCAGGCCCCAACTGCTGTGCGCACCAGGATACTTGAGCCCGACGCGCTCACGCAAGTGCGCACAGGAGGTTTCTCCGACCTGGCGTGCAGCGCTCCACCAGCGTCGCTGCGCCCGAGACGCCGCCTTGGGCGGGGGACAGACGTGGACGCCGTACGCTGCGGCCCAGTGCGTCAGCCAGTCCTCTCCTCGGAACCCACGGGCAGTCAGGATGGGCTGTGGCGAGCGGGCCCCACCACTGGGCAGGAGCGCCAGCCAATCCCGCGGCGGTGTCACGGTGGGCTGTTGGGCCTCCGCGTCAAGCGGACCTTGCCCCCCGGGCATCCCCGCGCGGGTACTGCAAGAGTGACGCTGCCACCCAGCGCTCTTGGACATGGCCGGAGGCCAAGGTCCAGCCCGTGGCGACCCCGTGATGATTGATCACCATCATCATCCGCACACCGGAGAAATCGCGGTCATTGCCTCCTGTGCCGATCCGCGCGATGTCGGCTCACCAGCCGGGCTGGAACGACCGGGCGCCGTGGGCGACGGGGATGGGACAGCCATCCATGACCTCAGAAGGGCCCGCGTCCCCCAGCGGCTCGGCCACCGCCTCTTGGAGGAGCATGCATGCCCCCCACAGGCGTCGGAGACGACGATTGCACGCACTCGGCGTGAGGACAGTGGGGAACAAATGCCGCAGGGGTTTGCATCCATAGCGCATGATGCCACGCGCACTTTTCCCTGGCACGCCGCTGCGCCAGTGGACCGCCAAGCCCACGCAGCGGACTTCGCTCTCACTCCTCTGGGCGGCTGGCCCGCCACAGGCGGGCAGCTGGGGGACGATATGACGCTGGTAAAAATCGTCCACGATGACAGACAATGCGGTCAGGAAGGTTTCGAGATCGCGTTCCATGGCCATGTCTCCTTTGGGGAAAGGTGCGATATGGCTGCGGATTCTCGTCGAAACCTTCTGCTCCTGTCCAGTGGTTAGAATCAATATGCATCAAGCGTCTAGACAGCACAAAGCCGAACGCATCATGAGGGGGTTCGGCTTGCCAACGAAGTAGGGCTTTACTCCCGTTGCGGTAGCGATCATGGCCGCAATTGCACCGCATGCTAGGGCAGCTCCCTGTTCTGAGGGCCAACGACGTCAGGATTCGTAGCGATAAATCGCGCTCCTGCGGCGACGAGGCATAAAGCGGTTGAGAGGCGTTCAAAGCTGTAAGAGACTGTTTCCCCGAGCACCACATATTCAGGGGGGTGTGCCTGATGTCTGGACACTTTTTATAAGGTGACGAGTAGCCAAGGCATCCGCCTCTATGCCAGTCTTGGGGTATGCGATCTCAAGACTCTGCGACCACTCGTCTCGATGATTATATCGTGCATATGTTGCCCTGGGCCCATGGCCATCAACGCAAAGCCATCCGGGATTTCGTGCGGGCCATTATTGATCAGCAAACCGGCTGCCAGGCGCAACTGGCCCGCAGCTTTGGCAAGCAGGAAGCCGCTGTCAAACGGCTGTCGCGCTTGCGCCATAACCAGCGCCTGGAGCCGCGGCACTTGGCCGATGCCGTCCTCCTGCAAGCCCTCACGCAACTCCCCGCTCACGGTCCAGTGCGGCTGGCCCTCGACTGGACGATCGAGGGGCACCAGCATCTGTTGGTCGTCTCCCTCGTGGTCGGGCGCCGGGCCGTGCCTCTGCATTGGCGCGCCTATGAGGCGGCGGTCCTGCAAGGCCGCATGCAGCGCTATGCACTCGCGGTCATCCGGCGAGCGGTGACATGGAGCCTCCGCACCGCCGAAGCCCGGCTGCATCCGCGTGACGGCGGATCGGGGCTGTGCCGATGTCGCGCTCTTCCGCCTGCTGACGGCGTTGGGCGTGGCCTGTGTCATCCGCGTCAAACGGAGCACCAAGGTCCAGATCAATGGCACCTGGCACACGCGCAGCACGCTGCGGTTTCCGGGCCATACGCGTCGCCGGGCGTTGGGCCGTTTGCCCTCCTGTGCCCGGTGCCCACAGCCCCTGTGGGTCACCATGAGCCGGAAGCGGCAGGCGACCGGGAAATGGGGCATAGCGTCTCTGGTGGCCAATCGGCCCTATGCCGCAGTCGAAGCGGTGGCGGAGTATGCCCACCGACCGGGCTGTGAGGCCGGCTTTCGCGATGCGAAATGGTGGTGGGGGTTTGCCCAAGCGCGGTGTGCAGCAGATCACCGCGTGGTCGCTGCCTCTTTGCCCTCGTGGCCATCGCGCTGTTGGTCGTAGTCAGCCTGGCGAGTCGCCTGTTGTTGTCGACCAAGCGCACAGGCGTCGGCTCTTGCTGCGGCGGGTGGCGTCGCGCCGTCGCGGACGGTGTGCGTTGAGTCTGGTGAGTGCGATGCTCAGCTTGCTCCACCAGGACTCTGGGTTGTATGACCCATCTCGTTCCCCGGCTGAAGCTCAAATTAGATGTGGATTTAGCAAATGTGTCCTGACATCAGGGGGTGTGCAGTAAAAATGAAGCCAATATAGGGCCCCACGAAAATGTAGTTACTGTACTGGGTTTTTTGGCAGTCGTATTCGCGGGCATTAATGTCGTTGGCGGTTATATGGTGACCGATTGTATAATTCGGATGTTCACCGGACTCGAGACGGCATGAAAAGCGCCCTTTCTCCGGTACTGCAGAGTGATTAGGCGGAAAAGTAGAGTGAGATCCGCAGCACTGATGGTTCCAACCTGCGTCAATTGGTGCAAAAATGCTGTGGTTGGTTGCCAACACACGGTCCAAGGAAGTGCAAAGTGCAGAAACCATGCATGCATTCTTCACGAGACGTATACCATGCAGAATTCTTGGCTCGAGATCACTCCCGCTGCGACGAAAAGCCTTTTTTTGACATAGGCAAAATGCCCTCTAGGTAGGCTGTATCATTAGTCAAACGCAAAAAGCTTATCGCCCCTAATTATAATTGACAGCCGAAAATGGGGTTGGTATCTTTTGTGCCAGTTTGAGGGCTCTTGTGCCAGGAGAACGATGTGATTTATAGGGAAAAATACGAAGTCGAATACTGTGAAGAACGCTATCGTAATATTGTTCTCAGACAACAATCGATATGTGGTCCTTGGTTTGTCATGGGTCTAGGGACAATGTTGGCATTGTTTGTGATTTATCTCATATACTCGAATATACTTCTCTCACCATCAACTCTCGTTTCACCGGAGCGCTCTCTGCGGGTGATAGCCATACCAGCTGGGATTCCCTCTTCTGCACTTCACCCTTTTGAAGAAGAATCTCTGCAACACGTTGGGCCAGCCGTTACGGTTGTTCCACACAGCCGAGCAGCCAATGCACTCTTGGGAGGACACGGACCAGCCGCCGTTTCTGGACTTGCAACGACTGCACAACGTACGACATCCGAACTCGTCGCTGACGGAGAAAGAGGCTCACGTTAGGCACGTTCTTGCTTCTTTTTTCTTCGCCGATACGCCACGAGTTTCGCTCCTAGCCCTTTTTCCTTCGCGATCTTGCGACGTGCCTGTGTGAGCGATTTTGCACTGAGAGGCTGACGCAGGGGCAGACCGTATTTGAGCTTATAATCGCGTGATGTCAGGCCGTGGAGTGCTAAATGGCGGTTAGATAACAGCTTAAACTCCTTGTTACATTCGAGACAAATGACACGGTTTCTCTGGATTGAATCCTGTGGCTTCATTACTTGCGCGGATTCAAATTCGAGCCCTCCTGCCATCCCCGCCTCAAGAGCCTGGAGGCTTTGCAACACCTCAAAGACCTTGCGTACCCCCTCTGAAATATCCTCAGGAGACATGGGGATGTGACTCGCTTGGGCTGCAACAATTTCCGACGCCATTTCAACCAGCGATTTCGGCATATTCTTCCTTTCTAATGCTCCCCCTATACCACACTTATGTTTGACGGCCTCATCGGATCGCGCTCCAAATCCTACTTGGAATTTTTGTGGCAATGACAAGGTTGGTGACTACGCAAAGACTCATCCCTGCTATGCTGCAATGAGAGATTGGCAGGACATTCGCATTCCTACTACTCTTCACACGAGGAATTCCCAATTACCCCTGTATCATGGAATATTGGTTGATATAAAAGCAACTATTCTCCAGAAGACAAAGGCTCTCCCCAAGCTCTCATGTAGCATTATATTGAACTATACCATTGTGGAATGCAATATAATTTTCATATTAACATAAAAAGCGTTCTATATTATTGAGTCTATTGTTATTGGATTATCCATTCACGCGTAATAACCGGAGAGTAACCTGGGGTTGCGATCAGAGTTTCTTTTCGAATAAGGTGTTGTTCGATACGTATCGCCATCCTTGTTGGTCAGGCTAAGGAGAACATCTCTGATGAGAATAGCTCAGGATCAAAAAAAATGAGACCAATGCCTAGGGTAGAAGATCGAGAAGTATTCCCTCATACGACAGGTTTTGCTCCTACTCCTCGATCTTCAATCGTGGAGACTATCCGCAGTTTAAGCAACGAATTTCGGCAAAGATGTCGTCCCGCACTTCCTCCACGTC
>CAVZBC010000012.1:0-35698 GCA_963773125.1 uncultured Gammaproteobacteria bacterium | reverse complement strand
TCTGGATCTCCTCGCCTGCTGCCATATTGACCTCCTTTCGCCTATCAGACGTGGAACAAACGCACCAGAACTGGCATACCCCACATCGCACCACACAACCTTGCTCCAACAGTGGCCGTATAGAGGAGCGCTGCTTGCTGTTCCCACTGGCCCGGGCCAGCGTGGTCTTATCGAGGATGCTCGGGCCTGCTGCGATGGCAGCGAGTGTAGTGAGAGGGCGTCACGCTGTCAACCATCTCCTGCGAGGTGCTCGCGGGCAGCCGGAGTGGGTTTTATGCCTATGTGCACCGGCACACGAGACCTCAGAGAGACACTGCGGAGGAGACCTTCATGGCCCGGGAGAAGGCGATTGCCGCGGAGACGCGGTCCAGCTATGGCAGTCGACGGATGGCGAAGCAACTCCAGGACGAGGGGTTGCCGGTGGATCGGCACAAAGTGCGCCGGTTGATGCGCCAGGCTTTCGTCACGGTCGCGTGGCTAAAGAAACGACAGCCAGTGAGCATTGACAGTTGGCAGGCCTCCCAGGTGGCCCCGAATCTGTTGGCGCGGCAGTTTGACGTGGCGCAGCCCGATACGGTGTGGGTTGGAGATATGACGTACGTGTGGACGGCAGAAGGGTGGGAGTATCTCGCGGTTTGGGCGGTTGCATTCCTATGGAACACTACCAACTCGAAACAGCCTCTCTGTCGGTACTCATCCTTCTACCTGGGCGTCTCCGTTGCCTTCCGGTCCACATCGATGGCGAGACGCAGCCCCACCGCATGTAAGAGTTTGTCTAAACTGGTCAGCTCAGGATTCCCCTGTTCCGAGAGGGTGCGATAGAGGATCTCCCGATTCAAGCCACTCTGCTGGGCGAGCCCGGCAATGCCCCCCAGACGGGCTTCAGCGACATCACGCAGCGCCAGCAGGAACACCTCGGTGTCGCCTTCCTCCAAGGCGGCATCGAGGTAGGCGGCAGCTTCTTGCGGGTCTTTCAGCCGCTCAAGTAGCCCTTCTTTGTACGGTCTGCTTTTAGCCATCGTCTCGACTCCGGTAATCGTGCCAATACGCCTTTGCGGCCGCGATATCGCGACGCTGCGAGGACTTGGTCCCCCCACATAGCAATACCACGATCGTGTTGGACTCAAAGCCAAAATACACGCGATAGCCTGGAGCAGAGAAAATCCGCAGTTCCTGGACCCCTTCGTCAACGGGGCCGTAGTCCCCCAGATTGCCCAGGCGCACCCGTGCCAGTCTGGCCTCGATCTGTGCCCGAGCGCGGCGGTCACGCAGGCTATCAAGCCACTCCGAAAAGGGACTCCGGTCATCCTCTGTACTGTTAAATTCAGGGGTTCATCCGCACTTTTGGTGAAAGAGGTGCCCCGCTTTCCAAAGCCTTTCCCAAGGCCTTCCTCCCGTGGTAACCCCAGCGGTCCTACTCTCACCTCTTCTGAGGCGCTTGTCCAGACCGCCCAGCGCCGCCCGCCCAGTGGTCTACCCAACACTACAGCGCTTCTGAGGGGCGGATGGACTACCCTTGGCAAGATGCATGTTCCAGACGTTGTGCATAGTCGTAGAGTATCAGTGGCCGGTGCGGCTGCCTCCGGCCCCGGCGCCGCCTCGACGTTCGACTCGGCCAGGGATCTCTGGCTTCTATTGGTAAGGCAAAGAAGAACTGGCGAAAACGCTCCCGCTCTTGCTGGGATAACTCCGGGGTATCCCTGAACAACAAGTCACCCAGCGGATTCCGCAGCGCGTCTCCGGCAGGAACCGGTGGGCTGGGTGGAGCTTTTTCCTGGCTGAATGCTGTCAGGGTTTCCAGCAGGAGCATGGCTGTCATATGGTCTTGTCGGCTCAGAGAAGCCTGATGCGCATGACTGTAATCCACTGCCTGGGCAGCACGCTGTATAGTATGCAACGCCTGTTGCCGGAGGGAGTGCCGTCCCGGGGTCTGTTCGTCAAAGGCCGTGAGGATGAGTTGCCAGGCCGCGACTCGTACGGCGTTTACCTGGGCCGCCTGGGCGATGTGTGGAGCGGTATGGGGCACGGCTTCATAGGCTTTCCCCGCCGCGGTCAGCAATCGCTGAACCGTTTCGAGTGCGGGGCGGGGCGTGCTGCGCGGTTCGCGGGCGGCTTTCTGGTACCGTACCATTTCCGCTTCTGCCAGACGATAATGACTATTGGCCAGACGCAGCGACACGTGCGCCGGGCTTCCTACGCCGCCCAATATCCAGGCGCTGGCCCGCACAGTAGGAGCACTGGCCCGCACCAGGGCGCGTTCATAGACAGCAATGGCCTCCTGGTATTGCGCCGCGTGATAATACATGTCTGCCTGTTGCAGCACGTCATAATAGTCGCGCGCTGTACGTTCGAGCCCATAGAGTAACGCGCCGCTCAGGCCGAGGAGGCCGCTGACGAGGCAGAGCGCACGGCGCCAGCGTACTATGGTGGTCAGAGTCATCGCATGCTCCGAAACGGCATGCATAGCCGCAGGAGAAGGGCGCTTGGGAGCAGTAACAATCCCGGCAGTCCGTAGAGATAGAGTGGGCGCGACACGAGGCGTATCTCGACACGGCTCGGTGTGGTTTCTAAGCGATCGATTTCTCCATAGACCTGGGCTAATTGCTGGCGCTCTGCCAGACTACGGAGGTGAAAAAAGCGCCAGCCGTGGTGGCGCTGAAAGAGGGGAGTGAGATGGCCTGGCAGGGTGTCAACGCTGACGAAATACAGCCGTGCAAACCCGAGTGCCTCGAACAGGCGAAACATCTGGAGATGGTCGATGATCTCCTCGGCACCACGCTCTAAACGCACACGAGCATCACTCAAGATGACGAGGACTTTGCCTGTGCCGAGTTGGCGTTGGTCGGGCAGCTCTGGCAAACGGAAAACGAATTCGCCGGGGGTCTTATCCATGAGATGTCGCCCGAGACGTGCGAGGTCGTCAGTGGCGTGTTGAAAGCGCTGCTGGCGCTGCGCTTCAGACAAGGCGCGATCCTTCCACAGGGCCGTTTCTACCTCATCTTCGATAAAACTGCTGAGGCATTTGAAGAGTCCCAGGCCGAGCTGCGTACCGCTAATACTTATGCCTTCCTGCATACGCAGTTCTTTGATCAGCCCGGCATGATTGCGCGTCATAATCCCGCCTGAGGCCACGTCACTGAACAGCACCACCCCAATGCTGTCGCTCTCCGGGCGTTGGCGGATGAACGTTTCGGCCACGGCCTTGGCTGCCCGCATGGGGGCGCCTTCCATGCTCGCCGAGGCATCAATGAGCAGCAGAATTTTCCGGGCTTCTTGCACGGTGTACGATTCGTGCGTGCCACTGGTAGGTTCAGCGATAAGGCCCACGAGCAGCACCAGGACGGCACTCAAGAGGAAGGCTGGCAGGTGGCGGTACCATGGCAAGCGTGGCAATCTGAGGCGCGCAGACACGTGAAAGGCCAGGACGTAGCGTGGTCGCCGCCGCGGCCAGCAGAGCAGGAGCAGCAACGCCAACAGACTAAAGGCGAGTGGGAAGGCGAAGAACACGGGAGGCCTCAGAGCTCGTCAGTTGCAGGATGATGTTCTGGATCGCATCGCCAAAACGCTGATAGTCGTCCACAGTCAGCACGGCAGTTGGGGCTGTGGCCAGAACGTCAAGTTCTTCAATGAGATGGAGAGCAGGATGGAACGGTGCCTGCTGCCCTGGCGTGACCAGCGGCAGATGGGTGAGCGCGGTGGCCGTGGAGGCGCCTGCTCCGCCAGCAAACAGTGACGCTTCTCCGTAGGCCCACTCACCCAACAGGCGGCGCACCAGGGCTGCACTGTGACGCAGCCAGGCGCGTGCTTCAGGAGACAAGGGCCCAGCGAGCGCAGGAGCCTGCTGCCGTATATGGTCTAGCTCTGTCTGGTATTTCTGACGCAATTGCCGTCCTGACGGCCGTTGCCGTCGGCGCGCCTGGCGATGTCGTCGCGGCACACGCACCAGGAGACCGCCGCCAAGTGCCAGCATGCCGCCCGTCAGGAGACCAAAGGCGACGTAGCGTAGCCAGGACCAGGCATACTGAGCCAGAGGAGCAGGCAGCAGAATGTCACCAGGCAGGGCGCCGGCGCCAACTAGGCAAATGGGCATCGACTGTCAGCACATGCCCCTGCACCGGAGTGCTTTGCAGTGTGTGAGTCGTACGGCGCGATTTTTCGAGGCTATACGTAATCGGCAAGGCGGGAATGCTGTAGGCCCCTGGTTTGGAAAACCGCAGGGTAAATACCACGGTGTCCCGCACACGTTCGTTCGGCAGCACCTCGGTTTTTTGGGTCGTGTCGACAATATCAAACAGCTCTGGCAACAGCGTAGTAGCCCTGACGAGCGCGCGGCGCAGCGCTTCAGGCGTGACGCTTTCCGGCGCGACCAGCACCTGGGCGTCGCGCTCGATGTGCAGGCGATACGTGACTGGTTCTCGCACATTGACGAGTGGAAACTGCCAGCCAGGATCGAGGGAGACATGGGCAGTAATAGGCGACGAAGCGCTGAGCCCAGGCTGTGGCAGCCAGAGTAGAGACGCACCCCCAATCCAGAGCCACAGCACACACCGGCTGCCTATCTCGGAGAATACGCGCATAGCAGTCATATCCAGGTGCGCGCGGTGCGCGCCAGAAAGAGACGCAGCAGGTCGCTGCGGTAATCAGTCGTGCTGGTCGCCACGACGTACTGCGTGCCGCAGGTGCGGCGCAAGATCTGTTCGCGTCCAGCCCGTTCCGCTGCTATCTGCTCACGAAATGCCTGCCGGTATGTTGTCGAGGCCGTATCGTATTCCATGAGCTGTCCGCTTTCCAGATCGCGCACCACAATGCCGCCCACGGCTGGCAGAGTGCATTCTGCCGCATCGGTGATGAGCACGGCAAGCGTATCGTGCGTGGCACTGATGATATCGAGTGCCTCGTGCCAGTCCGGCGCGCAAAAGTCTGAGAGCACACAGACAAGCAGCGGTCGGTGCGCTGGGAGATATGGCAAGACTGGAAGCAACCGGGTGGCCGTTTGGGCTGTCCCGGGATCATAGGACCAGAGGTATTCGAGCGCGCTGTAAAACACTGTCGCGCTGTTGTCGGGGAGGGAAATAGGCCACTGGCGCGCTGGCAAAGGGCAACAGGCCAAAGGCCTCCCCTTGTCGCAGGGTCGCCAGGCCCAGGGTGCCAACACAATCCAGGGCAATGCGATATTTTGGCACATGCTGTCCAAAGAGCATCGACGTGCTGACGTCGCAGAGGGCCAGCACCTGCAGCTGTTTTTCCGCTTCGAAACGTCGTAGCAGGAGCGTCCGATCTTTGCGGCTGGCTTTCCAGTCAATGAAGCGTCGCTCATCGCCGGGGCGATATGCTTCATGGTGGCGCAACCGTAACCCTTTGCCCGTGTGGACACTGCGCTGTTCACCTACTGGCGCTTGTCGGAGGCGAGCAGATGTAGTGCAGGGTGAGCGATGTCTCGCATGTCGCCAGCCATTCGTAGAACGTCATGGCAAAGGCACTCCTCGCAGAATGCGGCGGAGAATTTGCTGTAGCAGTTCGTCCCGGTGGTGCACAAGGCGCTCTCCTTCCTGACGCAATGCGGCATTGAGGTAGGGAATTGGCCGTCTTCCCAACACGGTATGTACCAGCACGTCGTGGAGGATGAGACGATGATTGAGGACATCGAACATGACTGCGGCAATATCGGCGGGGATGACGTGCCCACGGCCGTCTTGTGCAGCCGTATCGCCTAAAAAGGCTTCAACCTTGGCGAAATTAGTCAAGAAGAGCGAAGCGCGGGGCGACGCACCAATCTGGACCACAGAGCGACCGTCCACCAGGAGATCCGTCAAACACAGCGCGTGCAGGGGCTCTTCTGGTCGGGTAGCCCGGACGAGGTCCACAGCATAGCCCATAACTGCCGGATCGACATAGGTGTGTGCACGGATGAATTGACGCAGGGCCACGACCTGTGCCCCATCCAGAGTGGGCACAGTGGCGCGGGACAGCGTCGGGAATTGACTGACGCGCTGGAGCATTTCGACTTCCTGCTGGCGGGAGATATAGTCGATACGCACCTTAGCGATGAAGCGATCGAGCTCGGCCTCGACCAGCGGGTAGGTACCTTCTTGCTCGATGGGGTTCTGATTGGCGAGCACCAGAAACGGCTCCTTGAGTTGATACGTCGTCGTATCGATGCTCACCTCCTGTTCGGCCATGGCTTGCAGCAGGGCGCCTTTGACCTCAGGCCGGGCACGGTTGATCTCGTCGATGAGGACGATATTGGCAAAAATCGGTCCGGGCCGAAATGCCAGCGCCTGGCTGTGCGGATCGATGTCGTAATAGCCGAGAATATCACTTGGCCGTTTATCGGCATCCATCTGTATGCGGCTATAGGACACCTGTAGTAACGAGGCGAGCGTTTCCGAGAGCAGGGTTTTGGCAGTGCCTGGTACTGCTTCGAGCAAGATATGCCCACACACGGCTTTGCCAGGCTTGACTTGCCCGTCGGTCAGGAGGCCCATGACGATCCGTCGGACCACGTGCGGTAGGCCAACCACATAGCGATTGATCTCGTGCATGAGCTGGTAGGTGGTGCGCCGGGCTGCCTGGCGTGCCTCCGCCACGCCCTGCGGGTCTGGTGCTACCCCTGGCCGGTTCTGACCGCATGCCTGTTGTTCCTGTTGTAGAGCATCGAATGCATTCGACATAGGTACGATTATCGTCCTGAAAGTACAACAGGCCGGGTGATCAGCCCATCACCCGGCCTGTTGTTGCTGTCTCGTGGCCGCAAGCACCGCTGCCACAGTCCGTGCATGTTCCCGGTGGTCTAGACCACCTCCCACGTTTCGCCGCGATTGAAGAGCTCGTCCAAATCCCCTTCGCCGTATCGCGAGAGCGCGGTCTGAGATTGTTCTTCTAGCACGGTGTCAAAGGTAGGTTTTTGCACCGCCCGTAATACGCCCACAGGAACAGGAAAATCGGGATAGTCAAGACGGCTAAGCAGGTGCGCCAGAGACGTTTCCGGCTTGCTCTCGTCATGCCGCAGCACGTCATCTTCACTGACGCCATTGTCGCCCATAGTGACCACTTCTGGATCGATACCGCGCAGGCGGATACCGCGATTGCGTTCCTTGCCAAAGAGCATCGGTTTGCCGTGCTCCAGGTAGAGCGTGCGGTCGTCGTGCGTCTCCCGGTCTGTCAGATAGGCAAAGGCGCCGTCGTTATAAATATTGCAGTTTTGATAGACCTCAACAAAAGCCACCCCTTTGTGAGCGGCGGCCCGCTCCAGAGTAGCAATGAGGTGTTTCGTATCGGTGTCGATGGTGCGTGCCACGAACGTGGCTTCTGCGCCAATAGCGACACTGAGCGGATTGAGCGGATAATCTGGGGCCCCCATGGGCGCTGAGCGTACGCGTTTGCCAAACTCAGACGTTGGCGAGTACTGTCCCTTGGTGAGGCCATAGATGCGATTGTTGAACATGACGATTTTGACGTCGACGTTCCGACGTAAGACATGCAGGAGATGATTACCGCCGATACTGAGGGCATCGCCGTCGCCTGTGATCACCCACACCATCAGCTCAGGACGGCTCGCTTTCAGCCCGGTGGCAATGGCTGGGGCACGGCCGTGAATCGTGTGGAAGCCGTAGGTGTTCATATAGTATGGAAAGCGGCTAGAGCAGCCAATGCCAGAAATAAACACGATCTTTTCTCGGGGCACGCCCAAATCGGGCATGACTTTTTGCGCCTGGGCCAGGATGGAATAGTCACCGCATCCCGGGCACCAGCGCACTTCCTGATCGGACATAAAGTCTTTGCGGGTCAGCGTCACCGGTGTCCCGTTTGTTTTGCCGTTGGTATGTTCACTCATGATGTTAGTCCTCAAGCAGTTCTTCACACTTGGCGAGAATCTCGGACACTTTGAACGGCAGTCCCTGGACCTTCGAGAGGCTTACGGCATCTACCAGGAAGCGTCCCCGGATCAGCAAGCTTAACTGTCCCAGATTCAATTCTGGAATCAAGACCTTGTTGAACCGCTGCAGAATGTCTCCCAGGTTCTTCGGAAAGGGATTCAGATACCGCAGATGCGCGTGAGAAATAGCCGCGCCTTGTTCCCGTAGTTTATCAACAGCCGTCATGGCAGCGCCGTACGTGCTACCCCATGACAGCACCAGCAATTCGCCTGCGGCGTCACCGCGGACCTCCTGCTCCGGGATAAAGTTCGCGATGCGCGCGATCTTCTCGTTACGCAGCCTGGTCATGAGTTCATGGTTCTTCGGGTCGTAACTCACGTTGCCCGTGATATTGGCTTTCTCCAGGCCGCCAATGCGGTGCTCTAAGCCGGGCGTTCCGGGGATAGCCCAGGGGCGTGACAAGGTGTCGGGATCACGCTTGTAGGGGCCAAAGCCGTCCTGGGCCGTCGGATGCGAAATCGACAGACGTTGGAGGTCCTTAGCGGCGGGAATTTGCCAGGGCTCAGAACCATTCCCCAGGTAGCCATCGGAGAGGAAGAAGACCGGCGTCATAAACATGGTAGCCAGGCGAAACGCCTCAATGGCCATGTAGAAGCAGTCGCCTGGCGTGGCCGGCGCCACGATGGCACAGGCGGAGTCGCTATTGCGCCCGAACATACATTGCAGCAAATCGCCCTGTTCGGTTTTCGTGGGCATGCCCGTACTCGGGCCGGCCCGCTGGATATCGGCGATCACCAGGGGCAGTTCTACCATATGCGCCAGGTTGATGCCTTCACTCTTGAGGGCAATGCCCGGGCCACTGCTGACCGTCATGCCCAGCTGTCCCCCGAAGGCGGCGCCAATGGCGGCACAGACTGCAGAGATCTCGTCTTCCGCCTGCACCGTCTTGACGTTGAAATTTTTATATTTGGCCATTTCATGCAGCACGTCGCTCGCTGGCGTAATGGGGTAGCTGGAGTAGAAGAGCGGTTTATCGAGAAGACGAGCTGCTGCTACAAAGCCAAGCGCGGTGGCTTCGGCGCCGGTGATATTACGATATTTGCCCGGGGCCAGTTTGGCTTTGCGGATGCGGTAGGCCGTGGTGAAAATTTCGGTGGTCTCGCCATAGTTGTAGCCTGCCTGGAGGGCGCGTTTATTGGCTTCGAGCACGACGGGATTGTTCTTGAAACGCTCCTCCAGGAACCGATAGGTGGCCTCCAGCGGGCGATCGTAGAGCCAGTAAAGCAATCCGAGAGCCCAGAAGTTCTTGCAGCGCTCAGCCTGCCGCTGCGACATGTCGAGGCTTTCGAGCGCTTTGGCGTTCAAAGTCGTGACCGGGACCGTGAACAGGCGGTATTTACTCAGACTGCCATCTTCCAGGGGATTTGTTTTATAGCTCGCTTTGTGGAGATTGGTCTTGGTAAACGCGTCCGTGTTAACGAGCAGTATGCCCCCTGCTTCGAGGTCGTCGAGGTGCATTTTCAGCGCGGCCGGATTCATGGCGACGAGTACCTGCGGCGTATCTCCCGGAGTATAGATCTCACGGCTGCTAAAGTTCAGCTGGAAGGAGCTCACACCGGGTAAAGATCCCGCCGGGGCACGAATTTCTGCCGGAAAGTCCGGTAAGGTACTGATGTCATTCCCAATCAGCGCTGCCGTGCGGGTAAACTGCCCACCCGTGAGCTGCATACCGTCACCCGAATCGCCCGCAAAACGGATCACCACGGATTCGAGCTCTTCGACATGTTTGTCTAGCGTGTCTTGTGGTGCCATAGTCACATTGTCCTGTGTTGTGTACCTCTCACACGGGAGAGGGCTGTACTACTGCCCAGCCCATAATTGGAGAGTTGTAATATCGCGCTTGGCGTCTCGAAATGCAACGTGCATGCAATGCGTCCACCAGACTCCTGGCATATACCAGCACACGTACGAACGCCCTCAAGTCTGTATGACAAGGTCGTGCAGTCTGTCTGAGACGTCGGAAGCGTTGGAAAAGCTGCGCCTATGCGCCAGATTTATTGTACAGCGCTTGCTACCTCCCGTAAAGGGTATTCTGGTGCTGGCATGCTTCAGTACCAGGTCTGCGACTGCCGAGACCATCGTGTTGCACGGCGCTCCATGTCACTGGTGTCTCTTCCACCCGGTACGCTTCTCCTGCCGCTGCCCAAGACTGATTAGCGCTGACTCTAATGAGCCACCGAGCAGATGTCAAGTCATGGCGCCAGAAACGGTTTTCACTCTTGACGACGAACCACGATTCTTTTCCTGATGAACAATCTTCTCCTTCTTTCATACAAGGGGAACATTCTGTAGATCCACGGCTGCAATGGTGGTCAGTGGGGGCAGGCCACCGTGCTCCAGGCTAACCGCCGGTAAATTCTGGCTGATCTGGCCTTGGAGGGTAAAGATTTTCCCGCCTCCGGCCGATACATAATCACATTAGAACTACCGGGGGATCAGTAGTAAACGCCTGTTCTGCCCCCGCAGGGCGGCAGGCGTCATGAATGGGAGAGAGTTCAGCATGGACGGACCATGCGAATATTGTGATCAACCCGATACCTCTTTACTACGGGTCGTCCTCATCGGAGAAATCATCCGCGCGGATGAAGACACCCTGTACACGCTCGTAGGAGTCTGTGAAGCCCTCGGCTTGATGCAGCTCTCTGACGACGACGATGACGGCGACGGCGATTTCCCCCCCCTGCCGAAACCTCCAAGCGTTCGCAGGGCAATCTCCGGCGCATCAAATGAGCGGTCAGCTTTGTCTCTTCACGGCTTCGCTGCCCGCCAGAATGTCCGAAAATTGAAGCGTCCCCCAAAACGCTGCTCGGCCTGTTGGCGGACAATCTGCATGACTTCCGGGGTAATCAGGGGAATGCTGTGCTCTCGGGCATAGCGTTCCACTCCTCTGGCCACCATCCCCCGGGCAAAAGCCGGCAGCCGCTGCAGGCGCGCTTGCGCCGCCTCCGACCACGTCAGCGTATAGTGGGGCTCGAAGCCAAAGGTCTGTTCGGCAGGCAGCGTGATGACCGTGCCCCCATACTGCCCTGGCTCATAGCCACAGGCCGGATCTTCTGCCAGATAGTCTCCGTACGTGGCATAGGCGCGACAGCGACAGCCACCGCAAATCTGCGAGAACTCACAGGCCCCACATCGCCCACCAAGTTGTGGATCGCGTAGGTCGCGCAGAGGCCCGGCATGCTGCCAGATGTCGGCAAACGACGTGTGCCGGAGGTTGCCGGCCGAGACCGGCATATACGGACAGGGCGTGACTTCTCCCGTGGGCGTGATGCGGCAGTAGTATTTCCCGGCCGGACAACTGCCCTGCGCGTAGTTTTGCAAGAGGGGAGATTGGGGGTCGAAGGCGTAAAGTATGCGGCGGAGATGGGGGGCACATTTGGCGCGAATGACCATATCGCCTGAACGGCCTGTGGGCACACTCCAGGGATCTTCGCTGCCGGGAGCAGGCGCGGTGCGGTTACCGGTGAGAGAGCTGTCTACACCTTGCGCGCGGGCGATGGCAGTGAGGAGGCGTTCATATTGCGCCGGGGTGATGTCCATGAGGTCCTGGCCACGTCCGGTGCGCACGAGAAAGAAAAAGTTCAACACCCGTGCCCCCAGCTCCCGTGCCAGGTCAATCATGGCGGGCATCTCGTCGACGTTCCAGGTCGTGATGCTGGTATGGACGGAGAAATCCAGGCCCTCAGCGCTGAGTATTTTGGTGGCGCGTACGGCACCCTCCCAGGCACCAGGCAGACGGCGAAAGGCGTCGTGGCGCTGCGGGTCAACGGAATCCAGGCTGATACTGGCCCCCTGAATGCCGCTCTGGCGCATACGGCGCGCTTCCGCTTCGCGCAACATGACACCATTCGTCCCCAGTACCACGGTAAAACCTTTGTCACTGGCGTAGCTGGCCAGGTCAAAAAGGTCCTTGCGGATGAGGGGTTCGCCGCCAGTCAGGATGAGAAAGACTTCCGGATTGACCTGGGCAATTTCGTCCATGATGCGCTGACATTCCGCCGTGGAGAGTTCCCCCACCGTCTCAGCCTGGGCCGACGCGCTCATATAACAATGCGCGCAGTGCAAGTTGCAGCGCTGCGTCAGATTCCAGGAAATCGAATAGGCCCGATAGGGGCTGGCTGGCACATGGGAGGTACTGGCCTGGGCGTTCGCCTGGTCCACGTTGTATTCTCCTTGCGTCAAAAACAGCGGTACGTCGGTCAGAGTCGTGCAGTGTGATGTGTGATATGTGATATATGATAAAAATGTTCTGCCATAAGTTGCTAGGAGCATACCATACTGCGCAGGAGGCCACCAAGGCGCCTTTTCCCCCTTGCAAACCAGACCGCTTCCAGCCACAATCAGGCGCGCCATATTCTCCTAGAGGAGCCCGTCGCCAGTATGAAGAACGTGCTAAAGGCCCAGGGATTTGTCCGTACGCCGCCGTTTCTCGCTGCCCTACTGGCGCGCTGGGCGTTACGTGCCCCCACGGACCAGGTACTGGACGCCGGGTTTGGTGAAGGGGTCTTCCTGCTGGAGAGCGCCAAACGCTTGCTGGCGCTCGGCACACCTGTGCGTGGCCTGGCCTCCCAGCTGCACGGCGTGGATTCCCATCCAGAGGCGGTGCAGGCGTTGCAGCGCACGTTTCGCTCCTATGGGTTGCCCGCCGAGCTGCCAGGAGTCGTGGCGGGGGATTTCTTCGAGGTACAGTTTCCGCCCGTCGATGTGCTCATCGGTAATCCGCCCTATGTGCGGCGCTGGTGGCAGCGTGATGTGGACGCTTTGCAGGTGATTGCCGAGCAGATCGATGATGTCGGACAGTTTTCACGCATGACCGATCTCGCCTGCTATTTTGTCATTCACGGGGCGCGCTTCCTCAAGCCTGGTGGGCGTCTGGCGCTCATCGTGTCGGATAGCTGGCTTGATATGCGCTATGGCACGGCCTTCAAGCATTACCTCCTGCGGGCGTTCCGGGTGCGGGGCATGATTGGTTTCCAATCGCAGGTGTTCCCCGACGTGCTGGTGCGGCCGGTGGTCATTCTCGCCGAAAAACGTGCCGAGCCGCGACCAGCAGGCCGCAGCCGCGTGGCGTTCGTGTCGCTGAACGGCCGTCTCCCCAAGGCCCTGCCACTGGATCCGTGTCACCTCCTCGAGAGCCGGCATGAGCAGGCCACTGGGACGATTTTACGTATGCATGAATTACTGCCAGAGCAGCACTGGACGCCGTTTCTATACACCCCGCCAGCATACGTCGAGCTCATGCAGCATGGCACCATGACCGCTCTGTCGTCATTGGCCGGCGTGCGCATTGGCTTCCAGTCATTTGCCAAAATGTTCTACATCGTGCCGCGTGACACGCAACAGCGCTGGGAACTCGAACGCCGCTGGTTGCGGCCGTTCATTATGTCGCCGAAGGACGTGGCGACCCCTGTCCTCAGTGCCGAGACTGCCATGCGACACTATATTCTGGCGTGTGACTGGCCGAAAGAGCGTCTTGTTGACACGCAGATGCTGCAGTATATCCAGTACTGGGAGACGCAGGTGCTCAACCCGCGCGGCCGGGCCCGCCCGGTAGTGGGCGTGCAGCATTTGCCGCGCGTGCGCAAAACGCGCCGTACGCCCTGGTACAATTTGCTGGCGGATCTGGACCGTCGTGGCACCGCACCGATTTTGTTGCCACGCCGTATTTACCAGCGCTATCAGGTGGTGTGGAATCAGATAGGCTGGGTGGCGGGAGAAAATTTTATCGAGATCACCCCGAAAGCGGCCATTCCCCTGCTGCCATTGCTGGCGGTGCTCAACGCCAGCACCACCGAGCTGGCGGTGCGCGCCAATGCACACGTCTACGGCGGGGGGGTGTATAACCTGAGTCCGGGCCATATGGGCGCTGTGCCAGTGGTCGATATCCAGCAGCTGGCTCCGGCAGCCTTGCAGCGGCTCGAGGCGGCGTATCGCCAGTTCGTTCTGGGCAAGGGTAAAGATCGTCATGGGCTCGATGCTGCTATACTCGGTTGCCTTGGCTTACCAATGACCTTTCTCACCACCTTACGCACTGCTCTGGCACACATGCAGGCCCTGTCTGATGCCGTGTTGGAGCCAATGCGGGTTGATACGGCAGATGGCCGTGCCTGGCCGGAGGAGTTACGGCTATTGTGATACGGGACAACGGGGACGAGGCCCAGCTCGATCTGGAAGAAGTGAAAGCCATGCTGTATCAGCTTGGCCTGGAGCGCAAGCTGATCACCGAGCAAAGTGCCATCTGTGTGCTGGCTCTGGCGGATGGCGTCGAACGTCCTGGCCTGCTGCCCGGGAAAAAGCGCCTGCGCGACGGCGCCCGCATTCATGACATTATTGAGTTTGCCCGGCAAGACTGTGGCAAAGACGTGGCCGAAAACACCCGTGAGTCGTATCGGAAACTGTCGCTACGACCGCTGTGTGAAGAGGGTCTGGTCGTGCGCCATCAGTTGAGCACCAATGACCCGAAAACCTTTTATCGCCTGCACCCGGAAATGCTGCGCTTGCTCTCCTGTCCAGCGCCTCTGGAGCGACGCTGGTTGGCGCGCGAGATGGCCTCCAGGCTCCTGCAGGGCGAAACCTGGCAACAGCAGCGCCGTCGCGCCGAAATTCCGGTCGAGGTGGGGCTGCCCCAGCCGTTCTTCCTCAGCCCGGGTCTGCACAGTCGCCTCGCTGCCGAAGTCGTACAGGTGTATGCGTCGACGTTTCTCAAAGCCCCGCAAGTGATCTACCTGGGCGACACACGGCACAAAGGCGGCTATCAAAACCGTGATCTCATGCGCGAGCTCAACCTCCCCTTGCAGGTCACCGCCAGCTTGCCGGATGTGATCCTGCTCTGCGAGGTCGAACGCCATCTGGTGGTAGTAGAAGTGGTGGCGAGTAGCGGCCCGATTTCCGCAGCACGGCTCGTCCAACTGCGTCAGCTGGTGCAACAGTCCACGACGCTGGGTTACCACCCGTGCTATGTGACGGCATTTCCGTCACGCCGGGTGTTTCGCCGCTTTGTTGAGGAGATCGCCTGGGGGACACAGGTGTGGATCGCCAACGAGGCTGAGCACGTCATTCGCTTTGGCAGCCAGGGGAGCAGTCCGGGAGGACGCTCCCGGCGTGGTTAGCCTTTCAGGAACGTGGCGACCGTGTGTACAAAGCCGGCGGCATCCTCATACATGGGCATATGGCCACAGCGTGGCATGATTTCTACCCTGGCCCCCACAATGTGCCGTTGAAATTCCTGCGCATAAATGGGTGGCACGAGACCGTCTGATTGACCCCACAGCAGCAACGTTGGAGCTTTGATCCGATGCAGGCGCTTTTTGAGGCCTTTATCGGGAATCGGCCACAAAAATTTGCCGGCCGTTGCCAGATGCTGGCTGCGTATAAGAAATGCTTCGAGCTGGGCTTTTTCGTCCTGTGGCACGGCCATCATGGCTTTCGCCACGTCGGACTGTGGGTCGTGCCACAGCGCCACGGCGAGTTGGTCCGGGGTCATGGCGAAGAAGTCTGCCACTGGATGCTCATCCAACCACAGCCCCGCGGCGTTTGCCAACACCAGTCGTCGTACGCGGTGCGGACTCAGCGCTGCCAGTTCTGCAGCGATCATGCCGCCCATGGAATGCCCAACAACGTGCGCTGACTCGAGCCCGAGGGCGTCGAGGAAATCGTTGTAATACACCACCAGGTCGAGCATATCGTCGAGGTGGTCGATACCCGTGCTGGTCTCGAAGCCCGGGTGCGCTGGCGCATAGACGGTGAACTGCCTGGCGGTCTCGGCCAGGAAGGGATCCCAGCCCCGTAAACCGCCAGCGCCATGGAGAAAGAGTAATGGCTCACCACGCCCGTCGGTGCGCAGTTTGGTCTCGAACATGCCGTGGCGGACCGAGATAGTCGTTTCCTTCACAAGCATCCTTTCCTGAGGACAGGTCGCACGCTGCCTTCCCGATGCTGCAGCATAAAGGCCGCCTGGGGGCTTGTCAACCATGCGGCGCAAGAGACATCTTTCCTGCTTTCCTGGGCGACAGGGAACGGAGGGGAAATGTGCTCACAGGACCATGCCGGGGGGCTGTCACCATGCGGGCGTGGCGCTGAGGAGGGCCGTGGCCTTCTCAGCGTCCAGGGGTGGGGAGAAGAGGTAGCCCTGGCCATATGCGCATGCTATGGTCTTGAGATACGCCAACTGCTGCGGCGTTTCCACGCCTTCGGCAATCACTTCCAGACCCAGATTGTGGGCGAGGGTGACGATGGTACGGACGATTTCGGCGCTCTCCGCATCCGTACCAATACGGCGTACGAAGGAGCCGTCAATCTTCAGCACGTCGAACGGATAGCGGTGCAGGTAGCTGAGGGAAGAATACCCCGTGCCAAAATCGTCCAGACCGAGTTTGAGGCCCAGCGCGTGGAGACGCGACAGCATAATGGTCGCTGAGGCGATATTATCCATCAGGACGCTTTCGGTGATTTCGAGCTTTACACTGGGCGGTGCGAGGTCGACTTCCTGCAGCAGGCGGTCGATCTCGTCGACGAGATCGTCCTGGAGAAACTGCTTACCGGAGAGATTCACGCTGACGAGCAACAAGGGATGGGAGGGAAACTGTCGCTGCCAGAGGCGGGTTTGGTGGCAGGCCTGGCGGAGTACCCAGGCGCCGATCGGGGTGATAAGATGCGTTTCCTCGGCGGTGGGAATGAATTCTGCCGGCGAAATGAAGCCCCGCTGCGGGTGCTGCCAGCGCACCAGGGCCTCGAACCCAATGATACGTCCTGTATCCAGCGACACAATTGGCTGGTAATAGACCCGGAATTCCTGCTGCTCGACGGCACGGCGCAAGTCTGTCTCAAGTTGTAAATGCGCCACGGTGCTGGCGTGCATGGTCTGGTCGAACACGGCGTATGAGGCGTGCCCGTCTCTCTTGGCCCGGTGCAGCGCGATGCCCGCATCGCGCAGAATGTCTTCTGGAGAGTCATAGGCTGTCGTGCTCAAGGCGATGCCGATGCTCGTAGAGGAGAAGATCTCGCACTCATTGAGCGTAAAGGGCGCGGACAGTTCCGTATGAATACGCTGCGCCACCCGGGTGGCATCGCTCACGTGATTGATATCTTCGAGCAGGATGGCAAACTCGTCGCCACCAAAGCGGGCCAGGGTGTGTTCGCCACCGAGGCGAGTCACGGTATCGCTGGCGCGCAGACCGGTCTCCAGGCGTTGCGCCAGCATGGCGAGCAAGGCGTCGCCAACGCTATGCCCAAAACTGTCATTGATCATCTTGAAGCGATTCAGGTCGATGAACAGCACGGCAAAGAGGAAATCGCGACGCCGTTTGGTGCGCTCGATAGCCCGTCCCAGACGATCGAGAAATAACAGTCGGTTGGGGAGGCCAGTCAGGGGATCTGACACCTTGCGCTCGGTTATATCAGTAAGCGACCCGGCGATCCGGTAGGCCTGCCCGGCGGGCGTGCGCACAGCCAGCCCGCGGCTGAGCGTCCACCGGTACGTGCCGTTCTTGTGCAGCAACCGATGCTCATTCTGGAAATGTGGGGTAAGGCCTTTGAGGTGATCGGTGAGTTGACTCTTGAGCGTGTCGATGTCGTCAGGATGCACGCGGCTGAACCACACGTCGGGAGTGGTACCAATGTCCTCTGCCGCACAGCCGAGCATGGCTTTCCAGCGCGGCGAGTAATACACCTCATCACACGAGAGGTCCCAGTCCCACAAGCCGTCGTTGGCCCCGTGGGTCGCCAGGGCGTAGCGCTCCTCGCTCTGGCGCAGTGCCTCCTCGGCTTGCCGGCGCAAGACTTGCGTCTGCAGACGGGCTAACACCACCGGAAAATCGAACGGTTTGGTGACGTAGTCGTTCGCCCCCATGTTCAGCGCCTCGACGAGACTGGCACTCTCTTGCTTGCCAGTGACCATGATGATGGGGAGATCGATCGGGGTATAGGTTTGACGCAGGGTTTTCAGGACAGTCAAGCCATCCATCTGCGGCATGGTGATATCGAGCAAGACGAGATCGACTTTGTGTGCGCCGATCAGCTCCAGGGCTTGCCTGCCGCTGGCGGCAACCTGCGTCGTGTAGCCCTCGTGTTGTAAGAGGTGCCCGAGGAGCTCGCGGTTCAGGTCGTCATCATCGACGATGAGTATGGAGTATGGCGGCATTGCTGTAGACATGATTTACTGTACCCCTTCACCCACCTGGATTTTTGTGTCATTGTCGCCGACGAACGGCATGGACTCCCGGGACGCTGCATGGGCACGGACGGCCGTAGCAGGTGGCATCCTGGGAGCTTCGAGCAGAGGCAGAAAGAGCCGGAAGGTCGTACCCTGGCCTGGTGTACTGGCGACGGTGATGGCGCCACCATGCCTCTGGATGACGCTGTGGACGACTGTGAGCCCCACGCCTGTGCCCTTCTCTGTGGTCTTGGTGGTGAAAAAGGGTTCGAAAATGCGCTCGCGTACCTCTGGCGTCATCCCACACCCCGTATCGCATACGCTCAGGCACACATACGTCCCTGCGGGAATGCCATGGCGCGCTACCAGGTCGTCGTCCAGGTCTGTCTCAGTGAGGTGCACTTGCAGGATGCCACCCTGCGTCTGCATGGCGTGTATGGCGTTTGTACACAGGTGCATGAGCACCTGGTGGAGCTGGGTAGAGCTCCCCAGCACATTGCATCCCGTGGTTGGCAGTGCCGGCTGGAGTTCGATCGTGCTGGGCAGTGAGCCGCGCAGCAGGGTGAGGACCTCCTGGGTCACGTCAATGAGGTGCACAGGTGCGTATGGCTGTGTGTCCCGACGACTGAAGGTCAGCATCTGTTGCACCATGTCCCTGGCACGTCTGGCGGAATTGAGCATGATGTCCAGATGGGCCCGCACCGGGTTGCCGGGGGGCAGATCCTCTCGGGCCAGCTCACCATAGCCCAGAATAGCAAAGAGAATGTTGTTGAAGTCATGGGCGATAGTCCCTGCCAGACGCCCCAGGGCTTCCATCTTTTGCGATTGGTGAGCGGCTTCGAGGCGCTGATAGAGACGATGGTTTGCGAGGAAAATGCCCAGGTGCTTGGCGACCAGGTCGGCTCCAGGGCAATGTCACTTTGGAGAAAGGGCTTGTTGGCGTCAGTCCCGAGGATATTGAAGGTGCCATACCACTGATTGTGCACCAGAATTGGTGCCGCCAAAATGGCCGTATATACCGGTGTCGCTGCCTCCAATGCAGTCGCTGGCAGGGTGTTATAGACCACTGGACGCTGCGTGGCGTATACCTCTTGGACGGCGTGCTGGCATAGCGGCAGAGCCCTGGCAGTGAGTTCTGACAGGGGCCGCATAGGCGTATCGTCGGCGACTGCCAGATGTCGAATGGTATCTTTGTGGTAGAGATTGATGACATAGGAAGCGCCGTAGAGCTCGGCAATCTTGTTGGTAGCGAGCTCGAACAACTGTGCTGGCTCGCCCAAAAGACTGCTATGGCGCCCAAAGTCAAACAGGAAGGCGAGCTGTTCATAACGCGTCAGCAGTGCTGCGGCGAGGTTGTCAATTTCCAACTGCTGCATTCCTTTAACAAGGGGCGAATGTCGTCATGCGTGATGCAGTCGTGCAGTGTTTGCGCCGCCAGGGGGCCGAAGGGAACTTCAACAGACGCGCCGTCATACTGTGTGTTTACATCACCGTGGCATCAACTGCTTCGGGGCATTGCCCGCAGACTCAGGCAGCGCTGAATCCTTCTTGCTCACTTTATCGGTCAAAGAGGCCCCTGGCTTGAGGACTTTTCGCCACGGAGAGATGCGTACACGCGGCGCTGAGCGTCTGGGGTGGAGCACTCTTCTGACTCGTGGAGTGGGGGAGGTCTTGCCGCATGGCCGCCGGGAAACAGTGGAAGCAACAGCTCCGGGTCGAGAACGATCAACGTCTCGACGACCATGTACCCCTTAGCGGTCGTCATACCGGTCATTGTTCGCAATGACCTGACCCGTCTGTACTGCGACTTTCCATCCCGAACCACCCGCTGCGCCGGTGTTGGTGATGCTGCCGACTTCGTCGAAATCCGCCGCCACGGTATTGCTTGGCATTGGCAGGGGGTTCTGCGGTAACGCATTGCGGAAATACGGCCCAAATGGGAAGTTGACATCCTTCGAGGCGGACGTTTTGCCATTTTTATCCGAGTAAGCCGTCAGCTGTGCGGTAAACGCTGCCCGCGCTTCGGCGTCAGTGGTCACTGCCGTCGTGCCATCAGTTTCCTTAAACTGTCCTGGGAAGCGGCCATTATGCTGGGCGGCATACTGTTCAATGGCATAACGCAGCACCGACAGGTTGGCATCGAGCGTGTTAACATGCGCTTCATCGCTAGAGGTGCTTAAACGAGGCACGGCCACAGCGGCGATAGTGCCCATCAGAATCACCACGATGAGAATTTCGATCAGCGTTAAGCCTGTGCTGTTGTGGGACCTTGACTTGCTCATAGGATCGTCTTTCCTGTGGCGTAAATGGTCATCTGCGTATAAAACAGCAGTAACTCCTTGGCCTGCACCCGTACTGGGAGCCGCAAGGCGAGGAGGCGTGGGAGAAGAGTTTGGTGCTAGTGGCGCTTGCCATGCTCATGTTTCCGGTGGTTAAGCAATAACTGTGCCATCCCCGATGCACATCCCCTTTACGAGCGGTGACCTTCTGGATGACTTTGTGGAACCCCTCTTCGTGAGTTGTTCCTTGAGCGGCGCTGCGGCATAGTACAGGGTCTTACACGCCGGATAGATGGCCCGCACCAGTTGTTGTGCGAGCATGCCGCTGACCGCGGAGCTAACCAGATACGGTGTGAAGGGTATTAATGGCGGTATAGAGTGTCGTAATTTTGCCACTGCCTGTCGGTCCAGTGACAAGGCCGAGGCCGAAGGGGCGATGCACCGGTTCCTTAGCGTCGTGGTACGGCTGTTCATACGCCTCAGTCTCAGGATGGAGACGCATGTCTCAGTGCCTAGACACGCGTCAGCGCTGTTCCTGACCTCTGCCTATTGTCACAGGCAGGTCTGGTGTGGCTCTGCAGGGTAGGAGAGGGAAGTGGCATCTGTCTTGCTAAAGTCACCACCGCCCACGGAACGCAGTAAAAAATGCACGGTGTCTCCCGCATGGGGGGAACTCGTCGAGTCGCCAGGCAAGAGAGGACGGCAGACATGTACGCAGAGTATATGACGAACGTTAACGCCCAGCGTCAACACGGTGATCGGCGGAAAAGACCGACTCCCTGGTGGAGTGCCATGCGGCTGCGCGGACGCCGGCATGGCTTTCGGCGCGCTGGAGAAGGCTGTCAGGGATTTGTCGACTGTCCCTCGTTCCATGTGACCATACTCGTGCTCTGGGTGACTGTCTGCTCGGCTGTCGATGCGCTCCTCACTCTGCTGCATATTGCCAACGGCGGCGGCGAGGCCAACCCGGTGATGGCGTTGGCGATTAATCATGGTCATAGTACGTTCATTGGCCTCAAAATGAGTGTGACGTGCCTTGGCTCCTGGACCCTCAGCGTCCTGCAGCAATTTCCGCTCGCCTACCTGGTGCTCCACGTGCTTACCGCCGTCTACCTGGTGATCATGGGCCTGCACGCCTCGATCTGGCTGTTCTGAGACGGCAAGACATCTCGCTCCCCCTACTTCCCCTCTCTCCACGTTCGCAAAGGCAGGAACAGTCGCTGGCGGTAGACAGGCTCCGGCGGGAAGCGTATAGTGTCCCGCACTAGAGAGTCATGCCAGCGTGGAGAGGAGGAGCCGTGGTACAGCAGGAGGTACAGTGCGAGGTGGCGGTCATTGGCGGGGGGGCAGCGGCGATGCGTGCGGCCATCGCCGCACACGATGCCGGGGCCAGGACAGTCATCGTCTCAAAGCAAACACCGGGGTACAGTGGCAATACGGTCATTGCCCGTTCAGGACACTCGGCACCGTTTCGCCCTGAGGATACACCAGAGATCTTCGTCGCCGATGTGCTCAAAGGCGGCGAGTACGTCAATCATCACCCCATGGTGCGGGCCTTGAGCGCAGAGGCCTGCGCCCGCATCGAGGAGTTGGTGTCCTGGGGTGTGCCATTCCTGACCCAGAACAGTCACATTGAAACACAACCTTCTGCCGGACATAGCCATGCGCGCGGTTGCTATACTGTGAAAAACATCGCCACCGAGGTGGCGCGGCCAGTGCGCCACCAGGTGGATCAACGTGGCATTGCCGTGCTCGACCACCTCATGCTGCATGAACTCCTCGTCGACAATGGCCGCTGCTATGGGGCGGTGGGTGTGCACCGTCACAGCGGGGACATCTACATCGTGCGCGCGCACGCTACTATCCTTGCGACTGGTGGGGGTGCCGAAGTCTATGCCCAGACCACCAACGTCAGTGGTGTGACGGGCGACGGTCTGGCCATGGCACTGCGTGCTGGCGTGGAGCTGGTCGACATGGAGTTCGTGCAGTACTACCCCGTATCCTTGCGCTGGCCAGTGACACGGCTGCTCGCCTCGCCGACGCTGTTCCCGCTCGGCGCCAAGCTGTACAACACCCTGGGCGAGCGCTTCATGGCTGCTTTGCCACAAGGGACAGAAAATGTCACGCGCGATGTGCGCTCCCGGGCTATTTTCCGCGAGATCGCCGCTGGACGTGGGGTGAATGACGACGCCGTGATTATGTCTCTGGCGGACATCAGCGAAGCCGACTTCCGCCGCTACGCCCCTGACATGGCGCATATAGCCGACATCAAAAACGTTGACTATCGCACCGCGCAGTTCCTGGTACGGCCGGAGGCGCACTTCTTCTGCGGCGGCATTCGCACCGACGCCTGGGGCGCCACGACGCTGCCTGGCCTGTATGCCGTGGGCGAGGCCGCGGGGGGCTGTCATGGGGCCAATCGGCTGGCCAATAATGCCTTCACGGAGTGTTACGTGTTTGGCAAACGGGCTGGCGAACACGCTGCAGGGCATGCCAGGTCCCTGGCTGTCACGCCACCTGCGGTGGCAGCTCTGTCGCAGGAGGGCATACAGAGGCTGGCACAGCGGGCAGGTCAGGGCGCTGGCTCCCCGGACTACAAGAGCGTCACCAAAACCCTGCGCCAGGAGATGTGGGAACACGTGGGTGTCGTGCGGCATGCCACGGCTTTACAGTGTGCTCTGCAGACCATCCGCACGCTGACTGCCCAGGCCCGGGCCTATGCTGGTGAGCGTCCGGCTATGCTGGTGAAATGCCTGGAATTGGACAATCTCTGCCGCACCGCCGAGGCGATTGCCCTGGCAGCCTTGACGCGCCAGGAGAGCCGTGGCACGCACTACCGCGAAGACTTCCCTGACAAGGACGACACCGCGTGGCACTGTAACGTGGTCGTGCGTCAGGAGGGGGACGGGACGTTGCGAGGCGCACAAGTGCCAGTGGTCATGGAGTGAGGTCGCGAGGCGGCATGTACACCGCTCATCTGCAGCAAAACCGTCTGCGGTCAGAGGTGGTGCACTCCTAGTTACGCCGCCTGTTGTCGCAGCACGGCGCACAGATGATCGCCCACTTCGCTGGTAGAGCTCGAGCCGCCGAGGTCGGGCGTGCACACTTTGCCGCCCTGGACGTGGGTTGCCAGCGCCTGCAGCAGGCGCTCGGCGGCGTCCTGCTCGCCGAGGAAGTCGAGCATCATCTGTCCGGCCCAGATTGTCGCCAGGGGATTGGCGATCCCCTGACCTTTGATGTCCGGGGCCGAACCGTGCACGGATTCGAACATCGACGGATAGGTGCGCTCGGGGTTCAGATTGGCGCTCGGGGCAAAACCCATGCCGCCCATGATGACGGCACCAAGATCGGTCAGGATATCGGCGAAGAGGTTGGAGGCGACAACGACGTCAAAGGCTTCGGGCCGCCGAATAAAATTCATCGCCGCGGCATCGACGAGGTTGGCATTTGTTGCAATGTCGGGATAGTCGGCTGCGACCTCGCTAAAGATGGCATCCCAAAATACCATGCCGTACTTTTGCGCGTTTGACTTGGTTACCGAGGTGACGTGTTTTTTCTTATTGCGCTGGCGTGCCAGTTCAAAGGCAAAGCGCATGATGCGCTCGCAGCCGGTGCGCGTAAACACCGCCGTCTGAATGGCCAGCTCATGTGGCGTGCCCCGGTGCACCCACCCCCCGGCATCGGAGTATTCCCCTTCGGTATTCTCGCGGACCACGGCAAAGTCAATGTCTGCAGGGGTTTTGCCAGCCAGCGGGCACGGCGCTCCAGGCAGCAACTTGACGGGGCGAATACAGGCATACTGCTGAAAACTCTTGCGGATGGGGAGAATAAGGCCATTGAGCGTAATGTGGTCAGGAACACGCTGCGGGTCGCCAACGGCGCCAAAATAGATGGCGTCGAATGCGGCCAGCGTCTTCAGCGCGCTGTCGGGCATCATGGCCGTGTGTTGCAGGTAGTATTCGCTGCCCCAGGGAAAGGCCTCGAACTCGAGCTGTAAGCCTGGCACGATGTCCTGCAGGGTGCGGAGGGCTTTGATGCCTTCCGGCATGACTTCTTGCCCGATACCGTCCCCGGCAATAACGGCAATATGATGCGTGGCCATATGTCATCCCTTCATAGTCTGTCTGTAGGCGTGTTGTGACAACCGAAAGCGCAGGCATACTAGTCTCCCCCGGCGGCAGAAGTCAAGCCCTCTGCTGGCATCTTCCGCAGTTCTATGGCATCTTGTAGCGTACGGACACTGCAATGATTCCTTCCCGCCTTTTATAGAGGGTAGGCAGGGACACATACCGTTTGAAAGGGCGTGGATTTTCCCCTACAATGGCTCCCCGACATCCTGCCTCTCTGTGACAAGGGGCGCAGGGAGGGTTTGCCTTTGCCTGGCGCTGTGCACAGGAGAATCGCGCATGTTTTTCGACACCTACGATCCACTCAAAGGCGACATGGTCTGCATCCTGACGCCCGATGGCACCTGCAATGAGACGTTACGACCACCGCTCGATGATCAGCAAGTGCGCCAGATGTATCGGCAGATGCTGCTACTGCGCCTCTACGACCGCAAGGCCGTTTCCCTCCAGCGGCAGGGACGCCTGGGCACCTACGCCCAGATGGAAGGGCAGGAAGCCAGCCTGGTCGCCAGCACCTATCCTTTGCAGCCGCAGGACTGGATGGTGACGTCGTATCGCGAAACCGGCGCCATGTGGTTGCATGGCGTGCCGCTGCAGCTCCTCTCCCTCTACTGGATGGGCAACGAGTTTGGCAGTCATATGCCCGAAGGGGTGCGGGTGCTGCCCATCTCCATTCCCGTTGGCTCCCATCCCCTGCACGCCGTGGGCCTGGCCTATGCCAGTAAATACCGGCGTGAGGATAGCATTGCGATCACGTATTTTGGCGACGGAGCCACCTCTGAGGGGGATGTGCATGAGGCGTTCAATCTGGCCGGGGTGTTTAGCGTGCCGTGTGTCTTTTTCTGTCAGAACAATCAGTATGCCATCTCCGTGCCGCGTCACCAGCAGACCGCCTCGGCGACTATTGCCCAGAAGGCCCTGGCGTATGGGTTTCCAGGCATCCTCGTGGATGGCAACGATATTTTCGCGGTCTATGCCGTGACCCGGGAGGCGGTGGAACGGGCCCGCCGTGGGCACGGACCGACGCTGATCGAAGCCTATACCTACCGTATGGCGCCACATACCACAGCCGACGACCCAACAAAATATCGTGACGAGGCGGAGCTTGAGGAATGGCGTCCACGCGATCCCCTGCTGCGGGTCCAGAGGTATCTGCACAGTCGCGGGCAATGGTCCGAGGCGTGGGAAGAGCAGCTCGTCGAGGCGTGTACGACCGAGGTGGAACAGGCCATGGCCGAGGCTGCAGCAGTGGCGCCACCGCCGCCACAGGACATGTTTCGCTCTATGTATGCGACCATGACGCCGCAGCTCCGCGACCAGGAGGCGGCGCTCCTGGCGTCGTTGCAGCAGAAAGGGTAGGGTATGGAAAAATACACCTTGCTCGAAGCCATCACTGCTGCCCTGCGACTGGAGATGGCTGCCGACGACCGGGTGATTCTCCTGGGCCAGGATATTGGCAAGGAAGGGGGGGTATTCCGCGTCACCGAAGGACTGCAGCAGCTGTATGGCCAGGAGCGCGTCATGGACACCCCCATTGCCGAGTCGGGCATTGTCGGGATGGCGATCGGCATGGCCATTGCCGGCCTCCGGCCAGTGGCTGAGATGCAGTTCATGAGCTTTCTCTATCCGGCCTTTGACCAGATTAGCAATCATCTCGGACGCATGCGGAACCGTTCACGCGGTCGGTTTAGCTGTCCGCTGGTCATCCGTGTGCCCTATGGCGGTGGTATTCATCCGCCTGAGCATCATTCAGAGAGCGCCGAAGCGATTCTGGTGCACACGCCTGGCATTCAAGTGGTCGTGCCGGCCACTCCCTACGACGCCAAGGGATTGCTTATTAGCGCCATCCGTAGTCCAGAACCGGTGATCTTCCTGGAACCCGAACGCATCTACCGCGCCGTGCGCCAGGAAATTCCTGAGGAGCTGTACACTGTGCCACTGGGCGAAGCGCGCCTGGTGCAGGAGGGGAGCGATGTGACGGTAATCGCCTGGGGCTCAATGTTGCACGAAGTCCTGCAGGCAGCAGAGCAACTCGGTGACGAGGGGATACGCCTGGAGATCCTCGATCTCCGTACGCTGTCACCAATGGACGTGCCGGCCATTATCCGCTCCGTCGAAAAAACCGGTCGGGCCGTGGTGGTGCACGAAGCCCCACGGACCTGCGGCCTGGGGGCGGAAATCGTGGCGCAGATCAACGAAAAAGCCTTGTTGTCTCTCGAGGCTCCGGTTGAGCGTGTGACGGGGTTTGATACGGTATTTCCGTTGCCGCAGCTGGAAAAATACTACCTGCCCAATTCCGAACGCATTATTGCTGCTGTGCGCCGTGTCCTGGCATTTTAAGGGGCCAGACAGACTGGTGTGTCTATTCCAGGTAATGAGAGGCTTGAGGGTGTGATGGTGCTAGAATTTCGCTTCCCGGATGTTGGTGAAGGCATCGCCGAGGGAGAGATCGTGCGCTGGCTGGTCAAAGAAGGAGAGGTGGTGCGGTCGGATCAGCCGCTCGTGGAGGTGGAAACGGATAAGGCCGTCGTGGAGATTCCTGCGCCGCGTGCCGGGACAGTCTTGCGGCTGGGGGGAGGGGAGGGGGAGAAAATCCGCGTTGGTGACGTACTGGTGGTAATCGGCGACGCTGATGAGCCAGCCCCTGCCCGGACACCTGCGCCGCAGAGGACTGTGCCTGCCTCTTCCGTGTCGGTGGTGGGCTCTCTGACAGAGACCTCGAGGGAACTCCCTCCACCTCCTGAGGCCAGGCGAGCCGAGGAGACCTCTACTGCACTCGGGCGTATCCTGGCGATCCCCTCTGTGCGCAAATTAGCGCGTGAACTCGGAGTTGATCTCCAACGTGTCACGCCTACTGGTCCGCGTGGCCGCATTCGCCGTGAAGATGTGTTACAGGCAGCAGGATCGTCCGCCACGGCTGCCACGCCGGCCCTGTCTCCGTGCCGAGGCGCTGCCCGCCACGGAGCGGGATGAGCATGGCCCGGTGGAACTGCTGGTCTTACCTGCCCTGCGTCGCACCATCGCCGCAGCGATGGTGCGGGCTGCCACGACGGCGGTGCCTGTGACAACGACCGACGAGGTGGATGTCACTGACCTGGCTGCCTTGCGCCAGCGCAGCAAAGAGGTCGCAGCGTCTCAGGGTGTACAGGTGACCTTACTGCCGTTCCTCATGAAAGCGGTTGTGGCGGCGCTGCGTCAGCATCCGCAGTTGAATGCGACTCTGGCTGACGATCAGCACCATCTCCTCCTCAAACGCTACTACCATCTTGGCATCGCCACTGACACAGCCGACGGCTTGATCGTGCCAGTGATGAAAGATGTCGACCAGAAAGATATTCTGACCGTGGCGTCTGAGCTCCAGCGTCTCACCGAACTGGCGCGAGCCCGGCGTCTGGCGCTGGCTGATCTGCGTGGTGGCAGCTTTACCATTAGCAACTACGGGGCCATCGGCGGCATTTTTGCCACGCCCATGTTGCATATGCCGCAAGTCGCCATTCTCGGGGTAGGAAAGCTGCTCCAGAAGCCTGTGGTGCACGACGGTGGCGTGGCGATCCGGACCATTTTACCGTTATCGCTCACCTTTGATCATCGTGCCCTTGATGGGGCGACCGCACAGCGTTTTCTCAACGAGCTGATGGCCTATCTGGCTGACCCGGCACGCCTCGTGCTCGTCCTGTGAGTCCAGCGAGTGCTCGAGAGAAATGACACGGACTACGGTACTGGCATCTCGGTTATTGCCTGGGCCCTGGAAACTTTGTTATGCTTTGCTGTCGCGAGATGCCGCGGCGGTCGCCATAATGTGCTGAGTGTGCTCGCGCTTATCAGCGTCGGAGGAAAGTATGCAGACTGAAGATATTCTCATATGCCCCGGGCCGAATGAACTTGCTGATCGGGTAATCCGTGCCATGATGCGGCCTGCCGCCTGCCCGGTCTTTGAAGAATTTCAGGAGTTTTACGAGCAAACGCTCGATATGCTGGCGCAAGTGTTTCAGACTACGAACCAGGTGATCCCGTTGCCCGGTTCTGGTCGTAGCGGCCTGGAGAGTGCGATTACGAGCGTGCTTGAACCCGGCGATCGGACTTTAACCATTGTCACTGGATATTTTGGGGAATTGGCCATCCGTATTGCCAATGGCCTCGGTGGCAAGGCTGAGGCGTTCCACGTCCCGTGGGGAGAGCCGATTGACCTCGACGCCTTTGCGCAGAAGCTTGCCGGTGGCACTTACAAGCTCGTCACCATGGTACACAATGAAACGTCGACTGGCGCCGTATATCAGGCGGGTGAAGTGGCCCGGCTGGCGCATGCACATGGGGCATTGTTTCTCTTAGATGCCATTTCATCGCTCGCTGGAGCCGATCTGCCGACGGATGGCTGGGGGGTTGACCTGGTGGTGGGGTGCAACCATAAAGCCATTGGGGCGCCGATTGGCCATGCCTATGTGGCGGTAAGTCCACGGGCCTGGGAGGTGATGGAACAGCGCCAGACGCCTTGTGGCAGTATTTATGGCAATCTGCTCACCTGGAAAGCACAGCCAGATGCCGCGGCCACAGGGGGCCGCACCATGAAACGACCCCAGGGGGTGTTTTCGGCGGTGCATCTCTTCTACGCCCTCCATGAGGCCCTGAGCATGGTCCTTGAGGAAGGGCTACCGGCGCGCTTTGCCCGTCATCAGGTGAATGCCCGGGCTTTCCGTGAAGGTATTCAGGCGCTTGATCTGCGCCCGCTCGCCCATCCACAGGTGGCCTCGCCGACGGTAACCTGTGTGCCGCTGCCAGGGGGTATCGCGTCAAGCGACTTTTTGCGGCATTTGCGTCAGGATCATGGCCTGGCAACCCTGCCTGGTATCGCGGACTATCGTGAGACCACAGTACGCATCGGTCACATGGGGGTGACCGCCACACCTCGGAACATTTTGCATGCCCTGCATGCCTTTGAGCGCATTCTGTCCCGTCTAGGACACAAACACGCCGCTGGTGCTGCAGTAGCCCGAGCAGAAGAAATCTACGCCGAAGCAGAACTGACTGACCTATAGGAGCAGGGCAGTGCCCAGGGGGCAATTTCCCAAGACAGGAACGTTTTTCAAACCGGATCATCGGACGTATGCAACCGAGGCTCTCTGTGAGTTCGTCACCTGTGGCCGTATTCTAGAGTGTGAACTCATTCCCTGGGGGTCCAACTACACTTTCCTGGTGACCATGGATGTCGAGCAGGGCCTCCCCATGCTCGGGGTGTATAAGCCGCGTCGCGGGGAGGCGCCATTATGGGATTTTCCAGATGGGACGCTGTATAAACGGGAATATGCGGCGTTCCTGTTGAGCGAAGCGCTGGCATGGCAGCTTGTCCCCCCCACGGTGATTCGCCAGGGACCGAAGGGTATTGGTACGGTGCAGCTCTATGTGCACCACCGTCAGGAAGATGCCGATTACTTTACCTTACGGGAGCGGCATGGGCGTGAGGTGCAGATGATGGCGGCCTTTGACATGATCGCCAATAATACTGACCGCAAGGCAGGGCATTGTATCCGTGGAGAAGACGGCCATATCTGGGGGATCGATCATGGGTTAACCTTCCACCCGCATCCGAAGCTGCGGACGGTGATCTGGGATTTTGGGGGAGAACCCATCCCAAAAGCGCTGCTGTCAGATGTGCGGCGCGTGTGCCATGAGATCGAGGCCTGCCATGGCCTGGCTCGCTCTTTCGGCGATTTACTCATGCCGATAGAAATTGAGGCGCTTATTGGCCGTATGCAGTATATGCTGGCACACCCAGAGTTCCCCAGTTTGCACACACGGCGGGGCGTGCCGACACTCTGCGCGAGGATGCCAACGGCCTCCTGTCCCACGTGGTGATGGTGCCGGTGAAGTACCTGGTTCATCTTGCCGACGTTGACGGTGCCGCCTGTGTTCCCGAAGCCGCCTTGACCGCCGAGCGCGAGCGCGAGGGTGGTCGACGGCTTGTTCGGATCGTTGCCGCCGATGCCGACAGCGCCCGAAATCGCGAAGCCGCCGTTGCCGCCGCCGCCGCCGATGCTCTCCGCTTCGACGCCGTGTGAGCGATCGCCGAAGGTCGTCAGCTGGTTGTTGGGACCGCCGAAGATGTTCACGGCGTCGCCCTTGCCGCCGCCGCCGCCGAAACCGCCGATGGTCAACGAGGCGGTCTTGCCCGAGGTGCCGGCCAGCGAGCCGGCGAAGCTGAAGCCGCCGTTGCCGCCGCCCTTGCCGATGCTCTGCGCAAGAATCGCGGAGGAATCGTCGCCGCTGGTGTTGATGACGGCGTTGTTGGTCACCCAGACGTCTTTGCCGTCGCCGGCGGCGCCGCCGGTGCCGCCGATCGCCGCCGACAGCGACTTGGCCTCGTTGCCGGTGCCGAGCGCGACGCTCGCCGCGAAGCCGCCGTTGCCGCCGCCGCCGCCCACGCTCTGCGCCTGAATGCCCTGCGAGTTGTTGCCGACGGTGACGATGGTGTTGCTGTTGGTGACGGAGACCGTTGCGCCATCCGACGCCACGCCGCCCTTGCCGCCAAGCGTCAGCGACGCGTTCTTGCCCTGCTGCTGGGTCGAGAGCGAGAACGCGAGCGCGAAGCCGCCGTCGCCGCCGCCGCCGCCAATCGCCTGCGCGAAGATGCCGACGGAGGCATCTGCCTGCGTCAGGATCGAGCCGGAGTTGTTGACGGTCACCGTGCTCGCCGCGCCGCCACCGGAGCCGTCGCCGCCGATGCCGAGCGACACCGCGGTGTTGCTGCCGCCGCCAACAAGTGCCGTGAACGAGCCCGCGAAGCCGCCCGAGCCACCACCGCCGCCGACGCTCTGCGCCGAGATGCCGTACGAGCCCTTGCCCGATCCGTCGTTGTCACCGGTGACGATGCTGCCGGTGTTCGTGACGTTGACTGTCGAAGCTGCGCCGCCGCTGCCGCTGCTTCCGCCGAGGGTGAACGCCACCTGATTGCCGGTGGAGATCGTTCCCGCCAGGGCAAAGCCGCCGGAGCCGCCGCCGCCACCCTGGCTCTGCGCGAAGATGCCGTGCGAGATCTCGCCGTGCGTCGTGATGAGGCCGTTGTTCGTGAGCTGGACGTTGCTGCCGAAGCCGCCCGCGGCACCCGAGCCGCCGATGCCGAACGTCGCGGTCGTGCCCTGCCCCACGCCGCCGGCAATCGCGAAGCCGCCGTCCCCGCCACCGCCGCCGACGCTCTGCGCGAACAGGCCGTTGGAGTGATTGCCCCAGGTGTTGACCGAGCTGGTCGCGTTGTTCTGCAGCACCACGGTGCCGCCGTTACCGCCAGGGCCTGCACTGCCGCCCAGGCCGACGTTGATGCTGCCTTCGAGCGCGACGCCCGCGGCGATCGCGAAGCCGCCACCACCGCCGCCGCCGCCGACGCTCTGCGCGAAGATGCCGTGCGAGTCGGTCCCGGTCGTCTGAATGAAGGCACCGTTGGTGACGCTCGTAAACGACGCGTTCCCGCCGCCCAAACCCGATCCGCCCATCGCGAAGTTGACGCCCTTGAGGCTGGCGCTGCCCGCAATGGCCACACCGCCCTTGCCGCCGCCGCCGCCCACGCTCTGCGCCAGGATGCCGCTCGCGCTGTTGCCGAATGTGAGGATGTTGCCGAGGATTGGATTCGCCGCCGAGCCGACAAAGACAACGCTGCCGTGCCCGCCCGTGCCGCCGTCGCCGCCGAGGGCAATGGCCGCCGTGAACTTGTTGCTGACCGCCGCGGCGATTGACATCCCGCCGGTGCCGCCGCCGCCGCCCACGCTCTGCGCGAAGATGCCGTTCGAGTTCTCGCCGAACGTCACGATCTGGCTCGACGCATTGCCGAACAGCAACTGAACATCGGCCGCGTTGTTGCCGCCGCCACCTTTGCCGCCGAGGCCGAGCGCCGCGGCGCCGCCGATTCCGACCGCCGCCGACACAGCGAATCCGCCGTTGCCGCCGCCGCCGCCCACGCTCTGCGCGAGGATGCCGTTGGCGTTCATGCCCCACGTCGTCAGCGATCCGGTGACGGGATCCGGAACGAAGGGACTGCTGAAGCCGACCTGCACGCTCGAGCCGAAGCCGCCCTTCTCGCCCGACCCGCCGACCGCGACCGCGACGAATGCGCCGACCGCCGTGCTGTTGCCGCCGTTGCCGCCGCCTCCACCCAGGCTCTGCGCGAAGATGGCGTTGGCGTTGTTCTCGAAGGTCGTGAGATTGCCGTGGCTCGACACCGTCACGCGATCGGCGTCGCCGCCGCTGCCGCCGCTGCCGCCCATCGAGAACCACCCGGTGCTCGATCCGCCATTGCCGCCGCCGCCGCCCAGGCTCTGCGCGAAGATGGCGCTGTCGGACGAAATGATGTTGCCGTTGTTCCTGACCTGAACGGCCTTGCCGTCGCTCGTCGCGCTGCCGCTGCCGCCGAACGCGGCGATACCCGAGGAGTCGCCGCCATCGCCGCCGCCGCCGCCCAGGCTCTGCGCGTAGATGCCGCGAGCGCCGAGGCCGGTCGCGGTGATGCTGCCGTTGTTCGTGACGGTGACCAGGCCGCCGTCGCCGCCGGTCGAATCCGCCGCCGCCAAGGCTCGAGATCGCGCCGCCGCCGCTGCCGCCCTTGCCGCCGCCGCCGCCGACGCTCTGCGCGAAGATCCCGTGCGCCCGCGCGCCCTCCGTGACGATCGTGCCGTTGTTCGTCACCGTGACGGTGTCGCCGCTCCCGGCGCTCGCGCCGCTGCCGCCGGCGGAGTGGAAGATGCTCGTGCCGTCGCCGCCGCTGCCGCCGAAGCCGCCGATGCTCTCGCCGTAGATGCCGATCGCGCCCTCGCCGAACGTCTTGATCAGCCCGCTCGAGATGATCATCACGGTGCCGCCGACGCTGCCGGTGCCGCCGTCACCGGAATCGGTTCCGGTCCAGCCGCCGCTGCCACCGCCTCCCGCGACTCCGCCAAGAGCTTTTCCCCAGATGCCGTAGGCGTCCTTTCCATGCGTTTCGATGTTGTGCGCGGTGACCACCCATGCCGGCCCGCCCTTGCCGCCGGGCCTGCCATCGTCGGCGCTGTTGGTCGTCGAGCCGGAGCCGCCGCCGCCGCCGTTGCCGCCTTCACTCAACGCGAAGATGCCAACGCTCTTCTCACCCCACGTCGTAATCTGCCCCGAACCGCCGATCACGACCCAGCCGCCGGCGCCACCGTGGCCGCCCGCTTTGGAGTTGCGCGCGAAGCCGGCGTCGCCGCCCTGCCCGCCATAGCCGCCGAGACTGTGGCCGAAGATTCCCGGGGCGTTGCTGAAGTACGTGGTGATGTTGCCGTTCGCGCCGATCCCGACGACGCCGCCCGGCGAGCCGGGCTGTCCGTCAGTGGAGCTGTCGTCGATATCGGCGTCGCGTCCGTCCGCGCCACGCACGCCGAAGCTCGAACCGACGATGCCGCCGGCCCCAAGGAGAAAGAACGGGTTGATCGTGACCGGACTGGCCGCCGTCCCCGCAGCGATGGAAATCGACAGACCGCTGGTGTTTCGATTCTCGATGCCCCAACCAAAGAACGGCTGGAACTCGATCGGGCCACTCAGGGTATTGACGTTGAGGGTCGTAAACGTCGGCTGAGCGACGACGCCGTTGGTCTGGATGCCGGTACACGTCTGCGTGCTACCCGAGAAGCTGCACGGCGTGTTCTGCGCAGCGGCATCGCGCGGGACGAATACAAAGAAGATCGCGATCGGGATCGCGAACAGAAATTGTAATTTGCGCCTATTCATCAGCATGGTCTGCAAAACGAACTGCTGAGCAAGGCGAATACCGCGCGGCATTGTTGCTAGATCGTCAATCGCGCAGCACAAAGGTGCTTCGTGCGACGACTTTTCTCGGTCAGGAAGCTGCCCTGCGGCTAAGAGGCTGGCTTTCCAAAGCTGTAAAGAGCCGTGCAGGCGCTGGGCGTTGGGCGATAGGCGTTGGCGGCGTTAGGTAGTGAGTCTTGTGAGCGGCAAGACGCTCTTGCCAACGCCGCTAACGTCCAACCCCAACGCCTATCGCCTGGCAACGGCCAACATCTTGGCCGTCTCCGCCGGCGCTCCCTGCTCGGACACAACTGGTGGAACGTGATGCAGCGGCGGGACTAACGCGACACGCGCACGCAACGTTGTCTCGCGTGCGTGCCTCTCTATCGTGAGTTTGGTCTGGCGGCTAAACCGAACGGTTGGCTGGCTGGACGACGGCGAAGACAGCGCCGCCAGGATCTCTCATGACGCCAAGCGTGCCGACGCGCCCGATGGTCTGGACGGCGTGCTCGATCTCGCCCCCGAGCTCTTCGGCGCGATCGACGACCGCGCGGCAGTCGCTCACCGAGAAGATCGGCCGCCAGCGCTGCTCGTCCCCCCGCGCCGGCGCCTGAGAGAGGCCCGCCATCGATCGCGCGTCGTATTCGAACACCGCGTACGGACCATCGCGCATCTGCGAGTCGACGGCAGTCCACCCGAGGAGCCGCGCGTAGAAATCGCGCGCGGCATCGACGTCGGGCGTCAGCAACTCGTTCCACCAGAGCGATCCGTTCACAGCGGTCAGCTCGGCGCCATTGTGGCCCCGCGGCTCCCAGAAGCCGATCACCCCGCCGGCCGGATCTTCGACGACCGCCGTTCGCGCCACGCCGGCAATCTCGGTCACGTCAGCATGAAGACGCGCGCCAAGGTCCGCCGCCTGCGCCAGCATCCGCTGCGCATCGTCGACGAGAATGTACGGAAGCCAGAACGAGTCACCATCGGCAATCCGGCGAAGCGAGGCGACCGTTTTGTCCTGCTGCTGGAAGAAGCCATAGTCCGAGACGGCCAGCGCCTCGACCGTCTTCCAGTCGAAGATGTCGGCGTAGTAGCCGCCGGCGTGCTCCATGTCGGGCGTGTTGAGCTCGACGATGCAGATGGTGCCGCGAGCGGCGGCGGTTACTTCCACGGCCGCAGCTTCCAGCCGTCGAAGTCCTTGACGGTCGCGCAGGCGGGCGTGCCGTCCCTCCCGGTTCCCGGGACGCGCGCTTCGATCACGTGTGCGCCGGCCTGTGCGCGTTCGACGGCATCGCGCGAAATGCCTGCGAGCGGCACCTTGACCCGGCGGCTCCACGGTGACGCTGTCTGCCCCGCCGCCGCGCCGACGCGAAGGTAGACGAATCGTTCTGCCGGCGGCCCCTGCACGAAAGGGCCGCGCAGTGTTCCGCCTTCGCCGACACCGGCGGCGAACTCGAACGACAGGTCGCC
>CAVZBC010000011.1:0-42826 GCA_963773125.1 uncultured Gammaproteobacteria bacterium | reverse complement strand
GCCCGACTATGTGGGGACGAGTACGCCGCCGCCGCCCCGGGCAGAGTACCCCAATCCTGTCTGGAGCTACGATTTCGTCCACGACGAGACGCTCGACGGGCGGCGGCTGCAAGGCCTGATGGTGCTGGATGAGTACACCCGTGAGGGCCTGACCATGGAGTGCGCGCGGTCGATCACGGCAGGCGATGTGATCCATATGCTCCAGCAACTGGTGGCCCAACGTGGTGCACCAGGCTATGTGAAGAGTGACAATGGTCCGGAGTTTATTGCGCCGCAGGTCACGACCGGGCTGCGAGCGCATCATGTCGAGACCCACGTCATTGAGCCGGGCAGTCCGTGGCAGAACGGGCATCACGAGAGTTGTACCGGGGTCTTTCGTGAGGGCTGCCTGCATCGCTGGCTGTGTGCTTCGGTCCAGGAGGCCAGACGCCTTGTCAATACCTGGCGAGAGGAGGACAACGACGAACGACCGCATGGCGCCCTTGATGGGCTGACCCCCAAGGCATTCGCGGCGCAATACAGCCGCCAATCTCAAAACGCTGCATGAGTATGCCTAACCTTGAAACTGGTCGCGCTATTTGGGGCTTGACACCCGTTCGAGCTTTTCGGCATCATCCGCAGACACACGAAATACGATTTTGTGGGAAGCGTTCGCACTTAAACTGTCCAATACAGTCTTTTCATATTGTGAGGCGTATTGATTCGCAAGCGTGAGTACTAAAAAATGTTTTCGCGCCTGACTGAGCGCCGCAGCCATTAACTCATTTGCTGCTTCTGCTTTATCGTAGAACACATAGTGTGTCGGGTTTTTGCGCTGTAATGCCATCGCCGTCCAGAAGAGTTTTCCAAATAACAGCCCACCAAGGATCTTGCTCTCTGCTTCGCCGAGCTCTCCTGACGAAAGATCACATAAGAGGATAAGTTTGTTTTCAATGACTGAGCGCATATCCAGCTTTGACCGTTGGCATAAAACGGATTGAATCTGCGGACTGAGGAAAGGCCGAAGCTTATTTAATACAACGTGAGTTCGGGTTAACTACACAGTAAGCATCGGTAGCGTGGGATCGCGCCTGCGCCCCAGGGCGGGCTTCTTTGGCTGGTAACTATCGGCAATGAGAGCCGCCATAAGATGGACCATGCATCCTGTCCCACTGCGATGCCTGGTGTGCTCGATTTGGCTGATATTCTTTCATTGATCATTGATGGTCTCGATGAGTGCTCGTTTGCGGAGCAGGAGTTTGTCCCACAGCCGCATGAGGCGATTTTTCATGTTCCGGCGGCCCCGGGTCAATAACGCGAGACCCTGGCCCCACAATGCGTCGTGCAACGCTTGCGAGATATACCCCCGCTCCCCAAAGAGCTGGCCAAAGAGTCCTGTGGTGAGGTGGGGGCACGGGTCTGCGGTCGTCGACATGGCCTGGCGTGAGTTGAAACGCGAGGAGCTCCCCTTCGTCATTGACGATGAGAGGCAGTTTGAAGCCATAGAACCAGCCCAGCGACGTCTTGCCCCGGGTCGCCCAGCCCTGGAAGACCTTGTGGGTAGCAATCCGGCGGTTATGACACACCGGCCACTGGGGTCGAGTCGATGAACGCAATACCTGTGCATGGGCCTTTCCGGGTATGCAGAGAACACCACAAGGGGACCAGCGCTTGGGGCATCCGCTCCACAAAGCGGGTGTAACTCACCAGCGGCGGAAAATACCGCCGCAGCTGGGGCTCCACATACTCCGTATAGTAATGTTTGAACGTCCGGTAGTGACTACAATGGAAGGAGACAAGCAGCGTCATGACCTCGCTCAGGGCCAGTGTGGTCTGTCGCTGGCGGTGGCGCTGGCCGGTCTGGAGGAGGTGTCGAGTATACATCGGGTCAAACGCCTTGCAGAAATCGTCGATATCGCAGAACATAGCAATGAGCTGCAGCTCGCGCATAGGAACCCTCTTGTGGTGATGTTGATTCGTGGCTGAACCAACAACATGGGAGGGTTCCACTGTTTTGTCAATGGCCTTCACTTATCCCGAACTCACGTTAAAATAGTAAAGCATCGCCCTCCCCAAATGTAGGCTTTCCTTGTATCGGGAATGCTAATGACAACGAACCTCGAACAATAGCGACAACGCATCTCGAACGGAGTGTGTAGAGTGCCGCACACCCGCGCACTCTACAATTATTTTCTTCTTCAAATGATAGTCAAAGCAGGCTTCACTACAATTAACCTGCACAATGTGCAGGTTTCATTCAATAAATTTACGAACCTGTGCAACTCCCCCCTTTGGTGTTACGAAGATCGGCGCGAGCAGGGTCCTGGGATTTGCATAGTCGTAGCCCGTTTCGCTCGCAATCAGAAACGCCGCGCTTGCAACGCCGTTCTCCCGCAGCGCCTGGCGTGCGTGATCTCTCCGCGCCTCACTTTCAACAATAATCAACACCTGGAATCTGTTGACCTCGAACAGCTCCTTCAACCGTTCTGCATTACGAACCTACGTCCTACATTTTTCGAGGATGGAGCGCCCCGTACTCATGGGTCGAGTGAGCGATGTGCCATTTCTATAGAATTCTAAAAAGAACGGCTCTTGGTTAAAGATACCGAACCCGTCTGGCGACAAGGGCAGCTTCGCCTCGTTGATCTTCGGCCTGACCTGGTGGTCGTAGAGACGGCCCGTGACCTCGATGCCTTCGCAGAAGATCCGCCGTGATCCACAGTTTGCTCGCCATCAGCCGATGGGCCACCTGCGGCTTGTCCCGCTTGCTGAATTGGATACTACTGTAGCCGACGAGATGGTTGAGTCCGTCTGGATAGCGATAGATCACCCCATGCTCTGCGAGGCTGTGCAAGCGTTGGGCAATGATTCGGTATGATCCCGATACCAGCGCCTGCGTCAGCGCGATGTCGAGCATGGGGTATGCCTGCACCGCTTCGAGAATTTGTGCGTCGCGCGCACGTTGAACGTCGAGGTGGGACATAGAATATCTCCATCATACCCTGTCCGTGTGGTGTCCGAAAACCAGTTCCAATCAAGCCCGATTCACCCCTATTCCTTACAATATAGAGTGGACGAAACAATATAGAGTGGACGAAGGAGCTTGATTTTCTTGGGGATAGTCGGAGGGTGTTGGGACGTGTTGCACTCACGCAGGATTGTGGCTCCAGTGGTCGTGGGTTCAATCCCCATCGCTCACCCTCATCTTTCAATGACTTGCAGCAACTGATCGCCTGCTGATTCCTGCCTTGTGGTGAAAATTGCTGGGATTTTTTCCTGCACACGGCCTACTTCATTAGGAATAGCCTGCCACTTGCCGGTCATCTATAATCCCCACCGAGGACTTGAAAGACTTCGCGCGATTCGGCTATTATTCGAGGCATAGATGGCCCGGATTGAAAGGATTTCGGGGCATAAAACGGACAGCATGTGCAGGCGCTTGCGTGGTGTGGATGAGGCGAAAACGCGCCGGAATATTCGTCGTATCCGCCGCCGCTATATATGTTGCTCTCCTTGAGATGTGGAATACGGCGGTAGAACTTGTGGAGAGAAGCCGATTGCCGTGTATGCTCCAGCAACGTGTCCGGCGGTTCGTGTTGCATTGACAGGCATGGATCGGCATGCTATAAATTGGCGTCTTGTGCTCTCCACGTCTGGGAAAAACGCTTGTGCGTGTTTTCTCTCCTTCCTGTGAGTTTGGTCGCTGCAGCGTGTTCGCATCATTGGCAACCGGTTACGTCTATCGCGGTGCCTGCTCGAGTCATACATCTGTATTGGTCATCAGGAAGGCACGACGGGTATGAGCCAGAGCCAATGCGGGCATCACGGGAGCGCAGGGGTGAGAGTGGGACGTGGGTGTAGAATTGGGCCGCTAGCTCAACTGGCAGAGCAACGGACTCTTAATCCGTGGGTTGAAGGTTCAACTCCTTCGCGGCTCACTCGGCTGCCTGGTGGAATTGGTAGACACGCTGGCCTTAGGAGCCAGTACCCTTGCGGGTGTCCGAGTTCGAGTCTCGGGGCAGCCACCTGGGTGCTCTCACAGGTAGGGACCTTGTGGAATAGAGGTGGAGTGCATGAAAATTGATGTGGAGCAAGTAGCCACCTGTGTACGGCGCTTGACGATCGAAATCCCTGCCGACAGAGTGCATCGGGAGCTTGAGCGCGTCTACCAAAACCTCCAACGACGCGTGAAAATCCCTGGGTTTCGTCCGGGAAAAATTCCCCGTCGCATTCTGGAAAATCAATATCGCCCGTCGGTGGAACAAGAGGTGCTCCAGACAGCTTATTCCCGAAGCGTTGTCCGAGGCGTTCACGAAAGAGAGTCTGCGCTCGGTGGGTGAGCCACACATCGATAACGTGACGTTGACCAAAGACCAGCCGTTACGTTTTGTGGCGACCACACAGGTCATCCCGGCCTTTACGGTGGGTGACTATCACACCTGGCAGTTCGAGCGACGCATTCCTGTTGTTTTAGACGCTGATGTGGAGCGGGCGGTCGACGGACTGCGTGAGCGCCATGCCGTCCTTGAGACGGTGACGGGACGGCCGGTGCAATCTGGCGATTTCGTCATTGTCGATTATACAGGCTGTGCTGCATGGACGCCCGCTGCCGCAGGCGAAGGGGACGAATACGCTGGTGGAAGTAGGGGCGGGGCGGTTCTTGCCAGAGATCGAGCACGGACTGCTCGGCATGGTCCAGGGAGAGGAGAAGACGATCCCGGTACAGTTCTCGGCAGATTTCCGCGATGCCACCATTGCTGGGCAAGCGGTGGAATTTCAGGTGCGGGCCGTCCGAGATCAAAAAGAAAGTCTTGCCTGAGGTGGACGACGATTTTGCGCGGGCCTATGAAAATGTGGAGACAATGGCCGCGCTCCGTGAGCGGTTACATGGGGAATTGGAAAAAGTGGTCGTGCAGCAAGCTGATGAAGTGCTGCAGCGGGATATTTTGACGAAACTCGTGGCCGAAAATGCCATTGATGTTCCGGACGTGTTGGTCGATGAGCAGATGCTGCGTTTATACCTCCGTTACAAACGGCAAGAGACCGGGCGTGAGTTGACGGAAGCCGATTATCCATCAGACCTCGACAGTTTGCGTGAGACGTTTGCTGCGCCTGCCTTAGAGGCAGTGCGTGGGCAATTGCTCCTGCATCACATTGGTGAGGAGGCAGGGATCACGGTGGCTCCAGAGGAGCTCGAGGCGGAGATCACGACGTTGGCGTCCCGTGCCGCACAGAATCCCGAAGCACTCAAGCAAGCCATGGAACGGAATGGCTCGCTGAGTGCGCTGGAGGCCAATCTACGCGAGCGAAAAATTTTTGAAAAGATTTTAGCAAACGTCCAGATTACCGATAAGATAGTCAGTGAGGAAACGACGGCTTCCGAGACATAGGGTATACAGGGCAGCATTCCAGAAGGGAGAGGACAGGGATATGGCACTAGTGCCTATGGTCGTTGAACAGACGAATCGTGGCGAGCGGGCGTACGATATCTATTCGCGGTTGCTGAAAGACCGCATTGTGTTCCTTGGCACTGCCATCAATGATATCGTGGCGAATTTGATCATTGCCCAGCTGCTTGTTTCTTGAAGCAGAAGATCCCGAGCAGGACATTGCCTTTTACATTAACAGTCCAGGAGGCTCGGTCACGTGCGGCGTTGGCGATTTATGATACGATGCAATATATTCGACCTGATGTCTCGACGATTTGCATCGGCATGGCGGCGAGCGCTGGCGCTTTGCTGTTGGCAGTCAGGGGCGCATGAGAAACGCTTTGCCCTGCCGCATTCGACCATTCTCATCCATCAGCCCCTGGGCGGGGTACAAGGACAAGCGACCGATATTGAAATTCATGCCCGTGAGATCCTGCGTATCAAAAGTGTCCTCAATGATATTCTGGTGCATCATACCGGCCAACCGAAGGAGAGAATTGAATGAGGATACGGATCGTGACCGTTTCATGACGCCGCAGGAGGCCAAGACGTATGGGCTGATTGACGAAGTCATTGTGTCGCGGGATGGCAAGCGGGCAACAACTGGTGACACTCCAGAGAAATCCTCTGGTGCCTCCTCGGCATAGGGTCTTAGACCATCTCTGCTGCTGGTAAAAGGGAATATCGATGCCGCGGAAAGAGTCACAAGGAGAGATTCTCCGCTGTTCGTTTTGTGGGAAGTCGCAGGATGAGGTCAAAAAGCTCATCGCAGGACCGACCGTCTATATCTGCGATGAGTGCATCGAACTGTGTAACGACATCATTCTTGAGGAAGGGGCGGCGGAAAAGAGTAAGGCGTTTAAGAGACTCTTGACGCCACGAGAAATTAATCAGAAGCTCGACGAATATATTGTCGGGCAGACCAAAGGCCAAAAAAATTCTTTCGGTGGCGGTCTATAATCACTATAAACGGATTGAATCGAAGGTCCATCTGAGTGATGTAGAGCTCCAGAAGAGTAATGTCCTGCTTATTGGTCCTACCGGCTCAGGGAAGACCCTGCTGGCCCAGACCCTCGCCCGTATTCTAGATGTGCCGTTTACCATCGCCGATGCCACCACCTTAACGGAGGCGGGGTATGTCGGGGAGGATGTGGAAAATATTATCTTACGCCTGTTACAGGCGGCCGACTATGATGTCGAACGCGCCGAGAAGGGGATTATTTATATCGACGAAATCGACAAAATCAGTCGGAAATCAGAGAATCCCTCGATTACCCGCGATGTGTCTGGGGAGGGGGTGCAACAAGCCCTCCTGAAGATCATTGAAGGCACCATGGCGAGCGTGCCGCCGCAGGGGGGGCGTAAACACCCACATCAAGAATTTCTCCAGGTGGATACGACGGATATCCTGTTCATCTGTGGCGGGGCGTTTCACGGCTTAGAGAAGATTATCGAGCGGCGCGTTGGGAAGCGTTCCATGGGGTTTGAGGCCGCTCTGGGCACACGTCAAGAAAAACCCATAGGGGAATTATTGGCGCAAGTACAGCCCGAAGACTTACTCAAGTATGGCTTAATTCCGGAGTTTATTGGGCGCTTACCGGTTGTGGCAACGTTGGATGACCTGTCGGAAGATGACTTTGTGCGTATTTTGACGACGCCTAAAAATGCCCTGGTGCGGCAGTATCAGAAGTATTTTGACTTCGAGAAGGTCAAGCTCAAATTTACCGATGGGGCCCTGCGGGCTATTGCGCAGAGAGGCCTTGCGTCGGAAGACGGGGGCGCGTGGCTTACGCTCGATCCTCGAAGAAGTCATGCTCGAGACGATGTATGAATTGCCGTCCCGCAATGACATACGCGAGTGTATGGTGACGGAGGATGTGGTGACAAAGCGGCAGCAACCAGCCTTGCTCTACAGGCAGGCAAGTTGACAGAGGCTCTTTTTTGCTTGACAAGTGGTGCTGACGGCAGTACCCTCAGCCGCAACCATTCTCTAGGCACGTAGCTCAGGGGGAGAGCGCTTGCTTGACGCGCAAGAGGTCGGCGGTTCAAAACCGCCCGTGCCTACTACAGGTTGGCAGCTGACGATTGCTCTGGCAAACCCTCGGGAGGAAAAACGTACTGTAAGGCTACTGGGTAGTGGCTCATGTCGGAGGTGAGAGCTATATCTAAGCAGCAGCGTATTAATGACATGATTCGTGCCCGTGAAGTGCGCGTCATTGGCCAAGAAGGTGGGCAGCTAGGCATCATGGCGGTGCAGGATGCCATACAACTTGCCGAGGAGCAGGGCCTGGACCTGGTTGAGGTGGCTCCTGAGGCAAGACCGCCTGTTGTCGGATCATGGATTACGGCAAATACAAGTACCAGCAAAGCAAGCGTCTGCAGCAAGCCAAAAAAGAAGCAGAAAGTCATTTCTGTTAAAGAAATTAAACTCCGGCCGAAGACAGAAGAGCATGACTATCAGTTTAAAACACAACATGTGCGTCGTTTTTTGCAAGATGGACATAAGACGAAAGTGACGGTGGTATTTCGCGGCCGTGAGATGGCCCATACCGAGCTGGGACGGCAGATGCTGGACCGTGTGGCGATGGATCTCCAAGATATTGGTGCGATGGAGCAAACGCCACGGCAAGAAGGTCGCAATATGACCATGGTACTGAGCCCTCGGTCGTCCTAGCGTTGGCCAAGAGTCTTTGCTACCTCGCATGCAATCGTCTGTCCTTGCTTGACGTAGGAGTTGTCTCCATGCCGAAGATGAAGACAAACCGTAGTGCTGCAAAGCGGTTCCGGATGACGGCCCGGGGAAGATTCGACGTTCTCAGGCGTATGCGCGGCATATATTGACGAAAAAGACGCGGAAGCGGAAACGTGGTTTGCGTCATCCTGCCCTGGTCGCCTCAGTTGACGCTCGACGTATGAGACGGCTAATCCTGGCGTAAGAGTCTGCTTCCGTTGCAGACTCCATCCAAGTGGGGAATTACGTAATGCCAAGAGCAACAAGTGGCCCAGCCGCACGGCGACGCCATAAGCGTTTGTTAAATCATGCCAAAGGGAATCGTGGCGGCCGTAGTAAGTTATTTCGTAAGGCGCGTGAGACTGTCGAACGCGGTTGGAAATTTGCTTACCGCGATCGTAAAGTCCGCAAGCGGAATTTTCGCCAGTTGTGGATTGTGCGTATCAATGCGGCGGCGCGCTCTCCATGGGTTATCCTACAGCCGTTTTATGGCAGGTCTGAAACGGGCCAATATTGTTCTCGATCGTAAAGCATTAGCCGACGTGGCTATCCATGACCCTGAGGCGTTTGCAAAAGTTGCCGATCTTGCGAAAGCTCACCTCCATTAGTGTGCTGGTATCAGTGTTGCCAAACCGGTCGCCCACGCGCTGTGGGTGCCCGGTTTTTTTTCGTCCTTGCGCGCCCGCGGGGTGTATGGAGGACACCGCTGATATCCCCGCGTCTTGACAAGAGATAGCCTCGAAAATATAGTAGGTGCGATCCTGCTATTCCAAGGGACTGCCTATGGACCGGGAAAGAATTGAAACTCTCGAAGCGCACGTGGTGAATTTAGTCGAGGTGTTTGCTCGTGTGCATGAAGAAAACCACCAACTCAGTCAGGATGTCAAGCAACTCAAAGCTGCCCTCCATGCTCAACAACAGGAAATCGAGCGTTTTCGGCCTGAGCGTGAGGAACTCATGCATCTGCGCACGGTGCTGCAAACCTTCCTCAAAGAACGGGGAGTTATCCGGCAGAAGTTGGAACAGATGCTGTCGACGATAGAGTGGCTTGAAGGGCACTCACGCATGGATGATGAAGCGAAGGCGTAGGCGAGAGGTGAAATACTATGGCAGAGGACGTCGAGGTTGAGATCTTCGGACAATCGTTTCGAGTTGCTGCAGGAGAAGCCACCCCGGCCTATATTCAGAAACTTGCGAGTTACGTCGATGAAAGGCTACGTGCGATCGCCGATACGACGAAAACTATGCCGCTCAATCGCATGGCTATTCTCGCTGCGTTAAACATTGCCGATGACCTTTTTAAGCTCCAAGATCACTACGAAGAATCCTTCCATCTTTTCAACACCAAAGCCGATTCCCTCATTGCACTGGTGCAAAAACAGTTAGGGAGTGCTGCGGTAGGAAAGTCTGAATAACGGTCAGCACATCGGTATCCTATAACCGTGCTGTTGCCGTGCAGTGGGCGCCAGCTGAGACAGTTCCGCCCGGCCCTTTCTTCTCCTGCTACACACCGGCAGGCCTGGCCAGAAGTTGGCCCTTGCTGCCACTGCGAGCGCCTGGAGGGCGCTCGGAGTCCCCCTTGCGTCCGCTCAATGCATTTGGTACAGTAGCTTTAGACGTATCGCGTATGAGTTGCAAAACTCTGGTGGTACGGTATGGGGGAGATGCCCAGGGGAAGGATGGCGGATCGTTTGCATATGTGCATGGAGAAGTGAGGCAGAGTGAGCTGGGGTGTCTTATGCATCTATGAGCACGTCAAGGCAGCAGAGAAAGGTGTGCTGCACCGCATAGATGCGACAGCTCTCGGACAACTCCCGGACGATGAAAGCATGCTGAGTTGAGGGAGAAAGGCAGGAACTCGTGGGTGTGCTGGTAGTGTGTGACGGGGCATTAGTGTGCTGACTGTTTTTGCGTGTGTGAGTTGAGTAGATGCCCCTCCATGGTGGTGTTCAGGGGAGCCTCTGATGATTTTGCAGGGCTTTGGAGAGTATCACAGGCAAGAGAAACTATGGCCTGCAAACTCCTGCTCTGTCCAGAGATGCTTGTGTCAACAACGGTATGCTCATTCAGTGTGTTTCATCGCCGTATAAGATTGTCCTCCCACCTAATTATGCTCCGATAAGCTTGTCTTGCCCTATTTTGAGAGTCTTCCTTTAGCCAGTATCGTGTAAAGATGACTGTCTTGCCTACATTACAGGTTATGACAACGAAAACGTGCTTACGCCGGCGGGTTGTTTCCCTGCGAGCCGCTCTCTCAGCCTCCGCCATTCTGCAGAAGAGTGCGGCTATTGCGGAACATGTCATGGTGTCTGGCGCCTTTTCGCCGCAGTCAGACCCTGTATGGTGTATCTTGCACTAGCGCAGGAAGTGCAAACGTGGCGGCTTATTGAGCATGCTCGCCAACAGCGTAAGCGGGTGGTTGTGCCGGTGGTGAGAGGCAGTACTTTGGTAGCAGTCGAATTGCCGCACTGATGAGGCACAGCTGCAACGCGGGGCGTATGGTATTCTGGAACCACGTTGCACCAGGACGGTTGTAAGTCCTGCAGACATTGACTTCGTGTTGGTTCCTGGGCTGGCATTTGATCGCCAGGGCGGGCGCGTGGGCTTTGGGAGAGGATATTACGATAGGTTTTTATGTCAATTCCCTGCGACGACGCACTATTGTGGCTTAGCGTTTCAGCCTGCAAATTGTTTCGTATGTGCCACGCATGCCGTATGATGTTTGTATGCATTATGTGGTAACAGAGGACGGAGATTATTTGCCTGTCGCTCTGCTCTGACTGCCATCTAGACTACTGCGTATATAGAGGCATTGCGAAGAGGATCGCAAAAAGGAGAACACTTTGAATCTGAGTGGCCCGATGCTCGTAGGGATCATCATCGTTGTTGCCGCGGCAGGGCTGCTGTTGGGCTATAGGATACGCTCTGTTTTTGCACGACGTCAGTTGCAAGGAGCGGAACAACAAGCACAGCACATCCTCCGTGAAGCAGAAAAGGAAGCGGAAACGAAGGTGCGTGAGGCGGTACTTGAAGCCAAAGATGCCTGGTATCGTACGAAAGCCCTGATGGAAAAGGAGACCGAGGGCGCCAAACTGGAATTGCAGCGGCAAGAGCAAAAGCTGGTGCAGCGTGAGGAAAACTTGGAGCGGAAAACCGAACAACTCGATCGTCGGGAGCAAGAATTCCAGCGTCGTGATCGACATCTTGTCGAGCGTGAGCAGAAATCGTGGTGCAAGAAAAGGAGATGTCCACGCTTCTTGAAACCCAGCGGCGCCGACTGGAGCAGGTGGCCCATCTCACAGCGGCTGAGGCGAAACAACAGCTCATGGATCGCATGCTGGCTGAGGCCAGAAGCGACGTGGCGGAGAAAATGCGGCGCTTCGAAGAGGAAGCCAAAGAGTTGGCGCAGAAACGGGCCGGTTTCTATACGAGCCTGGCCATACAACGCTTTGCGGCAGATCATGTGGTGGAGAGTTCTGTGTCGGTCGTGACATTGCCGAGCGAAGAGATGAAGGGACGCATTATCGGGCGTGAGGGGCGGAATATTCGGGCGTTTGAGACGGCTACCGGAGTAGACCTGATCATTGACGATACGCCAGAGGCGGTGATTATCTCTGGCTTTGATCCCATTCGTCGTGAAATCGCTCGACTGGCCTTAGAACACCTGATCGCTGATGGCCGGATTCATCCAGGCCGCATCGAGGATGTCGTGGAAAAAGTCAAGAAAGACATGGCGAACACCTTAAAAGAGGAGGGCGAGGCCGCCGCGTTCGAAGTGGGCATTACTGACCTCCATCCCGACATCATCAAGTTGCTCGGTCGGTTGAAGTATCGCACGAGTTATTCGCAGAATGTCTTACAGCACGTGAAAGAGACGGCCTATCTCGCCGGCGTTATGGCCGCAGAGTTGGGTGTGGATGAGCGCCTGGCGCGGCGGGCAGGCTTACTCCATGATATCGGCAAGGCCGCCGATCACATGACGCAAGGCACGCATGTGCAGATTGGTCAAGAAATCGCCAGGAAGTACCAGGAGCCGGACGTGGTCATCAACGCCATTGGTTGTCATCACGAAGATGAAGAGCCACGTCATATCGAGGCCATTCTAGTGGCAGCCGCCGATGCCTTGTCAGCCGCCCGGCCTGGGGCGCGACGAGAGATGCTCGAAGGGTATGTGAAACGGTTGCAGAAGCTTGAAGAGATTGGTAATTCGTTCGAAGGCGTGGCGAAAACCTATGCCATTCAGGCCGGCAGAGAAATTCGTATCGTCGTCAATCCTGACAAGCTCAACGATGAGCAGGCGTATTTCTTGGCCCGCGATGTGGCGAAAAAGATTCAGCAGGAGATGATTTATCCTGGTCAGATTAAGGTCATCGTCTTGCGTGAAACACGTGTCACAGAGTATGCCCGCTAACACTGCGACCTCTCGGTATGGCGCCGGGCTGGACACTGTCCTGGGGCCGTGCGGGAGGTGGCGTGTACATGGTTCCCTGTCAGCAGGGGTCATGTGGCCGACCGAGCCGGCGGAGCCAATAGATGCTGGAGCTGCACTAAGAGCTGCTCGAAGAGGAGTTGCGGGTTCATATTCATGGTCAAATGCGTGCGGAGCTGCTGGATGCGCTCAAACATCTCCAGCAGATGTTCGAGCCGTAAGCGGTGCGTAAAGGTCGTCAACTCGGCGCGTAAATCCTGGTTGTACAAAGGCGTGTTGGGAGCGACAGTGAGTATCGTGAGATCCCGACAGAGTAAGGCAAGCCACCGGCACGAGCTCGTCACATTGGTCGCGTTTGCTGGCGAGCTTCCGCGCTTGCAGAAATGAGGAGAGTCCCTGGGCACGGAGGATATCTTGTAATACGTTATAGGCACTCTGTCGCATCGTGAGTAGTTGGGACAGGTCTACCCCGTTTAAACGATCGAGTTGTCCTTCTGTCAGAGAGGCGGCGAGAGCTGCTGTCGCGGGATCGACTCCCTGGCGCTCGAAAATTGTCCGGAGATGGGGCGGGGACAGCGGGCGAAACGGGACGAGTTGACAGCGTGAGACGATGGTGAGTGGGAGGGCTTCCTTTTTGCTGGTGAGCAGGAGCAGGAGCGCATTTGTCTGGGGTTCTTCCAACGTTTTGAGGAGGGCATTGGCCGCTGGTGGTGACAGCAGCTCACAACTCTCAATGAGCACCGTGGTACGCTGATTTTCATAGGGCTTGTAGCTGAGTCGTCGCTGGACGGCACGGATTTGCTCAATTTTAATGGAAGTATCATCAGGAGTAACATGTATAACGTCTGGATGATTGCTCCGTGGCAATCCTGCGGCACGCAGTACAGGCATCACACGCATCGAGCGCGAGAGACCGGGCAATAGAGCGTTTTAATAAATTGTACCGCAGTAAATTTTTTCCCTACACCTGAGAGCCCATGGAACAGATAGGCATGGGACAGACGAGACTCAGCAAGGGCTTTTTGTAGTAATAGCAGGGCACGATCTTGCCCGATAATATCGCGGAAGGCCACGTGAATGCCCTTGTGCATGGTTGCCAGGTGTGTGGTGATCTCGGCGCGGTCTGCACTGCGAGTGGGAGCATACCACAGATAGGCGCGGATGAAAAGCGTTGCCAACAACAGAGGGAACTTGTTAGCACTCTCTGAATCCTGAGTGCTAAATTTATAGTTGCGTGACGAGAAAAGGTAGGTATAATGAGCCACGGACACGCTCTAGGGCTGACGGTATAATACAAGAGGTACTGGGTATGAAGGAAGCTCTGGATTATGAAGCTCTGGAAGAACGCACACGGAGCATCTTGGTGGCGGTTATCCAGAGTTTTATTCAAACGGCTGAGCCTGTTGGTTCTCGGGTGCTTTCGAAGCGGTTTGATTTCGGTTTGAGTCCAGCCACTATTCGTAATGTCATGTCTGATCTTGAGGAACTTGGTTTTCTGGAGCAGCCGCATACCTCGGCGGGCGTGTCCCCACGGATAAAGGCTATCGTTTCTATGTCAACCATCTCCGTGGCGTGGAAGAGCTCAGTGCTGAAGTATCGGCGCGCATTATGCAGCGGTATACGCCGTACCGTGGCGAAATTGATGAAGTCATGGCAGAGACCTCGCGGCTACTCTCGGAAGTGTCCCACTATGCAGGAATCGTCTTGCGCAAGTTTTCCACCACCGTGTTTAAGCGTATTGAGTTTGTCAAGGTGCGGGGGCAACAAGTCCTGGCTATCTTCATCATGGAGTCAGGCCTGGTACAGAATAAGCTCATCACCCTTGATGCAGAACTGACGCAAGATGATCTCCACACCGTCGTCGAATTATTTGAATCAGGAGTTTTCTGGGCAGCCATTGCGGGCGATCCGGCAGCAAGTGTTAGAGCGCATGGCTGAAGAGAAGGTGCAGTATGACCACCTCTTACAGCAAGCGATGCGGGTGGGTGAGAAAACGTTTGACGATGCGGCAGAGCACGATAGTGAGATCTACGTTGGTGGGACGGCCAATATCATTGATCAGCCGGAATTTTTCGCCAATGTTGATCGGATGAAGGAACTGTTCAAGGCCTTCGAAGAAAAGAGCCGCTTGATCAGTATTCTGGATCGCTGCCTGGATGAAACAGGCGTCAATGTGATCATTGGTTCGGAAACACCGTTTCAAGATATTCATGAATGCAGTTTTGTCACGCATACCTACAACTATGGCAATCGGACGATTGGCGTGTTAGGGGTGATCGGACCCAAACGCATGGCGTATCCGCGGGTCATGGCCCTGGTTGATTACACGGCCAATCTGGTGAGCAAAATTCTTACCCAGGGATAGCGTAGGGGGACGCGCATCTTTCCTCACTGTAGCCAGAACCTCAAGGGCGCACCAAGAGTGCTGCCATCGCCTCATTGACCAATGGAATGGTGGGATATCTATGCACAGGTGCCCGAGGGCATGACTGACGCCGTGAGTGCGTATCTCCAGCACCTTGGTTCTGCCGGCGTGGTGATCCATGAACGGGCAGTACTGTCTCCTGACGGCAACGCTGAGCGTCGAGCCCGCAGGCGGGAGTGTCGGCGTGGACAGTGCTCTATGGTGCGTTCCCGCACGATGACTGCTTTAGCGACGCGTATCTGTGCCTTACAACAGTTTCTCGACACCATGCCGCGGCGGGCGCCGGGTCAGCCGTGGAAGTTGTATTGTCGCCTGCTCCAAGGACACGACTACCTCACACAATGGCAGCATTTTTTTCAGCCGCTCTACATCGGCACGCGCTTAGTTATACGTCCTCCCTGGGATACCACGACGCTTTCTCCCGACGTCGCGAGTCTTGTGCTTGATCCGGGCCAAGCCTTCGGGACTGGTCTCCATCCCACCACCCTCTGTGTCTTCGCCTGTTGGCCCAGCGACTTTCCGGACCCCAGGCGGGGAGGGTGCCTCGATGTCGGATGTGGCTCGGGCATTCTCAGTTTAGCGGCCCTCAAGCTCGGGCTCGACACCGCTGTCGGAGTGGATATTGACGCGCAAGCCGTGCGCGTGGCGGCGCGGAATGCAGTACTGAATAGCCTGCAAGCACGGGCGCAGTTCCTGCACGGCTCGGTGGACATCGTGTCCGGACAATTTGCGCTGCTTACGGCGAATATCTTTCTCGGACCATTAGTCGATATGATGGCCGCTTTCGTGCAGCGTCTCGTGCCGCAGGGCTGGGTCATGCTGTCGGGGATTTTGGCCCACCAGGAATTGGCCTTGCGGGCCGCGATGCAGGCCGCCGGGCTCGAAGTGCGGCAGCGCCTGGAAGAGGCCGGATGGGTAGCGCTAGAGGGACAGCGATGGCGTCCCCGCTGTGCGCGGCGATATTGAGGCATGCGATATGGTGCGTTCATGGAGTCTCCGATGAGGTGTTGCATGCATCGGGTGTGTATCCCTGGGGGGGCGCAAGCAGGTGAGAGGTTGATGCTGCCCAAGAACGAGGCGCACTACGTGGCGACCGTATTGCGGCTACAAGCCGGCGATGAAGTGCAGGCCTTTGACGGCGCCGGACAGGCTTTTCGGTTACTATTGCTCACTGTTTCCCCCGCCGTAGTGGAGGGACAGCTCATTGCTGCTATGGCCTCTGCGGAGGAAGAGCGGGCACGCCGGTAGTGCTCGGGCAGGGTCTTCCCAAAGGCTCCAAAATGGATGTGATCGTGGAAAAATGCTCGGAGCTGGGTTTGACCACCCTGGTGCCGGTATATACAGAGCGAACAGTCGTGCGACAGCTGGACATGACATGGCAAAACTGACCCGCTGGCGACGCGTGGCGGAAGCTGCCGCCCGTCAATGTGGGCGTCGGGTTTTTCTTGATCTCCACGCCCCAGTGTCGCTGCAGGACTTCTGTGTTACCTACCGTTTTGCACCGGTCAAGCTCGTCTGTTGGGAAGAGGAACGACGGCAGGGACTGCGACAGATCCTGCCGCTGCTTGCCGGGCAAAGTCCGGTCGTAGTCTTGATAGGCCCCGAAGGGGGATTGACGTCTCAGGAAGTTGCTGTGGCACAGTCCTATGGGTTTCACCCGGTGACCCTCGGACCGCGCCTGTTGCGTACGGAAACTGCTGCCATCGCCGTGACGAGTATCATCCGTTACAGCTGCGGCGGGTTTGAACCACCAGGGGCAGGCTCATGATAGCCATCCCGCGTGCCGGCTATGTGGGTGCTATGCGGGCATATTTTCAAGACATTGTCACCACACAGAGGTACACACCACGATGAAGGTGCTTGTGGTTGGTAGCGGGGGGCGGGAGCATGCTCTGGTGTGGAAGCTGGCGCAAAGTCCTCAGAGTCAGTGCGCTGTATTGTGCCCCAGGCAATGCTGGTATGTGCCAACAGGCACAAGCCGTCCCGTTAGCCGCTGATGACCTCGTGGCCTTACGTGATTTTGCCGCGGCCGAGCGTATTGATCTGACGGTTGTTGGTCCTGAACTGCCGCTGGCGCTGGGCATTTCGGATGTCTTTGCCAGAGCGTGGTCTGACGGTGTTTGGTCCCTCCCAAGCCGCAGCGCAGCTTGAGGCCAGTAAAGCCTTTGCCAAATCATTCATGTGGGAGCACGGCATTCCGACAGCGGAAGCCGTAATTTGTGATGACTGTTGCGACAGCCGAGACAGTATATTCGCCATCGTGGGGGACCCCTGGTGGTGAAAGCCGATGGTCTGGCGGCGGGTAAAGGGGTGGCCGTATGCCATACACGCGATGAGGCGTTGTACGCCGTACGGCAAGCCATGCAGGAACGGGTGTTTGGCGACGCAGGACGCCGTGTCCTTTTGGAAGACTACCTGGTAGGCGAGGAGGCGTCTTTCCATGTACTCGTCGATGGCGAGCATGTGGTGTCATTGACTCCGGCGCAGGATCATAAGCGTATTTATGATGCTGATCAAGGCCCCAATACCGGCGGGATGGGGGCCTATTCGCCAGCGCCGGTAGTGACCGACACAGTGGCTGAGCGGATTATGACTGAGATCATCGAGCCGACTGTGCAGGGCATGGCGGCACGGGGGACGCCGTATCGTGGCGTACTCTATGCTGGCGTCATGATCGTGGAGGAGCGTCCGTACGTTGTCGAGTTCAATGCCCGTTTTGGAGATCCAGAGACGCAAGTGTTGCTCGTACGGCTTGCTGACGACTTGCTGCCCCTGCTCGATGGCGCGGCGCGGGGACAGTTGCGCGGGCTGCGGGCAGACGTAGTCGCGCGACGCGGCAGTATGTGTCGTTATGGCCGCTGACAGGATATCCTGGTGCCTATGCCACAGGCTTGCCGATTGCTGGTTTAGAGAGCGTGGCAGAGTCTGCGAACACGTGGGTGTTTCATGCTGGCACTGCAGTGAGCGATCGACACATTGTGACCAGCGGTGGACGGGTGCTCGGGGTAACCGCTCGTGCTCCTGCCATTGCCTTGGCAGTGCAGCAGGCATACCAGGCAGTAGCACAGATTCAATGGCCCGGGGCACACTATCGACGCGATATCGGATTTCGTGCGCTCCAGCGAGCCTCTTCTTGAGTTGTACTCGGTCATGGAGTTGCGCCGTATGCCTGGACGACGCAGCTGTTCTAGCGCGTGCAGGGAGAAGTCTGGTAAAGTAAAGGCAGGCGCGGACGGTCGAGATGTAGTCGTCCACAGAGGATGGGAGGGCGAAGGAGATGATGAAAAAGATCGAGGCGATCATCAAACCGTTCAAGTTGGACGAGGTGAAAGAGCGTCTCAATGCCATTGGCGTACAGGGTTTGACGGTCACGGAAGTAAAAGGGTTTGGCCGCCAAAAGGGACATACCGAACTCTACCGCGGCGCCGAATATGTGGTGGATTTCTTGCCAAAAACCAAGCTGGAAATCCTGGCCCCCGAGGCGCAGGTGGATGATATCATTGATGCCATTATGACTGCCGCCCATACTGGGCGTATTGGCGATGGGAAAATTTTTGTGACTTCCGTGCAAGATGTCGTGCGAATTCGCACTGGTGAACATGGAGAGGAAGCGATATAACCGCTCCTCTGACGTCACCTATGTCGATGTGCAGCATCGGTGTAGTACAATGTCCCGAGAGGTTTTTCGCTTTCGTCTCATGGGCCATAACTATTGCTATAGGATTACAGCCTCATGAGAGACACGCTAGAGAGGCTGTTGCAGCGCTAACGACCATGAAAAACTCTCGTCTCCGCTTGTATATTCTCCTGTCGCTTGTGCTCCATGTGCTGTTGTTGTGGACACTGCGTTTCCTCCCTGCCTCTGACCCTCCTCCGCCGCCGCCTGTTGCCATACGGCTGTTGCCACCACCGCCAGATGTGTCTCGCCCACCGCCGCCAGCCCGGCAAGAGCAGGCGAGAAAACCACCTGTGCCTCCACCCCAGGAGCCCCCACAAACCTGCTCCCACTCCTCCTGCTCCCACTCCTCCCAAGCCGCCGTCGAAGAAAGGGGGAGTACTGGCAGAACTGCCGAAACCGGTACAAGAGCAACGACCAGATGATGCCCGTATCGTGTCACAGTATGATAGCACTGCCCAGGATGTCGGCCCGGGAGAGAAAGGTGCCCAAAAACCCTCGGGAGCAAACCCGCGTGAGATGCCACCAGAGCTCGCCCTCCCAGAGCGCTATAGCAAAATGCAACCGACACCACCGGCAGCGGAAATACGACCACCAACACCTCTACCACAGCCGGTGCCACGCCAACAGACTCCTCCGCCCGTCCGCCCGCGCCCAAGCCGCGTGTGCAACCCGCACCGCCACCGCCACAGCAGCAAGCTCGTCTGCTGCCGACACCAGAGCCACGTCTGCAACCGGAAGAAAAGCGTCAGCCAGACATGCCTGGGACGATGCCTACCCCAACGCGTGAGGCAACCTCCAGAACCGGTGCGACCAAAGGTCTCAGAGGAAGAGCAACGTTTTCGCATCACCACCGAGCAAGAACTGGCCATGCTGCAACGCGAACGGCAAGCCGCCGACAGGAATGGCAAACAAACGCTCGAAGAACACTTTGCGCATCTGGAGAAACGCATGCCACTCCCCTCTTTCGACGCGCCAGGGGTGTATGAGCGCGGCCCAGAGCGCCCGGGAGAGGGGCGGGGGGACACCGGGGGGGGGAAGTATCAGTCTATTGACTCCTTTGGCTTGAAGCATTTTTCCTATCTCATCGGGGTAAAACGGAAGATTGAACTCGTATTTTCTATACCATATTTTATGCCCAATAATGGCGGCGTCGGAGTACCTATTGTTGGTTTTACGATTCGACGCAGCGGCGAAATAGCCGAGGCAGTGTTGCTGCGCTCGTCAGGCTATGCGGTGGTCGATAAGGCCCTCCTGGACGCGATCAAGCGGGCGGCGCCGTATGGACCGTTCCCTGAGCATCTGCCCGAGGAAGAAATCAGCATACGGGTGTATGCCACGATGTCATAAGCCCCAGTTCCGGATAGCGTTATGGCTGACACCTACATTCTGGCATTGGATCAAGGCACCAGTAGCTCTCGCGCCATGCTCTTTGACCGCTCTGGTCGGGTGGTGGCGCAGGTGAGTCAGCCCTTCCCGCAGCATTATCCGCAGCCCGGCTGGGTGGAGCACGACCCCCTCGACCTCTGGCAGTCCCAACTGGCAGTGGCGCAGCACGTGCTCCGGCAGGCCAGGGTGTCTCCAACCCAGGTCGCCGGCATCGGTCTCGCCAATCAACGCGAAACGACACTGATCTGGGACCGGGACAGCGGTAGTCCGATTTATCCGGCGATTGTCTGGCAGTGCCGGAGGACGGCGCCATTCGTCGAAACGCTGCGGCAGCAGGGCTGGGAGCAGGAAGTCCGCCAGCGCACTGGCCTGGTACTCGACGCGTACTTTTCTGCCACCAAGGTGTGCTGGTTACTCGACCATATACCAGGAGCACGTCAGCGCGCCCGAGAAGGGAAATTGGCCTTTGGCACGGTGGACACCTGGTTGCTGTATAACCTGAGCGGGAAGACGCTCCACTGCACCGATGCGTCGAATGCTGCCCGTACGATGCTGTACAACATTACCACCTGTGCCTGGGACGCGGAGATTCTCCGCGCTCTGGATATTCCAGCGGCTCTGCTGCCTGAGGTGCGTGATTCCAGTGACGTGTTTGGCACGACCGCTCCACAGCATTTTGACGGCACGTCTATGCCGCTTGGTAGTGTGATCGGCGATCAGCAAGGGGCATTGTATGGCCAGGCGTGTTTTTATCCAGGCATGGTCAAGAACACGTATGGGACAGGGTCATTTGTGCTGATGCAGGTGGGGACACAACCCATGACGGCGCCACCGGGGTTGTTGACCACGGTGGCCTGGAGGCTCGGCGGACAGAACACCTATGCGTTGGAAGGGAGTATTTTTGCCACAGGCTCAGCGCTGCAATGGCTCCGCGACGAGCTGCAGCTCATCCAGCATGTTGCCGAGAGTGAGGCCCTGGCGCACAGTGTGTCTGATACGAACGGGGTATATTTCGTCCCGGCGTTTACTGGCTTAGGATCACCTCACTGGGATATGTACGCTCGTGGCCTTCTGGTGGGGCTCACGCGCGGCACAAGTCGGGCCCATATTGTCCGGGCAGCCCTGGAAGCGATGGCCTATCAGACACGCGACGTTATTGAAGCCATGGTGGCGGCGGCAGGTCTGTCGATACCTCGCGTGCGAGTTGATGGTGGGGCGGCGGTAAACAACTTCGTGCTGCAATTCCAGAGCGACATGTTGCAACTTCCTGTACAGCGGCCGCACGTGGTGCAGACGACAGCCCTGGGGGCAGCGTATCTGGCCGGGCTCGCCGTGGGATATTGGGACGATCAGCAGCAGCTTGCGACCAACTGGCGCCTTGACTGTGAATATACACCGTCTATGTCGGCGGCACAGCGTGATGAACTCTACCGTGGCTGGCAAGAAGCCGTACGGCGTGCACGCAGCTGGGCAGTGGTGACATAAGAGGGGGAAGTATGGCGCAGACAGACGCTGGCACACGGGTGGCGGTTATCGGGGCTGGAGCATGGGGGACGACACTCGCCAACTTGTTAGCCGAGAAAGGCTATGCTGTGACGCTGTGGGTCTACGAGCCAGACCTGGCACATCGCATGCGCCGAGAGCGTACGAATGCGCTATATTTGCCAGGGGTGGCACTGCATCCCAACGTCATGCCGACGGCTGACTTTGCCGAAGCGATACGCCAGGTAAGGCGATGTGTCTCGGCGCTGCCATCGCACGGCGTGCGTATGGTTTGGCGTACGCTCGGGCCGCAGTTGCCAGTGCGGGCTTTGCTCATTAGTGCGACCAAGGGCCTGGAGGCAGACTCATTGCTGACCATGTCGCAAGTGCTCACAGCCACCATCCCGCCCGACAAACAGGCGGACATCGCGGTGCTGTCTGGCCCCTCGTTCGCTCGTGAGGTGAGTCAAAAAATTCCGACGGCCGTTGTGGCCGCGGCGCTGGAACACGATGTAGCCGAAGCCGTGCAGGATCTCTTTAGCACACCGCTATTTCGTGTGTATACGAATACTGATATGCTCGGTGTTGAACTTGGTGGAGCGCTCAAGAACGTTATGGCCATTGCCGCTGGTGTGTGTGACGGCTTACAGTGTGGATATAACACCCGCGCCGCGCTGATTACCCGGGGGCTCGCAGAAATGGCGCAACTCGGTGTGGCTATGGGTGCCAGGGCGCAAACGTTTGCCGGCCTCTCTGGTATGGGTGACCTGGTACTCACCTGTACGGGAGAGCTCAGCCGCAATCACACGGTTGGGGTACAACTTGGGCAGGGGAAAGCCCTCGCCGCGATTTTATCCCAGATGCGCGCCGTCGCAGAAGGGGTGACGGCGGCCAGTGCAGCGGTCGCTTTAGGCAGGCGGTATCACGTTGACATGCCCATCGCTGCACATGTCTATGCCATTCTCCAGGGCCAGATACACCCGCGAGATGCTGTCACTGCCTTGATGGCTCGTGCGTTGAAGCGAGAGGATGCTTGAAGGACGCCCTATATGAATCGTGGTCAGATAGAAAAGTTGTTGCAAGAGATTGCCGCAGGCACCGTCACCCCCCAGGAGGGGGTAGAACGACTGCGTTTTTTACCCTATGAGGATATTGGCTTCGCGCGTATTGATCACCACCGGAGCTTGCGTCAAGGGATCCCGGAAGTGATCTACTGCGAGGGCAAAACTGTCGAGCAAGTCTGCGTCATTGGGGAACGTATCCTCAACCGTCGCAGCGACCTGCTGGCAACGCGCATCTCGCCCCAGGCCGCTGAGGCCTTGCTCGCCCTCACGCCGCAAGCGGAATATAACCCGATTGCCCGCACTGTGGTGGTACGCCAGGACGTCCGCCCTAGCACAGAGGGCATTGTGCTCGTCGCCTCAGCCGGCACCTCGGATTTACCCGTGGCTGAGGAGGCGGCCGTCACGGCAAGGGCTTTGGGAAGTACTGTGCAGACGATCTGTGACGTTGGTGTGGCGGGGTTGCATCGTCTCCTGGACGCACAGAAGCTGCTCGTCACGGCGAGAGTGCTGGTGGTCGTGGCCGGTATGGAGGGAGCCCTGCCTAGCGTCGTAGGAGGGCTCGTAGATAAGCCGGTGATTGCGGTGCCAACGAGTGTTGGCTACGGGGCACATTTCCACGGCTTAGCCCCGTTACTCGCCATGCTCAATAGCTGTGCTTCGGGGGTAGCAGTCGTCAATATTGATAATGGCTTTGGGGCTGGATATATGGCGCACATCATTAATATGATTGGCGAAAAGCCACCGGTTTCGGCCCTGTAGCCTGACTGCGTAGGTGCGGTATGCGTGTCGTCTATGTGCATGGAATCGCTGGCGTCAGTGACACGGGCTTGCTCGGGGCATTGCTTGCCGCAGGCGCCCCGCTCACGATGGTGGAAGACGGCTGGCGGCGCCTACAGCTGCCGCCAGTCGAAGTCGTGGTAGCCCGTGTGCAGCTTCCAGAGTATACGGCCACACGACTCACATACCTGGTCCCACACATTGACACATTTCTGGTGCAGCAGACACTTGCCTCACTTGCTGCACTGCTGGCACAGAGTGATGTGTCTCCTGGTGTCCGCCAACGGTGTGGGCAGCTGCTGGCGCGTTTTGTTGCTGCCACTGTCGCCTTGCATGGTGCTCAGGGACAAGAGCTGGCGCTGCGCTCGCCATTTCTGCCAGACCTCCTGTACGTGGGCAGTGGGGTTGTGTTCGCCCTGGAAGCATTACGCGTGGACCAGCTGCTCTCGGCTCCGGTGCATCTTGGCGGAGCGCCGCAGCCGTTAATAGTCGAGCTTCTGCGCGGTATCCCGGTCTATGGAGACGCAACGTCCGGAGGGCACACCACCGTCGTCGCTGCCGCCATACTCGCAGAGATGGGCAGGCATTTTGGGCCGCTTCCCTCCATGACCATCACTGAGACTGGCTATGGCGTGCTCACAGAGACGACTGCTGACGTACACCAGGGGATACAAATACTCCTCGGTGATATGGAGGAAACCTCTGCGGCAGAACGTATCGCCGTCATCGAAGCCAATATCGATGATATGAACCCTGAGTTTTACGAAGTGGTGTTCGAACGCTTGTTGGCGCAGGGGGCGTTGGATGTGAGCCTCACACCGTTACTCATGAAGAAAGGTCGTCCGGCACACAAATTGACCGTGTTAGCGCCATTGTTTGCCGTGTCGAAACTCTCCCGTGTGATGCTGCAGGAAACGTCGACGTTTGGGGTCCGAGTGTATGAAGTGTGGCGTCAGAAGCTCGAACGCTTTTCCCGTCAGGTGGAGACGTGTTATGGCTGCATTCCGGTGAAATGCGGTGTCCTGGATGGCAAAATCGTCCAGGCTGCTCCGGAATATGAAGCGTGCAAGCGTGCAGCGCTCGAGCAAGGGGTGCCGGTGCGCCTGGTATATACCGAGGCAGCCCGTCTTGCTGCACTGTGGCTGGTCTAAAGATTAATGCCACTGAAAGTTCTTCCGTTCCTCGCGTGGTTGTTGTAACAGCTCCAGAATTTCTTGCCGTGTTCCCTTAAAGGCTTCGACGTAAATTCCGTGTTGGAAATTGAGGATATAAAACATTTCCTGGTGACTGACATAGTACCACCAGAACAGATCTGCTTCAGTCCCTGTCACGGTATGCGGTTGACCAAGAAGCAGACGCACGTGGCCTTTGGTTTGTCCATACATCAGCTTTGTGTCAGTCGCCGCAGTAGGCGCGGCGACCGGGGGAGCTGCAACAGGCGCGGAAGTCGAGTACTGACGACCTGTGGCGAGCCCTTCCTGAAAGCCTTTGTTCATAGAGCGATCCACAACCGATGCAAAGCACACAGAGGATGCCAAAAAATACCATCCGGGTCATACAATTTTCCTCAAAGCATAAGGGATGTCCAACGAACAGATCATCCTCTGCTTATCGGCTGCCAGTCAGCACCCCTTTAGGATCCCTGTAGGAAGGGCAGCACCGTCTCGACAAACAGTTCTGGGGTCTGGTGCGGCATGAAATGACCGCTCGCAGTTTCGATGTACCGTGCTCCCGGGATCTGGCGTGCGATCGGTTCTACCTCCTGCGGCGGGCGGATGGTGTCGTATGTACACCCGATCACCAGGGTCGGACAGGCGATACGACCATACTGCGGAGTGAGGTCCATCTCCGTGAGCATCCGGTTGATCGCCGCAAAGCCTTCCGGATCATTGGCGAGCCAGCGTCGCTGATACTGCGCAAAGCGCTGTCGGTCGCCCCGGAAGCGCTCCGGGTAGGACCGGGCGAGGCTCTGTTCGACAGCAGCACGCATCCCGCCGCGTTCGACCGCCGCGGCGCGCTGCAACGACTGTGCCCGCCGCTCCGGGGGGACGCCCGTGGCAGGACTACTGACGGCCAGCCGACGCACGCGGGCGGGGCAGTTGGCTGCAAAGGCCAGTGCGATGCCTGCCCCGAGTGCCGGGCCGACCACGTGGCACGGCTCAGTAATGGCGAGGGCATCAAGGAGCCCGACAATATCGCCGAGCAGGTCGTCGAGCCGCAGTGTCTTCACTTTTTCCGACATACCGAAGCCACGCAGATCATAGCGCAGGACTCGAAAGGCCTGCTGGAAAGCTGGGAGCACTGGATCCCAAAACTCCAGGGAGCCGCCCAGCTCATGAATGAGTAGCAACGGAATACGGCCCGTGCCACTCAGCTCGTACCGCAGGACCACGCCATTGGTCTCGACCCACTCCATACATCCCCTCCTCGCTGGGGATCGTCCACGCGGGAATGCACCTGCTCCCAGCTGCACACAGCCATCCCTGCCATATCACTGTGTCGGGGGCGGCACATCAGAGCGTCGACACCCGTCCTGGATCCATGTCGGGCTTGAGCACGATTTGGGCCAGACACACAGCGGTATAATAGCTGCACGTCAGGGCCAGGTCTACCACACCCTGCGTCCCCAGTAACGTCTGCGCTGCCGCAAACACCGCATCCGGTACCTCTTTGTCGCGCAGCAGTCGGTGCACCAAGCGGGCAATGACTTGTTCCTGTTCGGTGAGCCCTGCCGGGGCTTGCCGCGTGCGAATCGCTTCGATGGATGCGGCGCTGACGCCGGCCCGGGCGGCTAACACGGCATGGCCCGTCCACTCGATGGCGCTGTTCCACTCGCGGGCCACCAGGAGAATCGCCAGCTCCTTCAGATTCTCTGGCATGGCACTCTGAAAGCGCAACTGCGCCCCCAGCGAGGTCAAATAGCCGGTGGCCCTGGGGCGGTGCAGCAGGGCGCGAAATTGTAAGCCCACCTCCGGGGCGTTGCGGTCCTGGCGGATACGGTCGTAGATCTCCTGCCCTTCGGCATCTAACTCGTCTCGTGATACATACGGCACGCGGGCCATGCTATTCGCTCCTCTGCGCGGCGCAAAAATGGACACGTTGTAGCGGTGCGACGCCGGGTGTCACACAGCGCACCGTCTGCGTCGCTCGTAGTAGGGCCTATCATAACATGGGAAAGGATCGTTGACGATGCGACCGATGGCCAGCGATGCTGGCAAATAACATGCGTGCGGTCAGGTAATGGCCCAGGTATTACGGAGAAAAGCGGAAACAATGTCCAATGGTGAGCATTATGGTGCTCAACGCCAGTCCAACCTGGTGCTGAGCACCATGGTCCCTACCGTTATGCAGTCGCCGTGGCGGTTTTTGCCGGTGCCGCCTCACGGCACACGGGGATAACGTACTTTCCGAACATCTCGATCGAGCGCATCACCCGTTCATGCGGAATAGTCTCGGTTTGCATAATCAGAATGACCTGGTCAACACCCGCCTCTTCGTACAACTGCACGCCTTTGATGCAGCTGGCCGGGTTACCCGCAATGATGATGCCACGATCACACAGCGTATCGGCATCCATCTGGGCAAAGGCAGCACGCGCGGCCCCAGGTCCTGAATCCAGAGAGATACCCACCTGCGCAGCCTGAGTCTTGTGGGCTTCGTCAGACTGCCGGAGCCAGCGCCCGAAGTCAGCCTTCAAATGGTCTGGCACCCCACCCCAGGACTCGAGTAATTCTTCATAGGCATGGATACGATCGCGAATATAGGGTTTATCGGGGCCAAAGAAGGTTTTCAGCGACAGGGCGCACAGCTCGCGGGCCTCCTGATTGTCTTCACCGCAAAAGGCCTGCACGTTATTGCCCCAAAATTCGTTCACAAAGGCACCAACCGGCTTGGCGTGTTTGACGTTGGCACGGTAGGCTGCCACGTGCTCGGCGAGAATGTTGGTGGCATACGTGGCGGAGGATAACACCCCAATGCCCTTTTCTGCTGCCACATTAAAACTCTCGGTCTGCGTGCAGGCCAGATAGAGGCGGGGATGCGGCTTTTGATACGGTTTCGGCAGTACCCGCCGGGTCGGCACCTTCCAGAAGCGGCCGTCCCAGGAGAATTCGTCCGACTGCCAGATCTGCGGCAGCATGGTGATCGATTCGTCCCACATGGCGCGGGTGTCGCGCGGGTCAATCCCCAAGCCAGTCTGTTCGTAGGCATTGGAGCGTCCGGTACCGACCTCGACCCGGCCATCGGTTAACTGGTCTACCATCGCTACCCGCTCAGCCACCCGGATTGGATGGTGGTAGGGAAGGATCGACACGCCAAAGCCAATGCGGATACGCTTGGTTACCTGGCTCAAAGCTCCAAACATTACCTCTGGGCACGGCGAGGCTGAGAAGCCGGAGAGGAAATGATGCTCGACGAACCAGAGGTTATCAAAACCCATCTGGTCGGCCAGGGCGCACTGTTCCAGCGTTTCCTTATACAACGTGTTCCAGTCGATGTTGGTGCCTTGAAAAGGGCGCTGCATTTCGTAGAGGAGACCGAATCGCATGGTAGAACTCCTCAGTGTGAGGGTGAGAGCTCCTGTGTCTCGCTTGACAGAATAGAGCATACCATACCAGGAAGTAGGGAAAAGTGCCACCTCTGATCGTGTCGGTAGCCTGGACGCTCCCCTCTCCGGCAGAACCTGGCTGCCGGGCATACGTCACAACGGCCGCGGTATACTCACGCTCCTGAGGCCGCCAGATGTCGCGGCGGCTCGGCATGGCTCAGGTAATGAGAGGTAATGGTATCGGAGAACGCCGGTAAGTCGACTACTAACTGCGACAGCACTGCCTCGAGACGTGACCGACGCCCATGGCGGCCGCTCTGACAAAGCGTTTCGACGTCGGCCAAACGCAGCGTGGTCAACATGGTCATCACCAGACGTTGGGCAGGACTCAGAGATGGCATGGAGTGGTCACGCGGTAAATGCTCCACGTGCTTCGCCAGCTCCACCAGTTGGTAGACGACGGCCCGGGGATTGGTGTCGTCCGTCAGTAACAGGTCCAGGACAGGCGCCGCCTGGAGCGTGGTCCGATAGCGCGAGCGATAGGTGATCGAGCTGTCACCGATTTCTAACAAGGCCTGCAACACCGTCCCTTCTTGTGTGTCGACCGTTACTACTGTGCTGCGCAACAGGCTTATGGTATGCAGGGCGCGCTCGATGCGCCGTCCCATATCGAGAAAGCGCCATTCCGGGCCACGAATCATATTTTCCACGCCTAAGCCACTGAAGGCTGACAGGGTCATGATGGTGCGATTGATCAGCTCTAAGGCGTCGCTCCACTGCCTCAGGTCGTGTGACTGTGGCGGGGTAAAATCCTCTTTCAGATGCGTGATAATATGCCAACATTCGAGGGTCATGTAATCACGCACCATAGCGGAGACGCGGTGCAACGCCGTGCAAGTGCTGCACACGCTGCTCGCCAGCTGGGTCTCGAACATGGCCTGTACGAGTGTCTGTTCATACGCCCCCAGGGCTGCCGTGCCATCGAGCGCCGGGGCAGACGGGGACGGAATGTCCCACGTCGTATGCAGGGCACGGAGCAAGGCCGGGACAGCCGCGCTGCCGCCCGGTCCTGCTTCGTTGGTCAGTCTGACCAGGAGACTCCGCAGCAGGCGGATCAACCCTTCAACGCGCTCGGCATAGCGCCCCATCCACAACAGATTGTCCAGCACGCGACTGGGCAGGTCGTACCCACTCCGACGCAGGCGAATGGGCTGGCCCACGGGAGGCAACAGGCTAAAAGCCTCCGGCGGCTCCACTGCCAGGACCCAGGTGTCCTTGCTGCCGCTGTCGCTCTGCATCGCCATAATGGGTTTGCCGCTCGCCGTCGAGACCCGCGTCAGGCCGCCTGGCATGACCTGATACCCGTTGGCTGTAGCCACAACATAGGCGCGGAACACCGTGCGACGAGGTTGTACGCCAGTGTCCTGCCAGACGGGCACGCTGGAGGGGGTGAGAAGTTGCTGGGCCGCATAGGCGTATGGACGCGCCCGGACCTGCGCGACGAACTGCTGTCGTTCTCTGCGGCTGAGTCGGTTACCAAACACCATCTCATGCGTCCTGGTTGGCAGTGCTGGCGCCAGAATCAACGTCTCCAGGTGGTCCAGGACGTAGGCCATGGCCTCTTCCTGCCCACACCACCAGGTCGGCACAGACGGGAGGGCCAGGGCTTCGCCCAACAGGTGGCGGCAGAGAGCAGGGAGAAAGGGCATAAGTGCCGCGCTCTCTACCCACCCACTGCCCAGTGCGTTGACCATGGTCACGGTCCCCGCCCGGACCGCCTGCACCAGGCCTGCCACCCCCAGGACGGAACCCGGATGCAAGGCGAGGGGATCGCAGAAGCTGTCATCCAGGCGCCGCAAAATCACATCTACCGGTTGCAAGCCAGCCAGCGTTTTCAGAAAGACCCGCTGGTCTCGCACCGTGAGGTCCCCGCCTTCGACCAGGGGATAACCCAGGTAGCGGGCCAGGTACGAATGCTCGAAGTAGGTCTCGTTGTAGGGACCGGGCGTTAAGAGCACAATGCGAGGATTGTCGCGATGGCGTGGGGCCATATCAAGGAGCGTCTGGCGCAGCGCCGCAAAGAACGGGGCCAGGCGTCGTACCTGGCATTGCTGGAAGAGATCCGGCCACACCTGGGACAGGACGAGACGATTTTCGAGCGCGTAACCCGCCCCGGCAGGACTTTGTGTCCGATCGGCAAGCACCCACCATTGGCCATCTGCTGCGCGGGCGAGATCGGCAGCGTAGAGGTGGAGGTAGCACGCCTGGGGGACGGGCAGGCCGTGACATGGGCGTAGGAAGCCGGCATGGGCAAAGACCAATTCGGCGGGCAGGAGCCCCTGCCCCATGCACTGTTGCCGCCCATAGACGTCCACCAGCACGGCATTCAAGAGACGCGCGCGTTGCACCAGGGCCGCCTCCAGGGTAGCCCATTCCTCCGGTGGGATGAGCAGAGGAATAGCATCCAGCTCCCAGGGCCGGTCCATGCCCCGCGGATCGCCATAGACGTTGTAAGTTACGCCATTTTCGTGAATCATCCGCCGGGCCTGTTCCCACCGGCGGGCCAGTTCCTGCTGGCCAAGGCCGTCGAGGGCGGCGACGATCGTGCTCCAATGTGGGCGGAGGAGGCGCGCGGCGGTAAACAGTTCGTCATAGGACGCAGCAGGGGCCGCATAGGCCGCGAACAAACTGCTTCTGGCCTCTGCCGCAACGCTGCCGGATGCGTCATGTATCATACGTTGCCCGTCCGATGGAGATGGACACCTGTCGCTGTGGGACTGTAGTAAGAATACGCCTTAGAAGCCAGCAAGGGAAGGGGCCCCACCAGCAGCACATAGCATACTACCCGGCTTTGATCCAGTCAGCCACGCGCTCGGCAATCATAACGGTTGTGGCATTGGTGTTGGCCCGTACAACATCCGGCATGACCGACGCGTCTATCACGCGCAGCCCCTCCAGGCCGTGCACCCGGCAGTACTGGTCTACAACCGCGCCTGGATCCGAGGCCGGGCCCATTTTACACGTTCCGGAGGAGTGGTGCTGGGTGGTCACATTGGCCAGCATCCAGGCATCCAGTGCGATGTCCGAGGCCACGATATCGTCGGCGGGAAAGACCCGTTCGACCAGCAGGCGGCGCATGGCTGGCTGCTGCGCCAGGCGCACCACCAGACGCACGGCATGCCGCAGACGCTCTCGATCCCAGGGGTCGCAGAGATACCGATAATCGAGGGCGGGTTGGAGACGCGGGTCCGCAGTGGTGAGCCAGAGGCGTCCAGCCGTGCGCGCATTCTCCAAGCCAATGCTGAGGCCAAAGTGGAAGCCGGTCTCGGTAATCTGGACGCTGTGCGGCCGATGTTCGCTGGTCATCAGAATAGGACTGATCATCACATCGTTGCGCGTTGCCGAACCAGGGACGGTATAGCGCAGCCCGACCTGAATGGCAGGCGCTTCCGGGTCGGGAGGGTCCCCCTGGGCGCGAAACAGCAGAAAGAGGGCCGGGTGGTCGCGCAGATTTTCGCCTACCCCGGGCAGATGATGCACCAGCGGCATGCCAAGCTGACGTAGCTGCTCCGCTGGCCCCACTCCAGAGAGCAACAGGATGTGAGGCGAGCCAATCGCCCCGCCGCTCAGAATCATCTGGTCACCGGCGACCTGAGAGATCTCTCCACGACGCTCGAACTCCACCCCGGTGGCCCGTCTACCGCTGAACAGGATGCGCCGGACCAGCGCGTGCGACGTGATATGGAGATTGGGTCGCTGCCGCGCGGGGGCCAGATACGCCAGCGCTGTACTGACACGCACGCCATTATGGTTGTTCAGCGGTCTGGGGCCAACCCCCGTCGATTCCGGATGGTTCTGATCCACGTCAGCGGGAAAATCTTCCGCCAGGCAGGCCTGGTAAAACGCCCTGGCGTGGGGGAGCCACTCGTCGGGCTTATAGCGTCGCACTGGAATAGGGCCACTCGTGCCATGGAAATCATTTTGACAATCGAGATCCGTTTCTGCCTTGCGGAAATAGGGCAGAACCTTGCTAAAGGCCCACTCGTCGTTGCCCCAGGCGGCCCAGTTATCGTAGTCCTCGGGGATGCCCCGTAAGAACACCTGACCATTGATGGCGCTGGAGCCCCCCGTCACCTTGCCACGGGGTATGGGGATTGGCTGTGACTGGTGGGCATTCGCTGTGGCCTGGAATGCCCAGCTATGCGGCCCATAGGCTGCACGCCAGACATTGTTGCCATACTTCACATCCTGCGGCAGCTGGTCGAAATCCGCATAGTCAGGGCCCGCCTCGAGCAGGAGTACTGAGCAACGCGCGTCTTCCGACAGTCGCGCCGCCAGCACTGCGCCCGCCGAACCGGCTCCGATAATGATCACGTCGTAGTGCATATGCCCTCCTTCCTTCAGCAACAGCCCGACCCAACGAGGTGGCACAGAGACAGCTCGCAGGCGATTGTAAGGTGACCCTGGAGTACCGTCAAGCACCTGGCTTTTTCTGGCCTCCAGCACGTTGTAGAGTGTTCGCTACTTGCTCGCAGGGCTGGGAGTGGCAAGATAGGCCAGACAATCCAAGATGTGGCGTGTTGGAGGAAGGAGGGCGGTATGTCGCCGGGCATTATGGACACCTTATGCTATGGCGCAGCACTTAGGAGTCGTACCAGTGCGATGGCATCGGCAGTCTCCTCCAGATGGGAAACCAGGCGTATAGCCCGCTCGACACTCTCCGCAGACAACGGCCGCACCGCCTGCGCTGCGCAATCGCGGAATTTGGCTGCGAGCTGCGCGGCGCTGAGCGGACGCGTAGGTGAACCAGAGGGGCTGGTGGTTTCCAGGGTGGCCATACGCCCGTCGGTGCGCCGCACCATAAGACGCGCCCACCCTTCGGGAGCGTCAGATTGTATGGCGCCCTGGATACGTGTAGCCAGGGCGAGTACGCGGGCATCGTCAACACGCGCCACTTCTCCAATGCCAACCCGCCCCAGCGCCAGGGCTGCAGCCACCAGGAAAGGCGTACTGAACTGCGCCTCCACCACCTGTGTCGGGCGTCGTTTGTGCGTGCCGGGGGCAAATTGATCTGCATAGGTCTGCGTATCGGTGGTGACTATCACCTCGGCAATCTCGGCTCCAGCGCTCGCAGTCGCGAGATCCAGCTGATGGTAGAGTTGCAGGGCAGTGTCTAGCGTGGCATGGGCGCGTCGGCCGCACGGGTAGGGTTTGAAGCTCAGCTCCTCGCCGCGAAACGCCGTCCCTAGACCGTCAGTGATGGCCGCCAGGTCATAGCCACCTGGCTGATACATGGGAAAAAAGCCGTAGCGCCCGGCAAAGACCTGTTGTGCCCCGGTGAACCCCTCCTGGGCGAGCACGGCGGCGAGCACGGCACTGCTGGCCGCCTGCCCTGCCTGCAAGCGCTTGGTGAGGGCACCATCGACGATGCACTGGCGGTTCCCTGCTGCCTGGCTGTAGGCAATGCCAAAGGCATGCACCATCTGCACAAGGCTCAGCTCCAGCAACTTCCCGGCCGCAGCCGTGGCCCCAAAGATACCAATGGCCGCCGTGCGGTGCCAGCCTCGGTCGACTGTTGCGGCGAGTGCCAGCCTACAGGCAACGTCGAGCCCCAGCGTTACGGCCAGCACCAGGTCACGACCAGACACCCCACCGCGCCACTCGGCCACGGCAAGACTGGCTGCCAGTGTGGAGGTGCCGGGATGCATACTGCCTGCCCGGTCAAAGGTATCGTCAAAATCCAGAGCGTGCCCCATGGCCGCATTGACCAGTGCCGCCTGTGGTGCCGGGACCTTGTCCCCGTGCAGCAGCAGGCTGCTTTCCGGGCTCCCACCCCAGCGCCGTACCAGCCCGACTAACTCTGCAATGCCCGGGGCAACACTCCCTCCTAAGGCTGCGCCCAGCGTATCCAGAATATCGTGCTTCGTTACTACTACCGCCCGCTCAGGGAGGTCAGCAAAGGTAGTCCGATACACGTGTTCAGCCAGGATCAATGCCGGGTCAGTCGCCATTGCCATCTCTCCTCCTCACTCTCCTCGCGTGTCTGGCGGGTGCTGCTGCAGCACCTGCTGTGCTTGTAGACGTACCCAGGCGTTCTCCACCAAGGGGTGCATGCTAAGCAGGTCAGGACGGCCCGCCATCAGGAGCCCCAGCACCACTCCTTCCCACTGGCAGCTAGTCCACTCCCCACGTAGAGCGTTGAGTGCATCCAGCAGCTGTCCCACAGTGACATTGACCGTGTGCTGGAGCGCGAGTACTGTATCCTCAATCGCATCCCACTCTGCCTCGCGGAGCTGGAGGTCGTGTGGCAATGCGGCAAAGAATGTCTCGGAGAGACGGTGGAAGCTGAGTAAGTAGTGGATGATGGCTTTGGTATACTGCATGACCTCCGGGTCAAACGTCACGGCGGCTCCTCCTGGTGGCTGTGCGTGCAGGCGCGACGCAAGGCCTTATGGTGGAGGAGCGCCATCCATAGCAAGGACTTCCCAGCACAAAAAAACCCCTCCCGAGGACAGGGGGGGCCATGCACCAGGGCTACTGACGCCTTCCCCACGAAAGGCCCCTTCAGTAGAAAGTCCGGCAGGTCTCCTGGCTTGCGGCATATGCCTACTCTCTGCACCTTCCCAAGGCCTCAACCTCAGTGGCATCCGCAGATTTCGTTCCGCTCACAGTTGCGGGGCAGCGAGGGAATTCCACCCTCTTCCCTGGTCACAGCACCTATGCCTGTGACAACCCGACTTTCGTTCCGGATTCCAATTACGAGGCGATTCTACAGCCACGCTCCGGCGCCTGTCAAGCACAGGCTCCCCTGCCGTCCAAGGGAAGAAGGAGAGATTCTAAGCCATTAAAAATTTTGGCGGAAGCGTATGGGAGTCGAACCCACCATCGAGGGGATTAGCTCCGATCACTGGATTTGAAGTCCAGGCGGCACACCAGCACCGATACGCTTCCATATTATTTTTCAAGAGCTTGCAAGGGTGGATCTGCTCGTCTCTACCTTCTCTGTTGTGAAAATTGCTGGGACTTTTTCCTGATGCCGATCTAAGACAGCAATCGCTGCCCGCTTATGACCAGGTGCCAGATGCGCGTAGCGAAGCGTCATCGCAATGTGTTTGTGTCCCATCAATTCTTTCACCGTCGTCAAATCGACGCCACCCATGACCAAGCGTGATGCAAACGTATGACGCAGATCGTGAAACGTGAAGTCAGAAATTTTTGCTCGTCGCACCGCCGTTGCAAACGCCGTGGAGATGTCCCGGTAGGGAGTTCCATCACGGGTTAGAAAGACAGGAGCGATAGGAGCACCGTGAATCCTAATGGCCTTGAGCGTCTCTGTCAAGACATCCGACATTGGGATACTGCGCGTCTCGCCGTTTTTGGCGTAGGCAGCTTCTACAGTGATGAGCCGATGGCGAAAGTCTACATGCTTCCAACGCAGCGGCGGCAGAGCTCGACAGCGGGGAGTGTCTGACAATGCGTCCCCGCCTGCACGCGCTCGTGACGGAGCAGTTGCGCACCGTCCAGCAGCAGATTGCCGAATTCCAACTGCTCGAACGGCAACTGGCGCAGGTGCTCCACCGACTCCAGACAGTGGCGCCCGCGCCTCACACCGATGGGTGTCAATGCCTGGGCAGCGAGACTGCGGAGGCACAGGAGCCCCACCACTTATCTATACCACGCAAAGGAGAAGCAATGCCTCCCTCCACATTGGAACCCTTCACGATACTGGCCTCTGCGCCGTTGTCCGAGACTGCCAGTCCCGGTGAGGAAAGTTGCGGGTGCGGCTGTGGTTGTGGCACGTCTCTCACGCAGTTAGCACTCCCGCAAGACACCGCAGACCGCGAAAAAGCACAATCCACGCGGTCATAAGCCGCGTAGGCTCGTGCAGTTGAAATGTCCTGGAGCCATAGTGCCTGCCCTGTCGCGTGTACCTTACTATGTACAAGCGGCCGGGTAGTGCAGAAGGAAGAGTGACGTTTGCCGATGCGCTATTTGGCCTAATATAGAATAGCGGTCATACGGCGGCCACATGCGCCGACAGGCATGTTCACCATCGGTACCTTCGCTAGTTTAAGCCTACCCTCGTCCTCCGCATGCCCCTGCAATCCTTCACGGGCATAGATCGCCTCCGCAAAGCCACGCAAAGCATTTTCGCACGACGCCAACGCGTCGGCAGCGGTGTGGGCCTGGAGGGCGCCGAAGAAGTCGCGCGTGCGGATTTTCTCCAAGCCAGGTGTGCAGCTTCTGCAAGTCGTGCTCATTTTCTTCCAGCGCCGCGAAGGTGAAGTTGCGTGCAGTCGGTCTCCTTCGCAATCTCCGCCAGGAAGTCGCGACACCGCACCCCAAACTCCAGGTACTCCTGGTCACGATCCGCACGGAAGCGTTCAATGACCTCGGTCGCTTGGTCTGCATCGAGCGGCGTCGCCACCATCAGGATGCCGCTGCCACCTTGCTGCTGCGCCTCGCGCAAGACGTCGCGGAGAAATTGCTCGTGCTCCGGGGTCTGTGGCAACACCCAGACGCCCTGCTGAAGCGCCACTGCGCCTGCGGCCCGCATCCGCCGCCACACCAACACGCGCAAGCTGGATGGCGATGAAGGCAACTGTGGGATGAACACCAGCCAAGTTTGCATCATGCCTCCTCCACCGTGAGGCTTTCCTCAACCGGTGCGGTCACGACACTCTTCCTGCATGGCCGTAGGCAATTTTATCCAGAATGATTTATTTTGCGGAAAGACATCGCTGTTAAGAGAGCGTACAGAGACTCCTCGACATGAGGAGCCCTCTCGAATACGCTGTGTGGTATGATGCACGATGGCGCATCGCACGGCATAAAAAACGCCTCCCCAGCACGGCGGACGGTTTTCGCTGACGGACCCCGTCACCGTGTGTTTTCACGGACTGCCCAGACGCGGCACGTCTTCTGAATGTCCCCTACTCTCTGTAGGCAGGCAAGGAGCAGATATGGTGCAGTATCTGTGGTTAGTCCCGCTTGGCGTCCTCATCGGCGCTTTTGGTACCCTGATCGGTGCGGGCGGCGGGTTTCTCCTCGCGCCCCTGCTGCTGTTGGCGTATCCCACCGAAAGCCCCGAAATTATTACCTGTATCGCCCTGGCGGTGGTGTTCTTTAATGCCGGCTCTGGCTCCGTGGCCTATGCCTGGATGCGGTGGATTGACTATCGCTCCGGGGTGCTCTTTGCCATGGCGACGGTTCCCGGGGCTGTCGTGGGTGCCCTGACCACGAGCTCCCTGCCCCGGCGGGCCTTTGATCTGCTCTTTGGTATGTGTATGATTCTTACGGCGCTCTTTTTGCTCGGCCGGCAGCACCACGCGCCCAGCCCACGCCCCCCACGGCCGCATCATGTCCAACGCACGCTGATTGATGCGCAGGGCATCCCCTATACGTTTTCCTATAATCCCGTCTTGGGCGTCACGCTGAGCATGGCGATCGGGTACTTCTCCAGCCTGCTCGGCATTGGCGGGGGCATCATCCATGTGCCTGCGATGGCGCATTTTCTCCATTTCCCCGTGCCTATCGCCATCGCCACCTCCCAATTTACCGTGGCCGTGATGGCGCTGGCAGGGACGCTGGTGCACATCGCGACGGGCGCCTTTCACCACGGCTTCCGGCGGACAACCATGCTTGCGCTCGGGGTGCTGGTGGGCGCGCAAGTGGGCGCACGTCTGTCGCATGCGATCCACGGTCCCTGGATTTTGCGGAGCCTCGCGATAGCCTTAGGGGCCGTAGGGGTGCGGATACTGCTGCATGCTTTTTCCTCCTAACAGTGTGCCGATAGGTTGTCTGAAAAGGCTTACATTTTCAGACGATCATCGCTATGACCGGAAATTACACGTATCCCGAACATACCCTTAACTCGGCGAAGACGTGCACTTCTCCCCTGCATCACTGTCGTCCAGAGTAACACAGGGGGGATTGCCTTTTACCCACTTTACAGGTGCAAAAATTTTGTCTCAAAAAACGGTCGTTTTGTGAGACAGTCAGCAGGGGAAGCGGTCACACGGGTAGTAAGGGAGTAAATCTCGACAAAATGAGGTGGCTGTCAAGAAACTAACAGCCGTAGCTACGCTTGTTCTCTGGCCCCTACCCATATTGGAATCTATTAACCCTACAGCTATTGGAATCTATTAACCCTACAGCTATTGGAATCTATTAACCCTACAGCGACACTTCTAGAACATGCGCTCCTAGCACAAGGATTTATGGGTGTATCAAAGGTTACTTTCCCTCGTCGCTTGCAACTGCAAAACTGCGATTTTACAGGGGCAATTTGAGCAACGCTCTCAAGTGTCGCTGTAGGGTTAAAAAATTGAAGACAAACAAGTTTCTTTTCATTTTCACCAATTTTGCTCACAACAGTGTTTTATCCGGCAACACACCCCAACAGACAACAATAATCGCACAAGCGAGGCGATCTAATTGTTTCACGGCGTTTGTTATTGATACGCCTGCCAGCCCTTTTGCAACATATAGGATAGCCGGGCTGTCAACTCGCGTTTGTCCGCCGCCTCGGAAATATTGACATTTTCACCCGGATCGTTGACGTGATCATACAGCATCCGATCGGTAATCTCGCCCTTATCATTGCGCCATTCCGTGTAACGATAACGATCCGTGCGAATCGACCAGCCGTTCAACCAGCGGCTGAAAGCGGCTTGTTTCCATGGCAAATCGGGATCACGCATTAACGGCACAACACTGGTGCCCTGCAAATGGACGGGCAAGGGCAATCCCACTAGCTCACACAGCGTAGGGTAAATATCCACAAACTCGACGAGCGCACGGGAGCGATTATTTTTCCTAAATCCCGGGGCGCAAATCAACAGGGGTACGTGCGTGGAGGTTTCGAAAGTCGAGTGTTTGCACCACATCGCATGTTCACCCAACTGCCAGCCCTGGTCACCCGAAAGAAGGACGACCGTGTTATCGCTGAGGTCGAGCCCTTCCAGCGCATCCAGCAGCCGGCCAAGCTGATAATCAACAAACGACGTGCTGGCATAATAGCCGTGAATGAGATGGAGCGCGGTCTCGTCCGACACCGGGCCTGTTGCCGGAATGTCGTGATACGCGCGCAGCTCGCCAAAATTGTGCAGCGCCACCGCCGGCGCACCCTCTGGAGGAAAATAATTGTCCGGGATTTTAATTTTATCCCGCTCATACAAATCCCAAAAACGTTTGGGCGCATTAAACGGCAAATGCGGCCGCACAAATCCCGTCGCCAGAAAAAACGGCTGGTTGTTTGCTTTCAATCGCGTCAAATCCGCAATGGATTTGGTGGTCATGGTATCATCTGGATATTGATCATCCGGCACATCCGCCCACTCGTAAGCGGGGCCGCGACTGTTCGTGCCGGTGCCGTTGGTGCGTTTTTGGTTTTGCTGATTGATCTCTATGTTTTCCGGTCGCAGCCATCGATGCTCATTGCCGTCCCTATACGGCTCTTCGCTCCAGGCGTGAATGTCATCATCCGCGTGGTGATACATTTTGCCGTTGGAAATAGCATGATAGCCGTTTTGGCGCAAATACATAGGCAGCGAGGTGATGCCCGGCGCCTGTTTCGTGACGCGGTCCCGGGAGGTTTTGAAGCGATCCGCGTGTGGCCGCAGCCCGGACAACAAACTGGCGCGCGACGCTCCGCACACCGCAACCTGGCAATAGGCGCGCTCGAACAAGGTGCCGAACGCCGCGAGGCGATCCAGATGCGGGGTAATCATGTCGTGATTGCCGTAACAATTCATTTGAGGACGAAGATCATCGACAGCGATAAACAGGATGTTGGGGCGGGATTCTTCCTGCGCCCCTCCGGGGCGAATAAAGGATGAACACGCTAGGACGGTGGCTCCAAACGCCATTTCTCTTAAAAAAGAACGTCTGCTTTGCACACTAGTCTCCGCTGTTTTTTAAACAATCGGCGCCGTCGATTCGACAATTTCCGATGCACGTTCTAGTTCTTGCGGTGCCGCGTCATGTACATCACCAACACGGTGTAAAAGCAGGCGACGATGTTCATCACCGGCACCTGCAAAAGCGGCGGCAGCGCATAAATAATCGCAACTCCGCGTCCCCAGATGATCGGGACCGGCGATGAAAACATGACGCCCACGGTTATTACTGAACAGACACAGATTTGCGGAGATACGTGTCGAACCACTTCACCATTTCCGCCTTGTAGTCGGGTGGATTCGTCGCACCCGGAAACGTCGGTCCATGGTCTCCCCCTTCGATGCGGATCAGCTTCACCGGCACGCCCGCCTTCCTTAAGGCGGCTTCCATCAGCTCGGATTGATGGAACGGCACGCTCCGGTCTACATCGCCATGGACGAGCAGAAATGGTGCAGCATCCACAGACACGTAGTTAATGGGCGATGCCGCCCAGGCGGTCTTGTACTCCATCGAGGTTTTTGGCGTGGACTCAACCACCCTCGCACCAAGGAACAGGGCCACCACATCTGCAATGATACTGGGACTCATCCGGAGGAGATCGATGGGCGCTGCGCGAACAGTAATGCATTGGAGCTTGGCGCTTTCGCGATTGACGGGATCGGGATCGCTTGGATCACCAGTGCCATCCATTGTCCCAAGCATGCTCACCAGATGGCCACCGGAGGATCCTCCAGAGCCACCGATGCGCGTGGGATTGATGCCATACTTCGCCGCGTTGTATCGGATGAACCGCACAGCACGCTGCCCGTCTTCCAGAGGCGCCGGATACCGGAATGTCGGTGTTGCGCGATGGGTAATGGCGAACACAGTGTATCCCGCTTGCGCGAGCGAAGGCACGTACATCTCTACCTGGCGCGATTCCTTCAGCGGTGCAGCCGTATAGCCCAGCGGCGCAGTCCAGCCGCTACCGGGAATGAAGATGATCCCGAAGCCATTCGGCTGCTCGGGATAGTGGATGTCCAACAACAATGCCGTGCCCGAGTACATCCCATACACCACATTGGTTTCAACACGGGCTTGAGCGGCCACGGTGACGCTCAGGGCAAGCAGGACCAGTTCCGCAACTACAATGTGTCGAATCCGGTTGATGCTCATTTGAATAGGACCCTCCTTGGGTTCGATGGCTAACATGAATTAGACAAAATTACCATTATGGACTTATACAGATTCTGTCTAAAACGGCACTCGCACGCGGTTTGATCAACCCGTCATGAGGCCTCACTGATTTTTCCTCCACGACGTATCACTTTGCACAGCCATTCCTGCAGGTCATGACGAGTCATCCACTTCGACAGATGCTGCCGCACGCTCCGTCGGTCTGCCCACGGCTGTGGCACATGTCGCACCAAAGGCACCCGCATGCAGGCACCGTCTCGCCCCCCGCGGCGCTCGACCACACAGGCGGGTCATCGCCACATTGATCCCCGACTCATCAATGCAAGCGATTGCCTTATGGCCTGGTAGTCTGTGCGCGCCTGCTGGACGCGCAGCGTATCCCGCTCACTGGCGTGGAGCGACTTTTTTTTCGCGGCAGCCCGAGGCGCCGGAGAGCCCGGCACATCGTCGGGCCACTGACCTGGAGCCCCTGGGTCTCCACCACCCGCGAGCAGAGGTCCGCCAAGGGAATATCCGGCGTGGCACGCACGGCCTCTTGGATCACTGTCTCGGCGGCGGCCGTCAACCGGCGCTTGTGGCCACCCGCGTGCGGTTTGGGCGCCACGTCTCCGGTACTCCGGTGGCGGCGCGGGCGCCGCTCGACAAACGACACACGGACCTCAAACAGGTCTGCCAGGGCACGTTGGGAGCCAAGGTGCCGTTCGTAGGGGAGTTGCTGAGACATCGGTGTCAGAACGTTTGGAACCCCGCACGATACCGCAGGCACCTGTCCGACCTCCATACGAAGCGTGTGATCTTGGTCATCCAGAACGCGTCTGCTCTCCCTCTGCGTGTCGAGCACCTTCCCGTTGGTCTGTATGCGCTACGCCTACCAGACTCCCGATCGTGCAGCCGGCTTCGGCTGCAGTGCCACTGATACAGTGATGGAGCGTTGCCTGGGAAACATCCATGATCCGAGCAATCGAGGCTTTGGAGACGTTTTTGCCCAGGAGTGACTGGATGTCGTCTGGCTTCCCATCGCGTTTCGATGTACTCAGCACCCCCTTGGGCCGCCCCAGCCGCTTCTCGCGTGCTTTCACTGCCGCGAAGCCCGCTTTCGTTCGCTGCGCCATCAGCTCACGGTCGACTTCGGCAAAACACTCCATCTTCTGCGCCTGCGACTTTGACGGCTTGGCCGTCTTCGCCATGATGACCAGCTGCGCAGGTGTCAGGGCAATCGTGTGGGCACGCACCGCGAATAGTTTGGCGATTGATGTTGTCGTTTCCATAACTTCGTACACTGGGTTATTGCTGCTGGCGGTCGGTTCTAAGCCTTCCGCACGTCTTTGCACGAGGCCACGTTTGATCAATTCCTCTTCCGGGTGCTCACCCAGGTCTTTTGTCTCGACGATCCACTTATCTAACGCGGCGCGCATACGCCGCAAGACTTTCTGATACTGCGGATCGGCGGCCAGATTCTTCACTTCATCAGGATCGGTCTGCGTATCATACAACTCTTCTGTCGGTTTGGCGGGTGCAAAGAAGAGCGCTGGCGCGCCGGTCAGCTGGCCTTCGTTGTGCAAGCGCCGCCAGGCTTGCATCGTCGGATTCGCTTCGTTGTAAGCGATGCGTTGCGCGTAGGGGAGTTCAGGATAGAAGTTGCGGATGTATTTGAAGCGCGTGTCGCGCACGGCGCGGATGCGGTCGAAGGTTTCACCCATGCGGTCCCGCGCGGCATAGATGTATTGGCGCTCCGGCGCACGTTTCTCGCCCAGGAAAACTTGCCCTTGCATCCGCGCCGGAATTTCTGCCCTCGCGAGGGACAACACCGTCGGCGCAAAGT
>CAVZBC010000010.1:0-9925 GCA_963773125.1 uncultured Gammaproteobacteria bacterium | reverse complement strand
TGATTTAAAGACATCTTCAATCACCTGTAGCGTCCTCCTTTTCGCGGTGCGCAGCACTTCGTACAGCTCCACAGAATCACGTATCCATAATGCCCAGCGCCATACTAGAGACTCAGGATAGTAAAACAGACACCAATGAGCCGTGCGCAGCACTTTGTTCATACTACCGCAGCTCTGTGGACAAACGCAACCTGTTCCTTACCGCCACAGCAGGCAAGGCGGCTACTGGCTGAGGGCTCCTACCGGGAGCGTCAGGGCCCGCGCATGCTCACGGTGCAGACGCTGTTGCTGGCGGTCGTCAGCCAGGAAGTTCCAGGGCAGGTCGACCTCCTCGGCTAATGGCGTACAGACGAACTGCTCCCAGGCGAAGCCGATCTGTTGCGCAGCACGGCGCCAGTTGCCATCGTAATGATGAATGGCCAGCAGGAAATGCCGCATCTGTCTATCACCACGGGCGAGAATGGCCTCCAGATAGGCGTTCTTGAGGCTCTCGTGCTTCAGGCGCAAGTGGGATTCACGACGGACAGCATGGCGCAAGGTCTGTAACTTCGTGTCGATTTCCCGCGGGCGTGCCATGGCACACCACTGCAAGGGCGTGGCAGGCTTTGGAATGAAGGGATTGACACTCAACGTGAGTGTGCCCAGCGCGCCGCGCGACTTGCCGTAGCGTTGCATGCGCTGCCAGATTTTCCAGACTAACGCCAGCAGTTCTTGCACATCGTCGTCCGTTTCGGTGGGCAAGCCAATCATGGAGTAGAGCTTGAGGTTGCGCATGCCATTGGCGAGCAACATCTCCACGCCACGCAGAATATCCGTTTCCGTCATCTCTTTGCGGATGAGCTGCCGCAAGCGTTCAGAACCGGCTTCCGGAGCCACGGTGCAGGAGCGTACACCACTCTGCACCATGCCGTTGATGAGCACCTCGGGCATGCGATCCATGCGTAGTGAGGAGATACTGATAGCGATCCCCATGTCGACGAGACCCTGCACCACTGCGGCGAGGTGACGATAGTCGCCAGTGGCAGAACTGATCAGGCCAACGCGCTGCACCGGCGTATGGCCGGTGTCGCGGTCACGCTGTTGCTGGGCGGCGACAAGGTTTAACACGGTATCGGCCGGTAGCTGCCGGAATTTTGGATACACGTAGCCCACCGTACAAAACCGACACTTCCAGGGACAGCCACGGGTGATTTCCATGAGCATCGAGCCACTGAACTCGGTGTCAGCGGTGAACACCGAGGTGTAGGCTGGCCAGTGGGAGAGGTCGGTGATTTTGCGCGGTGGCAGCGGGGTCACCAGGCTCTGCCGATCGTGCAGCGTTGGCACATACAGGCCAGAGAGTTGAGCCGCCTGACGCAAGTGCTGCTGGCGCGGCTGGTCCAGCGTATTATGGGCCAGATCCAGATAGTCATTGATGGCTTCCTCACCATCGCCAATGACCATCAGATCCACAAAATCGGCCAGCGGCTCAGGATTGATATAGGTAACCGCTCCACCGACCAGAATGACCGGGTGGGACGCGTCGCGTTCGGCAGCCAGCAAGGGAATACGTGCCAGATCCAGCATGCGCAGAAGGTGCACGTAGTCGTTTTCGTATGACACCGAGAAGCCCACAATATGAAAGTCGTGCAGGGGACGCTGCGATTCCAGAGAAAACAGCGGCGTGTGCGTCTTCTCGTACCAGGAGCGATCCGTAGCATCGGGTAAGAAGACGCGTTCACAGACCGTATCAGGACGTTGATTTATGACTCGATACATGGTCTGCAGACCGAGATTGGACATACCGACGAAGTACGTATTGGGATAGGCAAGGGCGACACGCAAGCGCGCTTGTCCGGCATCGTGCCTTATCGTGCCACGTTCGGCCTGCAACCGTTGACGATTTTTCTGGCGTACCTCCACCCGCATTGCTCCTCACTTCCATGCTGCAAGGGGTCATCGTGTGGTCCATTATACGGTATTTTCGCCGTTCCCGTCATCTCACACGCCTGCAGAGCCGGTGGCATCTTAAGTTTTGTGTCGGCCGGCCCGATAAACACCTACAGGGGCTCCGGGCTGCATGACCCGGTCTCACCGGTCATTTGACCTGGAGACACAGCGTTTTTATAATGAGATTGCATGGAGCGAGATATTGACGGGAGATCGCCACGTATGCACGCTCACTCACGAGATCCAGCGCCTATCCCGGAGGGGCACCCCCTCCGGCGCCTCTTCCGCCAGCTGACCGAGGTGAGTTTTGCACAGATCGGCATGCCGGATGCAGAGCTCATGGCCTATGTCACCGGGCTATTGGTTGATTTTACGCACGTCGATAACCTGTACCGCGTGCGTGACGCCCAGGGGCGCCGATTAGAGTATCTCTTCGAGATGCAACTCGAAAGTCAGCGCGGTGATGCGGCGCACGCCCGCGCCGCCCAGAAGCATCTCGGCGATTATGCCTTGTTTGTGGTTGGGATGTTTCCCGAAAGTCTGCAGCGCCGCCGCCGTGCGGTGAGCCCGAGCTACTATGTGGCGCAGGGGAAACAAGCCTACACGACGGTATCGGAAATGGACAGCCCACGTCCCAGTGCGGCGCTGTTTCGCAAGCTGGCAGCGCACTTTGAGATCTGTGTCTGTGCCCTCAATGTGGAGAAGGACTTCCTGCGCGATGCCTTCTATCAATACTTAATGCGCCAGCTTGGCGTCTGAGAGCGGGCTCACGCAAGGCGTTTGAGTGTGGCCACACACTCGATGTGATACGTCTGTGGAAACATATCGACGGGTTGTACGTGCAGGGTCTGATAGCCCAACTCCGACAGCCGTTGGAGATCGCGTGCCAGCGTCGGGGGACTGCATGAGACGTAGATGAGGCGTGGCAGACGCAGGGCTGCCAGAGCCTGTAATGCTGCAATATCGCAACCGGCGCGCGGCGGATCGAGGACGGCCAGGTCGGGTTGCAGCCCTTGCCCCAGGTAGCGGTAGAGAATGCGTTCGACCTTACCGGTGCGAAACTGACAGTTGTGTACTCCCAGGGCGGTTGCCTGTCGCATCGCTAACAGCGTCGCCTGACGATTCACCTCCACGGCGTACACCTGGGCACAGGCGGGTGCCAGTAGCAGGGCGATGGTTCCTCCTCCACTGTAGAGATCCAGCACCACTTCCGTGCCACGTAATGCTGCCGCCTCCCAGACCAGCCCATAGAGACGCTCCATCTGTACGGTGTTGACCTGAAAAAACGCCTGTGGTTCGATGCGAAACAAGTGTGTCCCGACGCGTTCATGAATGACCTCAGCGCCAGCGATGGCTGTCATGGTACCACTGAAGACCGCCGGGGTATCCTGGATTTTCACATGCAGCCACAGACCGGTCGCCTGACTGCGCACCGTGTCCCACAGCAGGTGTTGCAGGGACACGGGCAGCGGTGCATGCACGATCACTGTCACCAGCACTTCTGCAGTGCGTTGACCCACTTGCACTTGCACCTGGTGCAGGACGTGGCGCAAGGCCGGTTGCGTCGCCGCCAGCGCACGTATCTGCGCCATAATCGCATCGGCGCGTGGATCGCTGATGAGGCAGCGTGGCACGTCGATAATCTGCTGCTCCTGCCGGCCAATGAGGCCAAGAGCGCCGTGCTGGCTGTCGTAGTGGTAGATAACCTTATTGCGATAGGCAAACGGCAATGGGCTTTCCAGCATGGGAGTCACGACGACATCGGTGAGTTTGCCGATGCGTTGTAGACACTCTTGCACCTGGGCTGTTTTGGTCGCTAGCTGATGGCTATAGGCCAGATGCTGCATATGGCAGCCACCACAGCGTTCGTACAGCGGGCAGGGGGCGGACACGCGCCACGCGGAAGGCTGCCGCAGCGCCGTCACCGTGCCGACGGCATAGCGGCGTCGCTGCGAGACCAGTTGCACATCGACCACATCGCCCGGAGCCGTCTGTGGCACAAACACGACCCTGCCGTCAAGTGAGCCGACACCATCACCGCCATAAGCGATACGCTCAATAGTCATTGTCCCGCGGGGCAACTCGAGCTGGATCTCTGGGGGAGATTTGTGTATCTTCCTGCGGCGTCGTGTCATGTGTGCTCTCTGGGTGAAAGGGGCCTTGCATGTGGTCCAGGGTATGGAATGCGACGGCTTTTGCCATCGCCATGGCCTATCTCGAATCAACCATTGTGGTCTACCTTCGACGTCTGTACTACCACGACCGTGGCGGTTTTGATTTTCCGTTGGTCATCATCGATACGCCCACGCTGTGGCTCGAATTGGGACGTGAAGCCTGTACCATTGTGATGCTGGCGACCGTCGGCAGTGCGGCTGGCCGCACCGCAGTGGGGAAGTTCGCCTTCTTTCTGTTCCTGTTTGGCGTCTGGGACATTTTTTACTACATCTGGTTGAAAGTTTTTCTTCACTGGCCCGCTTCGCTGCTGACCTGGGATGTCCTGTTCCTCATTCCTGTGCCGTGGGTGGGTCCGGTATACGCCCCCGTCAGTGTCGCCTGTACCATGATTGGCATGGCGCTCGTCATGTTACAGCTCGAGGCCCGTGGACCAGTCCAGCCGGCTGGCAAGCTGGTGTGGCTCGCCCAGCTTGTCGCCTGCCTCATTATTATCGTCTCCTTTACCATGGATGTCATCCCGCTTCTCGATGCGCAGGGAGCGCGTCTGGCACAGTGGATTCCAACTATATATCGTTGGGAGATGCTGCTCATTGGCCAGGCACTGGCCATCGGTACCTTTGTGTACTGGGCGCGTTGTGCCTGGCGCGCCCAGGGGTAAGTGGCGGAGTATGTGCCTCTCCGTTCAACTCTTTGCCCCACTCTGCCGATATTTTCTGAGACAATCCTAACGCATATTTCTCACTTTTATTGCGCAGTGCAGAGAGGATATGGAAAAAGTGAGGTGCCCGATGAAATTCGCATGGCTTATGGAGCCGTCTCTCCTTTACACCGAGTCCTAGCCAACCTCAGTCTCGGGAGGCGCACACTTGTGATGCTCATGGCGGGAATTGATGCGTGATGACGGATGGTACCTCATTGCCGCCGCTGGTTTATACGATCCCTTCGAACAACAACGTGCCCCCTCTCTCACCAGGTTGTAGATTCGCCTCGAGGGACACGTGGTACGTTGCGTATTTCGTGCCTATAGTCCAAACCCTGGTCCACTCCCTGCTTTACGCCACAACTTAGTCCTGGTCAATGGTTCTGCGTATAGTGGCATGGAAGACAACGATCTCGTGGATATCTCGATAGGAAACTTCAGAATGGGGGATCGAATCAGTAGGGCAAATCCATGTGCGGACTTCAGCATCGCGCCACAGGCTCGGTGTTTGGGAGTCTCAGCTCTTTCGCCTCGTGCAACGCTCGGATGGTCTCGACGTTGCCCCTGAAGTCCACATCCACCCGGCACGTTTACGGCTTGGCGTGGAAGAAGGTCCTCCCCTTCGTGTGACAGTGTATCTCTATGAAGTAAAAAGACTGGAACCCTGGAAAGAAGGCATTGCGCAGACGATACCAGTCCACCGCAGTAGGGGAAGTGTCGTGGAACAACCGGGCATACCAGCGGAGACAGTGGAGCCCCTGGTGCCGGCTTCGCTCAGACGCCCATCCCGAAGCCGATGTCGCTGCGATGCCTCTTTCCAGAAGCGCGTTATCTCCGGGACCAATCGAAATTTCCTCTCCGGCGCTGGCCCACTATCTCTCCAGCGCAGTACAGACACAACAACCGTACTTCTCCTCAGTTGTCTGACCAGGAAGTCGTCGCGGCAGCGTGTCGTCTCGGGACAGTGGCGATGACCGCGATGTGCAGAGGCGTCCACGTGTCTTTGTCGAGTGGGAGAGCGCCACGGGAGGCCTCCGGCAGAGCAAGATCTTTCTGGAATATGGCCGGTCATTAGTGGTCCCGTTTTGCCCACTCCGGTTGGCGTATTTGTTTTCGCCGGCTCTCACTTCCCCTGGCTACGAAGCGCCGATCGTCGAAATGCGCGTGGTGACGCCAATACTACGTCTGCCCTGAGACGCGTCTCTGTGCCTTTCGCAGCAAATTGGCAGTGGGCGGAGATTCGTCTGACCGCGGTCACTGATCCGGTCGTCCTCGGGGAGGGGTTTACCGCGACATTGCAGGACACATGGGTACGCACAGCAACCCCCGAAGAACAACAGGTGCAATGGACATTTGTGTCCCCCAAGGTAGAGTCACTTGTCGTGCCGGCTGAGTAGCACGGCCATTATCAATGGATGATTCATTTCCAGCCGAATGAAGTCGGACGTTGGCATTATTTTTGGACGCAGAACTTTCTTAAACAACCCTACAAAAGCGCCGAAGGGACATTTGATGTCGTTGGTGGAGACCAGGTAAACGTCATACAACACCTCAAGATTCCGCAGACGCGATCCGCAACTCTGAGCTCACGACACCCTCGGAACGTATACGGGTTTTTGGCAGACGCTTTGTGACGCTTGAGCGAGCGGCGATGCACCTGCAGACTCCCGAGAGCTTTGCCTCCGAGGCGGGCCGCGACCTGCATGGACTGCTCAACGAGATCCGCACCCTTTTAGGGGGGAAGCCCATTCCTGATCCCCTCCCACTCCAAGCCATGGACCGGGAATGGTAACAGCAGTACCCTGAGCATACGCGACCGCTGTTCTAGGAACCTGCGCCCGTCTTGTTCATGGCGGTGGTAAGGTCCATGGCCCACGACGTGTGGGTACGTGCAGCGCTGCTGCGAGTGCCTGGAGGAAGCGTTGGCGGGGCCACAGGACGGCACCAAAATGGGCCAGATGGGGAGTGTACATCTGACAATCGATGAGCTGAAAATCCCACGCGGCGAGGTGCTGCACGAGCGACACAAAGGCGACTTTCGAGGCTTCCGGGCGCTGCGTGAACATCGATTCCCCAAAAAAGGCCCCCCCTAGGGACACGCCATAGAGCCCGCCGACGAGGGCTCCATCCGCCCACGCTTCGACCGAGTGAGCAAATCCGAGCCTGTGCAGCGTCCCGTAGGCCTGTTGCATCGCCGGCGTAATCCAGGTGCCGCGCTCATGCCGTCGTGGCGTGGTGGCGCAGGCCTGTATCACCTGCGCGAAAGCCGTATCAAAGCGAACCTCAAACCGCCGCTGGTTCAGGGTGCGGCGCAGACTCCGGCTGACGTGCAGCTCGGTTGGCAGCAGGACCATACGCGGATCGGCGAAAACCACAGCAGCGGCCAGCTTGCCTCGCCTGGCCACGGAAGATCCCCTGGGCATACGCCAGCAACAGGCGTTGTGGCCGGAGATCCCCGCCATAGGCGAGCAAACCATCCGGGTCGGCGTCATTAGGGTCCGGAAATACCACCTGGGACGTAAGACGATAGATGGGCATAAATATGACAAAGGTTACCAGACAAAAGACCACGAACACCGGGTCGTGCCTGGCGACAAGGTGTTGGACGCTTGCTGCTTATTTTATCCCCCGCGCGGCCAGTTTCTGTTGCACACCTTCAGCAAAGTCTCTGCCCCAGGCCTGGCCGGCGAGCATGCTCTCGTGACTCATCACGGGCATGACCTGGAGTAATTTCTTGCCGAGGGGCGACTCGTAGAAGACGATGAGCCCTTTGATGTCCTCATGGGAGAGATGCTTATCGTAGATCGGCACGAGCCGCTCCGTAACAAACTCCTCGACGCGCCCTTCGGCTTCGTGCCGAATCTCCTGCCAGACCTCGGTGGGAACGTCGGTATGGGCTGTCTTGTACATCTCTAGCACCTGCGTGGCAGTGCGCAGACCAATAGCGCGTGCCCCCGTGAGGGTGAGGAGTTGTGTAATATCGTCGTGCTTGGCTGCACTTTGTGCGCGCACTTGCCCAGCGAGGAGACTGAGGGTCAGCAGGAGCATAGTGGCGATCACCAGCGGTTGTCTCTACACGGACTTTCCCCTTTCTTGAACGCCGAGATTGCTCTGTCATATCGTTGGTCTTGCCCGCAACAGTCTAGCACAGTACCATCAAGCCGGGCGCAGGTCGAGCCTATTTCTCACACTGGCAGGAGGAACGTATGGCCAAGCAAGGGTTTAAGGTGATGGACAGCGATATTCATGTCACGAGAGCCGCGTGACCTGTCGGTGAAATATATCGAGCCGCGCTTCAAAGACCAGGCACCGCAGTTTACCACGGCGAATGGCGCGAGTCGGCCGCCTGGCATTTTGCGGGCAAGGTCTTTCCCGCTTACATCGATCGCCCGGACCGCCAGCGTACGGCGCAGATCCGGCGTGACAAGGCGCGTCTGCGGCATCTCCAGACCGGGCGCTATCGAGACCCCGCAGAGGATCTGGCAGGCAATGACCCACATGCCATGTTGCAGGCCATGGACCGCGAAGGCATTGATGTGTCGATTGTGTTTCGCACCCTTGGATCGCATGTCATCGGTGTCGACGGCCTGGATCCCCAGCTGTCGGCAGCCGTGTGCCGGGCGTTTAACAACTGGCTGGCTGACTATTGCAGGGTGGATCGGCAACGGCTCAAACCCGCCGCCGTGATGCCCATGCACGATGTCCATCTGGCGGTGCAGGAAGCGCGCCGCAGTGTACAGGACCTGGGGGCGATCGCATTGGTGTTGTCGAATCATCCGGTCAATGGTCGTCCATGGTACGATCGGTACTACGAGCCCTTCTGGGCCGAGGCCGAACGGTTGCAAGTGCCAGTGGCTTTCCATGGCATTCAGATGGCTTACCAGGAGCATCTTGGCCGCCGCTACATGGATAATTTCGCGCTAGCGCATGCGGTGGCGCATCCTGTGGAACTGATGCTGGCCCTGGGTTGTCTGCTGACGGGCGGGGTCTTTGAACGCTTCCCCGGGCTGAAGGCCGCCTTTCTGGAAGGGAGTTGTAGCTGGGTCCCCTGGTGGCTCTGGTGTCTGGACGAGCGCGTCGAGAAGTTTGGCGATAACGACACCTTTCCGTTACGCCTGCCTTCCCAGTGCCTATTTCCGTCGTCAGTGTTACGTCTCCGTCGATCCCGATGAGGCAGTCGTGCAGTACGCGATTCAGGCCATGGGGGATGACAACATCGTCATTTCAAGCGATTGGCCCCATGATGATTCGGCGTATCCCAAAGCCATAGACACCTTTTTAGCTCTTGAGGGCGTGAGTGACGAGAGTAAGCGCAAGATCCTCTGGGAGAATTGTGCCCGGCTCTATAATCTATAAAAACATGAGACAGACGGAGGGAACTGAGGTTTACGCGACAGGCGTGGCGTGAAAATGGTCGTAGACCGTGCGGGCCACACGCTCGGGAAGCACAGAGGTCAGCTCGACAAGCGATGCCTCACGCACCTGCTTCAGGCTGCCAAAATACCGCAGCAGCTGGGTTTTGCGCTGTGTTCCACCCCTTGGATGTCGTCGAGCTCGGAATGCAGAGTGTGCTTGTGCCGGAGGTTTTTGTGGTAGGTGATGGCGAAGCGGTGTGCTTCGTCGCGCCCCCGTTGCAGGAGGAAGAGGGCTGGGGAGTTGGCAGGAAACGTCACAGCATTCTTGCGGCCTGGCCGGTAGAGCTTTTCGTCGCTGTGCTGCCGCGTGCCAGTTCTGCAGGTCCTCTTTGAGGCGGCTCTTGGCAATACCGGCCACCTCCAGATCAGTGATGCCGAGTTCGTCGAGCACGCGCAGGGCCATCTGCAGCTGTCCTTTGCCCCCATCCACCAGGAGCAGATCGGGCAAATCGTGTTCTTCCAGGGCCCGACGGTAGCGCCGCCGCAGGACCTCCAGCATCATGCCGTAGTCGTTGGGGCCATCGAGGGTCTGAATACGGTAGCGGCGATAGCGCGCTTTGTTGGCCTGCCCGTCCTGGAAGCAGACCATCGACCCGACTGCCAGGGTGCCACTGATGTTGGAAATGTCGAAGACGCTCAATACGCTGTCGCAGGTCGCGCAGGTCGAGCTTGCGCTGCCACTCTTCCGGGTACGGCGGTCCTGTTC
>CAVZBC010000009.1:0-12505 GCA_963773125.1 uncultured Gammaproteobacteria bacterium | reverse complement strand
CGTAGCATCGGGCAAGAAGACGCGTTCACAGACCGTATCAGGACGTTGATTTATGACGCGATACATGGTCTGCAGACCGAGATTGGACATGCCGACGAAGTACGTATTGGGATAGGCAAGGGCGACACGCAAGCGCGCTTGTCCGGCATCGTGCCTTATCGTGCCACGTTCGGCCTGCAACCGTTGACGATTTTTCTGGCGTACCTTTACCCGCATTGCTCCTCACTTCCATGCTGCAAGGGGTCATCGTGTGGTCCATTATCATTCTCGCCGTTCCCGTCACCTCACACGCCTGCAGGCCCGGTGGCATCTAAGTTTTGTGTCTGCCTGCCCGATAAACACCTGCAGGGGCTCCGGGCTGCATGACCTGGTCTCACCGGTCATTTGACCTGGAGACACAGCGTTTATAATGAGATTGCATGGAGCGAGATATTGACGGGAGATCGCGACATATGCACGCTCACTCACCGCAATCCAGCGCCTATCCCCGAGCGACATCCGCTGCGCCGACTCTTCTGGCATCTCACTGAAATGAGTTTTGCACAGTCGGCCATGTCGATCCGGAACTGCTGACCTACGTCACGGGCCTCCTGGTGGACTTCACACACACCGATAATCTATACCGCGTGCGTGACGCCCAGGGCCGGCGTCTGGAATACCTCTTTGACATACTCATCGAGAGCCAGCGCGGCGATGCGGCGCATGCGCGGGAAACGCAGAAACACCTGGGGGACTACGCCATGTTCATCGTTGGCATGTTCCCCGAAAGCCTGCAGCGCCGGCGCCGTCCGGTCAGTACGAGTTACTATGTGGCACACGGCAAACGCGCCTACACGACGGTATCAGAAATGGATAGTCCACGCCCCAGTGCGGCGCTGTTTCGCAAGCTCGCGGCGCATTTCGAGACCTGTGTCTTGCGCTCAACATCGAAAAGGAGTTTCTCCAGGACGAGTTTTATCAATACTTACTGCGCCAGCTTGGCTCTCAGCGGGCTCACGACAACACGGGTCAGCGTCGCAACACACTCGATATGATAGGTCTGGGGGAACATATCGACCGGCTGCACCACCGTCGTGCGGTACCCGAGATCATGCAAGAGCCGGAGATCCCGTGCCAGGGTTGGGGGACTACAGGACACATAGACCAGCCGCGGCACGCGCATCAACGCCAGGGCCTGTAAGGCTTCCGGACGACACCCGGCCCGTGGCGGGTCGAGGATAGCAACGTCAGGCGCAGTCCTTGCGCCAGATAGCGGTACAGAATGCGTTCGACCTTCCCTGTACGAAACTGACAGTTGGTAATACCACAAGCCAAAGATTGCTGCTGGGCGAGCAGCATCGCTTGCCGGTTGTTATCAACCGCGTAGACACAGCCACACTGTGGCGCCAACGTCAGGGCAATGGTTCCCCCACCGCTATAGAGGTCCAGGACCACTTCATGGCCGTGTAGTGCGGCAGCCTCTTGCACCAGCGCATACAACCGTTCCATCTGCACCGTATTCACCTGAAAGAACGCCTGTGGCTCAATACGGAATCTCTGCGTGCCAATGCGCTCGTGAATGCAGCTGGCGCCAGCAATAGACGTCGTGGTACCGTCAAAGACCGCTGGCGTGTCGTGGGCTTTGTGATGCATCACGACACCAGTCGCGAGGTCGCGCAGATGCTCCCAGAGCAACTGCTGTACAGCATCCGGGAGAGGCGCGTGCACGATGACCGTCACCAGCACTTCCGCGGTGCGCTGCCCCACCTGCACCTGCACCTGGTGCAGGGCGTAGCGCAAGGCCGGTTGCGTAGCCGCCAGCGCACGTATCTGCGCCATAATCGCATCGGCGCGTGGATCGCTGATGAGGCAGCGTGGCACATCGATAATCTGCTGCTCCTGCCGGCCAATGAGGCCAAGAGCGCCGCGCTGGCTGTCGTAGTGGTAGATAACCTTATTGCGATAGGCAAACGGCAATGGGCTTTCCAGCATGGGAGTCACGACGACATCGGTGAGTTTGCCGATGCGTTGCAGGCATCTTTGCACCTGGGCTGTTTTGGTCGCTAGCTGATGGGTATAGGCCAGATGCTGCATATGACAGCCACCACAGCGTTCGTACAGCGGGCAGGGAGCAGGCACGCGCCATGAGGAAGGTTGCCGCAGCGCTGTCACCGTGCCGACGGCGTAGCGGCGTCGCTGCGAGACCAGTTGTACATCAACCACATCGCCCGGAGCCGTCTGTGGCACAAACACGACCCTGCCGTCAAGTGAACCGACACCATCACCGCCATAAGCGATACGCTCAATGGTCATCGTCCCGCGGGGCAACTCGGGCCGGATCTCTGGGGGAGATTTGTGTATCTTCCTGCGGCGTCGTGCCATGTGTGCTCTCTGGGTGAAAGGGGTCTTGCATGTGGTCCAGGGTATGGAATGCGACGGCTTTTGCCATCGCCATGGCCTATCTCGAATCAACCATTGTGGTCTACCTTCGACGTCTGTACTACCACGACCGTGGCGGTTTTGATTTTCCGCTGGTCATCATCGATACGTCTACGCTGTGGCTCGAACTGGGACGTGAAGCCTGTACCATTGTGATGCTGGCGACCGTCGGCAGCGCGGCTGGTCGCACCGCGTGGGGAAATTCGCCTTCTTTCTGTTCCTGTTCGGCGTCTGGGACATTTTTTACTACATCTGGCTGAAAGTTTTTATTCACTGGCCCGCTTCGCTGCTGACCTGGGACGTCCTGTTCCTCATTCCAGTGCCGTGGGTAGGCCCGGTATACGCCCCCGTCAGTGTCGCCTGTCACCATGATCGGCATGGCGCTCGTCATGTTGCAGCTCGAAGCCCGCGGACCAGTCCAGCCAGCTGGCAAGCTGGTGTGGCTCGCCCAACTTGTCGCCTGCCTCATTATTATCGTCTCCTTTACCATGGATGTCATCCCGCTTCTCGATGCGCAGGGAGCGCGTCTGGCACAGTGGATTCCAACTACATATCGTTGGGAGATGCTGCTCATTGGCCAGGCGTTGGCCATCAGTACCTTTGTGTGCTGGGCCCGTTGTGCCTGGCGTGCCCAGGGGTAAGAGCGGGTACGTGCCTCTCCGTTCAACTCTTTGCCCCACCCTGCCGATATTTTCTGAGACAATCCTAATGCATATTTCACATGTATTGCGCCGTGCCGATAGGATATGGAAAAAGCGAGGTTCCCGGTGAAATTCCATGGCTTATGGAGTCGTCTCCCTTTACACCGAGTCATAGCCAACCTCAGTCTCGGGAGGCGTACACTTGTGCTGCTCATAGCGGGAGTTGTGCGTGATGGCGGGATGGTACCTCATTTCCGCCGCTGGCAGCCACGCTCCCTTCAAACGGCAACCTGCTACCCTCTCGCACCAGGTCATAGACGCCCCTCCAGGGACGTATGGTACATTGCGTATTTCTGCCTATGGTCACACGCCTGGTTCACTGCCTGCTTTACGCCACCAGTCAGTCCTGGTCGATGGCCCTGCGTATAGTGGCATGGAGGACAATGACCTGCGCGGGTATCTCGACGGGAACTTCAAGTGGGGATGGAATCAAGTCGGACAAATCCATGTGCGGGTTGGACGTCGCGCCAGAGGCCCGGCTTTTGGGGAGTACGAGTTGTTTCGCCTGGTGCAACGCTGGGATGGCATGGCGTTGCCCCCTGCAGTGCACATACATCAGGCGCGTTTACGGCTTGGCGTGGAGGAAGGGCCTCCCTTCAGTGTGACGGTCTATCTCTATGAGGTAAAAAAAGACTGGAACCCTGGGGGCGGAGGCATAGCGTGACAATACCAGTCCACCGCAAGTAGGGGAAGTGTGGTGGAACGACCGGGCATACCAGCAGAAACGGTGGGGTCTCCCTGGAGTCGGTTTCGCTTCAGACACCCACCCCGAGGCAGATGTCGCTGTGATGCCTCTTGCAGAAGCGCGTTACCAGCCAGGAGACCAATGGCTGGAATTCTCCTCCCCGGCATTGGTCCGCTATCTCTCTGAGCGCGTGCGTACACAACAACCGCTGCTCTTTCTCCTCAAGCTGTCTGACTACCAGGAAGATCGCCGTGGTAGCGTGCTACAGCTCTACTCAAGTAACCATGGCGATAACCGCAATGTGCAAAGGCGTCCACATCTCTTTCTCGACTGGGAGAGCGCTACGGAAACCTACCGTAAAGAGCAAGGGGTCTTTCTAGAATATGGCCGGTCGTACGTTGTACCGCTGTTGCCCACTCCGGGCGCACGTGTCTTTGTCGCCAGCTTTATCACCTCCCCTGGCTATGAAGCTCCGACCATCGACATGCGCGGTGGTGACGCCAATACCACGTCTGCCTGGAGACGCGTCTCTCTGCCTTTCACAGCCGACTGGCAGTGGGCGGAGATCCGTCTGACCGCGGTCGCTGATCCGGTCGTCCTCGGGGAGGAGTTTACCGCGACCTTGCGCGATACATGGGTCCGCACCGCTACGCCCGAAGAACAACAGGTGCCATGGACATTTGTGTCTCCCACAGGAGAGTCATTTGTTGTGCCGGCTGAGTATCACGGCCATTATCAATGGAGGATTCGTTTCCAGCCGCATGAAGTCGGACGTTGGCACTATTTCTGGACACAGAACTTTCTCAAACAACCCTACAAAAGCGCCGAAGGGACGTTTGATGTCGTTGGTGGAGACCAGGCAAACGTCATACAACACCTCAAGATTCTGCAGGACGCGATCCGCAACTCTGAGCTCACGACACCCTCGGAACGTATACGGGTTTTTGGCAGACGCTTTGTGACGCTTGAGCGAGCGGCGATGCACCTGCAGAACTCCCGAGAGCTTTGCCTCCGAGGCGGGCCGCGACCTGCATGGACTGCTCAACGAGATCCGCACCCTTTTGGGGGGGAAGCCCATTCCTGATCCCCTCCCACTCCAAGCCATGGAACGGCGATGGTAACAGCCTCGCGTCATACCCATTCTGAGAACCTGCGCCCGTCTTGCTCATGGCGGTGGTAAGGTCCATGGCCCACGACGTGTGGGCACGTGCAGGGCTGCTGCGAGTGCCTGAAGAAACTGCTGGCGGGGCCACAGGACGGCACCAAAATGGGCCAGATGGGGAGTGTACATCTGACAATCGATGAGCTGAAAATCCCACGCCGCGAGTTGCTGCACGAGCGACACAAAGGCGACTTTCGAGGCTTCCGGGCGCTGCGTGAACATCGATTCCCCAAAAAGGCCGCCCCCAGAGACACGCCATAGAGCCCGCCGACGAGGGCTCCCTCCGCCCACGCTTCAACCGAGTGGGCAAATCCGAGCCTGTGCAACGTCCCGTAGGCCTGTTGCATTGCCGGCGTAATCCAGGTGCCGCGCTCATGCCGTCGTGGCGTGGTGGCGCAGGCCTGTATCACCTGCGCGAAAGCCGTATCAAAGCGTACCTCAAATCGCCGCTGGTTCAGGGTGCGGCGCAGACTCCGGCTGACGTGCAGCTCGGTTGGCAGCAGGACCATACGCGGATCAGGCGAAAACCACAGCAGCGGCCAGCTTGTCTCGCCTGGCCAGGGAAAAGATCCCCTGGGCATACGCCAGCAACAGGCGTTGTGGCCGGAGATCCCCGCCATAGGCGAGCAAACCATCCGGGTCGGCGTCATTGGGGTCCGGAAATACCACCTGGGACGTAAGACGATAGATGGGCATAAATATGGCAAAGGTTTCCAGACAAAAGACCACGAACACCGGGTCGTGCCTGGCGACAAGGTGTTGGACGCTTGCTGCTTATTTTATACCCCGCGCGGCCAGTTTCTGTTGCACACCTTCAGCAAAGTCTCTGCCCCAGGCCTGGCCGGCGAGCATGCTCTCGTGACTCATCACGGGCATGACCTGGAGTAATTTCTTGCCGAGGGGCGACTCGTAGAAGACGATGAGCCCTTTGATGTCCTCATGGGAGAGATGCTTATCGTAGATCGGCACGAGCCGCTCCGTAACAAACCCCTCGACGCGCCCTTCGGCTTCGTGCCAAATCTCCTGCCAGACCTCGGCGGGAACGTCGGTATGGGCTGTCTTGTACATCTCTAGCACCTGCGTGGCAGTGCGCAGACCAATAGCGCGTGCCCCCGTGAGGGTGAGGAGTTGTGTAATATCGTCGTGCTTGGCTGCACTTTGCGCGCGCACTTGCCCAGCGAGGAGACTGAGGGTCAGCAGGAGCATGGTGGCGATCACCAGCGGTTGTCTCTGCACGGACTTTCCCCTTTCTTCAACGCCGAGATTGCTCTGTCATATCGTTGGTCTTGCCCGCAACGGTCTAGCACAGTACCATCAAGCCGGGCGTAGGTCGAGCCTATTTCTCACACTGGCAGGAGGGGCGTATGGCTAAGCAAGGGTTTAAGGTGATGGACAGCGATATTCATGTCACGGAGCCGCGTGACCTGTGGGTGAAATATATCGAGCCACGCTTCAAAGACCAGGCGCCGCAGTTTACCACGGCGAATGGCGCGGAGTCGGCCGCCTGGCATTTTGCGGGCAAGGTCTTTCCCGCTTACCATCGATCGCCCGGAGCGCCAGCGCACGGCGCAGATCCGGCGTGACAAGGCGCGTCTGCGGCATCTCCAGACCGGGCGCTATGAGAACCCCGCAGATGATCTGCGCGGCGATGACCCACATGCCATGTTGCAGGCCATGGACCGCGAAGGCATTGATGTGTCGATTGTGTTTCGCACCCTCGGATCGCATGTCATCGGTGTCGACGGCCTGGATGCCCAGCTGTCGGCCGCCGTGTGCCGGGCGTTTAACAACTGGCTGGCTGACTATTGCAGGGTGGATCGGCAACGGCTCAAACCCGCCGCCGTGATGCCCATGCACGATGTGCAACTGGCGGTGCAGGAAGCGCGCCGCAGTGTGCAGGACCTGGGGGCGATAGCGTTGGTATTGTCGAATCATCCGGTCAATGGTCGTCCATGGTACGATCGGTACTACGAGCCCTTCTGGGCCGAGGCCGAGCGGTTGCAAGTGCCGGTGGCCTTCCATGGCATTCAGATGGCTTACCAGGAGCATCTTGGCCGCCGCTACATGGATAATTTCGCGCTAGCGCATGCGGTGGCGCATCCTGTGGAACTGATGCTGGCCCTGGGATGTCTGCTGACGGGCGGGGTCTTTGAACGCTTCCCCGGGCTGAAGGCCGCCTTTCTGGAAGGGAGTTGTAGCTGGGTCCCCTGGTGGCTCTGGTGTCTGGACGAGCGCGTCGAGAAGTTTGGCGATAACGACACCTTTCCGTTACGCCTGCCTCCCAGTGCCTATTTCCGTCGTCAGTGTTACGTCTCCGTCGATCCCGATGAAGCCGTTGTGCAGTACGCGATTCAGGCCATGGGGGATGACAACATCGTCATTTCGAGCGATTGGCCCCATGATGATTCGGCGTATCCCAAAGCCATAGACACCTTTTTAGCCCTTGAGGGCGTGAGTGACGAGAGTAAGCGCAAGATCCTCTGGGAGAATTGTGCCCGGCTCTATAACCTATGAAAACATGAGAGAGACGGAGGGAACTGGGGTTTACGCGACAGGCGTGGCGTGAAAATGGTCGTAGACCGTGCGGGCCACACGCTCGGGAAGCACAGAGGTCAGCTCGACAAGCGATGCCTCACGCACCTGCTTCAGGCTGCCAAAATACCGCAGCAGCTGGGTTTTGCGCTGTGTTCCCACCCCTGGGATGTCGTCGAGCTCGGAATGCAGAGTGTGCTTGTGCCGGAGGTTTTTGTGGTAGGTGATGGCGAAGCGGTGCGCTTCGTCACGCACCCGTTGCAGGAGGAAGAGGGCCGGGGAGTTGGCAGGAAACGTAACGGCATTCTTGCGGCCTGGCCGGTAGAGCTTTTCGTCGCTGTGCTGCCGCGTGCCAGTCTGCTGGTCCTCTTTGAGGCGGCTCTTGGCAATACCGGCCACCTCCAGATCGGTGATGCCGAGTTCGTCGAGCACGCGCAGGGCCATCTGCAGCTGTCCTTTGCCCCCATCCACCAGGAGCAGATCGGGCAAATCGTGTTCTTCCAGGGCCCGACGGTAGCGCCGCCGCAGGACTTCCAGCATCATGCCGTAGTCGTTGGGGCCATCGAGGGTCTGAATGCGGTAGCGGCGATAGCGCTGCTTTGTTGGCCTGCCCGTCCTGGAAGCAGACCATCGACCCGACTGCCAGGGTGCCGCTGATGTTGGAAATGTCGAAGCACTCAATACGCTGTGGCAGGTCACGCAGGTGGAGCTTGCGCTGCAGCTCTTCCAGGGTACGGCGGTCCTGTTCTGCCGCGTCGTGATCTTTCTGGTAGGAGAGGGCGGCATTTTTCATCGCCAGTTGCACGAGATGGTGTTTGTCACCCCGCTGTGGCACCTCCAGGAAGACCTGGCGGCCCTTTTTCTCGCTGAGGAGTTCGGCGAGCGAGGCGGCATCTTCTAAGGCGCAGGGCAGGAGCACCTCGCGAGGAATGTAGGGATTATCCGCGTAGTACTGGTTGATGAACGAACTGAGGACTTCCTCATCCGCACCGAGCTGCTGTGTAAACGTGTACGACCGCCCCCCGACGAGTTGTCCGCTGCGCACGTTCAGTGTCTGCAGCTGCACGGTATCGCCAGTGCGGTAGTAGCCGAAGATATCCTGATCGCGTTGCTTGACCGACGTGACCCGTTGTTTCCCTACCGTCTCTTCCACGGCCTGTAAGCGTTTATAGAGACGCGCCGCCTCTTCAAAACGTAAGTCCTCGGCCGCCGCCGCAATGTGGGATTTGAGTGAGGTGATAATGTCATCACTGCGGCCACGTAAATGTAAAACCACCTGTTGTACCAGTTCTTGATACGCTGCTGGCGTGGTATACCCCGGCACACAGGGGGCCACGCACTGGCCGATTTCGTAGTACAGACACGGGCGGGTGCGGCTGTTGAACACCGCGTCGGTACAGGAGCGAATGGGAAAGGCCCGGTAAAGGGTGCGGAGTGTCTCTTTCACCGCCTGACTGGAGGCATAGGGCCCGAAGTAGTGCGCCTTGTCTTTGCCCGGGCGGCGCACCACGGTCAGCCGTGGATAGGCTTGCTGTGGATCAAGACGCAGGTGGACGTGGTTTTTATCATCGCGCAGACTGATGTTGAAGCGTGGTTTGTGCTTTTTGATCAGGGTGTTTTCGAGGATCAGGGCTTCTTTTTCGGTGTCCGTGACCAGGAAATCAATGCCGACGACGTTGGGCAATGCCAGGCGGATGTGATACCGCGGGTCACCGGCCTGCGAGTAGTACTGCCGTACCCGGCTGCGCAGGTTCTTGGCCTTGCCGACATAGACGATGTGCCCTTTGGCATCCTGCATCAGGTACACCCCAGGGGCACGCGGAAAACGGTCGATTTGCTCCCGCAGGTGGGCCTCGTCCATGCTCATGCTTCCTTCACATCCAGTTCCCGCTCTTGCAGCGCAAAAATGCGGTCCCGCAGCTCGGCGGCGCGCTCGAAGTCATAGCGGTCGGCGGCAGTTTTCATCTCTTTGCGGAGCTTTTTGATGAGGCGCGGGATGTCTTCAGGATCGACGTCGTACGTCGCCGGGGCTTCGGCAGCAATCGGCACGGTGACATAGTCGGCGTTGTAGATGGCCGCCAGTGCATCGCTGACCTCTTTGACAATACCGGTGGGCGTAATGTTGTGCGCTTCGTTGTACTGCCGTTGCATGTCGCGGCGACGATCCGTCTCATCGATGGCGCGTTGCAGGGAGCCGGTCATGACATCGGCGTACATGAGAACCTGGCCATTGATATGCCGAGCGGCCCGGCCAATGGTCTGAATCAGCGACCGTTCTGAGCGTAAAAAGCCTTCTTTGTCCGCATCGAGAATGGCCACGAGCGACACTTCAGGGAGATCTAACCCTTCACGCAGCAAGTTAACCCCGACCAGCACATCGTAGGTGCCCAGGCGCAACTCGCGGATGATTTCCGTGCGCTGCAGGGTGTGGATATCAGAGTGCAAATAGCACACCTTGATGCCCAGAGAGCGATAGTACTCCGTGAGCTCCTCGGACATGCGTTTGGTCAATGTGGTCACCAGGACGCGTTCGTGACGTTGCACGCGCTGGCGGATCTCATGCAACAAGTCGTCGACCTGGCCCGAGGCGGGGTGCACGACAATGGCCGGGTCCATGAGGCCAGTGGGACGAATGATCTGCTCGACGACAACGCCGCCGCTCATGCGCAGCTCATAGTCGGCAGGTGTGGCCGAGACGTAGATGACCTGGTGTATGCGCTGGCAAAATTCCGCGAAGTTCAGGGGCCGATTGTCCAACGCTGAGGGCAGACGAAAGCCATAGTTTACCAACGTCTGCTTGCGCGAGCGGTCCCCGTGATACATGCCGTTGAGCTGCGGTACTGAGATGTGACTTTCGTCGATGAACAGCAAGTAATCGTCTGGAAAGTAATCTAACAATGTGTATGGTGGCTCGCCCTCCTGGCGTCCATCGAGGTGCCGCGAGTAGTTCTCAATGCCGGGGCAGACGCCGGTTTCACGGAGCATCTCGAGATCATAGCGTGTGCGCTGTTCGAGTCGTTGGGCTTCGAGGAGTTTGCCGTCGTTCCGTAGTAAGGGGAGGCGCTCGGCTAATTCGGCGGCGATGTCCTGGAGGGCGCGCTCCAGATTATCCTTGCTGGTGACGTAATGGCTGCTGGGGTAGATCGCCACCTTGCTCAGCGGTCGCATGACCTCCCCAGTGAGGGGGTCAAACTCGGCGATGTTCTCGATACAGTCCCCAAAGAATTCCAGCCGTATGGCGCGCTGTTCCTCATGGGCCGGAAAGATGTCGACGACGTCGCCGCGTACCCGAAACGTCCCACGATGAAAGTCATAATCGTTGCGCTCGTATTGAATGTCCACCAGGCGGCGCAGAATATCGTCGCGCGACACTTCCATCTCATTGTGAAAAAGTACCAGCATGCCAGCGTAGTCTTTGGGAGAGCCGATGCCGTAGATGCACGACACGCTCGCCACGACGATGACATCACGTCGCTCGAGCAACGAGCGTGTCGTGGAGTGTCGCAGTTTGTCAATATGCTCGTTGATGGCGGCATCTTTCTCGATGTAGGTATCTGTACTCGGGACGTAGGCCTCTGGTTGATAGTAATCGTAGTAACTGACAAAGTACTCGACCGCGTTATGCGGAAAAAGCCGGGCGAATTCGTTATAGAGCTGGGCTGCCAGCGTCTTATTGGGCGCCAGGACCAGGGTTGGCTTGTGCACACGGGCAATGACCGAGGCCATGGTGTATGTTTTCCCGGATCCCGTGACACCGAGCAGCGTCTGGTGCGTGATCGCACGCGTGACGCTGTGGACGAGTTCCTCGATGGCCTGTGGCTGATCACCAGCCGGCTGAAAATCGGAGACAAGGGTGAAGGTATCCATAGCTGCAATTGTACTCGTTCGTTTCTCATGGCTCAACCGTCGGTTCTGTATTACATCGATGCTCGGAAATACGTTATGAGGCAGTCGATGTTCTGCTGAGTTAGCCCCTGTATGTGTGCCAGAGGGGTTACATAGGGAACAATCTCAATGTGCACATTGTGTAGTCTTGACAGTTTCGACTTGTTTTATTTAGATTTACCTGCGGTTATTGATTATTTTGCGGAGCTAGTTCACAAAATACTAAATTCCTCTGGATATTAAGAGGAGCTGGACAGAGGATGGAGCGAGAGGAGCTCATGAAACTACCAACGACTGCATACGTCCTCCTGGGCCTCCTGACCGTTCGGGAGATGTCAGGTTACGATTTAAAGTTGCTGGCAGATAGGAGTATCAAGCATTTCTATTGGAGTCCGACCAAAAGTCAGATCTATAGTGAGCTCCGGCGCCTGGAATCCCATGCCTTGGTCACTATGCGCGAAATTATACAAGAACACCGGCCAGATAAACGGCTCTACAGTATTACTCCCGCAGGGAGGGAAGCCATACAGCAATGGCTTGAATCCACAGATGTGAAACCGGATACGTACAAGAGTCTCTTCCTCCTCAAGGTATTTCTGGGGCATCTCCTGCCTCAGGACACGTTCATGTCGCTGTTTGAAGAGCGTCGCCAGCAAGTCGAGGAGCGAATTGCAGCGGTGTGAGAAGCAACAACATGACCTTGAGAAACAGATGCAGCAGTCCGCTACGGCAGAGGAATGCCTTGTTCCCGCTGCTGACGCTGCAGAATGGCATTGGGCGGATTCGTGCTGAGCTTGCCTGGATGCAAGCCACCCTTGATAAGCTCCAGAAACGGTAGGCGCGCCGCTGTGATGGCAAGGAGCGGCACCGGACGATACCGCTCCTCTCCTCCTTAGTACAGCTCCACAGAGACAGGTGTCCATAACCCAGCGCCTCTGCCTTGAGAACTCCAGGTGGTGCAATGGACACCCATGAGCCGTGCGCAGCACTTAGGCTGCTTGTTCATCCCTAGCGCGTCGCTGCCGTTGTCCCAACCCTGGCCCGTTTTCCACCACATGTCCTGCTCAAGAAATGTCTCGCTATTGCCGATATAGCCGCAGTCCGTATGTCTCTATGACAGTC
>CAVZBC010000008.1:0-12485 GCA_963773125.1 uncultured Gammaproteobacteria bacterium | reverse complement strand
GCTGATGCAGTCACTACCCGACCAGCGGACGCGTGAGGGGTTCGGCCTCGCGACATTTCCCGCTGTCTATTCCCGGACTCACCTTGCGCGCACCCTCGCCGAGCGCGGGGTGTCTGCCGAGGGGGACGCTTACGGACACGAAGCCATCCAGATGGCGGAAGCGCTCGATCACCCGTTCAGCATCATGGTGGCGTGTCTGAGTCTCGCATATGTCAATAGCGTCAGGGGGGAATTCAACCCGGCCACCCGTCTCCTCGAACGCGCGGTCGCCTGGTGCCGCGAGTGGAACATCACGAGTCACACGCCGATCGCCATGGCTTCTCTGGGGCACGTGTATGCGTGGTCGGGACGCACCGGGGAGGGCGTCTCCTGCCTGCAGGAGGCCCTGACCGCCTATGAATCCGCAGGGATCGGGTTTGACCACTCGCTCAGTGTCGAGCAGCTCGGCGAGGCGTATCTGCTCGCGGGCCACGTCGAGAACGCCCACGCCTGCGCCGACCGCGCCGTGATGCTCGCCCGTGGACGTGGTGAGCGCGGCTATGAGGCGTGGGCTCTCCGCCTCCTGGGCGAGATCGCCGCGCATCATGCCCGCCCCGACGAGGCGACGGCCATGGCGCACTACAGTGCCGCAATGACCCTGGCCTCCGATCTCGACATGCGCCCGCTTGTGGCCCACTGCCACCTCGGCCTCGGCAGGCTCTACCGGCGGACCGGGAAACCCGAGCAGGCCCAGGAGCGCCTGAGCACCGCGACGGCGATGTACGGCGAGATGGGGATGACCTACTGGTTGGAAAAGCTTGAAAAGGGTGAGCACACTCGGATAACGGCTGGTCCATGATGGACTCGGCTCGTCTCCGCGTGGCGCGGGGTCTGTTCGGCTGGGCGAATATCACGTTGCCGGCTGATCATGCCACCACAATCGTCCCCTTCCCCAGACCAGCTATCCGTTGGCGCGGCTGTTGCTCCGTCTGGGCCTCAATTTCTGCTAATTCCTTCAAGAAGCGCTTGGCAAGACGATTCTGTACTGGCTCAGGCAATTGCGCCAAACGCTCCAATAGGGATTGAACGAGTTGGATTCCATAGCATAGATTCCTCACCTGTAGGATCAACAACTCATGCGGCGTCGTGCTCGTACATACGAACGCCATACACCCATTGCCGCCGAACATGGTCGCCTGGAACCCCGTCACTATTGGATCACGTCGGATATCGAATGCGTAGGCGTGAAGGGCTCGTGGGCCAATAGCACCAGTGTTGGCCTGGTTGAGGCACAGCGCGAAGTGGGCGGGGCGGTCGCAATCGAGCCGCGCTATTTCTTGACCTCGCGGCCCTGTGATGCGGTCCGTTTGGCCCAAGCCGTACGGCAACACTGGGGCGTGGAAAATGCGCTTCATTGGATGCTCGATGGCAGCTTTCGCGAAGACGACGGTCGCCTCCGTCAGGGCTATGGCGCCCAAAATATGGCGGTCCTGCGCCATATGGCGTGGAATCTGTTGCGACGAGAATCGGGGCATAAACGAGGCATCAAAGCCAGACGCAAGCGAGCGGGGTGGGATCGAGACCATCTCTTTCAGGTGCTAACAGGGTAAGCCAAATGCGCTTACCCTGACCGTCTCCGCCGCCGTCAACGCTGGCGCTGCCCTACTTGCTCGATATACCCAATGATCTCGCTGAGGGGACAGATATCGGCATAACGCCGTTCGACATCCCGCAGGTTGTCGTAATGGGGCTGTTCTTCCGGGTCACCGACACACTCAGCAGCGATAATGGTGCGATAGCCGTATTGGAAACTATCGATCGTCGAGGCACGAATACAGCCACTGGTATTACAGCCGGTAATGATCACCGTATCGACCCCAGCCTTAATGAAATAGGGCACCACAGGGGTTTGGAAAAAGATCGACGGTCCGCTCTTGCGCACGACGACATCGTAATTTGGATCATAAATCCGGGGGTCCAGCTCAGTACAGGGATGGCCATGACGAAACTGCTCGACGACGGTGGGAATTTTCCAATACGGCGTATCACGCTCGCCGGTGTAGGCCGTGTAGCAACTGGCAATAGGGATGTGGTGGCGGCGTGCCACGGCGAGCAGGCGGGCCGTGTTCTCCAAGGCCCGTAGCACCAGGGGACTCCCACCCAGGGGGTATTGTGGATCGGTAAAGGCGGTTTGGAAATCGACCACCGCGATAGCGGGCCAGTGGCCAAAGCCGACCTGCCGGGCGCCGTAGCCCATTTGTTGGTACATATCTGCCATGATGGGACTCCAATAATGCGTTGTGACATCAGCCGCGTGATTGCGGCCAGCATGCAAGCCTCGTCAGTGTGCCGCACCAGCAAAAGAATGGCAGACGCCCTCTCGTGCTGGCGCGCCCCGGCTCGTCACCGCCCCACGTGAAACACCTCGGCCGCATTGCCGCCGACCACCATCTCTTGCTCGTGCGCCGGCAGGGAAGCAATCAGCCCGTAAACGGCCGAGTCGGCGTCGAGGCCGATGGAGCGAATGTGCGGAAAGTCTGAGCCCCACAGCACCCGGCTGGTGCCAATGTATGGGATGCAGAAGCCAGCCGCGGTGTCGTCGATGAACCCATGCCAGATACGCTCGCGCATGTAGTCGCTGGCTTTCATCTTCAGCCGGGGGATTTTCAAGCGCGGCGCCACGGCCTCGGTTTGGTCCAGGCGGGCCATGAAGCCGGGGACCCAGGAGAGTTCGAACTCGGAGCAGATCACTTTGAGCTGGGGAAAGCGGTCCAAGATGCCGCCAAAGATGAAATCGTTGGCCAGCACCAATTGGATCTCGTTCAACAGGTCAACCCAGAGACCCGGATTGTCGCGGGCTTCTTCCTCCGTCTGGAAATAGGCAAAGGCGATGGGGTCGAGCTTCCGGCCGGTCAAAATGTGCAGGGTAATGGAGACGTCAGTAGCGCTGGCGGCCGCCCAGAACCGGTCATAGATGGCATCTCTGTAGGGCGGGCAGCCCTCAGGGGCCTGACAATGAATCATGGCGCTGACCAGGCCCTGCCTGGCGGTCCTGTGCAACTCTTTTACGGCCCAATCGACGTCCTGCATGGGGATGACGCTAACCCCGATCAGGCGTTTAGGGGCGTGGGCCACGAACTCTGCCACCCAATCATTGTATACCTGGCAGCACGCCTGCACGACCTCGGTGTCGGGATTGCGCATGACGTTCATCAACCGGGTCGGGTTGAGCACCTCGGCCTCAATCCCTGCCTGTTGCTGGAACTGCACCCGTATCTCGGGATCGTAGCCGCACGCCTCCAGGCCTCTGGCGGCGGCCTCCATAGCGGCGCGTTCCGTCTCCGGACGATTGTCGCGGAGCCAGCCGACCGGCCAGCCCTGATAGCCAGTGTAAAAGAAATTGCCCGGCTGGCCCTGGTAGGCATTCAGATACCGCGGCGTGCGCTCCCCAAATTTCTGCCCCAACGCCTTCCACCACAGGTCCAGCGGCTCCATCACATGCGAGTCCGCCGAGATAAGTCTCTTAAAATGCTGTTGCGCTGGCATATGTCCTCCTGCGCGAGAAAATCTCCGCCGTCGTTGGGAGGCCCGTGGCCACTGAGGATGTCCTTCCTTCTACTGTAAATCAGGCGTTGCCCTGGGTCAATAGAGCGTACGGGGCGCGCTGGCTGGTGCCGCCGGGTGCATGGCTGTTAGGCTGCGACTGTCCTGAGGGAGCCATCACGAGAGACTCTTGTTCTCCGGGCAAAGAAGGCGTACGCTCGCTTCCCACAGGCACGATCCGTGTATTCTAAGGTACGAAGCAGTTGCTCACGCAGTATGGTGACCGTCTTGTCTGTGTGCGCTATCGCTACGATGCGCAGCGGAAGAAGCGGTTCAAGACCGTGGAGCTGATTGTCGCAGAACGCGCGTGGGAACCGCCACGCCACGTTTTGCCGCGGACACGATTGTGGGGGTGCGCGTCGGCTTTGCCGAGGTGAAGCTGCGGGAACAGGTGAAGCAGACGGGTGGGAAATGGAATCGCAGCCGTAAAGTGTGGGAGCTGCGCTATGATCACGTGGTAGCGCTCAAATTGGAAGCCCGGATTGTAGAGGAGAAAGCATCTAATAGTAGATACCAAGGTTGAGAGACGAAGCATCTATATGTGGATGCCAGTATCCCATACTATATGCCCAGATGTGCAGTATAATATATAGTTCGGTGCTTCAACCTTAACGACTACACACAGCAGAATTTTCTAAAGACAAAGTAGGCATGCAACTCCCAAACGGTGATCGCGCCATTGTCCCCATCGAAAAATTACGTGATTATTGTCTGCACCCCACCCACAGAGTTGGGGGCCATAAAGCGCATGTGTTCGAGTCGGTATTGGGCTTGACCGCGGCCCATGCCGAAGTATTCCAACAACGGCTCTTGGCTGTGGCACGGACTGGTGAGGCGGTCCTCGGTATGCAAAATGCCTATGGACAGCGGTATATTGTGGATTTTGAGATGACGACGACCGTGGGAACCGCTGTGGTGCGCAGCACCTGGATTGTCCTGGTGCATGAAGAGGTCCCACGCTTAACGAGTTGCTACGTGTTGTAGCAGAAAGGGCAAGGCGATGCGGCGTGAGGTGAAACTCTTAGATGCAGTGGCACTCCTGGAAGACGTCCAAGCAGAGGGGGTGGTGTTACAACGCGGCGAGGTGGGCGCCGTGGTGGAAGTCCTCGCCCCCGGGGTGTATGAGGTGGAATTTTGTGACGACCACGGCCGTGCCTATGCGTTCGCCAGTTTGCATGCTGAGCAATTATTGGTGTTGCACAATCAGGGCAAGCAGAGTGTCGCGGCATAGCGGCACCGCCTTCCTGAGGCCAGCATCTCGGGCACACCGCACCGAACACAGCACCAGACTGTGTCAAAAGTCGCTTTTTCGAAAATGCAGTCTAGCAAAATCAATGGCTTGCAAGGCCAAAATGCTCCAAAAACGGGGTTTTGACACAGTCTGTCGCTGCACCTGACTGCCTCCAGCGTCCGCTCCTGCGTCGCTCCCGCTTCCGGCCGCAGGTGAGCGCCAGCGTTCGGCGTCAAACTCAACATGGATATCATCATGACAAAGTCGGATTGGGACTACCGTGGACTCGCAGCCGAGTGCTATGACCTGTGGTTCGGTGAGGAACCCTTTTGGGATCAGGCCTTTTTCCACCAGCGCCTGTCGCGAAATGGCGGGGTCGCCCTGGAAATCGCCTGTGGGACGGGCCGCCTCCTGGTGCCGTTTCTGCGGGATGGGCTGGCCGTCGAGGGGGTGGATGCGTCCGCAGAGATGCTGGAGATGTGCCGCCACAAAGCGACACAGGTGGGCGTGACACCGATCCTGTATCAGCAGCTGATGCAGGACCTGGAGCTCGATCGACAGTATCACACGCTGTTTATTCCGGCCTGTTCGTTCCAGATTCTTGCTGAACGCGAGGAAGCCTTTGAGGCCCTGCGGCGGTTTCGCACCCATCTGGAACCGGGCGGCGAACTGCTTCTGACGTTGACGGTCCCCTGGCGAGACTTTGGCATTGAGCGGCAATGGCGTTTGCGGCGTTCGGGCGTGCGACCCGCTGATGGAGCGACCATCCTGATCCACGAAGCGACAGCGTCAGACCGTGTCGAGCAATTACAACACATCTGGATGCGTCATGAAGTCTTCCACGAGGGACGTTTGGTGCAGACACAGCTGCGGACGCATCGGTTGCGCTGGTACTATAAGCATGAGTTTGTCATGATGCTCGAGTCTGCTGGCTTCCGCGACATTGTGGTGCAGTGTGGGTACACCGACAGCGTTGCATCTGACCCAGACGTCGACTTGGTGTTCATGGCCAAGCGGTAAGAAGTACCTTGCTTTCTCGCATGGCTCTCGTACAATCAACCCCGCAAGCTGGGCACTGGAAGCCGCGCTGAGGCGGTGGAAAACCGGGCGTATTACGCACCAGCAACTCTCACCACCAAAGGAGAATTCGCATGGAGATTGTCCGGAAGAATTATCCTGCACTTCCCCCTACCAGGGCTCCCCACTACCAGGCCGTGCGGGTCGGCAATTTGCTGTTTCTGTCCGGCGCCACGGCGCGCGATACAGAAGCCGCGCACGGCGACATGGCGGCCCAAACAGAGGTTATCCTCAAGAGGATGCAGCATATCCTGGAAGCCGAAGGGGGGTCCCTGCACCATGTGGTGAAGATCACGAGCTTCGTCACCGACATCTCTAGCGAGGCCGGTCTTGCCACCCATGGCGTGCGCGAGAAATATTTCGGCAGCCATTTGCCGGCCAGCACCCGGGTACAAGTGGCCGGGCTCGTGGAGCCCAACCTGAAAATCGAAATCGACGCCATTGCGGTACTGCCCAACGAGAGCTGAGTATGGCGTACTGCAGTGGCAAGGGTCTGGCGCACTACGACGACGGCAGATCAGACGTGGTGACGAGGCGCACGAACTTGGCGAAGTGCCCTTTGAGGTCGCGCAGCTCGCCGATTTTGCGGTCAACCGTGTGCTTGAGCTTTAACGCTGTCTCAATCCGTGCCAGCAGCTCCTCCTCGTGCACAGGTTTGGTGAGAAAATCGTCGGCCCCGGCTTTGATGCCTTTGACGCGATCTGCCATGGCATCCAGCGCCGTCATGATCACCACGGGGATGAGTCGAGTCTCTTCATGGTCTTTGAGGATGCGGCACACTGTGAAGCCGTCCATAACCGGCATCATCACGTCCAGCAGAATGAGATCAGGATGTTCCGTGACGACTTTTTCCAGGGCTTCCTGGCCATTGGCAGCGCTCACCGTCTCGTAACCCAGGTCCGCGAGCTCCTGCTCTAAATAGTCCACATTGAATGGCTCGTCATCAACGATGAGGATTTTAGAGCGCTGGGTCGCCGCCGCCGGCCTGTCACCTGCAGCAGGAGTAAGAGGTAGCGGGTGTTCCTGCGCCACCGTGATCACGGGGGCAACGAAGCAGTATCCCTGGCCATAGACCGTTTTAATGACCGGCGTGGCCGCGGGCTCTGGCTGCACTGCCTGGCGGACTTTCGTCAGGCACCGACTCAGCGCCGCTTCACTCACGAACGTCCCCGGCCAGCAGTGTTCCAGAAGTTCTTCTTTGCTGACCACACGCTCGCGATGCTGGAGGAGGTAGACGAGTACCTCAAACACTTTGGGCTCGATGGCGCCCGGTTGGCCTGCTCGGCGCAGTTCACGGCGCGCTGTATCGAGTTCACAGTCACCGAAGCGGTAGATCATACGTGTATCCTCCCAGGCGATGTTCTCGCTTGGACATCCCTGGTGCATTTGTACACCAAAGTATTGCAACCCGTCAAGCAGGTCTTTGTCCCCATACCGTCCACTGGTTGAGCATAAGGCGGAGGGCGGTCCGCACAGCGTCAGAATTTGCTCAAGACATGCTGGCACCAGTGGTGTACATTGAGAAGCAAGAGGGCTTACCGGAGCTCTCTCTGGAGAGCCTTCGTGGACGTTTTCAGGCGGAACGGCATGCAGCTCGCAACGTTCTGCCATATCTGGCCGAGCCCATGAGGGAGGTGCATATGGCACAGCAGAACGCCTTCTATGCCCAGTCTGGCGGGGTAACGGCGGTGATCAACGCCAGCGCCGCCGGGGTGATTGAGACAGCGCGCCAGCATGCGGACAAGATCGGCAAGGTATACGCTGGCCGCCATGGCATCGTTGGGGCGCTGACTGAAGAGCTGATCGACACGAGCCAGGAATCGGCCGCCGCTATCGCGCGGCTCAAGTACACCCCTGGAGGGGCGTTCGGCTCAGCGCGCTATAAGTTGAAAAGCTGTGGAGGAAGGCCGGGCCCAGTATGAACGGCTGCTGGAAGTCTTCCAGGCGCACAATATCGGCTATTTCTTCTACAATGGCGGCGGTGACTCGGCCGATACCTGTCTCAAAGTCGCGCAGGTGTCGACACAGCTCGGCTGCCCCATTGTTACCGTGCATATTCCGAAAACGGTGGACAACGATCTACCGATCACCGACTGCTGTCCGGGCTTTGGCTCGGTGGCGAAATATGTGGCGACCAGCATACGCGAGGCGGCCTTCGATGTGGCCTCCATGGCCAGGACCTCGACGCGCGTCTTCATCCTGGAGGTCATGGGTCGCCACACGGGCTGGATCGCGGCCGCCTGCGGGCTCGCCGCTGAGCAAGAGGGCGAAGCGCCCCATATCCTGCTGTTCCCGGAGATACCCTTTGCAGAAGAGCAATTTCTGGCCAAAGTCGAGGCGACAGTGCAACAACACGGCTATTGCGTCATCGGCGTCTCCGAGGGGTTGCGCCATGCCGACGGCAGTTTCCTGGCCGCTTCCGGGTGGCGCGACGCCTTTGGCCATACGCAACTGGGCGGCGTGGCGCCGGTAATTGCCCAGCGCATACGCGAAGCCCTCCAGTTGCCGTACCACTGGGCGGTGGCGGACTATCTGCAGCGCGCTGCGCGCCACCTCGCCTCCCAGACCGATGTGCAACAGGCCTATGCGGTCGGCCAGGCAGCGGTCGAGTTCGCCGTGCAGGGCCACAGCGCGGTCATGCCGACCATCGTGCGCCTGTCCGACCGACCCTACACATGGACTATCGGTATGGCCAAGCTGGAGGAGGTCGCCAACCAGGAAAAGCGCCTACCGCGCGACTTTATCAGTGCCGACGGCTTCCACATCACCCCCCAATGCCGTACTTATCTCACGCCGCTGATCCAGGGAGAGGACTTGCCGCCGTTCAAGAACGGGCTGCCGGATTACGTCAGGCTCAAGAACCTGGCGGTGCCCAAAAAGCTCCACACCGACTTCAAGCTGTGAGGCAGTGCACCGCCACAGGAACTCGTGACGCGGCTTGACCCACCTGCGCCCGAAAATGTTCTGAAACCGCCTGCCACAACCAGCGGTCCAATTCTGACCAGCCTGGTCAGAATTCGTTGCCAAATGGTCAGGATTTCGTCAAGATTTGCAGCCTGCACGGTGGTATAGTAAATCATGGGAAGTCGGGCACGCCAGGGCGGTTGTGCTCGGGGAGAGCCGGACGCTTGCAGCGGGCAGCGTCCGACAGGCAGTCAAGAAACCCGTCTGATACATGGAGGGATCACACATGAGACGCACACAGCAGTATGTCGTCGCCATTGTCGCCTTGTCCCTTAGCCTGGGGACGGCGCTCCTGGCGGGCGCCCATACAGACGCCAAGACGTCCGAGCAGCTCGGGCAGGTGACCTTTGCCGTGTCGTGCACAAGCGAGGCACAGGCCAAATTCCACCGCGCCATGGCGCTGTACCACTCCTTTGACTGGAAGAAGGCCAAAACGGCCTTCGACGACATTGCCCGCCTTGATCCGCGTTGCGGCATGGCGTATTGGGGCCTGGCCATGGTCGCCGCCGATAACCCCTTCGGCTGGTCAGTGTCGCTGAAGCTGCAAGAGGGTGCCGAGGCCATCCAGCAGGCCAGGGATGTCGGGGCCGCCACGCCACGCGAGCGCGACTATATCGCAGCGCTGGAAATGCTCTACAAAGACCATGCGACGGTGCCGCACCGGCAGCGCGCCCTGGCCTTTGAGCAGGCCATGGAGAAACTCGCAGACACGTATCCCGACGACGTGGAGGCCAAGATCCTCTCGGCGCTCGTGATCAGTGCCAACCACGACCTCAACGACAAAACCTTTGCCCGGCCGCTCAAGGCCGCTGCACTGCTCGAACCCCTGTTCGACGCCTATCCCCAGCATCCCGGGGTAGCGCACTACCTGATCCACAGCTACGACTATCCGCCCATCGCGAATAAGGGGCTGGAGGCGGCGAAACGCTATTCCCAGATCGCCACCGACGCGCCGCACGCCCAGCACATGCCGTCGCACATCTTCACCCGCGTCGGCGCCTGGCGTGAGTCGGTGGTATCGAATCAGGCCAGCGTCGCCACTGCCAAAGGCGATTCGCGCTACAGTTTGCACGGTTGGGACTACATGGTGTACGCCTACCTGCAGCTCGCCGACGATACCGAGGCCGACAAGGTGGGGACCGAGGCGCGGGAATTCGGCGTGATCGACAACCCCGGCTTCGGCGAGGCTTTTGGAGGGGCGGCGATTCCAGCACGGCTGGCGCTGGAGCGCGGGCGCTGGGCCGAAGCGGCCAAGCTCGAGCTGTATCCATCCATCTCAGAGGACGGCTGGAAGCGTTTTCCACAGGCTGAATCCATCAACGCCTTCGCCCGAGCCCTTGGGGCGGCACGCAGCGGCGATGCAGCCGGGGCACGCCGGCAGATCGAGCGGCTGCACGGCCTGCACAAGACGCTCACCGAACGCAAGCTGGCCTACTGGGCTGAGCAAACCGACATCCAGGCAAAAATCGCTACCGCCTGGGCCCTACGCGCCGAAGGCAAGCCCGAGGAGGCCCTCACCGCCATGCGCGCCGCCGCTGACCATGCCGATCAGACCGAGAAACACGTGGTCGTGCCAGGACCGATTATGCCGGCGCGTGAACTCCTCGGGGACATGCTGCTGGAGCTCGGCCGGCCTACCGAGGCCCTGCCGCAGTACGAAGCCTCCATTGCCAGGGAGCCAAATCGGTTCCGCGGTCTGTACGGTGCTGGCCTGGCGGCCGAACGCACTGGCGACCGGGCGCGGGCAAAGAAGCATTTTGAAACGCTTGCCGCCATCTGTGCCCAGTCTGACAGCCCGCGGCCGGAGCTGACGCACGCCCGGCAAGTGCTGGCGCAACGCTAAAGCGTACCCTCCAGGGGTGCAAGCGGAGAACCTACGCATGTATCGCAAGCAATGGTGGATCGGCATCCTGCTCGTGGCCGCCGTGCACCTGCTCGGTCCTGCGGCAGGAGCGGATGAAAAAGATCCCTTACCGGCCCCCCAGGGCTCTCAGCGGGAGCAGGCGATTCGCGCCTACAACGAGGGCGTCACGCTCCTGCGCGCCAAGCACTATGCCACCGCGCAGGAGCAGTTCGAGCAGGCGCTGCGGCTCGACGAGACGCTGGCCGAAGCGCACAACAACCTGGCGTTCAGCCTGCGCCAGCAGGGGCTGCACCACGCCACGCGAGCCTTGCAGCATTACCAGCGCGCCATCGAGCTCAAGCCCGACCTGGCGCAGGCCTACATGTATCGCGGCGTGCTGTTCATCCAACTGGGCGATCTGTCCAGCGCCCGCGCCGACCACGCCAAGCTCCTGGCGCTGGACCCGGAACTGGCCGCCAAGCTTGAACGCCTCATTGCCGGCACGGGCGGGTCCGAAGAGGACGACGGACTGGCAGGGCCGTACGACTGAGCCTAGAGAGCTGAGAAGCTGGGCGATGTGACATAGCACTAGAGCGCTTGGCAATTACATGGGCTCACTCCGTGTTCCGAGAGGCCCCTCACTCTTTCCCTGCCCCTCGGACCAGACTAGGGAGTCAACCAGCACGGAGGGCCACACCGCTATGCGGCACACGGCATTTCAACCCTCGACTCACCCTCAACGCCTAAGGCAAACACGCGAGTTTCTCAAGCCAACTCGGCTCATTAACGGACATGGCGCGATGTGCCATGCAGCCTGCCGCATTCTACACCCGGTGGTCCAACTCTGACCACGCCGGTCAGGATTCGTCCCAAAACCGTCAGGATTTGGTCAAGATTTGTGGCCTCTGGGGCGGTATAGTATGAGGGTAGCGCGCCGCGAATGGTTATCGCTTGTATTCGCGTCCGCTCAGCAAGAAGCTGGAGGATGCCGCGACCAACCAGTACTCGCAAGGGAGGGCAGTCATGCACAAACTCGTCGTTGCCAGTGTGGTTTTTCTGCTCGTCACTCTGGGGGGGCATTCTGGTGGCTTTGGCGAACAAGCCCCCGTACCGCAGGGGGAGTTGCGCATCGTCGATAAAGATCCCTTTAACTGGGTCCACGTGACGTTTAACGTCTTCGAGCACCTCATCGAACTCGACCATGAGGGCCGGATGGTACCGCGCCTGGCGACTGGCTGGCAGTGGCTCGACGAACGCACCCTGGAAGTAACGCTGCGCCACGGCGTGACCTTTCATAATGGCGAGAAATTCGACGCCAGCATCGTCAAGCTCAACTGGGAGGAGAACCTGCGCTTACGCCAGCCGCACCTCGCCGGAGAGTTTCTGAACTTCAAACCGGGATCGCGCCTGGAGATCCACGATCCGTACAAGGTCCGATTTGTCTTTCCCAACCGGACGGTGGTGCCCTGGTCAAGCTGCTCTACATGCACCTGGCCAACCACCAGTTCTACCGCGACGTGGGCTGGGGCGAGACGCTGTGGTGAGTCCTCAATGGTGCTGGCCCGTGGGGCACGGGCCCATATAAGCTGGTGGAAGGCTTTTCTCTGCCGAATAGACGCTCTGACCGCATCGTTCTGGAAGCCAACCTGGACTATTGGGACAAAACACGTTTCCCACGGCTGCAACGGATTATCTTTGACAACACGATGGAGCAGCGCGACGCGGTGGAGATGGTCAAGACCGGCGAGGGGCAGGTGGATCTGGTGACAGGATTGAGCCCCTTAGAAA
>CAVZBC010000007.1:0-7412 GCA_963773125.1 uncultured Gammaproteobacteria bacterium | reverse complement strand
ATGTTGCCATGAGCATAGAACTATTATGCCAAAGTGGGACAGCCCTGATCAAGAGTTTTTCATGTTTCCGCCGGGTCGACAATATAGCTGCTATACCTATCGAAGCAAAGGCGGACGCCGTGCGCACCGAGGCTAGCGGGCCACTGCCTCCTTAGGGACACCACGCATATAGATGGTGCGTAGCTGTGCTATCAGGAGACTGCCCAACATGATGGCCACAAAGAGGAGACCGGTGCCAGTCAGGAGTATGGGTGCCGTCATCCATGGCACGTCCATGAGCAGGCCGTTGACGGCATTGAAGCCGGAGGTGGCGCCCTGCACATGCCAGGTATTGGCACTCATGATGCGGCCGCGCATACCGTCTGGGGCCAGTCCCTGGATGACACTATGACTGAGGGTCATGAACGCCGCCGTACTTGCCCCCACAGCGGCCACCGCCAGCATCGCTGTAGAGATCGTCGTGGTGCAGCCCAGGACAATGGGCGTCAACGCCACTGAGGAAGCCCAACCACAGGAAGAGGCGGCCTCTGAGCAGTGGGCCGCTCAGGCGCGCCAGCGTCAGATTGCCCAGCACTGCCCCGGCGCCAACGCCAATCATCAGATAGGTTGGCCCCTCAAACAGGTCCCTGGCGGCAGTCAGTTGCAACTGGGCCCGGGCAAAAAAGGGGAACATCGCTTCATACGCCATGGTCAGGGCACAGTGGAACACCGTCAGCAGCATAATGGTGAGAACCAGCGGATGGGTGTAGATGTAGCGGATGCCAGCCACCAGATTCACAAATACTCCCTGCTGTGCCACTACTACGCCGCGCGATGCCGTGCGGATCCGCAACACCTGTATCCAGCCAATCACGTACAGCACTGCAGACATAAAAAACGCTGGTTGTGGACCGATAAAACGGATAATCGGTAAGATACACAGCGGGCCAATCATGCGAGAGCCCTGCTGCATGAGCTGATTCAGCGCTACGGCATTGAGGAGCAGATGGCGGGGGACAAGATTGGGTAACAGGGCCTGGTTGGTTGGCATTTCGGTGGCACGGATGATGCCGTTACAGATCGCCAAGGCCAAAATATGCAACTCGGTGGCCTGCCCGCTGATGACCAGACAGGCCAGGAGCACATTGACTCCCAGGTTCAGGCTATACGTCAGGGCCAGCAGATGGCGGCGCTCGAAACGATCAGCCAGCAGGCCGGCAAAGGGTGTCACGATCAAACTGGGCAGGTGGGCTGCCATGGTGACAAAGCCGACCCAGGCATTGGAGTTGGTCAACTCATAGACCAGAGCGCCACGCAGCACAATCAAAGCCCATAGCGCCGACTGACCGCATGCCGTGGCGACCCAGAGACGACGGTAATCCTGGTACCCTAACGATGCAAAGAAGCCAGACCTCCTCAAGAACCCGTGTTGCGCCAGCGGTTCCATGCCTCTCCTTTGTGCACATAGTGCTCCATGTTCTGCGCCTGTCGCTTTCGTATGTCAGCTACTATACCGCAAGGCGACGCCTACTATGTGATGTCGTCCCTCATGCCCTGGGGAAGGCCGGGCGCCTCACCGAGGCGCCCGCTGGCCGGCGGCATGCTCTACCGATGTTCTGGTGCAACATCTCTTGCCGCAGGGGGGATAAGCTCACGTGACCTCTGCCCAGTAGAGCCGTCGGGTACTCTCCGGGTCACAGAGGACGGTTGACTGTACGTCCAATGCCATAGTAGCGCGCTGGCCTGCGTCGTACGGTGGCCAGGCTGGCATGGCTGTCGCAGTCGGGCGTCCAGTACGGGCAAAGGTACTCCACGCGGCGTGCATTTGATCGGCCAGGGCTACAGGTGGATTGTCGCCCAGGTGGTAAGGCGTGTGCGGTGTCCACAGCGTGTGCAGGGCAAAGGGAATGTCGACGGTATGCCCGGCGCCCAGTGCCCCATGCTGCACGGGTGAGGCCCACATGAAGTCGTACATGAACGTCGGCTGATATGCGGCATGCCGTTCGGCGAATTTGATGGCTGGCTGGCGGAACATGTAGTCACCCATGGCCGCGACGAAGATGTCGGGCGGCGCCATTGCTCCTCGCAACTCACCATACACCCGCACCAGGCGCGCGCCATCGATACCCAGGCTGTCGAAGAGCCGCGCCACCGCCGCCTCGTTCTGCGGCACCGTGTCGGGCGGTAAAATGGCTGGGTATGGTCGATAATCGTCACAGCAGGCGCCGATCAGCAGCGGCACCGGCGCAAGCCGTCCGGCCGCTGCTGCAGCCAGTGGTTGCTCAGAAATCACCTCATTGTCCACCAGGGTGCCCCATGCCGTCTGCCATGGCGGTGTGGTACGCATGGTTTGGCCACGCGCCGCCAACAGGGCCTCGAGGGAGAGCTTCTGGAGTTCTTCAACAGTCTGCACGCCAACCAGGGCGAGAAAACGTCCGGTAGTCTCAATGGCCTCGGCGATGGTCCGCAACGGCGCGAGGCGCGCCAGACTCTGGCTGATGGCGCGGTGAAAGAGTTCCCTAGCACGTGGCGCGGCCATCAGCGCCAGCACTGCGTGTCCCCCGGCGGACTGGCCGCAAATAGTCACATTGCCGGGGTCACCGCCAAAGGCAGCAATATTGTCACGTATCCACTCAAGCGCGGCAATGAGATCCAGCAAGGCGGTGTTGCCGGAAGCTGCATAGCGCGTGTCGAGGTGGCCGAGATAGAGACTGCCCCCTTCGGCCAGGCGGTAGTTGAGCGTCACCGCCACCAGGCCGTGGCGCGCTGCGAATGCCTCGCCATGATACATCGGTAACGACCCTGAGCCTGACACAAACGCCCCACCGTGAATAAACACCACAACCGGGCACGGCTCTGCAGGCGTGGCTGGAGTCCAGACGTTCAGCAGCAGGGAGTCTTCAGACTGCGGCTGCGGATCAGGGCCATAAAACCTCTCAAACCGCGACGGACTCTGTGGCTGGATGGGCCCAAAGTGTGTGGCATGGCGTACGCCAGACCAGGGTGCCGGGGGCTGTGGTGGTCGGAAGCGCCGCTCGCCAGTTGGCGGGGCGGCGTATGGAATGCCGGCGAAGAGCCGGCAGCGCCCGTTGAAGTAACCCTGGAGTTTGCCATAGGTGGTATCGACGACATTCTGCCGCTGCACGTGTGTCTCCTCTGAAGTCGCCTGTCGCGTTCGGTCACCCCTTCATCGTCACGTGGTTGTAGCAAGCACATACCTTGTCCGCTATCATAGCAGAACCCCGGAAGCGCCTCCAGCATGGCTGGGAAGCGACGGCTCCTCACCCTGGCGTTGGCGTGGGAACGACGGTGGGAACCCGATCACCGCTTTTTGTCAATTTTTTGACAAAAAAACTGCCATATTTGGCCTGCATAGTGTTATGGGTTTGTTTATGAGCTCGCATGCTCACCAAGACATGCAGCCTGTCAGGCCAGAAGAATGTATGCGAGGCATAGATATTGCTGCTGACTTTGCGAAGGGTCAAAAGTCTGCTGGACGAAAATTCAGGAGGGAAGCACTGGCGATGGAAAAGCGCTCTATTGCCGGGGTCATGGCGATGAGAGTCTGTTTTTGGCTGGCGATCATGCACATTGGCGGGCTCGCCTTTGGCCATAACAACGATGGCAAAGACCATCCGTGGCTCATCCTGAGGGATGCAGACATGCCGGCGCTGCAAGCCAGGGCTGCATCGGCGCCCTGGAGCGCCATGAAGGCCGATGCCATTAAGAAAATCAATACCCTGAGCTACAATGCTTCTCTGCCAGTTTTTGACAAATCCGTGCGCATGGCTGATATCATGGGCGCTGGGGCCCTGGCCTGGGTGCTGGACACCAACCAGGCCAACCGCAACAGCTACAAAACTAAACTCTACAACGCTCTGTTGCAATGGAACGACCTGCGAGCGGGCCTGGAGACAGACTGGAATGGCTCTGTGCCACCCGGCGGCGCTTTTTTCAATTCGGTTCTGGCGCTGGACATTATTCATGACTCCCTCACCGCCACAGAAAGGGCCAATGTGGAAGCCAGGTTACAGGCTGTGGCAGATTGGTACGAAGCCAATCAACCCGCCTGGGAACAAAACCTGTATGCTGCCCGCGGCATCTGGGCACTGTATGCCAACCACAGCAGCAACATCAGCCGGGCCAAACATCAATACAGGGGGGTGACCTTCAACAAGCTCAATGACAGCGGCGTGTATACAGAGGGTCCCGCCTATGGTGCTGGCCGCAACCTGGGCGACTTCGTAAATCATGCCCGCGATGGCAAGGTGGGGTTTATGGATGTGCTGGAATTCACCGGCACTGACAATGAATATTACTCGGACTCCCGCATGCAGGGATTGTTTGAGTGGCTTACTCGGGGCGCTGTCACCCCTACCAAAAAGTTGGTGGTTTTTGGGGATACCTACGTCAACTTCAATTTCACGACAGGGGTGGGAAGTCTCAAGATGAGTCGCTTCTCTCCCCAGGCAGCCAGGAACATGGCCTGGATCCTGGAGGGCTCTCCTGCGCCGCCCGGCCGACTGCTGCACTATCTCTATTACGAGGAGCCTTTGCCTCCCCCCGAAAAACCCACCAGTTTTATCTGGGCGGATACCGCGGCCTTCTGGGAAAACAATCCGTCCACCGATTCGCTCATGGGGGCGTTGTGGAACTCCCGCAAATGTGGCGGCTCCCACTGCCACAAGGAAGTGAACGCCCTGTTCATTGCTGCTTATGGGGAAAGTGTACTGGTCAATGCCGGATACAGCGGCGCCAGTAATGATGTGGCGCCTGGATTTTCCTATGACTGGGCCAATGAGCGGGCGGAGTCTGGCAACACGGTGCTACTGGGCGGCCTCGAGCCTTTGGGGGGAACCGGGCATGGAGTGGGCAAAGTAGGGGCTGGCATCACCGAAGGTTTTACCTCAGCTCTGTTGGATTATGCCAGCGGCAACTCTGGCATCGCCATGCACAACGGCGTCAGCCGAGGCCAACATCAGCGCAGTTTTGTCTTTGTCCATCCCCAGGACAGCCGACCCGGCTATTTTGTGGTATTTGATGAAATGACGCGCACAGCCGGAGACGTCACTACCGCCAATGTCTTGTGGCATGGTTTGGCAGAGTCTGTGACGACGGTGACGGCGAACCAGGAATATCGCTGGACCGTGCGACAGGATGGCTCCAAGAACGTGTTTCTGACCGGGTTTCTGGCCACCCCGCCCAGCAGCGTACAGGTCAAAAACGGCGGTATGGGAGGGTGGGGAGAAGGCATGGTGGGAAAGTATCTGTATTCTACCTATCCATTGGACAATACTGGACAAACACACATGGTGACCGTCCTTTTCCCCTGGCATGAGGGAAGGCCTTTGGCACCTGGTGCAATACAGCGTGTCAGTGGCGCCAATGTCACTGGCGCCACCGTGGACCTGGGTAGTAATATCGTTGATACAGTCCTTGAATCGGAAGGGAACGCCACCCTGACCAACGGGCCGGTGAGTTGGCGGGGACTGGCTGCGCTCTACCGCTTTGCCGGCACAGCACAACAATTCTTTCTGGTGCGTCAGGGCGTTTTTTTTAGTGACGGCGCCAGCCCACGACGCGGCTTTACCGCTGAGGACACTGTCAGTCTGCACCTGCGCAACAACCACGGCTGGATCATCTCCCCAGGCACGAACGTGACCTTCAATTTTCCCAATATCTCCGCTGTGCAACTCAACCGCACCGTTGTCCCAGTCCTGGCCTCTGGACCGCATTGGGTGCGGGTGCGTATCCCAGCGGGCTCCCATGAGGTGCATCTCCTCTCAGGTGCACAAGCCGGCAATCCTTCACCCCCTCGCCAGCTGCGTTTGCGCCTTGTTGAGTAGTTGCACCTGTCCAGGAGGTCTGGAGGTCCGGGCATCCTGCAGCTGACCTCCAGGAAGCGAGTAAGCGAGCCGCGCCGGCTCTGAGTGGTATGGTGCGCCGGGCAGATGCCACGTGGTGCTGGGGTACTTGCATAAACTGTTGAGAGGCGCTAGCATACAGCATACACCAACGCCTTTGTGAAAGGGAAAGACATGCCGTGTATTGGACTCATACATCCGGGCGCCATGGGTGCCTCTGTCGGTGCCGCCGCCAGTAGCAATGCCCACACCGTGCTGTGGGCGTCGCATGGACGTTCTCAAGACACCCACGCGCGGGCCCAGCGCGCCAAATTAACCGACGTTGGCACCGTATCGGCACTCGTCAAAGCGAGCGACATTGTGCTCTCGGTCTGCCCGCCGCATGCGGCCCAGGATGTCGCCCACGACGTGGCGCAGCTTGGCTTCTCCGGTATCTATGTCGATTGCAACGCCATTTCGCCTGAGCGCACCCGGACGATTCAGCGCATTGTTGAAAAGGCTGGTGCCCACTACGTCGATGGCGGCATTATTGGCGGCCCGGCCTGGAAGCGGGACGCGGGGACGCATCTCTACCTATCAGGAGCGCGGGCCAAGGAAGTGGCCGCGTGCTTTGACGGCAGTCCCCTGCAGACGCCGGTCATCTCCGAGCGCATTGGGGCGGCATCGGCGGTCAAGATGGGCTATGCGGCATACACCAAGGGCACGACAGCGCTACTGACGGCCATACTGGGCATGGTAGAGAAGGAAGGCGTGCGTGCGGAACTGACCCAGCAATGGGGCGACAGCTTTGCCGAGCAGACCGTACGACGCGTGTGTGCCAATACCGCCAAGGCCTGGCGGTTTGTGGGCGAGATGCACGAAATCGCCGCGACGTTTCGGGAGGCAGGACTGCCTGGGGGCTTCCATGACGCCGCCGCCGAAGTGTTCGAGCGACTCGCCTCTTTCAAGGAGCAGACCGAGCCACCTGCCATAGAATCGGTGCTGGAAGTATTGCTCAGGGACAGGTGAGCTACAACATCGGTCACGTATGCCGCAGGCCAGCGGGCGCCTCGGCGAGGCGCCCCTACCAGTCGCCCGGCCTTCCCCGGACCAGGGTGGTGGGGCTGTATACCGCGATGGAGCCTTGAGGCGAGCAAAGCGGCTAATCTGTTACAGGACCCTGGCGCGTCTCTGGCCTTCGGCGCTCCTGGCGGTGGGCGCCTTTGCGGTGTGGACGATAGCCGCTACGCGTAGACTGGGAAGGCGCCTGCGACTCGGCAGGGATCTGATGCACATATTTTCCGTCCCGCACCTCTTGATTGGCCCGCTGGCGACGTGCCTCTAGGGCCTGACGTGGTGGGTGGGCGGGGATGAGCGCATCACAGCCATCGCCGATGAGGTCGGCACGCCCGGCAGCGCTGAGTGCCTGGCGTACTTCGAAGTAGTTCTCTGGCTTGAAGAACTGCAGCAGCGCTCGCTGCAAGCGGCGATCACGCATCTTCTTGGCGACGGTAACGGGCTCCAGGGTGCGCGGATCGAGCCCGGTGTAGTACATAGAGGTTGCCACATCCATGGGTGCCGGAATGAAGC
>CAVZBC010000006.1:0-41249 GCA_963773125.1 uncultured Gammaproteobacteria bacterium | reverse complement strand
ATGTACACAATCAGGGGCACCCATGACACCAAAAAAAGCGACAAACAAGACCACAAAAGCCCTCATCCCGTCAAGGAAGACGGCACTGGCGCGCGTCAGTCTTGCAACACTCGCCACGATTCCCGAAGAGGCGGTGTGGCTCGAGAGCCGCAAGAGCGCGCGGACGCGCCGGGCATACCGTACCGACGTCGCGCACTTCATGCAGACGTTTGACATTCACTCCCCGGAAGAGTTACGCAAGATTGACCACCGCGCGGTCTATGCCTGGGAGCGGCAGCTGCGGGAAGTGGAGGGGAAGGAGGCCTCGACCGTGCGCCGGCGACTCGTGGCGCTCTCGAGTCTCTTTACGCATCTCATCAAGTTCGGTGTGGTGGAGCAAAACCCCGGCGCGAGTCGAGCGCCTGCCACAATCGGCGCGAAGTGCGTAAGACCCTCGGCTCCTCGATGCGGCCACGTTTATTACGACAGCCTTGGAGAACTGGGCAGGGCTAGAGGATGTCCAACTTGCCGCCGGGCATGCGGATCCGTCTACACCAAGCTCTATGATCGCAGGGGCATACAATCCGGAGAAGAGTGCGAGCTTTTTTGCGAATTATTAATTTTGGGGTCATCTCGTCCAACCATCGCAGAGCCACGGTCGGAGCGCCTTGACCTTTGAGACCCTCAGGTGCAGTGGTTGCTGTGCCCTGTTGTAGGGGGGCAGCGATAATCGCAGGACACTACCAAAAGTCTCTCACCTTTCCATCTCAATAAACAACGTCTCATCAACTCGTTAGAAGCAGAGGTTAGTGAGAGCCCGTCTTGCCATGAGTACGAGGGTGACCCCACCGTACGAAATTTCGCGTTTTCACCGGGGACGCCTCCTTACGCCTTGCAGACAGCCGCGACGGGTGACGCACCGTCATACAGGGGTCATGCCGCGTCACTGCCTGGGGCTCCGCCGATCGTTGACCACCGTGACACGATGCATACAGCGATACTGGGGCAGATAGTCGGCGACGGCATAGTGCTGGGTGACACGATTATCCCACATCGCTACCGTCCCGCGCTGCCAGCGGAAGCGGACCTGAAACTCGGGCTGGTTGATGTGGTCGAACAACGCTGTCAGGAGGCGCTGACTGTCGCCGCTGGACATCCCCAACACATGCGTGGTGAAATGGCGATTGACGTAGAGAAACGGCTTCCCGGTCACAGGGTGGTGGGCGACGACCGGATGCACGGCCGCCCCCATAGCCGCCATGCCCTCATTGAGACGTTTGAGACCGCCCTGGGCGAAAAATTGATTCCAGTAGGAGCCCGTCGCATGCACCGCGAAGAGGTCGCGCAGATCGGCTTTCATGCCATCTGGGAGCGCTTCATAGGCGGCGTACATACTGCACCAGAGCGTATCCCCACCACTGGCGGGAATGGCTGTGGCGTACAGCATCGAGGCAAACGGCGGATTTTGCTTAAACGTGAGATCCGTATGCCAGACATCGGTATTGGGCGGGCGGTCACCATCGTTTTCCAGCAGCACGACACGCTCATAGCCCGGCACATGGGGATAGACATGGTGCGGGGTGTCGAGCTCGCCAAAGGTTTCGGCAAAGACGAGGAGCGTTGCAGGCGTCAGCGTCTGATCGGGCAAGAACAGCACCAGATGCTCGATGAGCAGCTCATAGAGGCGGTTGAGCAGCGTCGCGCTGCACTCCCCACGCAAGTCGACCCCTGCAATCAGCGCGCCAATCGCAGGAGTCAGACGATCGACAGATAGGGTAGGTTCAGTCACGTGTGTCTTCCTTCCGCTACCGGTTTCTCCCTTCGTCCACAGGACCATCACATGGCGGTGGGGAGCAGCATAGCACACCCGCACCCCACCACGCTACCGGGGCGCGTTTATGCCCTCGCGACTCCAACCACGCGCTACCGCTTGGCAACACGAGCCCCGCACGTATCAGCGCGTGCGAGCGCGTCATCCGTGGTATCATGGGGCTTGACACCGACGCCTGCCATGGCCGCCCGGCGGGCGTGGGGCGCGGGATCGTCCCGCGCGTCGGATGGGGAAAGGAGCACCTATGCCGAAAGTCCTCATTACTGGTGGCAATAAAGGCATCGGATTCGCCACCACGACCTGCTTTCTCCACCACGGGTATCACATCGTGATTGTCGCCAGAGATTTCTCGGCCTTCCCCTGCCATGCGCCCCATGTGCAGCAGGTGCGCTTTGATTTACGACACTATCGCGAGATTCCGCGTTTAGTCAACGAAGTTGGGGCGATTGATATCCTCGTGAATAATGCGGGGATCCTGCCGGCGCTGCCCGCTGACCACTACCCCGAAGACACCATTGACGACATCCTCGCGGTCAATCTCCGCGCCCCTGTCGCTTTGATTCAAGCGTTTGCCCCGGGCATGGTGCAACGGCAGTCCGGGCGCATTGTCAATGTGGCGTCTATTGCGGGGCACATCGGGCATCCGGACATTTGGTATGGGATCACAAAGGCCGGAGTCATCAACGCCACCAAAAGCTTTGCCAAGCTCCTCAGCCCACACGGCATTCCGGTCAACTGTGTGGCGCCAGGGCCCGTCGAAGAGACGGCGATGTTTCAGGGCATTCCTGACGCCCGGAAAGACCAGATCCTTGCCTCGGTCATCTCTGGACGCTTTGCCACCCCCACGGACGTGGCGGAGACGGTGTACTGGCTGGCGACGCAGGCACCCGCCTATATTACCGGCATTTGCGTCGATATCAATAACGGCGCGTTTCTGAGGTAATCCTCTCCACAGCGCGTCCCGGTTCCTTTCCATATGTGCGGAGTGAAGCCGCCCGTGCCTCAGGAAGCGCAGTGCAAGCAGCACATATGCGATGCAGAAGCAAAACGCACTCTGCACACGTGCGAAGCGCTGCATGGATATCAGAAGTTACGCAGCCTTTCTTACCCGCTCTAGGGCTGGCAATGGGACCTGTCGGCCTTTGAGGATGAGACGCTGCTTGAATTTCCGCCAGGATACCCCATAGTCGAGTCGCTCACGCTCCACAATGAGGTACGCCACCAGACACAGCGCAATGTGATGCTCTTGGGCACTGGACTGGGGGCGCGAGACCTCCGCGCCGCGCCGCCTGTGGCCGACTTGACAGGCCTCCAGGCGCAGTTGGCTTTTCAGCACCCGGATCACTTCCTCCACCTCCTGCCGTTTGCGGTAATGGGCGCGCACCTCCTGCGCCGTCAGCAGCAGCCGGTTGGTCACGTAATACTTGCGGCGGTGTCTCACCACAAGGACCTTGAGCCCACCGGAGAGATACCCCACGGCATGCCAATAGGGGTGCTGGCGGTAGGCGTGCAACGCCACGCCCTCAAAGGTCCGGTTCTTCTTGAGCTGGCACACAAAGTACCAGCCATAATCCTTGAGGCGTTTGAGCAGGCGCTGCGCCGGATACCACGAGTCAAACAACACGAACTGGGGCTTACACTTGAGCCGATTGCGGGCGTAGCTCAACAGTTCCAAGGCCAGGTCGACTTTGGACGGGCCGCCTTTGTGCCACACCCGGTAGCCCACCGGAATGCGCACCTGGCCATCCGTCCACACTAAGAGCACGAGAGACACCCCAAAGACGACCTTGTGCTGTTTACTCGACCAGACCCATGCCGCTTCGCCCAGCAACCGGGCATACGGCTTTTCGACGACCGTGTCATCGAGGATCAGATACCCGCCAGCGACCGTGAACAACAGGCGTAACGCCAGGTTGAGGAGTGTATGCCCCGACCAGGTCCCCTGGAGCATGCGAGTCAACTGATCGTGGGACGCGTTGTCAAATGCGTCAGACATGGCCGAACAGGTCGTGAGGTTGGTAAAATAGAGCAACGCCATGAGGTATATCCAGAGTGGCTCAGGCATAGAGTCTCACCTCCCAAGCGAGAGTCTATGCCTTTCTTTTGGCGGTTTTCCACGCCTGCGTAACTTCTGGGATATCTCGGAACTTATGCCGCTCTGACACGGTCGGCTAGCATTCGCACCGGTGTAAACGAGTTGATGACACGGTTTGTCCTCCAAGCATCGAAAACAGGAAAGTTCTCCCGTGCCCTCTGCCACCGGAGGCAACAGTAGTGTCACACTGTACAGTCAAATATGCCTGGTCTATACTGCCCTTCAGCAACGCGACCTACGGTGGTACAGTCGCCTGCGCTTGTGGGGAGAATGGTCGCTTTGACGGTATCGCCCTGAGCCCAGCCCGGTGAGAGGAGGACTATATGATGCGCCCGCAGGAGTTCCAGCCCCTCGATTCCGCCGTGATTCCACGCTTTGCTGAGCCCGCGACCTTTATGCGCACTCCGTATGTGCACAGCTATGCCGGGCTGGACATCGCACTAGTCGGTGTGCCCTTCGATCTCGGCTCGACCAATCGGGCCGGCGCCCGTCACGGCCCGGCCCAGATCCGGGAGATGTCACGCTTGATCCGGCGCGTGAATGCCGCGAGCGCCATTGCACCGTTCGATCTCTGCCATGTGGCCGACGTCGGCGACGTCCCCCAAAACCCGCTTGACCTCCTCGACAGCATCCAGAAGATTCAGGCGTTTTTCGCCACGCTGCACGCCGCGGGTGTCGTGCCGGTCACGGCCGGGGGCGACCACACGATTACCCTCCCGATCCTCCGGGCTCTCGCCACCGAGGGAGCCGTGGGCTGTATCCACTTCGATGCCCACGCTGACACGCTGGATACCTTGCTCGGCACGAAGATCAATCATGGCACCCCCTTCCGGCGTGCCGTCGAAGAGGGACTCATTGATCCGAAGCGGATGATCCAGATCGGGCTGCGCGGTACGCGCTACAGCGACGAGGACATCGCGTTTGGCGCTGACGTCGGGATGCGCATCATCACGATGGAGGACTATGAAGAGATGGGGCGCGCACACGTCATCACCGAAGCGCGCCGTGTAGTTGGAGAGGGCCCGACCTATATTACCTTCGACATCGATGGGCTCGATCCCATCTACGCCATAGGCACCGGGGCGCCGGAACCGGGGGGGTTGAGCATGCGGGATGCGCAAGTGATGCTGCGGGGGTTGCGGGGGTTGCAGCTCATTGGAGGGGATGTGTGTGAGGTATCGCCCCCACTGGACCCCACGGGCCACACCGCACTCAATGCGGCCAATCTGATGTTCGAGATTCTATGTGTGGTGGCGGACGCCGTGGTGCAGCGTCGGACGTAAGCGGGTTCCGTGCGAGCGTGCGTATGCAGCTGAGGCTGCCAAGGGTCTGTACAGCACAAGCCATGCCCGTGGGGCACGGTCTCCTGGTCGTGCGTCGCACAAAGGGGAAGTCCTACGGTAGTATTATAGAGGTAATGCTGTGCTCGCGATCCCGGTGACAACGCAGTACGGGTCTGAGGATGATTGGGTAGAACGCATGCTAATTCGCTAATAATACCGGTTCTGTTAATGGCACTTGATCTTTGGCGCTGAGTATTTCTGCCGGTTTGGTTACGTCCCATGCTATGTCAACCACTCCCTGGCGGACATTTTTGAGGTGCCATGTAAAGATACCAGCAGCATGACTCTTCGTCGGCTCCAGCGGTGTGTCACGGCCGCTTATGGTCCATAGATCGCAGTCGGTACAGTCGTTGCCATGGTAATATAACGTGGGTATGGTAGAAAACTGATACCCAGCAGCAAGATAACGTGACAAGTCGACGGTATACTCGAGAGTGTTGTAATAACTCTGATGGCCAAGATGGAAGTGGACCTCACGTTTTTCTTCGTCAAAACCCTTATACACTAACAGCTTGAGAGTATACTCCTCCTGCGCCTTTGGCCGGAATTTGAATAACACTTCGGTGCCAGAGTCCTCATACTTTTCTCTCTCCTCACGAGTTATTTCATTGTCATGGCTCAGCATTGGAAGTAGGTACCCTCCTTGCTTTGTGCGGTAGCGGATTGAGAAAGGTGACGCGCAACGGTTTTTCGGCGAAAAGGTCACCTTCCGGACAATGTGAGCGATATTGTCACTATGCACGGTGCGCGTTGTCGTGCCATGCGTGCATTCGAACTCCTGTTTCTCTAACGCCGGTTCAACCATAATAGTGGTGGTGTAGCGGTCAACCTCAAAAATGCTGGTATGGCCAGAAGGTACGAGCACGGCCTCGACAAACTTCAGATACCGATCGTCGCTCGCGTCCCTTGGTTGCAGAACGGTGAAATGATTTCCATCAAGCGGGGTAACCGTGGAAAATAGCCCGCAGGCAGACGCTTTGAGGACAATACCGTCCTGCAGCCCATAAAAGCAGTGCACGGGGACAGGCCAGGTATCAGCTTTGCCTTCCTTTGCTCCAATAACTCGCGCATGGATTACCTGGCTGATTGCAGCGATCTCTGCGTTGAACACCCGCAACGAATGCTCTTGCGGGTTGCGGGCAATAAGAGAGAGCAGCCTGCGAAGGGGCGAAAGGAGCTTCGATCCTAAGTTTGGTGTTGCTATCAGAATCACTTGCCGCAGCCCGCTGAGTCGTTCGCCATGGCCTGCTTGCAGCACTTCAGCCAAGTAACTTTGGATGACTAGCCCTCCGTGGCTGTGCCCGATGAGGGTGACTTCCCGTCCGTAAAATCTCTGCGAGTCAAGGAACGCACGCAGAGACTCGGCAATCTCCTTAATTGCCGGGATACGGTGTGTTGGATTGAAGTTAAACCACGCGGTAGGATAAGAAAAGCATGTCCAGTCGAACTGTCCCGTAATCCGTTTGTCCTGTTCCAACAAGGAGATGAGTGGATTCCAAGACTCCTTAGAACTCCCAAAGCCGTGGACAAAAATGAGCATTGCCTTCGGATTTCTCACTGTTTCCATCGTCCCTGCCCCCTCGTGAAGGACGCTGGAAGCTCTCATCGAAAGGAACCGATCAAGCAGCTTATGGCTCCTAGCTCCCCTGACACTGAGCGTAGATGCTCGGAGGAACCACCTGCTCTCAGCAGAGAGCTCCATGCACTCCTTGTTGCATATCGCGTTCCATCAGCCTGACACACAAGGTGGTTAGCTGAGGAATGGGATACCTGTAAGCACTGTGTGTCGCGGCATTGCCACAATGTGGAGGCCTGCCATGAGGTCTGTGGCGTAAGAGAAAGGAAAAAAGCCGTATCCAGCGCCTTCGTCTGTCTTACGGCTTTTGCAGTTGCCACCCTCGGTAGCATTCGCCACTGCATCATCGCTTCCTTCTCGCCAGGGAGGAGCCCCCATTCTGTATGTGCTAGATATGTGCTAGATATGAATGTAGGTTTTTAAGACAGAAAAGGCTGTGCGTTGTATCACAGAATTTAGGTGCGCGGGCCGGTCGCAACTCGCCCTTTACCACTGATGCTGCCACGGCAAAGGCATAACGCCCGTGGAACAAGACAGGGCGCAGGCAACACGCTCTCCGTCATCCACCACTTGAGGCCTGGGCCACCCGAGGGCCACTTGCCACCCGGATGCCCGTCATGGCTCAAAAGTATAGCGACAAGCGTCTCGCCGCATTAGCACGTTTTTTTGATCCTTTGCTGAAATGGACGTTCTTTTTCTGAGTGTGTCTGTGCCAGAAGAGTTTGATCGCGGTGATAGGATCAGTGGCATTAAATTGAAACGCGCCGTCAACGTTGTTACCGGACGCAGGCCGCGCGCCGTGCTGGCTCCGGCTGTCGGTGTACGTCCCAGGCTACGCCACCCGCGGCCCGTGTCAAGAGGAGTGATAGTGATGGGCAGTGGTCACAACACATTTACTGCGCAATGCCGACATAGTTGCCATACATGGTGAAGCACACACACGGCGCCCCTTGCTGAAGGAGCTCGCCGAGGGGGCACCAGCCAACGTATGTCACGCAGGTCAGCGCAGCGGCAGGCACCGGTTGCGGCAGAAACACGGCCTGATGCGGCAGAAACACGGCCTGATATGCCGGAACCCCCTCCCGGTACCCCTGGAACTGGTAGGACAACGTCCCATATGGGGTGTTATAGCGCTTCTCGTTTTCCCCCTCTTGTGGTGGGCGATACTGCTGCAACAAGCGCTCCGCCGCCTCTCGTCCTGTCTCTGCTCCGGCCGCTCCGGCCGCACTGCGCAAAAACTCTGTCCCTACCATGACGGTCGCTTTCCCAATGATCCTCCAGAAACCTCCCGGCTCGGCCGGCGTGCTCAGCCACAGCATACTCGACAGCGCCAGAATGCACGGCAGGGTAATAGAGCGATGAGCTGTCTTCATGATACGTCCCCCCTTCTCATTGGGTAGAACCCGGAAAAAGTGTGCCTGTCTTGCGCATAAATCTACGCCAGGCCATCCTCGACGGCGGTGATTAGACGCACGGATTTTGTGTAAGCTGACGCACAAAAGAAAAGCCTGACGAGGTGCAGAGAGCAGGGCCAGGACGAGAAGCACTTCGAGACACCAAGTCGCCGTTATCACCCGCTGGCAGCGTCCTCACGGTAGAGCATGCTGGCCATGTCCTGATACGCGGCATCATTGGCCAGGGCCATGATCATACCAGCGCGCGCATCGCGGAAAGAGCGCTCAAAGGGGAGACGGCCGGCGAATGCCGTACCGCCGAACATGGTCATGAGTTCTTGCGTGGTGTGCACGGCAGTTTCTGAGCAGAAGACCTTGGCCTGCATGACGGGCACCATCGAGGGTAAGCGACCGTTGTCGAACGCCGCGGCGACCGCATGGAGCATCGTCTGGGCGGCTTCGATGCGGGTGGATAACTCGGCCATGCGGCGCTGGTTGATCGGACTATCTAAGCGACGTGAACCGCTGGCAAAGCGGCGATTGCCTTCCTTACAGGCGAACTCGTAGGCGCCCGAGCCGACACCCAGGTAGGCGGCGGCATAGGTGAGGCCCATGAATGGCGGAAAGAGGTGGCCGACATCGCGCATGGCGGTGTGTTCATTGCCAATGCGGTGTGCTTCAGGCACAAAGCCACTGAAGCGCATGGGAGAACTGCAATTGCCGCGTAATCCCAGCCCCTCCCAGGGCTCCAAAATTTCCCAGTCAATACGGTCACGCTCCACGAAGAGCAGGCTCAGTTGACTGGGGGACGACGCCTCACCAATGCGACAGATAAAGAAATGATGCGTGGCTTCCCCTGCCGATGTCACATAGGACTTGCGGATGCCGTCGAGTTGATAGCCGCCGTCGACCTTGCGCACCGCCGAAAAACTACGCGCTGACGTCCAGTTGTCGCCTGCTCCCCATGACTCAGAACCAGCAACGGTGGCAAACACCTCTCCGCGGGCCATGGGGGCAAGAACATGACGAATCTGCTCCTCGGTGGGGATGCGGCAAATCACCTCGGCGGCCTCCAGGTGCATCTTGTAACACATGGCGGTTGAGGCACAACGTTTGGCGATTTCTTCGACAATCAGGCAAGTCGTGAGCAGGTCTGCACCCAACCCCCCGTGCGCTTTGGACACCCGCAGCCCCCACAGGCCTTCCCGTTTCAACGCCTGGAGCGCTTCCGTTGGATAACGCCGGTGCTTGTCAACAGCTTCAGCATGTGGCGCTACGTCGCGCTCAGCTATGGCCGCGGCGCGTGCCTGCCAGTCCTGCTGTTCTTGAGTCAGGGGAAAATAAGTCATGCGTATGTCCTTCCATTGTCCCGCATAGGTCGTTTACTCTCTGCGTCAGATATGCAACTCGATGATATCGCCGTCCTGCACCTCGTAAGTGCGCTGTACCATCTGACCGTCGTACTTTTCCCCGCCCCAGATACGGGCGAATTTGAGGCGCTCGGCAAAGTCCTTGTGCACCGCCGCAGCCACTTCGACCACCGTACTGCCACATGGCAGCGTAAAAGGGGCGTCATGTTCGGGCTTTTTGCCGGGGGCCTTGGTATACACCCGTATGATATCGAGTAGAGTATAGAGCTCATGTCGTAAACGCTCGAGATGGTGCCCGGTGGTGGCCGAGACAGCGAGCATAGGCCAGCGCTCGCCGTACAGTTCTTGCAGTACCTCCCAGTTCTCCAGTGCTCTCCGGCACATCGGCTTTGTTGCCGACCAGGAGCGTGCGTAAGGGCACGATGCTCGAGTCAAGATCGGCGTCTTCTTCGGACGAGAGTGCCTGGGCCACCGGCAGAATTTTCCATGTCTGGAGCAGCTCAGTAAGCAGTTCCACGGCTTCGAGCACATTGGCATCGCTGAGGTCGACGACCAGCAGCAAGGCATCGGCGGTGCGGGCGATTTGCGACACCCAGGGCTCCATGTAGTCGCGGGAGAGCGGCGGCATATCGACGAGCTGCAGTTGCACGTTCTCGAAGAGCACCATGCCAGGCATGGGCTTGCGCGTCGTGAACGGATAGTCTGCCACCTCGGGGGTGGCTTTGGTGAGCGCGGCTAAGAGAGCCGATTTCCCCACGTTGGGGGGGCCGAGCATGACGATCTGCCCGGCGCCTTCTTTGTCCACCTGCACGGTGTAGCCCCGCTGCCCTGCGGCTTTCTGCGACTCGGTCTTCAGCTTCGCCAAACGCCGTCGCAAATCCCCCCGCATGCGGTCCGTGCCTTTGTGCTTGGGGATGATGCGCAACATTTCTTCCAGACAAATAACCTTTTCAGCGGTGCTCCTGGCGCCACGGAACCGTTGCTCGGCGTCGAGATATTGTGGTGTGAGATTGGCAGGCATACGTCTCCTCCTGTCCAACAGCGTTTTGCCCTATTATAGACGCTTCTCACTGGCAGGGGAACTCCCTCGCAGGACCACCTCCATACGGCTGGTGGCATTACTGCTAACACGACACTGCTGAAGCAGGCCACATACAACATCCTACTGCTGGTGGCATTACCAAAGTGTCCGGTGTAGCATTGCATCCTGCATCATGGGCAAAGATAGCGTGCCTTTTTACGGGAGGACAGCAGCAGCATGGCGGGAAAATATTTTGAGGAATTCACGGTCGGCCAGATCTTCAAGCACCAACCAGGACGCACGGTCACTGAAATGGACAACGTGCTCTTTTCGTGCCTCACCATGAACCCACAACCCCTGCATCTCGACGAAGAGTTTGCCAAACAGACGGAATTTGGTCAGCGCCTGGTGAATAGCTTGCTCACCCTGGGGATTACCGTCGGGCTCTCAGTGGGCGATACGACGCTGGGGACAACGATTGCCAACCTCGGCTTTGACAAGGTGGACTTTCCCAAGCCGGTGTTCCATGGGGATACGCTGTACGTCGAAACAGAAATCGTTGACACACGGGAATCCAGGTCACGCACTGACGCTGGGATCGTGTTTTTTGAACACCGTGCCATGAATCAACGCCAGGAACTCGTGGCCCGCGTGCGCCGTGCCGGGTTGATGCGCAAAAAGCCGGCATGATAGCAAAGGCGAGAATGGGGAGTGGACCGTCTACGACGTGGACTTGCCAGTGCATTGTGGACACGGACAGAGGGCCCGGAGCATGTCCCAGGGATAGATGCCCGTATGGTGCCCGTCGTTCCATTCAATGTTCAAGGCATAGTTGCCTACTGGACTCAGTAGCACGGGCTCGACGGCTTTCGTGGTCGCGGTGGGCAGAAGCTGAAAGGGATTGCGCGGCTGGGCGCGCTGCTCGCGGCAGGTGGCGCAGGGACAGGCCTGGCGCACTGCAGAGTACGCATAACGGCTCTCATGGCCGTCATCCCACCTAATACGCAGCGTGCCATGGTCATTGCGCTGCACTTCTACAGGGTAAGCAGACTTCTGCGGAGTCGTCATATCCAGCTCAAGATCATTGAGGCGCAACCGCGCTGGGGGCGACCCAGTGGGTCGCCCGCCAGAAAAGACGCGCGGCTTAACGCCGTGTGCAATTACCCACCACTCGCCTGGCGGCTTGCCGCAGAGGCTGCAGCGAGCCTGGCAGAGGTAGGTTTTTTGATCTCCAGTACATAGGGACGAGGCGCTGCAATGTTGTACAGGGCGTGGAACAGTTCCAGATCGTCCGCTCCTTCCCAGGCGCCACTATCGAGTTTCACAAAGGTCGGCTGGTTGCCATCGAACAGAATAGTCGGCACCCCAAAGATGTCATACTGGTCATAACCCTCGTCATGATCAACGCCCACTGCGTCACGATATTTGCGCGTGCGCAGGTCTTCCGCCAGCGTCTTGGTGTCGAGGTCTACCTCGCGCGCGATGGCCAGCAGCTCCAACGGATTGGCGACGTCCCGCTTGTTGACATGATAGGCACGAAATACGGCCATATGGTAGCGCTCAAAAGCCTCTTCGCCGTGCTCGTCCCAGACGCTCTTTACCGCTTCATGGGGAGGAATGTCACGACTGGTGAAGCGGGTATCCTTCCAGGCTTTCCACTCATCACCCCGCCGACTGTTGACCTGCTCGAGCAAAAAGGATTTCCAGGTAATGCGTAACTCTTCACCGAGTTTTTCCCGCACTCTATCGAGCCACTCCGCGGCTCGCCAGGCATAGGGTCAAACGTAACAGTTCCAGATCGTCAGGTTGTACCCATTCGTACTCATACGTTCGCCTCCTTCTCGTTATAGGGCACGCGCCATGCTCAATGGCCCATGGCGCGCAGGAAATCGTGCAGCGAGTGAAACTGCACGTACGGATTGCGCTGGCGTTCCTCGCCAATGGTCGATGAAGGTTTCCAGGCATAGTTATGCCCAGGATAGAGTACGGTCGCATCGTCCAGACGCATGAGCTTGTTGGTGAGACTGTCATACATCTCTTCAGGGCTACTGTTGGGCAGGTCAATCCGTCCACACGAGCCGATGAACAGCGTGTCGCCCGACACCAGCTGGTTCTGCACCAGAAAACACTGCGAGCCCGGGGTATGCCCTGGCGTATGAATAATGGTAATCTGCACGTTGCTCCCGACCTCGACGACCTGGTTGCTCTCCGTCGGCACTTTGGAGGAATCCGGCACACGCTGCAGAATGTGCGTCTCTGTTTTGTGCACATGCACCGGCACGTCGACGAGGTCTAACAACTCCACCACGCCTGGAATGTAATTGCCGAATAGCTGTCCTCCCGTATGATCCTGATGCGTATGGGTAATCAGCACCTTGCTGATGGTGTAGCCGTCCTCCTGCGCGGTCTGCACGATGCGTTCAACCTCCCAGGCTGGATCGACCACGGCTGCCTGCCGGGTGGCAGGGTCACCGATGAGATATACATAGTTCTGCATCGGTCCACATTCCAGTTGTTTCAGGTAGAGTGTGTCAGCCATCCTCTCTCTCCTGCGAGCATATTCACCATCGTCCATCAAACTCTCGACCGGGCTCGTTCTATTTCCTCGGCGCCTGCCGTCAGCATATTCGCCTGTACGGGTAGAGGCCATTATACGGCATTTTCGCTGCGCTGTCTCCTGCAGGTGCAAGCCCATATTGTTCGCAGACAGTTGCGATGCCTGGAGAAGCCCTTTATCATTTGCCCATGTGAGGCACACAATACGTTGACCGCGAGGTGAGAGGCGCTGATGTATCAAGGGAGCGATATTCAACATGCCGTGCGAGGTATTGCGCGCTGGCGGCCTGGTGGCATTTCCAACCGAGACGGTCTATGGTCTTGGCGCAGATGCGGAAAACGCCACGGCGGTGGCGCAAATTTTTGCCGCCAAAGGGCGACCGCTGGGTCATCCGCTGATCGTGCACCTGGACGAGGTGGCGAGCCTGGCCGCCTGGGCGAGGGATGTTCCCCATCTCGCCTGGCGCCTGGCCGAGCACTTCTGGCCTGGCCCCCTGACGCTGATTCTGCACCGCCAGGCGCGCATCCCGGACATCGTCACTGGTGGACTCGAGACGGTCGGACTCCGCGTGCCGAGCCATCCTACTGCCCGCGCCCTGCTGCGAGCCTTCGGGGGTGGCGTAGCTGCCCCTTCAGCCAATCGCTTTGGTCGCCTCAGCCCCACGACAGCAGAGGACGTGCGTGAAGAACTCGGCGCCACGGTACAGTACATCCTCACTGGCGGACCGTGCGAGGTGGGCCTTGAATCCACCATCGTCGACCTCTCATCAGCAGCACCCGCTATCCTGCGGCCAGGCGGCGTCACCCAGGAGGCGCTGGCAGAGGTGCTGGAGCAGCCCGTTCCCGTGCGCATGGGGGGCAGTGTACGGAGTCCAGGACAGTTGGCCTCACACTATGCCCCACGGGCGCGTGTGGTGCTGGCGTCACCACACACGCTGCCCGCACAGGCAGCAGCCTTACAGGCCGAGGGTCTGCGCGTGGCAGTGCTGATGCATCCAGAGCAGCCTGCTGTGCCACCTGCTGTGCCGACTTTCGCGCTGTCTGACACACCAGAGGAGGCCGCGCGTGTCCTGTATACGACGCTGCGGGAGATCGACCGCCAGGGCTTCGACGCCGTGCTGGTCTGTCTGCCGCCCGAGAAAGGCTTAGGCCTGGCCATCGCCGATCGCTTGCGGCGGGCAGCTGCACCACGCCACGGGCAAGAGGGTGCCATGGACAGAAGTACCCGGTCATAAATTTCATCTGCTTTCCTCTGGAGGATTCTGTCATGGAGCATTCGCAGGACGCCGCAGCGCCACGGGTCGCCGTCATTATGGGGAGTCGGAGCGATTGGGAGACGATGCGCCACGCCAGCGACATACTGACCCAGCTCGGGGTCACGCACGAATGCCGTATCGTCTCGGCCCATCGCACGCCGGATTTGCTCTTCGAATTCGCCAGTAACGCCGAAGCGCGCGGTTGCAAAGTGATCATTGCCGGTGCGGGTGGCGCAGCGCACCTGCCGGGCATGGCAGCAGCCAAAACCACGCTGCCCGTCCTTGGCGTGCCGGTACAATCGCGCACGCTGCAAGGCGTGGATTCGCTGCTCTCTATTGTCCAGATGCCGCGCGGCGTGCCGGTTGGCACCCTGGCCATTGGCGAAGCAGGTGCCGTCAACGCCGCCCTGCTGGCGGCGGCGATCCTGGCCCTGGAAGACGCTGGGCTGCGGCAGCGACTCAAGGAGTACCGTGCACGTCAGACGGCGCAGGTACTGGAGGAGCGCTTGTGAGTACACTATTGCCCGGCAGTACCATTGCCGTCCTCGGTGGGGGACAGCTCGGCCGTATGCTGGCCTTCGAGGCCCGGCGCATGGGCTACAGCGTGGGGGTCCTCGATCCAGATGGCAAAGGACCGGCCGCGCAGGTGGCGGATTTTAACATCCCGGCCGCCTTTGATGACGCGCGTGCGGCACTGGAACTGGCAGCCCGGGCTGATGTCGTCACCGTGGAGACGGAACTCATCCCGTACCACCTCCTGGAGCAGCTCGAAGCCTTGAAACCCGTGCGTCCTTCCTCCATGGTCCTGCGCACCATCCAGGACAAAGCGACCCAAAAAGACTTTCTGCAGGCCCACGGCTTCCCCGTGCCACCGTATGCCACAATCACTGACCAGGCCAGCCTTACCAGAGCGCCAGGCGCGGTCAGTTTCCCAGCCGTGCTCAAGCGCTGCCGCAGTGGCTACGATGGTAAAGGCCAGGTCGGTGGTCGAACGGCCGGCTGAGCTGGCCAGCGCCTGGGACAGCCTGGACGGTGATCAGTCCATACTTGAAACATTTATCACCTTTGACAAAGAAATTTCGGTGATTCTGGCGCGCAACCCGCAAGGCGAAGTAGCGATCTATCCCATTGCAGAAAATGTGCATCGCCACCATATCTTGCATACAACCCAGGCGCCAGCTAGCCTGGCCGAGGAGGTGGCCCAACGTGCCATGGCTCTGGCCAGAGGCATCGCCCTGGCCCTCGACTACTGTGGCGTCATGGCCGTGGAAATGTTTTTATTGCCGGACGCCACGCTGCTGGTCAACGAAATTGCGCCTCGCACCCACAATAGCGGACATTACACGTTCGGGGCGTGCGTTACCTCGCAGTTCGAGCAACACCTGCGGGCCATCTGCGGGCTCACGCTCGGGCCACCAACGCTCTTCTGTCCGGTGGTGATGGTCAATCTCCTGGGCGATCTGTGGCAGGGCGGCGCACCGCCATGGCAGCATGCCCTGGAGCATCCCCAGGTACGCCTGCACTTATACGGCAAAGCCACCGCCCGTCCCGGTCGCAAGATGGGTCATCTGCTACTGGTGAACCAGCCACCTGCGGACAGCCTGCAGTTGGCAGAACAGATCCTGGCACGTCTGGCGCGGAGGGCGTCGTGAGTCGGAGGGGCTATGGCGCGCTGGCTGTCGCTGCTGTCCCTGGGGTGGTGCCTCTTCTGGGCAGGATGTACGTCCTCGAAGAGCGACCTCCCCACAGCCCACGAACCCGCCCGGGTGATCTATGTCATTGGCCATGGCTGGCACACCAGCCTGGTGGTGCAGCGGGCCGATATTCCTGACGGCCTCTGGCCTGAGCATCACGACTTCCCACAGGCCATATATCTCGAAATTGCCTGGGGTGACAAAGACTTTTATCAGGCCAAAGAGCCCAGCTTCGCCCTGGCCCTTCAGGCTGCGGTCAAGTCCACGGGCAGTGTGTTACACATTGTCGGCTTTACCCTTCCTCCAGAGGCATATTTTCCCACCAGTGACGTCTTTGCGGTGCGTCTCTCCCCGTCAGGCTTCGCAGCGCTGAGCACCTTCATTCACGATACTTATAAACGGGATGCGCAGGGTCGCACTATCTCCCTGGGCCAGGGTTGGTACGGCGACAGCACGTTTTACCTGGCAGAAGGACGCTACCACCTGTTCAATACCTGCAACAATTGGCTCGCCAGGGCCCTGCAAGTGGCTGGTGCGCCGATCGATCCGGCCTCAGCCATGACGGCTGGTAACGTGCTCTCCCAGGTGCGACAATTTGGTACAGATCAACGTCCCCCCGCGGCGCCACGCCTGCAGTGAATGCGATACATGTCGAGCGACGCAGACAGTTGTCGTTACCTTTGGAGACGTTCCGGACCCGTGCGACCATTGTCGAGCGCGCAGATGCCGTTCCGTAGACCTCCGCCTCTGCACCGAAAATGTCACGAATAATTCCCTTGAAAGTGTCGGCCTGACCCCGCACGCTTCGACCGCAGCCTTGCGAGACCCTTGCCGTGCCGTCGCTTACGTCACCGGCTTCCGCCGCAGGAGGAGCCTCGATCACCCTGTCCATCGCACGGTTCAATGCCGCTGCCGAGACGCTGTGTGGGAGGCGCAGCTCATGCTCCTCGCCCCATCGATCCTTCCCCCAGAGCGCCGGATGTCCACCATTACCGTCGGACCCGGACGCCGAGTCGGCGCTACGCCGTCGAGGCGTTCGTTACTGCCTCACCCAGGCGCGTCTCGATTCCGTGGCCGCCACATCGGAGACCCTTGTTTCGTTCTGCCCGCACGTCATCGTGGGTGCGCGCCACCTTGCAGCCCGCGGCGGCCCATGGACAGACAAGCGCGCGCCCTTTCCACCACGCCTGCGCCACGGAAGAAAGAAGCCTGGATCGACTGACAGCGAGCCAACGAGACGATTGCAGCAGTCTCGTCCATCGTCGAATGGACCGTGTACTCGCGGTGATGCATGCCCAGTCGGCCGCCCACCCACGCCCGGCGTGTATTGACCCGGTCGGGGCTTTGTTGGCCTTCGAGGGCACCATTGGCGTGGTCGGCACCTATACTGCGATGACGGACGTGGGCCGTGGCGACGATGACCGAGAGTCTCTGCCATCGCCGGCTGGATAGCGCACTGTGTGCGCTTACCCGTCATGGTCGATGGGTGACATCACGTCTATATGGACGGCTAAGGGCTGGTTGTATGTATCGGTGCTCTTGGATTTATATTCGAGAAAAGTGGTAGGGTGGGCGATGAGTAGTCATGTCGATACGGCGTTGGTGCAGGAGGCGTTGGTGATGGCTGTTGGGGCGTCGCCGGCCCGCAGCGGGTCTGCTGCACCACTCGGACCGAGGAAGTCAAATATGCCAGTCACGCCTATCGAGACTTCCTGTCTGACCATGGGATCGTCTGTAGCATGCGTGACAAGGGTAAATGTCTGGATAATGCGGTGGCGGAGCGGTTTTTCTCGGCAGTTTAAAGCGCGAATGGACGTCACATTGTGCGTATGCTACGCGGCAAGAAGCAAAAGCCGATATCATCGCGTACATCGAGATGTTCTATAGATGTTCTATAACAGTAAGCGGAAGCACTCATATCTCGGGTACGTGAGTCCCAATGAATATGAGAAATTTGCTCTGGTAGCTTAACTTTGTGTCCGTTTTTCCTTGACCACTACAAGTCATATCGATACGGATTTGGTACAGCAGGCGTGCGAGATGGCGTTGGGACGTCGGAGGCCTTCAGCAGGGCTGGTGCACCATGCGGACCGCGGGAGTTAATATGCCAGTCACGCGTATCGCCACCTGCTGGCGGACCATGGGATCATCTGTAGTATGAGTGGAAAGGGGGATTGCCTTGACAATGCCGTTGCCGAGCGGTTTTTCGGGAGCTGAAAGCGCGAATGGACGTCGCACTGTGATTACGCCACGCGTCAAGAAGCGAAAGACGACATCATCGCGTACATCGAGATGTTCTATAACAGCAGGCGGAAACATTCGTATCTTGGGTATGTCAGTCCGAACGACGACGAAACATGTGCTCTGGTAGCTTAACTTTGTGTCCGTTTTTCCTTGACCAGAGACAGACTCTCGCCCGATTCCAAACGCTTAGGATACCTCCTATTGGTCCGTTTGATTTTTATTTTGGTCCTCTCACTCCCGTTAGATGTGCCGTGTATGTTATATGCAAAGGAGCACCTCCAACATGGTTTCAGCTAGACTTTCTCTGCGTACGGGGTACCGGAGGTCATAGCCACGCAAAGCTCATCAGAAAAGGATCAGAGCGTCCTCAGGTATCTCTGGCTTAGATAGAGCGAGTTTCACTCGCATGTATGATTGCTACCTAGGGTTAGCGGCCGGGCATGCTGACCCGTCGACGACAAAGCTCTATGATCGCAGGGGGTACAATCCGGAGAAGTCGTGCGAGCTTCTTTGCGAATTATTAAACTGCTGAGGTTTTACACGGCTGATGTACACAGGAGAGAGCCGCTCACTGCCTCAGGGGAGTAAGCGGCCCGGATGATGCCCCGTGGGCCATACTAGGTTTTGGTTTTCGTGAGCTGGTCAACACACGCGCGCGCCACCGCTGAGTTCGGCGCGGTGCTTCCTGGTGCTGTGGCCCAGCCGCCTTTTTCGACGAATTGAGTTTGCTGCCACGACGAGGTCTTCTGCAGCTCCGCCAGTTTTGCCGTGGCGTCAACCTGCGCCATGAAGTTCTCCACGCAGATCGGCGTCAGGAGGGCGGTCACCGCCGCGTCAGCCCGCTGCCGTGCCATGCTCTCGGCCGTGCCGCCGAGCGTCCACCCCCACCACGAAAAGCCGATAATCATAATCACCACCGCGCCGATGATGGCGCCCCAGACCCCTGGTTTTACCCATTGTGGTACTCGCATGAGACATCCCCTTGTGTTGTGGGAGAAGAAATTTTCTCCCAGCGTCATCTATCATATCATAGTCAGAAATAAATATATATTGAAATATTGTCAAGGACCGACATGGCGCTACAGGAGGGAATGTGCGATATAGCCACCTTTGCTGGAATATACCTTTTTGGGGGGTTGGGCAAAAACTCCTATTAGTTAGAGTCAGCAAGGGCAGCGGGGAGCAGAGGAAGGAGGTGTCCATGTCGCAGGCGCGCAACAGGAGCTCGATGAGGGCAGTCCCACCGCCTCCGGCCCTCGTGCGTCCAGGGCAATCGCATCAACTTTTTTCAGCAATAACAACGGGCTATTGAGTTAGCCCGCGATAAAATCTCCAGCTTTAGGATTGCCCCAAGCCTAATGCTCCACACGTATCAAGGGGAATCCTGATGCGATTGCCCTGGCAACGGCGCTCAGAAATATTGACCGCTAGGGAGGAGTTGTGATAGAGTACAGCATCTTTCACGTCATCTATACTGCCGAGCAGAAAATCGATGAATCTCGATTCGACCATCATCCAGGGCCGCACCAATCTGTGTACGCATCACACTGGTGGGACGTGCTGTTGCCATCTGGTGCAGGATGTCTGTCCATCAGGAGGGTGTGGATAAATGAGGTCGAGACGCATATAGTATCGTTTTATGCATCGTTGGAGCCCACTCCCTCTCGCAGGCGAGTGGGCTTTTTTTGTCGTGTCCCCATTCACCAGTGACGAGAGAGGTGGCTCCATACAGCGCATCCGTACCACAAGGAGCTGCCATGAAAGTGTATATCCTGTACGAAAATCCTGACTGGCTACCACCACTGCGGCGCGAGTTGCAACGTGCCGAAGTGCCCTACGAAGAATGGTTCCTGCAGCATGGGCACTTTGATCTGAGCCAGGAGCCACCCGCCGGCGTCTTTCTCAATCGCATGAGCCCGTCCTCACACACCCGGGGGCATCGCGAGAGTGTCGACTACACGCGTGAGCTGCTCGTGTGGTTAGAAAGTCACGGCCGACGCGTCATCAACGGTAGCCGGGCGTTCGCCCTGGAAATCAGCAAGGTACGCCAATACGAGGCCCTCAGACGGGCCGGTCTACGCACGCCACGCACCCTGGCCGTGGCTGGCGGCCCGGCGGCACTCAAAGACGCCGCGCAACACCTGCCCGTGCCGTTTATCACCAAGCACAACCGTGGTGGCAAGGGACTCGGGATACAGCTCTTCCGCTCGTTCACAGCGTTTGAGGCGTACGTCGACTCCCCGGCCTTTGAGTTTCCGATGGACCACATCACGCTCCTGCAAGAATATATCGAGTCTCCTGCACCGTATATCACCCGAGTCGAGATCGTCGACGGCACGTTCCTGTATGCCATACAGTCTGATACCAGTCGTGGCTTCCAGCTCTGCCCGGCAGAACGCTGCGAGACCGGCGACGCTTTTTGCCCCGCCACCGACGTGCCCAGCAATGGAAACGTCGATCGTCAAAGCCTGTTCTCGCTCCGACAGGGTTTTCACGATCCCATCATCGACCAGTATGTGGCTTTCATGCGTCAGAACGGTATAGACCTGGCAGGGATCGAGTTCATCGAAGACCGACACGGCAACAAGATCACCTATGACGTGAACGGTACGACAAACTATGCCCCAGGTGTGGAAGAGCGCCACGGCCTCAACGGCATGGCTGCCGTAGTGCATCTGCTGGCACGCGAACTGCGTGCCGCCGAGCACCAGGCACCAACCTTCCGGCGCCAGGAGCAGGCCACCTATGCGTAACGCAGGCATGGTGTATCTGGTGGGAGCAGGCCCCGGCGACCCCGGGCTGATTACCGTGCGCGGTCTGGCATGCCTGCGCCAGGCCGAGGTCGTCATGCACGACCGCTTAATTCATCCGGATTTACTGCGTGAAGCCCCAGCGACAGCCGAATGTGTCGACGTGGGGAAAATGCCCCATGACCATCCGTATCCACAGAGCACCATCAACGCCCTGCTCATCACCCGCGCCCGGCAGGGCAAAACGGTCGTCCGCCTCAAAGGCGGCGACCCCTTTGTGTTTGGGCGTGGTGGCGAGGAATGCCAGGCGCTGGCCGCCGCGGGCATTTCGTTCGAAGTCATTCCCGGCGTCAGCAGTGCCACGGCGGTGCCGGCATCTGCCGGTATTCCCGTGACACACCGGGCTTACGCCAGTGCCTTTGCCGTGGTGACAGGACACACGGCTGGACTCCACGCCATAGACTGGCAGCCACTGGCCAGCATAGACACGCTGATCGTGCTGATGGGCCTGGGTCATCTCGCCGAGATTACGCAGCAGCTCATGCGGCACGGACGCGCGCCCGACACACCTGTAGCGGTCATTCAAGCCGGCACCACGTGTGCCCAGACAGTCGTGCAGGGGACTCTGCTGGACATCGCCGGGCGCGCCAGAGGGATGCAGCCACCAGCGACAATTGTTATCGGGCACGTCGTCAATCTGCGTCAGCTCCTGTCAACCCAGCCCCCATGGCTCTCGCAGACTGATATTTCAGCACAGTCAACACACGCTGCGACGATAGCCCTCACGGGGTAGAGCGGTAGCGCAGGGGGTCTGCTATGCCGGCCTCGGCGAAGCCTTTCAAGCGTAGCAGGCAGGCGTCGCAATGCCCGCAGGCTGCGCCATCCGTGGCAGGATCGTAACAACTGCTGGTGAGGGCGTAATTGACGCCAAGTTCGAGGCCAGTACGGATGATCTGCGCTTTAGACAGGTGCAGAAGGGGAGCATGGATGGAGAGTCGCTGCTGGCCCTCAACCCCGGCTTTGGTAGCGAGGTTTGCCATGCGTTGATAGGCTTCGAGATACTCTGGTCGACAATCGGGGTAGCCACTATAGTCAAGGGCATTAATCCCGATGAAGAGATCATTAGCGGCGAGCACCTCGGCCCAGGCCAGGGCAAACGACAGGAAGATGGTATTGCGGGCTGGCACATAGGTGACTGGGATACCGTGCGCCATTTCCTCCAGAGTACGTCCCCTGGGTATGGCCATGTCGCTGGTCAGGGCAGAGCCACCGAACAGCCGGAGATCGAACTCTACAACAACGTGTTGTGCGACCTGGAAGTGGGCGGCGATGCGCTGTGCCGCGGCGATTTCGACGTCATGCCGCTGCCCATACCGAAAGGTGAGGGCATAGACCTCGAAGCCCTGGCGCTGCACCAGCGCCACTACCGTAGTGGAGTCGAGCCCGCCACTCAGTAAAACAACGGCTTTTGGTGGTACAGACATGGCAACGTGCTCCTGTATGCTCTTGCCCCTGGCATACCGCCTACACCCTCGCTGCGCCGGCCACACTTCACTGCCTGGGCCAGTACATGATAACACCTACACCACACAACACGATAATCGTCCCCACCAGGTCAAACGTATCCGGTGCGATGCGGTCAACCCGCCATCCCCAGAGCAGGGCTAAGACGATAAAGATGCCACCATAGGCCGCGTATACCCGCCCAAAATGGGCCGGCTGCAGAGTCGGGATGAGGCCGTATAGGGCGAGGACTACCGCACCCACCACTCCATACCACGGGCTCTTGCCCTGCCGCAACCAGAGCCAGACGAGGTAGCCTCCGCCAATTTCGCACAGCCCTGCCAGGACAAAATAGAACAGCGACCTGACAATGTCCACGCCCACCTCCCTTCTCGTGGTTTCCCCTGCGACGCTTTAGAGGTGGGCCAGCAACCCCACCATGCCTCCGGCAATCACCAGCCAGGCGGAATTGATCCGGAAGCGGAAGACCACACCGCAGCTGAGCAGTGCTAACGCCACTGTGACCCAGTCGAACAGCGCTGCCATGGCGAGTTTCCAGGTGACCACGGCCATGAGACCCATGGAGGCGACGTTGACGCCATCTAAGAAGCCGCTGGCCCACTGCGAACGGCGTAGCTTCGGCACCCATGGATTCACCGCCGCCACAAACACAAAAGCTGGCAGGAAGATGCCAACGGTGGCCACGATTGCCCCGGGCGAGCCCGCCAGCAGATAGCCAATAAACGTCGCGGTAGTGAACACCGGCCCGGGGGTGAACTGCCCAATAGCAATGGCGTCGAGGAGCTGGTCCGCAGTCAGCCAGTGCCAGCGCTCGACGAGATCGCCCTGCAGAAAGGCGAGCAAGACATAGCCGCTGCCGTAGAGAATGGAGCCGACTTTGAGAAAAAAGCCAAAGATGTTTAGCAGTGGGATGGTGGCAGAGGCTGTCACGTTAGCCAGGGAGGTGGCACCGGCGGGCAATACTGCCGACACTGCTGGCAGCAACAGCGTCCCCAGGCCGTGCCGTGTGAGGAGCCGTCGCCAGTTTTCGACCAGCATCACGGCCAGGCCAGCCACCAGGAGCAAGAGTAATTCGTGGCCGCCGACAATGGCAAGCGCCACGACGGCGACCCCAGCGACCCCTGTCTGGATGTTTTTGACGGCAGACTGCCCTAAGCGCCACAGGGCCTGAACAACAATAGCGATGATCACGGGTTTAATGCCGTAGAGCAACCAGCCGAGCTGCGGCACGGTCTGATAGCGCACATAGAGCACGGCCAGAAGCCACACAATGCACATGGCCGGGACAATGAAACAGGTGCCGGCCACGATCAAACCACGCCACCCGGCGCGCTCGTAGCCGATATGGATGGCGAGTTCAGTGGAATTGGGACCAGGGATGAGATTCGTCGCCCCGATGAGGTCGAGCAGCTGTTGGCGCTTCAGCCAGCCTCGGCGCTGCACCACTTCCTCCTCCATCAGAGCGATGTGGGCCGCTGGCCCGCCAAACGCAATGGTGCCGAGCTTGAGAAACAGTTTGGCGAGTTCTTTGAGACGCTGCGTACGCTCGGTGGGACTGCCTGCCTGCTGTGCAGCGCTGGCCGCATCAGGTGTCGGTTCAGTATCGTCAGCCATGGCTTTGCTCCCTCCTGACAGAGGCAGCCGCTCAGAACTGGCCTGGTTGCGGGCTTGAAAGCAGAAGCTCCCTCTGGGTATATTGGGGCATCTATTCTAGAAGTCTCACCCCACCTGTCAAGTTTTAGCGTATTATGAGGAGATCATGATGATCCATACACCAGCCTCTGTCGTGTGCATGCCGTTGGTCTGGGTGCTCGGCGTACTCCTGTTGCTGACGACGCGCCCAGGTATGGCGCTCACCCTGCATCATGTGCATGGCGTAAGTTATAGCGTCGATGGGAAGCGGCTGTACATCCCCATGCATCACGGCTTAGCGGTGTACAACGGCAGTCAGTGGACAAAGGTGCCTGGCCCGGAGCACGATTACATGGGATTTGCGGTGACGCGCCAGTTCTGGTATAGCAGTGGCCATCCCATGCCAGGCTCCCCGCTGAAAAACCCCCTTGGTCTGATCAAGAGCAAAGATCAAGGCCAAACCTGGGAACTTCTTGGCCTGTCGGGAGAAGCGGATTTTCACCTCATGGCCACGAGTTACCAGACCAACACCGTGTATGTTGTCAATCCCTCGCCCAATTCGCGCATGCCGCAGCCTGGTCTGTACTACACCACCAATGACGGCAAACAGTGGCACCATGGCCAAAAGCACTGGCCTGGTTGGCAATCTGGCCAGCCTGGCGGTGCATCCGACCCAGGAGAAAGTCGTCGCTGCTGGGACACGCAGCGGGGTGTTTCTGTCCCAGGATGCTGGGACGAATTTCCAGCCCCTCGTTGATGGCCTCCCCGCCCTGGCACTCTGCTTTACCTTTGATGGACAGCACCTGTGGATCAGCAGTTTTGACAGCGGCAAACCCACGCTGACGCAGCTACAATGGCAGACAGGACAGCAGGAAGCCATAGGGCTCCCCCCCCTGGAGCAGGATGTGGTCACCTATATGGCACAAAACCCTGTCAATGCCCAGACATGGGCTATTGCCACGCACCAACGCGACGTGTATGTCTCACTTGATAACGGCAAGACGTGGCAGCAGATCGCGGCAAAAGGTGAGACGCGTCTGATACGCCTGCGGCGTACGGTATGCAACGCCAGGGCGCTACAGCGTCAGGGCACTTCGAGCACCACGCGCACGATCTTGCGCTCCAGGGCATGCCCGAGACGGGCGACGATCTCCTGACGCTCGTAATTCCCAAAGGTGGCGACATAGGCCACTCCCAGGAGACGTCCAAGGCGGAAGTCGACCACGGTGGACGAAATCGGTCCCATCGGGCTACTCTGCAGCACACGCAGGCCGGCCGCCTCATCAGCAAACCCTTGAAACGCCAGACGTTGCACCATGAGTAGGCGCTGGCCAGGTTGGAGTTCTTGATCCACGTGGGCTTCAAACTCTCTGAGGAAGATTTCTTCGATCCAGCGCGACACGCCTTGCGCATCCTCAAACAGATGCACCACGGTGGCCACCGCGATGTCATACCCCAGCGGCATGTCTTCGCTCTCAGGCACGGGGGCGGCAAATTCCTGCAAATAGCCGGTCAAACGACCTGCGACGCGAAAGCGCTCGGCACTACTGCCCGGGAAACCTTGTCGGGCCATCGTGTCGTTGTCCAGCACGCCAGTGCGCGCCGGCAGGAAGTTGCGGAGCGCAGGTGGCAGTTCGTGCTGGTCGAGGACCATGCGCGGCAGATCTGCCTCAGTGATAGTATACGTGGCGCGATGCAGAGCTTCGGACATGTCCCAACTACTTTCCAGCCCCAACTCTGGCAATAGCGTCTATTTCCAGCTTGGCAGCGCCAGGGAGATTTTTCGCTTCTATGGTGGCACGCGCCGGCGGACAGGCGTCGTTGAAATACCGGGCATACACCTCGTTCATCGCCGCAAATTCTCCCAGATCGGCCATGTAGACAGTCGTCTTCACAACATCCTGTAAGCCGCTTCCTGCCGTTTCAAGAATAGCCTGGACATTCCGCAACACCCGTTCCGTCTGCTGCACAATGTCCCCCTTGACCCATGTACCAGTGGCAGGATCAATGGGGACCTGACCAGCCACGTAGAGCCAGCCATCGACGTCGACCGCCTGCGAATAGGGGCCGACGGGTTTTGGCGCCTGCTCGGTGTGTATGCGTTTCTTGGGCATAGGTTTCCTCTCACATTTGCTTCTCTGGCATGCGTCATGACCCTGCTTACTGCGGCTCATTGTCAGCCTATCGTCACAGAGAGTCAATAGAGATACGAGAACATCGGTCAAGTATACCTCAGGCTCACGGGCCCCTCGGCCGAGGCGCCCGGCCTGTCCCGCTTGATTACTTGTCCGCTGTGCTAAAGCACTCCTGCAGCGTAGAGCCCGGCGAGTTCGGCACGCGACAGCCCAAGCTCGCCACAGTAGACCTCCACGTTATGCTCGCCAAGCCGCGGCGCGGCGCGACCACCCGCCACGGGATTGGCACCGTCGATGAGAAAACCAGCGCCTGGGTAGTTGAGGGCACCGACCTCAGGATGTTCCAGCAGCACGAAGCTACCGCGTGCTTCCAGGTGCGGGCAATGCACGACTTCCTCCGGACTCTGCACCACCCCGACCACCAGCCGCTGCCCCATGGCCGCAGTCATGAAGTCGTGTGCCTTCCAGTGCGCCAACTTCGCCTCGAGGAGCGTGAGGAGATCCTGCCAGTGCTGCGCTCTCCCCTGCCTGGTGCTGAACCTGGCATCGAGCAGGCGCGGCTCTTCCAGGAATGCGGCCCAGGTCGCCATAGGGTTGCCCCCGGTGCCCGCCGTGGTGAGGGTGACGTCATGATCGCTGGTCGCCAGATGCATGCCGTCCATCACCGTCTGATCCCCAAAACCACGCCCGGCAATGGCACCAGTGAAGCTGTACTGATGGATGAAGTTTGGCGGGGTACTCACGACGGCTTCCAGCATCGACACGTCGATATGCTGGCCCTCGCCAGCGTCTCGCTGGTGCAGCAGAGCCCCCATCGTCGCAATGGCCGCATTGCGTGCTGTCACGATCTCCATCTGCTCCAGCACTGTCCCCATAGGGGGGCGGTCGGCACGGCCCGTGGTGTATAGGAAGCCGCCCATGGCCTGGGCGATGAGATCGTTGCTCCGGTAGTGGCGATACGGGCCAGTCTGCCCAAAGGGCGTGATGGACACGAGGATCAAGCGCGGGTTCACGTGTCGCAGCACATCGTACCCCAGCCCCAGTTCCTCCAGGTATCCTGGCGCAAAGCTTTCCACGACGATATCGTGCCTGGCGAGCAGGCGCAGCAGCAGGTCGCGGCCAGTGGGGGTCTGTATCTCCAGGGTAACACCACGTTTGTTGGTGTTAAACGCCAGGAAGAGGGAACTGCGCTCTGGGTGGGGCTCTCCAGCGATAAAGGGTGGTTCGTGGCGCGCTGCATCACCGCGTCCCGGCGGCTCGACTTTCAGCGTCCTGGCGCCTTGATCGGCCAGTAACTTGGCACAGAACGCTCCGGCAAGATGGTTGGTGAGTTCCAGGACGTGCACATCGTCCAATATGCCCAACATCGACATCTCCTCTCAGCTATGCGGTGCGCGGAGTTCGCTATGGTGCTCTGGGGTGTTCGTCATGGTCGTGGCGAGCGTGTGCACGACCTCTCGGTAGTGCGGATCAGCGGGCCTGCCTTCGCCACGCCCCTGGTATGCAGTCGCTCCCGGGGCGGGTTTCGTGGTCTCCTGCGGCCGGTCGGCGATCACGCCCGCCTCAACAAGGTGCTGTATGTCGGCCTGCGCCAGCCCGGCCACCTCACGCAGGAGCTGCACGTTGTGCTGTCCCAGCGCCGCCACGAGACGCAGGGCGATAGGAGGCTCAGGCTGCATGCGGAAGGGGCGACCAGCATACACGCGGGGCCCAACGCGGGGAGCGTTGTCGTTGGTGAACACCTCCAGGTAGCCACGTTCCTGCAGGTGGGGGTTGGCGACCAGGTCTGCCGCCGTGAGTACGGCTCCAGCCGGGAATGCCATGGGCCTGGAGCAGATGCATCAGTTCCTGGTCGTCGTGCGTGGCAGTCCACTGGCTGAGGTGCGCGTCGAGCTCTTGTCGATGCTGCCAGCGCCCTGGCACTGTGGCAAAGCGCGGTTCGGCAGCCCAGGCGGGCGCTCCCATGGCGGTTTTGAGGTGCTCCCACTCTGCGTCGTTCGACACACTGATAGTAATCCAGCGGTCTGTGCCCTGACAGGGATAGACGTTGTGCGGCACCTTCCACAGATGCGCCGTACCAAGCCTGGGGCGAGCCATGCCGCGCTGGGCTTCGAGCATGGCCGGGGCAATGCAGGACACGCCGGTTTCGTACATACTGAGGTCGATGCGCATGCCCTTGCCGGTCTTGCGGCGTTGGTAGAGCGCCAGCAGCAGCGCATAGGCGATGTTGAGGCCACCGGTGTGGTCCATATAGTTACTGCTGGCACGCAGCGCCGGACCACCGGCGTAGCCGGTCAGATAGGACAGCCCGCAGGCCGCATCGACGGTGCGGGCCCGCGCTCCATAAGCCCGCCATGGCCCGGTGTGGCCATAGGCCGTACAACTCAGCGTAATGATACCGGGTTGCACCGCGGCGAGACTGTCGTGATCCAGCCCCAGGCGTTGCATCGTGCCGGGGCGAAAGTTGTCCGTGACAATGTCACTCTGGGCCACGAGCTTCAGGAACACGTCTTTGCCCAGGGGATGCGTCACATCGAGACACAGACTCTGCTTGTTACGCGCCCAGTAGGCAAAGGTGCCGCCTTCGTTCCACCACTCGTCGCCAGGGTCGTTGTCGGGAAAAGGGCCAGAGCGCCTGTCGTTCATGTGATTGGCGCTTTCGACGCGGATAACCTCCGCCCCAAAATCGGCCAGGAAGGCTGTACCCCATGGCAGTACATGCACTTGCTCCAGGGAAAGCACGCGGATGCCGTCAAGTACAGCATTGCGTCCCATAAGCAGGTCTCCTTACAAGAAAGTAATGGGTGTCGACTACAGGCCCACCAGGTCCGCCACCGTCCCGTCAACATAGAGGATCTGCAGGGCTGTAAGGACGCTGGTGGCGATCTGCGCATGCTGCGCGGTATCTCTGTCCGCACACAATATGGCCAGCAGCTCGGCCACCGAGGTGCGGCCATCGATATGACGCACCAGCTCGGCCACCAGATCGCTGCATGGCGTCCCTTCTGGGTATCCCGCCGTGATCAGGACATGGCCCCAGACAAACTCGCCAGCGGCAAGGATAGGCTGACGCTGTACGGCAATGCCGGTGGCAAGATGCGGTATGGCCTGGTAGAGGGTAGTAGGCGTCGGATCAGTCTGGGTACGCACTGCGGCCAGCCGTGCCCGGCGTGCCTGGCGCTCGGCTTCCACCGTCTGCACGCTGGCGACAAACTGCGCCGGAGCGGCGCCACGCTCCAGTACCACACGTTCGTAACCACGCGGCGGCTGTCCGGCGACGGCACGAATGAAGGCGTGACGGGGTGAAAGGGTGTCAGCGCCTCCCAGCAGACGTCGCGCCTCCCAGAAGTAAGAGTCAACAGTGCGGTTACTGGCATAGAAGAGCTGTGCCATGGCGCGGAAATGCTCGTATTCCTTGCGATAGAGCGCTGTATACATCTGCCCTGCGGCGGTACGCATGCTGGGGTCTTTCAACGCGCTGGTGACATAGGCGGCCGCCAGCACCCCGGCCATCAAGGCCAGATGCACTCCGGAGGAGAACAAGGGATCCACAAAGCAGGCGGCATCACCAACGAGGATGTAACCATCACCGACAAGATGGTCAGAGGTGTAGGACCAATCCTTGACGACAAAGGGACCAGCGGCCAGGCTGGCCTTGTGCAGCATGTGCGCCGTGTAGGGTGCCTGTGCCAGCTGCTCCGCCAGGAAACGCTGTGGGCCGCTGCGGCGCAATCCCTCCTGGCCAGTGTGGCTGTCCACCACGGCGCCCACGCTCATCCAGCCGGTGTGCAGCGGGATATTCCACAGCCAGCCGTGTGGGTAGGCTTCGATAAAGATATTCGTGTCATCGGGCGCGGACAAGCGCTGCGCCCCGGCGAAATAGCCATAGACCGCCAGATTTTGAAAGAAGGAGTCCCAGCGGCGTAGCTGCAGCATACGTCCCAGCAGCCCGCTCTGACCACTGGCGTCGACAACGAAACGCGCCTGGACAGTACCTGGTGCAGCGCCATCCGTCACGTACCGGACCCCACTGGCAGCACCATCCTCGAAGAGGACGTCAACGACGTGATAGCCCTCGCGCACGTCCACCCCATAGGCCCGGCTGTTCTCCAGGAGCAACTGATCGAAGGAGGGACGCCAGACCTGGTATGCATGCGGGTACTGCTGGTTGGTCTCGCGAAAATACCAGCTCCAGGGCGTTGTCTCCTTGCCCCAGACCATGGTCGCGCCCCATTTTTGCAAGAATCCGGCGGCCTGCACGGCTGGCAGGACGCCAAGCTCTTCCAGAACAGGGATACTGGCGGGGAGGAGCGACTCGCCGATGTGGTCACGGGGGAAGTGGGTGCGTTCCAGGAGCAGCACGTGCCAGCCCTGGCGTGCCAGCATGGTGGCAGTCGTGCTGCCGCCTGGTCCGCCGCCAATAACCACCACATCGGCACTGAGATCCGTTCGACTCAACGCTGCCACCCTCCTATCTCTCCTTGTGTGCCCGGCTCACCTCACAGGTCAGGCTGGTGGTTTGAGTAACACTTTGAGTGCCCCGAAGTCAAGACTGTTCTTGATTGCCTCGTGTAGGCATGAGACATTGCGCTGTCGGTAGCAATGCGCGACCCGTGACTCGTTGGAGAGCAGCATCCCGTCCCAGGCTTGGGCAATGGCGATACTTTCACGCTCGCCTGCCCCCAGTGTGACAGGCAGAGTATCCCGCAACCTCGCCTCCTCTTGCGTTAAATAAACAAGCTGAACCTGATCGGCTGCGATCAAGGCAAACACATCCGCAGCATACGGACGCTTCAGATTGAAACTGTGCGTCAACTCTCCGAAAACTCCTGGAGTAATATGTAGCCTGGTTGTCTGAAGCAGTGCGAAGAGAAGTGGCGGCGATCAAATCCCTGGCGCAGGTTTGGCAGAAATTGCAGCTACCTTGTCACAGAGCCTACCGTGGGCATAAGACGTTACTTTTGTGAGGAACCTCACTGAAATGTGGTAACATTCCGCACAGTCATTTCCGGCTAAGGCACCTAAAATCAATACCTAGAGTGGTACAGTTCCAGCGGTTAACAGTCGGAACAAGGAGAGGAAAAAATGGAGAGCCTACGGACCTAAGATAACGGCGCAGGCACCGTAAGCCGGGCACCTGATCATGATTTGTGAAACGACGCACGAAGAAACCCTTGCAAAGCGAGCACAGAAGGACTGATCGTCCACCATGGTTAGTCCGACATGCAGGTATGGGAGGGCATGATGATGTCTTGGCACAAAATCCGCAACCACTTGTTCGCTATCTTGGCAACCGTCTGCATACCGGCGGTCGCCATCGCCCAAGCGTCCGTGATTCTCAACGGAGAACGCCTCAGTCAGGAGCAGATTCAGGGGCTGGAACGCCTCTATAACATGCGTGCGGTCAGCGGCGACTATTGGTATGACAAAAAATCCGGGCTCTGGGGCCTCAAAGGAGGACCAGCCCTGGGCGTTGGCCTGCCGAACCTCACTATAGGGGGGGCTCTACAGCCCAATGCTTCCAATGGCAATACCCGGGTGTTTATCAATGGAAGAGAACTGCATTATGTGGATGTCGCCTTTTTGCAAACGCTTGGTCCTGTCCTCCCGGGGCGCTATTGGCTCGATGCACTGGGAAACTGTGGGTTCGAGGGGCATCCCGTTCCCTTCGTCAACTTAATCGCTTTAATGCAGCAAAAAGGCATGCAAAAGGATAACAGCTACTTCAAGGGTAACAGCTCCTTTGTCAGTGATGGAAAGTCCATGTTCTTTAACACCAAAGACGCCGCTGGGAACCATTATGGGGCTGGGAGGTAACTAGGACTAGTCCCCGGTGCAAATGTGGCGCCATCTCTGGCCTGCCGTAGCCGGAGCAGCGGATTTCTGCCCCGGCCTGGCGATACGCAGCCCGATATGCCTCAGGTCGCCGGCGTAATGTTCTGGTTCATGCGGAAGAGGTTCTTGGGATCAAGCTGTGCTTTCAGTGCTGCCAACCGCGTGTAGTTGGTACCGTAGGCGGCACGCACCGCCTGTGGGTCTTCTCCCGCACTCAGGGCATTCATGTACACCGCGCTACTTGTCCAGGGGTTGATGGCTTGCCAGCAATCCCGCGTCCACTGCACATGCAGGGCGTCTTCTGCGGCCTCTTTCCACTGTCCCAGAATCAGGATGTTGAAGTTCGCTTCCCGGTGCGCAAAGGCGGTGGCGTCCGCCGCCACCCGACTGACGGCGCCGCCATAGTACTCGATGACGACAGCGGAGAGCGCGGACTGGCAGTGGCCGGCATATTCCACGACCGTATCGACTGCCGCATCGGGAAACTCACGCAGATAGCTGGACTTCCAGTAGTTGCGATTATTCCAGGGGAAAGCCGGGCCAAAGAGCCCCTGCATGCTGGTGTAAGGCATCGCCTGCATGGCATCCATGAGGGGTGATCCGAACTCACGGAGTGGACGGATCACACGCTCGCCTTCCTGCAGATCGCCACAGTAACAGGACACCATGGCCACCACCGGGTTACCATCCGGCGCGGTGAGGAGTCCGACGTACGAGGTGAGCTCTTCCGGGGCCGAGGTAATAAAGTCGCGATGGAAGCGGATGACGTCGCGGGCTGCCGTGCGGGGATGGATGATCAGGCCGCCCAGGATCGTTGAGACCTCATGCAGCCGGTACTGGAAGGCAGTGGCCACCCCAAAATTCCCCCCACCCCCGCGCAGGGCCCAGAACAGGTCCTGGTTGGTAGTAGGGCTGGCGCGCCGCAGTTGACCGTCCGCCGTGACGACGTCAGCGGCGAGCAGGTTGTCACACGACAGACCGTACTTACGCACCAGCCATCCCACCCCACCGCCGAGCGTAAGTCCGGCGATGCCCGTCTCGCCCACGACGCCCCCGGTGGTGGCGAGCCCGTACGCCTGCGTCTCGTGGTCGAAATCCTGCCACAGGAGTCCAGGCTGTGCCACGGCAGTGCGGGCGGAGGGATCCACCTGGATCCCCCGCATGGGCGACAAATCAATCATGAGGCCGCCGTCACAGACGGCAGTGCCCGCCACATTATGCCCGCCACCCCGCACAGATATGAGCAGATCGTGGGCGTCAGCAAAACGCACCGCCTTGCCAACATCAGCGGCCCCCTCACAACGCACGATCATGGCAGGACGTTTGTCGATCATGGCGTTCCAAAGCCGCCGTGCCGGATCATAGTCCACCTCTGCCGCCGTCAAGAGCTTACCGCGTAGATCAGCTCTGAACGTGTCAATCACGGCGGGGTCGAGTACAATATCTGTACCATTCAGGGTGAGTGCCTTGATACTGCTCATTTTTTTCTCCTTTGTGCTCGGACACCAAACAGCGATCCGTATCGGGTTTGACGAACCGTCATCGGAAGGCACCTCAGGCCACAGCCCAAGCTCCACGGCGAGATTCTACCATAGCTCTCGCAAGACCTCTGTCAGTACGCCTGGCGAGTACTACAGGGCTAGATCATATGATATTATGGTTCCATATTCTCTTTATTTTCTGGCGTGTGGAACCATGCAGCGGCTTCTACTCGGCCAGAGTTTCGTTTGTACGATTTTCTGACAGGACTCCAGCGCTTGCTCAACCGTAGATGCTTATCAAGTTCCTACGGTTGACGACAGGGCCGGCACCGCCGCCTGGCAGCGGCAGTTGCTCAACACAGTGCCAGCTTGCGCCAAAGCACTTCCGCAGAGAACCCTTGCCATGAGAGAAGAGGAGACACCTCATGCCCCCTGTCCTTCGTATTCATGACATCATAGCGCGCGCCGTCAAGGTTCCCTTTACACGGCCGCCGATGTCTGCCTCAGGCGCCCTGCCTGACGCTGCTTTGGTGCTGATCGACGTGCTCACTGATGCCGGGCTGACAGGCCGTTCCTATGTATTTACCTTTACCGCCAGCATGTTAGCACCCGTCGTTGCCTGTGTGCGCAGCCTGACAGAGTTGATCCGGGGCGAGGTCGTCAGCCCGTTTGAGATCGATGCCAGGGTACATACGCGGCTCAAACTCCTCGATACCCCAGGAGTGGTTGGGATCGCCCTGTCGGGTATTGACATGGCCCTGTGGGACGTCTTAGCCCAGGCACAGGGGGTGCCTCTGGTGGTGTTGCTCGGCGGCACGGTCAAACCGATTCCGGCATACAATAGCTGCGGTCTGTGGATTCAACCCGTAGATACCCTGGCTGACGAGGCAGAACGGCTACTCGCTGCCGGTGCCTTCAGCGCCATCAAAATGCGTGTGGGACGTGCGGATTTTGCCCACGACCTGGCTGCTGTGCGTGTCATCAAACGGCGCCTGGGTGAAGGGATTACAGTCATGTGTGATTTCAACCAATGCCTCACAGTAGCGGAAGCGATTACCCGTGGCCGCGCTCTTGACCACGAAGGACTATATTGGATTGAAGAGCCCACCCGCCACGATGATTACGCCGGGTATGCAAAAATCTGTGCTGCCGTGCATACACCCATCCAGACCGGGGAAAACCTGCGCAACACCTTTGCGCTCCTGCAGGCGCTGCAAGCCCAGTCCCTGGATTTCGTCATGCCAGATGTGCAGCGTATCGGCGGTGTCACCGGCTGGATGCGCGCCGCTGCCATCGCCCACGCTCATGGGGTGGAGATGTCGAGCCACCTCTTCCCCGAATACAGCGTGCATCTCCTCGGTGTGACGCCCACGGCGCACTACCTAGAATACATGGACTGGGCCAATCCCATTCTGGCAGAGCCGTGTCAGATCAAGGACGGGCATGCCCTGATCCCGGATCGCCCTGGCGTCGGTATAGCATGGAATGAAGAGGCTGTGGTGCGCTACCAGGTCGCTTAGTACAGTGTATCGCTTCCACATCCGAATACTCTTGCGTTACATTGCCTGCGCATGTTGATCGAGCCAAAGATCATGCATGTATGGCATGAGTATCGTCCAGCTTTACCCGCTGATGATGTAGTGGTCGAGTCGACAGACAGATTGGATGGTTATATTCTTCCCACCCTGCCTGGCTGCGCGCCGCCAGCGGAGGCGGGCCAGAGGCGAGCGGTGGCAGCGGCAGAGTAAAATGCCTTGTAAACTTACTATCCGTCAACTTGAGCCAGCGCATCTCAGAACCATGATCCAAGACCTTACCAGCATGAGCACGAATCTGCCGTCCACGGGTATGGATATCATGGCAGAAGAGGTGAGGATAGGAAATACCAAGCCACTTTTTCGCCCTGCCGCTGCCACCGCCCACCTCTACCGGCAGGCAGCGGCGCGCGGCTAGGCGGAGCGCGTCTGCGCGCTTCCCTCCGTCCACACAGTGGCGGAAGCCAGGTCGCCCTATCTAGAGCAACGACGCGGCCCAGCAGCCTGCCCCAGGGCCAAGACGGGGTGCCCGTCGGCGTTGCCGCGCCGTCGACACCCTGCTGGCGCGGGGTGGGAAGAATCGCGGCGCGCAGCGTGCTCTGCGGCGCTCAGCACCCCGCAGAGCGCACGAGGTGGACACGGAGCAGGGGGACTAACGCCGCCAGCTGCTCCAAGAGTGCCAACGCAGAAAGTGTGATGCCGGTGGGGCCGTCAGACCATGGGCTGTGCGACCTCTACAAAGTGCCAATCAGCCTCGCCCTCGGTGTGGTGGTATTGGTGCTTGGGGCCTCGGTCGTCGCCTCCCTGCTGTTCCCCCAGCGGGCCGCGGCGCACGATCCGGTCATCCATGACCCCCTCGCGCCCAAGCCCGACCCCGCAGTGGCTCCGATTCAGCCTGGCGCCGAAGACAGCAGAGGACCGGCATAGACGTCAATGTGCGGCTTGTCGGCCTCTCGTGTGCGACGGTCTATCGCAACGTTGAGCCATACTACCCGTGCATCGGGCAACGCTGCGAGACGCATGTGCCTTTTTCTGTCCATCCCCAAGCCTACGGATAAGCCACTCGAACCGGAAGATTTCCCTGCCCCGAGCACGTAGCATAGCGGCGCGCCGCCGGACTGCAGATCATCCTGGAGCTGGCGCGTCGCGAGCAACGCTTCGTTATAACCCTGCGCTCAGCAGGTGCTGCCCAGCGCGGTAACTCGCCCCCGGGGCGCGCGGGCATCACACCTTTGCAGGTACGCCGGAGCAGACCGCCGATCTGATGGAGGCATGGTGCATCGATGGCGCGGCCGATGGCTTCAATATCATGCCGCCCATCCTGCCAGCGATGCTGGAGGTGTTCATTGCTGAAGTGGTACCCTTGCGACAACGTCGTGGCCTGTTTCGCACGGCGTACGAGGGGGAAACACTGCGGGCGCATTATGGTTTAACGGCGCCAGCAAGCCAGTTTGGGTAGGCAGATTTTAGCGCTTGTCTCTCCAGCAGGGACGCACACTTCATCAGGAACAGTTCGTCCATTTAGCGGAACGAGGCGGCATGGGGAAACAACGCCAATAAGGGGGAGACGCCCACCAGGCACTCCCGGTCCACGCTGTCCACGGTGGTACGGCCGCACATGCCCATGGTGGCGTCCAATTCGTCTCGCAGCATCTCCAACACCGCCCGCACCCCGGCCTCGCCATTCACTGCCAGGCCCCAGAACACCGGCCGGCCAATCAGCACCGCCCGCGCGCCCAGGGCCAGGGCCTTGAACACGTCCGTGCCGCGCCGAATGCCGCCGTCCATATACACTTCGGCCTGGCCCGCCACGGCCTCCACCACCTCCGGCAACGCTTCGATAGTGGCCAGTGTGGTGTCCAGATAGCGGGCGCCGTGGTTAGAGACGATCACGCCTCTGGCGCCGTGATCGGCGGCATGCCTGCCGTCCTCACCCACCATGATGCCCTTGACCACCAGGGGCAAGCGGGTATTGGCTGCCAGCCAGTCCAGGTCCTTCCAGGTAGAGGCCGGATCCCGCAGGTCGTTGGTACCCGTGGGGCCGTCCAACCCGAAGGACCAGGTACTGCCGGTCACGTTCAGATGGGCATAGTTGGGCGAGGCGGGGCCAGCATAGTTGTTGCGCATGTTGCGTTCCCGCTTGGGCTTGACCTTGGCGTCCAGCGTCAGGCACAGGGCGGAGTAGCCAGCCTCCTCGGCACGACGGGCCAGGTCGAGGGTCAAGCTGCGATCCTTGAAAAAATACTGCTGGAACCAGAGGGGGCCGGTGGCCGCCTGCGCCACCTCCTCCAGGGTGCGGGAGGACTGGGCGCTTAGCACCAGAATCGTGCCGGCGACGCCGGCGGCCCGGGCGCTGGCCAACTCGCCGTCCGGATGGGCTGCGGCCTGGTTCCCCGCCGGGTCCAGCATGATCGGGAAGCGGATTTCTTGCCCCAGGACTGTGGTGCGCAGGTCCCGCTGGCTGATGTCCACCATCATGCGCGGCCGCATCAAGATGGAGTCGAAAACGGCCCGGGTGCGGCGTAGGGTGATCTCGTCGGTCGCTGCTCCCGCGATGAAGTCATACTCCCCCTGGCCCATCTTTCCCTTGGCAATGTCCTCGTACTCGTAGATGTTGACTGGATTCGTGTCCATGCGATTCTCTCCTGTGGGCGATGTCGTGTTGGGTCTGCCAGAGGATGCCTGAAAATTTTACCACTACATGCGGGGGAGTCAGCCCTGCATCAGTTCGATGCTGACGCCGTCGGGCGTTGCAACATAACAATGATGTGCATGTGATCAAATTCGAATGCTGGATTGCTCATGGCTGCTGTTCTTCCTGCCAGGATGGCATGTACTATTTTCCGTCGTCAATGCTGACGGTGATGATCGCGTTGGCGATGAGCGTGCCATCGCTGCCGTCCTCGTTGAGCAGTTCCAGACCGCCCACCACCACAGTCACGTTGGCGCGGCCGTGGGGGAGCGAGCCAGCAACCTCATCGACCTGCACCTTTTCCGGGCGCGGCACGCCGATGGTCACGTGGACAATCATATCGTCAGCAGTGGCGCCCACCAGCCGAGCGAATCCGAGACTGCTGTGGTGAATGGCGTCAAAGACGGCACGCTTGGCCGCCAGAGTGTAATCCAGGCCGTGGACATCCACGCCCATCCCCATTTCAGTAATACAGCGAACCAGCGCCATTGTGTCCCCTTCTGCCCTCTCAGTTGCTCTTGTCGCTGCGACGTCTTCTTGGACGCCTCGGCCCAAAATCTCCGGTCATTTAACTGCAGCCGCCCTGACAAGTCAAGTGGCGTGGCGTGAGTCACTACCCGGTGCCCCTTGCAGCATGCCCCGGCATCCACTATGTTTACGCCGGAAGAGGGAGGTGTCTGTTCAGAGTGTCACCATGGATGAAGTCCGAACCCCACTCCGGGCGCTGCTGGAGACCATGAAGGTGACGGGCGAGCCTCTACGGATCTGACGCGACGGCGTACCGGTCGTCGCGCATCATCACCATCGGTACCCCTTTGCGTCTGCTTTTGGGGGAAGCTGCTTGGGTGGGTGCAGTGTTGTATCTCAGGGGAAACACTGCTATGGTAACGGCCCTCAACGCCAATCTCCGAGATGGCCCAGGGCACAATGCACCATCGAGTGATGCACACGCCGCAGACGGCCGCAGCTCCAGTCGCCGAGTAGGCGGCCGCCACTGCCGAATCCAGCCGCTGGAAGCTATCTGGAGGCTCTTGGGTTCGTCGCAGCAACCCCGTGGAACCCAGAGAAAGAGTAGTGGACTGCCCATGGAGGACAGAACATGGCAGGGAGTGGACGTTTACAGGATCGCGTGGCGGTTATTACCGGCGGGGCGTCAGGGATTGGCCAAGCTACCGCGGTGCGCTTTGCCGAAGAGGGCGCGCACATTGTCATCGCCGATCTCCCGGCCCAATCAGCCGGAGCGGAGACAACGCTGGCCCGCGTGCAGGGACTGGGGCGACGGGCCCAGGTAGTGGCGATTGACGTCACCCAGGAGGAACAGGTACACGAAATGGCGGAAGCGGCTATGGCTACATTTGGCCGCATCGATATCCTGGTCGCCGCGGCGGGTATCGAACAGGATCCGAGTCAACCTGGCCAGCCGCCCATCTTGGCGTTACCTACGGCGTCCTGGCAACGTCTGCTCGATGTGAATCTCACCGGCGTGATGTTCTGTAATCGTGCGGTGGCACGGCACATGATTGCCGGCGGTATCCGGGGGGCAATCATCAATCTCGCGTCAGGCGCGGCACGCCGCACGCGGCCTGGTATGGTCACCTACTCCATAACCAAGGCTGGGGTCTGGATGCTGACACGCGGCCTAGCGCTCGAACTGGCGCCTTATGGCATTCGAGTCAATGCCATCGGCCCCGGCATCGTCGCGTCACCAATGACCAACAGGATATACGGCAACCCGGAAAGCGTCGAGGCACGAGGACAGGCCATCCCTTTGGGACGGGTTGGGCAACCGCTCGATATTGCCAATACGGCAGTGTTTTTGGCCTCAGATGAATCGAGTTTCTACACCGGCAGTCTCCTCCATCCCGATGGCGGGAGTCTGCTCCAAGCCATGCAATGAGGGGTGTATCGGGTCATTATCATTGTGGACAGCAATGCGTGGACAGCTGGCCCACTCATAGGGCTCGCAGTACAACACCGGGGGCAGTTCGCTCCCCCGGTACACAGTTTTAGCTCACACAGGCAATACTAATGACGTTGATCGCCGACTCCGGCAGACGCGACTCCGTCCAGGTAGCGCCATCATCGTGCGTGCCAAAGACCTGGCCGCGGCGCGTGCAGAAGTAGACCTGCTCCGGATGCCGCGCATTGACCGCCACACCAAACGTGGTGCTGTCCGGTACGACGCCACGGTCAAAGCGCTGCCAGGTCTCACCCAGGTTCGTGCTACGCAGCACGCCTCCTGCGGCGCTGCCAAAATCCTTCCCGACACAGGCATAGAACGTGTTGGGATCGTTGGGAGCCGTTTGCACGCCGCGCGAGTACGCGATCGGCGAGAATTTGTCGAGGTGCAGGTTTTCCCAGGTATCACCCCGGTCCTGGCTGCGCCACACGCCCGTACGGTTGGCAATGCAGACGACGTCTGCCCGTGGTGACCCGAGGGCGACCCCGTGCAGGTCCATCAGGTCCACATTGCCGTCGAAATAGCGGTTCACTAGTTCCCAGGTCTGCCCCGCATCGGCACTGCGTGCAGCGCCACCAACCTCCAGGGCCGCATACATGCGGTTGGGGTTGGGCGACTCGATGGCAAAACCCAGGATGCGCGTGGCAAAAGCCATCTGCACGGCGTTCGGGTTGACAATAGTCGAGACATACTGCCAGTGCTCACCACCGTCGTTGCTGCGATAGACTTCGCTGCCTTCTGTGCCCAGGAACATCACCTGCGGGTTCTGCGGGTGGAAGTGCAGCGACCACACTGTGCGTCCTTCAGGCAGGTGCATGCGCTGCCAGTGGTCACCACGGTCCTGGCTCCGATACACCCCGCGCTGGGTACCAACGAATAGCACTTCAGGATGGTGCGGATGGATGGCAATGGGGCGCGCCTGTGGCATCGGGGGCATGCCGTTGGTGAGTTGCTCCCAGTGGGTATCGCTCGCTTTTTTGCGGTACAGCCCATGGGCTTCGGCTCCGACGTAGACATAGGTTTCGTCTGCCATACTGCATTCCTCCACGCAAAGGGAACACTGGTGAGATAGCCATGATGTCTACAACTGTAGCACGCTGTCCCGTCAGCGACAGTACTGAATTACACTTTGCAGGATAACGAGCGACTTTCCCTGTGCCAACAGGGTTCTCTGTCTTGCTCTGCATGCAGAGTTGCCGCTATGCTACGGGGCGGCAATAACGCTGCCCGGCAGCGCCGAGGCGTCTGCCGGAACGGTCCATTGAGCGCACGCACTGAAGGAGAGGAGTCATGAGCGTACCACCGGACCTCGTTGCGTTCCACGTCGGTATCGTCGTGCGGGACCT
>CAVZBC010000005.1:0-12768 GCA_963773125.1 uncultured Gammaproteobacteria bacterium | reverse complement strand
CCCGCCTGCCTGTGCACGTCGAGCTGTTACTGTGTGCGCATGGATGAAACCCATCAAGGTGACTGTGCCACTCGAGTTTATCAACGTGCCAGAGGATCGCCTGAAGATCGCTCAGCATATGTTGGCCCCTTTGCTCCGAGAGCTTGAAGCGTCATGTTTGCCACGGGATATTCCCGAAGTCAGACATCATGTTTAGATGGTTTCCTGTTGTTGCAGATTGGTGAAGGCGCTCGACGACGAATGCCGTCGGGGTTGCCCGTTGGGTCGACGCCTGGCGGGCATAAGCGATGAATAAAGGAGTTGGTTACAACCGAAGTTGCTCACAGGCAAGCAGAAACTGCCGCCGCCTGAAAAGGCTGCTGTAGGCGGGAGACCGAAGAGTTGGCTACTGAGGCAAAGGTCGGCCAGACACAAGGAGGATGTACCCCTGCTGCGGCATTCGTCGGAAGATGCTCGGCAGCGCGCGTCAGCTTTCACTGGCTGTTATGGTCTGGGCTACTTTCGAGGCTGAGGGTTTTTGGCGCAGAACCAGAGTGAGCACCATCATCGTTGGTGGAGGGGATCCGGATTGTGGACCAGCCGCCAGCCTACAATTTGTCCATAACCTCGGTTTGGATGTTGTCAGGAGGACTGTGGCTGTGTGTTATGTGACATCTGTGGGAGTGCCTGCGTGGCTCATAGAAAGGTGTCATCGTGGTGAGTGTAGAGAGGGATGAGACAACCTGATCTGCCAAGTTGAGCAACAGGACCAGACACTGTCTGCTCAGTGGGCTGAGCTGCGTGCCTCAGTGAGGCAAAAACATATGCCCTGGAGGGGTGGAAGACACGTGTGGGAGCCATATGGGATCCACATTCATTATCTGGGAAAACTGCAAAGGAAAGGCCAGGTGAGGAGGAGTGTGGCCATCTTGCGTGCGCTCATCATTGCCTGTCTCGGCCATGGAGAAATTTCTCCGTATCCGTATGGGTATAGGCCGTCCTGTCTGTAAAGCACACATTGTTGACTACGTGCTGTCAGCCTTTACGCCTACGGAAAGGCAGGCGCGCGAAAATGATCGCGCAGGCGGTCCTTTGTGTTGACACGCTCCTGCAGTCGGCACCGTGAGCGCACAGTTGGTGCCATCACAGGTCAAGTGAGGACTCGCATAGAAGGGAGTCGCACACAGTGGAACAATCGGTCTCGTCACTCGCCATCGTGCCCCCGATTCTGTCCATTACCTTCGGTGTCATTGGGTTGCTCATTGCCCTGGTTATCTACAAGTCTATTGTGCGGCACTTGCCCGGCAATGCGCTTATGGTCGAGATCGCTGATGCCATCCACGAAGGTGCCATGGTGTTCCTCGCAGAGAGTATCAAATACTCATCGTGTTTCTGCCATAGTGTCTTTGCTCTTGATCGTCTTCATTGCCTGGCAAACGGCGCTGGCGTTCATATGCGGCGCAGCCTGCTCGATGTTGGCTGGGTTATTTGGTATGCAAGCGGCTACCCAGGCGAATGTGCGGACATCACAGGCCGCGGTGGATGGCGGACAAGCCAAGGCCCTGGGGATTGCCTTCTCCGGTGGTGCAGTCATGGGACTGTCGGTTGCTAGCCTCGGTCTTGTTGGTTTGGCATCTTTTTTCCCCTCTTCGCCAGGACAGAATCCTGGGTACATTAGCGGTTTTGCCATGGGGGCGAGCTCGATTGCGCTCTTTGCCCGTGTCGGGGGTGGCATCTATACCAAAGCTGCGGACGTCGGCTCAGATCTCGTCGGCAAACTCGAGGCTGGTATCCCGGAAGACGATCCGCGCAATCCTGGCGTTATTGCCGACAATGTCGGGGATTGCGTGGGTGATACGGCTGGGATGGGGGCGGATATTTTTGAGTCTTATGTCGGGTCGATCGTTGCGGCTCATCGCCATTGGTGCGACGCTGGGAGCACATGCCTTGGGGTATATGACGTTGCCGCTTCTCATCGTCATGCTCGGCTTGGTGGCGTCGGTGATTGGCATTGCCTCGATGCAGGCTTTGCGCCACTTCGATCCCGCCGCCGCCTTGCGCTACGCGACGTTTCTCAGTACAGCGATTTTGTTGCATTGGCAGTTACTTCCTGGTGATCGGTATTGGCTTGCCGGGCAAGCTCTACTGGGCGATTCTCGCCGGCAGTATCGGTGGCATTGCAATTGGCCTGTTCACCGAGTACTACACGTCTGCCAAACCGATTCGGCGTATTGCTGAAGCCTTCGGAGACAGGCAGTGCAGACGAATATCATTACCGGTTTAGCGATCGCCATGGAGAGCACCGCCTGGCCTATTATTGTGCTCTGTGCGGCGATTCTTATCGCATCGGCTACCGGTGGGCTCTACGGTGTCGGCATCGCCGCGGTCGGCATGCTGAGCACCGTTGGCATCACCATGTCGGTCGATGCCTATGGTCCGATTGCTGATAACGCAGGTGGGATTACGGAAATGGCCGGCTTAGGACCAGACATCCGCCGCATTACTGACGGGTTGGATGCGTTGGGGAATACTACAGCGGCGATTGGCAAGGGGTTTGCGATCGGTTCTGCAGCGCTGACGGCTTTAGCACTCTATTCTGCCTATACCACGGCTGTAGGGCTGGATCGTATTGACTTAACGAACGCCCAGGTCGTGGTGGGGATGTTCATTGGTGGAGTGATCCCGTTTATGATTGCGGCCTTTACCATGACCTCAGTGGGTACGGCGGCGTTTCATATGGTGCAGGAGATCCGGCGCCAGTTTCGCGACATCCCGGGTCTGATGGAGGGCAAGGCAAAGCCTGAATCGGCGCGCTGTGTAGAGATTAGTACGACGGCGGCGCTGCGCGAAATGATCAAGCCAGGACTCACTGCGGTGGTGGTGCCCGTCGTGGTTGGTCTGGTGTTGGGGAAGGAAGCCCTTGGCGGTATGCTGGCGGGGGCAACACTGGCTGGTGTGCTCCTGGCCCTGATGATGTCGAACGGTGGCGGTGCCTGGGATAATGCCAAAAAATATATCGAAGCCGGGAATATGGGTGGCAAAGGCTCTGAAGCCCATAAAGCGGCGGTGGTTGGCGATACGGTCGGTGATCCCTGCAAGGATACCGCAGGACCGTCGATGAATATTTTGATCAAGTTGATGTCAGTGGTGTCCCTCGTTATGGCACCGCTGTTTGTGTAACCCCCCGCTGTTGACCGCTGGCTGGTGGGGGAGTCACTCCTTGCTCGCTCCAGGGCGGGCTGTTAATCCAGAAGGAGTCTCAATGGACGGATTGAAGAATATCTATGAAACGATTGTTGTACTGCATCCAGAGATGACAGAAGAGGAAGCAGAAGAGGGTGTCCAAAACGTCGTGCGGTTTTTAGAAGGGCGGGGTGGCGAGATCATTCGTGTCGACCGTGCCGGAAAACGCCGTCTTGCCTATCCAGTGGCAAAGCAGCGCTATGGTTACTACACGCTGCTCCACTATCGCGTACCACCTACGGCACTGGCAGAGCTGGAGCGATCTTTTCGCCTCAACGAGCGTGTCATCCGCTATCTCACCGTACGCTACGAGAAAGAAGAGCAACTCACGGGTTTCATGCGACTTGCGGAGGATGATGGCCATGACGATGAACGGGAAGAACGTCGTCGTGGTGGGCGCCGCGGTGATGGGGGACCTCCAAGAATGCGCTTCCGGGGGCGACCTGCTGCTGTGGAGACAGGCACGGGAGAGGACGATGATGAGACCGACGATGACGAATTCGAAGCACGGGAGCGCATAACAGAGGAGGCGTGCTAATGGCGAGCCTCAACAAAGTGATCTTACTGGGGAATTTGACGCGTGATCCAGAACTGCGTTACACCCCCAGTGGGACTCCAGTATCGTCGTTTGGTTTGGCGATGAATCGGCGCTACCGTCAAGGCGAGGAATGGAAGGAAGAAGTCTGCTTTATCGACATCGTGGCGTTCAGTCGTCAGGCGGAGATTGCCGGTGAGTATCTCAGCAAAGGCCGCCTGGCGTTGATCGAGGGCCGCCTACGGTGGCGTACCTGGGAGAGCCAGGACGGCCAGAAACGTAGCAAGCATGAAGTAGTTGCTGATATGATTCACCTGATGCCACGGGCGCGGGACGAAGGGATGGGGCGAGCGAGCCCAGAGGGGCCTGGCGATGGTGAAGAGATGGACATGTCCATCTCTGAGGATGACGATATTCCCTTCTAACCTCAACAAATCTGCAGCGTAGCAGACGAAAGGAGAACAGCCGGTGGCGACGATCAGTGCAAGAAAGCGTGCCGCGTTACGGCGACGGAAGCGTTTCTTGCGGAAGAAAATCTGTCGATTCTGTGCCGATAAGATTACGTTGATTGATCACAAGGATGTGCGACGATTACGCAATCTTATTACTGAACGTGGTAAAATTATTCCACGGCGTATTTCCGGGAACTGTGCAGGGCATCAACGTCAGCTGACCACGGCTATCAAGCGGGCGCGACATCTCGCCTTGATGCCGTTCTCGGTTGAGTAAATCGTGTATAGAGGGGACTGCGGTGGTCGTGTGAAGGGGAGAAGAGGTGAAAGCGACGGCTCGTAATCCAGAGCTGTATACTCTGGTCATGCTGTCTATGATTTTGACATTTCTCCCCGTCTTCATCCCGTTTGAAGGATTGCTTCTCTCCATCCTTGCCCCCTTTCCGCTCATTGTCTTGGCTGTGAAGTATCCCTGGCGTTACGTGTTGAGCCTTATAGGCTTTGAAGCAGGGGTTTTAGCAGTGGTTGGAGGACCGCCAGCCCTCCTATCTTTCAGCCAGTATGGCGCCGCGCCGCTGGTGATGGCTGGGGCAGTCCGGCGCGGCTGGTCGCTGTCACAGATCATCGCGAGTAGCGTGCTGATCCCCGTTGGAGCGGGGGTGGTCCTGCTGGTTGTCTATGCCCTCGTAACTCGACAGCACTTGTCTGCTCTGGTTGCAGCCTATCTGGAGCAAGCGCTGCGTGCTGTGCAAGAGTATTTTCACACGGTTGAGCAGATGCCAGGGAATGAGCCAGCGCAGGAACTTCCCCTCTTAGAGACAGTGCGACAGTTTGTGCTGGCCGTCTTCCCGGGCGTGTTAGTGATCAATCACTTGTTGACCAACACCGTGAATTATGTTGTCGCACGGTACTATTGCTCCCGCGGCCAACCGCCGGTGCAGTTGGACGCAGAGATACTCACGCATTGGCGTGCCTCAGAGTATATGGTATGGGTGTTTATCGCCAGTGGGGCGGCGCTGCTCCTGCCAGTGTCGGCGCTGAGCACGATCGGCCTCAATGTTTTTCTGGTGACTCTGGCTATTTACCTCTTACAAGGTTGCGCTATTGTGGTGTTCTGGGCTCAGCGTCTGCCCCTGCCGCTGGGCGTACGCTGGCTCCTGACCCTGATCGCGTTGGTTATGGTGGGGCCTCTGTGTGTCGTGTTATGTATTGCAGCCGGTTTGTTCGATCTGTGGGCCGATTTCCGCCGCTTGCGACATCAGCCCCTGGCGTCCTGAAAGATGCATACAGAGCCCATGATATGACGGTCCTTACGTCTTCTATGTCGAGGAGGTGGAGCAATGAAAGTGATTTTGGTGCAAGACGTGGACAAGCTCGGAGAAATCGGGGATGTTGTCGATGTCGCAGATGGCTATGGGAGGAATTATCTTATCCCGCGCGGCTATGCGCTCGCGGCTACGGCTAGAAATAAACGGCAGCTTGAACACGAACACCATCTACGAGAACATCGTATTGCGCAGGCGCGGAAAGACGCTGAGGCGTTTGCCGGGACGTTACAGGCGGTCCCGTGCCACTTTACGCGCAAGGCGGGCGAGGAAGGCAAGCTTTTTGGGTCAGTGACGACCATGGATATCGCCGAAAAGCTGAAGGCAGCCGGTCTGGACATTGATCGACGTCGTATTCAACTTGAGCAGCCCATTAAGAGCCTGGGAGAATTTACGGTGCCAGTGCGGATACGGACAGATGTGGCAGCGCTGTTGAAGGTCACTGTGGCGGCAGAAGAGTAAGGGGAGGCTGTCATGGCGACGCCGCCTGGATTTCTCCATAAGCTCCCGCCGCAAAGCGTGGAGATGGAACAAAGCGTTCTTGGGGCGATTTTGCTTGAGAACGAAGCGCTCGTCAAGGTGCTGGAGCTGCTGGAGGCGCGGGATTTCTACCAGGAGGCACATCGCTGGGTCTTTCAGGCGATGATCGAGCTGTTTGAAGAGAACGTGCCGATCGATTTGCTCACTGTGAGCGAACGCTTGCGGAAGAGAGACCGGCTCGAAGCAGTGGGTGGGGCGGCATATCTCGCCGAATTGGTGGAACTCGTCCCTACGGCGGCGAACGTGTGGCATCATGCCCGCGTGGTGCGGGAAAAAGCAGTGTTACGTGGGCTGATACAGACGGCGACGTCCATTGTGACCGACAGCTATGAGGATGCTGATGATATCGACATTCTCTTAGATCGTGCAGAGCAGGCGATCTTCGAGATCAGCCAGCGTAAAGCCACGTCGGGGTTTCTGCACATCAATGCGATCTTGAAAGGGAGCTTCAAACGCATTGAGCAGCTCTATGAACGCAAGGAACTTGTCACCGGGGTGGCGACGGGATTTATCGAGTTTGATCGTCGTACCGCTGGCTTACAACCCGCTGACTTAATCATCATCGCTGGACGTCCGAGCATGGGCAAAACGGCATTGAGCCTCAATATTGCGCAGCATGTGGGGATCCAGGTGGGGCGCCCGGTGGCGATCTTCAGCCTGGAGATGTCGAAAGAACAGTTAGTCTTGCGGATGTTGTGTGCCGAAGCCCGCATCGATTCGTCCAAACTCCGCACTGGTTTTCTCAGTCGTGAAGATTGGCCACGCCTCACCAAGGCGGCTGGGACCTTATCAGAAGCGCGCATTTATATTGATGATACCCCGGCGCAATCGTCGCTCGACATTCGTGCCAAAGCACGGCGTCTACGGGCTGAATTGGACGATCTGGCGCTGATCATTATTGACTATCTGCAGCTGATGCAGGGACGTTCACGCTCAGAGAACCGCCAGCAAGAAATATCAGAAATTACCCGTGCCCTGAAAGCCCTGGCCAAAGAGTTGCAGGTACCAGTTGTGGCCCTCTCCCAGCTGAGCCGGGCGGTGGAGCAACGCAAACCGCCACGTCCCCAGCTGTCTGATCTGCGGGAATCCGGTGCCATTGAACAAGATGCAGACGTTGTGGCCCTGATCTATCGTGATGAGCTCTACGACGAGAATAGTGATGCCAAGGGTGTCGCTGAGATTATCATTGGCAAGCAGCGTAACGGTCCTACGGGCGTAGTCCGTCTCGCCTTTCGTGGCGAGTATACGCGGTTCGAGAACCTCGCCGAGGGTAACTTTTGATGGGCGCCTGCCCGTTCGTCCCGCCGACAGTGGCTGAAGTGGACGTGGGGGCTTTTGTACACAACCTCCGCGCCATTCGGACATGCCTCGCTCCCGCCTGTCAACTCATGGCTGTTCTGAAGGCCAATGCCTATGGCCATGGCGCTGTGCCTCTGGCAAAAATTGCTGTCGCAGAGGGTGTCACGTTGCTGGCAGTGGCGCGCTGTGAGGAGGGTGTAGCCCTGCGTCAGGCAGGTATAACCGTCCCCATTGTCGTCATGGGAGCCACATGGCCAGAGGAAGTAGAGACGCTGATCGGACACCGTTTGCGTCCGGTGATCGGCTCGCTTGAAGAAGCGGCGCGTTTACATCATGCTACCGGCCACTGCCAGTGAGCCCTATCCGATACATGTCAAAGTCGATACCGGCATGGGGCGTCTAGGGCTCTTTTACGATACCGTGGCGCAATTCGTGGAGCATCTCCGCTCCTGGCCACGTCTGCGGGTCGAGGGGCTGATGACGCATCTGGCCACTGCAGATGCTCCAAGCTCTCGGGGTGTACAGGCACAGATAGCGATATTTGCTCAGGTTGTGCAGCTCTTTGCCAGACAGGGGCTGCAGCCACGCTATCTCCACATGGCCAACAGTGCGGCGATCTACCGCTATCCAGAGAGTCATTGGACGCTCGTACGGCCAGGTATTGCCCTGTACGGTGCGCATCCTTTTGCGTCGCCTGAGGCAACCATATTGCGGCCGGTTTTATCGTGGAAGACACGGTTGATGCGGGTGCAGGCGCTCCCTGTGGGATATGGGATCAGCTACGGCCACACGTTTGTTACCCGTCGCCCAAGCGTCATCGGTACCTTGCCCGTTGGCTATGCAGACGGTCTGTGTCGCCAGCTGTCAAACACCGGTGAGGTGCTGGTTGGTGGACGTCGTGTCCCACTCGTGGGGCAGATCTGTATGGATATGTGTATGGTCGATCTTACTGATGTCCCCCAGGTACAGGTCGGCGACGAGGTGGTGTTGATTGGCGCTCAAAAGGGGGAACGTATCACCGCTGAGGACATGGCGGCGCGCTGTGGGCAGATTCCTTATGAGATCTTCTGTGCCATTGCGCAGCGCGTGCCACGACACTATGTCTGAAAGTGATGAGATGGTATGTCGCTTATGTTCGAAGTGCTCAAAACAGAGCCGCACAGTCGCGCCCGCCTCGGGCGTCTCCATACTGCACACGGGGTGATTGATACGCCCGTGTTTATGCCAGTGGGTACACAGGCAACGGTCAAGACGCTCAGCACGGCCGATTTGCTGACCTGTGGTGCCTCTATCGTGCTGTGTAATACCTACCACCTCTACCTCCGTCCTGGTCCTGAACTGATTCGCAGTTTTGGGGGATTGCATGGCTTTATGAGCTGGTCATACCCCATCCTCACAGATAGTGGGGGCTATCAGGTGTTTAGTCTGAGGGAACTCGCCCGGGTGACCGAAGAAGGCGTGACGTTCCAGTCTCATCTCGATGGCTCGCGACATTTGCTGACCCCTGAACTGGCGATGGCTATTCAACAGGCTCTCGGCGCCGATATTCGCATGAGCCTGGATGAGTGTACGCCATACCCCGCCACGTATGACGCGGCGCGCTTGTCGATGGAGCGCACCTGTCGTTGGGCCAGGCGATGTCTAGAGGCTGGGCGTGACCGTCATGGCGGCCTGTTTGGCATAGTACAGGGCAGTATCTATAAGCCACTGCGGGATCTTGCTGCGCAAACGCTCGTGGAGGCCGGCTTCGACGGCTATGCCATTGGTGGGTTGGGAGTCGGGGAGCCTCGCGAGATGATGTACGACCTCGTTGCCCATACGGCGGCGTTACTCCCATCTCAACGACCACGCTATCTCATGGGCGTTGGCAAGCCGCAGGATCTCCTGCGTTGTGTACGCGCAGGCATTGACATGTTTGACTGCGTCCTGCCGACACGCAATGCTCGCAACGGCTTCCTGTTTACCTCAGAAGGGCGTATCGTGATCAAGAATGCCACATACCGCACAGATGAGCGTCCCGTGGATCCCGCTTGCGACTGTTATACTTGTCAACACCATTCCCGCGCCTATCTCCGTCACCTGTTCCTGGCGAGAGAAATTCTGGGACTCTACCTCAACACGTTGCATAACGTCACGTACTACCTGCAGCTCATGCAGCGCATTCGGCACGCTATTGATACGGGGACATTGGCCGAGCTGACGCTGCCCGAGATATAGGGGCGTGTTCCGTGTCTGCTGGACGATACTGCGCCGCATTGGGACGTGGCAGGATGGGCTCAGAAGGCAATACGGATACCGAGGCTTGGGGTTTGCAGATGCTCCAGAGTGATCACCGGCAGCGCGTATGCAGTTCTGAGACGGGCGTTCCAGGTCTGCTGCTGTTGTCGATTCATGTCGCGGGCGCCATCAGTAGCACTCCTGATGTTCCCGAGGTACCAGCCTGTTTCAAAATAAAGCAGTATCGCTCCCACGACTTCGAGTCTTTCGTGAAAAGCGAGGGCTGCTCCCGTCAGGAACAAGCCGTTCAAGACAAAGGCACTAATCGCCTGCCCGGGTTTGCCAAGATAGAGGTGTCCGGCCCCAGGCAGGATACCTGCCAGCAGCCCCGCGGTACGCGGGGATTTGAGAGGACGCGTCGGGGTTGTTTGAAGCGCCTGAGACAGGGCGAGTGCTTGCGGAGACAAGGGGTCATGAGCGGCAAGCGAGGTAAGAAGTCGCTGAGCGGTATCAGACTGACCATTGAACGCGGCGGCGAGGCTGAGGAGATACGTCGTGTGTGACACGAGAGGCCCCTCCGGGAAGAGGCGTAAGAACTGCTGGAAGTGGTCGACGGCTTGGTGGTATTGCTCCTGCTGGAAACGCAGTTCACCGAGCTTGAAGGCAGCGACGCGCCCCACATCGCTTTCCCCGGCAGCCTGTTGGACGTGCTGAAAATGTACGAAGGCATCGTCGAAGAGCCCATCGCCCTGTAAGGCGAGCCCAATCAGGATTTGCGCCGCGGCGTGACGTTGGTGATCAGGAAAAAATAAGGAGAAACGTTTGAGTTCGGTTACGGCTCGGTAATAATCACCATGTCGATAGAGGTGCAGGCCAAAATCGTACAGTATGGTGCCGGGGACATCGGCTTGTTCCGCGTGCAGCGTGGCTGGCAGCAGCCAGCCTGCGAGGGCATACACAGCGAGAAGGTAGCGAGAATAGGCAAGCAAAGTCATGACATGTCCTGTGCATTACGAGGTGTTATGCCGAAGAGTGAGGTGACCTTAGCAACCTTTGCCGGACGTTGTCAACCGCTGGTTTGCCGGTTATTTTTGACCGTGCCTTTTATGAGGGACGATGGTATAGTCTGCTTTCTATCCAATCTACTGATGGAGGAGGCGTTGTTGTGTTGATTGAGCTTGCCTATGCGCAGGGAACACAACCAGGAGGGGGGCCTGGAGGCCTCTTCAGTTCGTTGTTTTTGTTCCTGCCGCTGATTCTTATTTTCTACTTTCTGATCTTTCGACCCCAGCAGAAACAACGCAAGGACGCCCAACAAATGCTGGCTGATCTCAAGAAAGGGGACCGCGTTGTTACCCGGGGTGGTTTGCTAGGCGTCATCGATAAGGTGGAAGAGAGCCGGTTACGGCTTGAGGTAGGGAATGGTCTCAAACTCCATGTGCAGCGTGACTATGTTGATCGAGTGGTCAAAGACTAAGACCACATGCGGTTGTGCTTCAGGATGACTATGGAGAGAGAGGGCCGTGGGACGTAACTTACTCATCAAGCTCGGTCTCGTGGCAGTTGTCATCGTGGCGAGTGTCGTCCTGGCCGTGCCGCCAAAGGACAAAATTCATCTGGGTCTGGATTTGCAAGGGGGCTTGCATCTGGTTCTGGAAGTGCAGGTTGACAAAGCTGTCGATCGAACCCTTGAGCGTATAGCAGAGGCCGTACGGAAGGACCTGCGTGCCAAAGCGGTCAATGTCATTGCTGTAGAACCACGAGAGCATCAGGGGCTACGCCTGGTCTTTAACCAGGCGCCAGAATTAAGCGTGGTGCAGGAAGTGGTCCGCAGCTACGTCGAAGCGAATGTGGCACAGCAGACTCCACAGGTGTGGACGGTTGATTTGCCGGCGGCAGAGCTGCGGCAGATTCGCACCAGTGCAGTTGACCAGGCATTGGAGAAAATTCGTAATCGTATAGATGCCTTTGGGGTCAGTGAGCCGAGTATCAGTAAGCAGGGCACGAACCGTATCGTTGTGCAGTTACCCGGTCTCAAGGACCCGCAGCGCGCTATTGAGTTGATCGGTAGAACGGCTCAACTTGAGTTCAAGCTGGTACAGTCTCGGGCTGCTACACCGGATGCGCCGCCGCCCCCAGGCACGCAGCGGTTGTTTTCCAAGGAAAAAGACCCCAAGACTGGACGTCTAGTGCAGGGACAGGCGTACTTTGTTGAGCGACGGGCCTTATTAACCGGTGATATGCTGGCGGATGCTCGGGCGTTGCCTGATCAGCTGAATTTTGGCCAATACTATGTCCTGATGCGCCTCAACAGCCAGGGCAAACGGATCTTTGCACGACTCACGCAGGAGAACGTTGGACGCGCCCTGGCCATCGTATTGGATGACGCCATCTTTTCTGCACCAGTCATTCAAGAGCCCATTCTTGGAGGCGAAGCGCGTATTACCGGCACTTTCACGCCCGAGGAAGCGCGTGATCTGGCGATTGTTTTGCGGGAAGGGGCTCTTCCCGCCCCAGTCACTATCGTCGAAAACCGCAGTGTTGGACCCTCCCTAGGGAGCGATTCTATTACGCAAGGGGTACGCTCGGCGATATTGGGCGGCACGCTGGTGGTGCTTTTTATGCTGGTATACTATCGCCTCTCTGGGATAGTCGCCAACATTGCCCTGGCACTCAATTTGCTCTTCCTCATGGGCGCTCTGGCGCTCCCTGGTCTGGGGGCGGTACTTAACCCTGCCGGGTATTGCGGGTATTATCCTCACAATGGGGATGGCGGTTGATGCCAACGTCCTCATATTCGAGCGCATACGAGAAGAGCTGCGCCTCGGTAAATCCATCCGCGCCGCAGTCGATGCCGGTTATCACCGGGCTTTCTCTGCCATTCTGGATTCCAATGTCACGACTGTTATAGCGGCTGTTGTGCTGTTTCAGTTTGGCTCAGGGCCGGTAAAAGGGTTTGCGGTGACGTTGAGCATTGGTATTGCGGTGAGTATGTTCACGGCCATTTTTGTCACTCGGTGATCTTTGACACGGTCTTTCGGCTACGGCAGGTGACAAAACTCAGTATCTAAGCAGGCTAGAAGATTATGTTAGAGCTGGTTCCTCCCGGGCTACGCATCGACTTTGTGAGTAAAATGAAGTTTTGCCTCATCCTATCGCTCCTGGTCATTGTGGCAGG
>CAVZBC010000004.1:0-15869 GCA_963773125.1 uncultured Gammaproteobacteria bacterium | reverse complement strand
TGAACCTGAGCTTTAGCGCAAAATTATGGTACAATGCTCATAGCACTTTGTTGTTCACAAATCTCTCTGGCGGATATGACACACTCCGACAGCAGATGCCTCCTCAAGGAATCTACTGCGATGCCGATACAACACGTAGCAGAGCGTGTGCCGCTAGGGCTGTCTATGGCTGCATGATAGCCACTACAACACCGACGTCATATTGGATACGATAATGGAAGATCGCCGACTGAAACGGCAATTGATCGAACAGAGACAGCTCAGGGCATGGTCTAGACGCGGCAAATCCCCCTATGCAGAAAATCTCGGGCTTATCAAGCTCTGTGTCAAAACGGCCTTATGGGCTGTAGGGCTGCGGGCACGAGGCGAACGCAACGCCTTAACCCCCGTTGTGAAGCATGTCCGTTTTACTTTTGATACCCTTCCAGATGCCTTCCATGGTTTCAAAATTTTGCATCTGTCAGATTTGCATATTGATGGTCTCGCCGGGCTGGCCGAACGGGTAGCCGATATCCTGCAGGACATGCCGGTTGATCTCTGCGTGCTCACCGGCGACTATCGCTTTCGCACTACCGGTTCGTGCCAGCAAGTGTATCCGCCTATGACACGGCTACTGGCCAGTGTCAATGCCCGCCACGGCATCCTCGGCATCCTGGGCAATCACGACGTGGCTGAGATGGTCCCTGCGTTTGAACAGATGGGCGTGCAGATGCTGCTCAATACCGCAGTGGAAATCCGTCATGAGCAGCACAGTCTGTGGGTCGTCGGGGTAGATGACCCGCACTATTACGGCTGTGATGATCTCCCGGCAGCCCTGGCCCATGTGCCATCTGATGGCTTCAAGATCCTCCTGGTGCATACCCCGGAATTGCTCGCCGAGGCCTACGCCCATGGTATACACCTCTATCTCTGTGGTCACACCCATGGCGGTCAGATCTGTCTGCCGTTCTTCGGTCCCGTCGTTACGCATGCCAACTGTCCGAGAAAGTTTGTGCGTGGGGCATGGCAATATGGCATGGTAAAAGGCTATACCAGCCCTGGAGTGGGCTGCTCGGGCGTCTCAGCGCGTTTCCTCTGCGCGCCGGAGGTCGTCCTCATCGAACTCTGTCAGACGCAACGGCTCTACAACGAAGCGGATTTCGACCCATCCCTCACGGCACGTTCGACCCTGAGCACTGGTGAGGGACAGGAGCTATAATGCCTCCCTCTGTCAGAGGGGGAATCGTCACCCAATCATGCAGTGCATCACGCAGGAGGCAGATATGAAGGCGAGAGGCGGTCCGACTCTCTACGGCCACACCATTGGGATTATCACCCTCGACACACAGTTTCCACGCATCCCTGGTGACATTGGCAACGCCACCACCTGGTCGTTTCCAGTGCGCTACCGTGTCGTGCCCCACGCCTCTCCCGAACGTGTGGTGCGTCAGCAGGCAGCGGGTTTGTTAGAGCCTTTCCTGCGGGCCGCCCATGATCTCGTCCAGGACGGCGTGCGCGCCATTACGACGAGTTGTGGATTTCTCAGTCTGTATCAACAAGAGATGGCAGCTGCCGTGCCTGTACCGGTTTTTACCTCGAGCCTGATGCAAATCCCTCTGGTCGCTCGTATGCTGCGCGCCGATCAGAAGATTGGCGTGATGACCATTGACGCCCGGCATCTCACCGAGGCGCATCTCCGGGCGGTGGGGGTGGCAGATCTGCCGTTGGTCATTGCTGGCCTGGAAAGCGAAAAAGAACTGACACGCGTCCTGATCGACAACGAACCGGAGTTGGATCTGCAACAAGCCGAGGCAGATATGGTCCATGTGGCACGACGCATGATATCTGACCATGCCGACATCGGGGCCATTGTGCTCGAATGCACCAATATGCCACCCTATGCTCGCGCCGTGCAACGGGCCACCGGACTGCCGGTATTTGACATTGTGACGCTGACGAACTGGGTGTACCAGGCCTTTGTAGCGCCAGCCTATCCGCACCCATAAAGCATTTACAGCAGCTCTTTGAACACATACTCGAGCACGCCGGTTTCCGGGTTATTGCGGGTAAACACATATCCCGACGCCTGCATCTCTTTCAACACGTCCTCGACCTCAGGAAACGGTTTGCCAGTTTCCATGACCCCTTGCGTCACCGACAAACAACCACGGTGTATGAGCGCCGCCTGCAGTAAGGCCTGCATGAGGGCCTGCCGATCTGACACCGCCGTGGTCACGGGAGCCATGTGCCGATTGATGTCACGTTTGAGCAGATGCACGTGGAGGAGACTGAGGCCCCAGCTCAGCAACACGAGCGAAAATGGCACCCGCCGTAAGACGTAGAGCAGCAGCGGCAGGGCGTAGACAAAGCCAAGCCAGTAGTAGCGGGATTGCCTGGTCAGCATCGCCGCCTGCATCCACGTCAGCCAATGTAAGCCAGGGATAAAACTCCAGATCAGCCATTGCGAGCGCATAATATCTCATGCCATTATAAACAAAACCCGGGAATACTAACGCGGCCCGGGAGCAAGACTCAGCCTCTAAACTCAGGGCACAAGATGACATAACTGTCAGGACTGTGCAAGTATTGGCCATGTTTCCTTTTCGCTCTATCTTAGTACATAATCCTCTCACTGCTCACATATCTCAGGGAAAGGATGTATTATGCCACAGCGTATCAACCGTGCTATTGAACTGTTGGAGTCAGGACAACCGATTTACTACGCCGGGGGGCATTCGGGCCATGTGCTCACCTATGAGCAAGGGCAACAGGATGCCACAATCTGGGCGGACTACATCAACGTGGGTATGGAGCACGGTGCCTTTGATATGGCCGGGTTGGACAACTACCTGCGCGGCCTCATCGCTGGTGGCCCCACCAACAGCGGCCACCGCACTCCGACGGTGATCGTTGAGGTGCCAGTCGATGGCTCCAATGAATCCGTCATCCGCTACAATGCCTGGCAATTCCGACAAATTCTCGCCCGTGGTGTGCATGGCGTTCTGCTCTGTCAGGCAGAATCCGCCGACGCAGTGCGTGCCTTTGTAGAATCCTGCCGCTATCCCATCCACAAGATCGGGGTGGGACGCGGGTTGGGCATTGGCACGCGCGGCAGAGGTTCGGAGTCTTCGGCGGCGCCGGTGTGGGGCGTAAGCCCTGCGGAGTATATGGACTGCGCCGACCCCTGGCCGTTGAATCCGCACGGCGAGTTATTGTTAGGCGTCAAGATTGAGAGCCCTGAAGGCGTCTCCAACGTTGAACAGATGTTGCGCGTACCAGGCCTCGGGTTTGCCGAAATGGGCCCGGGAGATTCTGAGCTTGTCCCTGGGGTACAAGGACATACCGCGCGATCCCTATCCGCCGGAGATGCAGGAAGCGCGCCGACGCGTCTTTGGCGCCTGCCAGGCGAATGGCATCGCTTTCCTGGAGAGTTGTACGCCGGACAATGTGGTGAAAAAGATCGACGAAGGCGTGCGGGTCATCGCTGGCCAGCGAGAGGAAACCGCCAAAATCGGCCGCGCCCATAGTCAACGCACCATGCCGGTCTAAATCGGTCTACAGGGGATGTCACTGCAGCCATGACAAAACGCCACATGGAGCCCAGGTATGCTATCGCTAGAGCAATATACCGTCTTGACGTTCGATTGCTACGGAACGCTCATCAACTGGGAGCAGGGGATCTTGTCAGCCCTCCGCCCGCTCCTGGCGGCGCATAACTGTTCTCTCCCTGACGATGCCCTTCTCGAGCGCTTCGCCGCCCTGGAATCGGCGGCTGAAGCAGGCGCCTATCGCCCCTATACCGCAGTGCTCAGACATGTTGTCGAAGGTCTCGGGGTGCAATTACACTTTACCCCGACCCCTGATGAATGCAACAGCCTCGCCGCCTCCGTGCCTCACTGGCCGCCCTTTGGCGATACCGTCGACGCCCTGCAGGCGCTGAAGAAGCGCTATAAGCTCGCCATCATTTCGAATATTGACGATGATCTCTTCGCCCACTCCGCCCGTCACCTGCAAGTCCCTTTTGACTGGGTGATTACAGCCCAACAAGCCCAATCGTATAAACCCGCACCGCGCCACTTCACGCTGGCTCTGCAGCGTATTGGCCTACCCAAGGAACAGCTCTTGCACGTAGCCCAGAGTCTGTACCACGACATTGCTCCTGCCAGCCAGTTCGGCCTTGCGACCGTGTGGGTGAACCGCCGTCACGGGCAGGTGAGTGCCGGCGCCACTCCGCCAGCGCACGCCACACCAGACCTGGAAGTGCCGGATTTACGCACGCTGGTGCAACTGCTGCAGTTCAATTAGACTGTCAGTCGAGGACGCCACTCTGGGCCAGCACTTCGTCACACCATGTGGCCAGCACCCCGAGATCATGGGCCAAGTCCAGCACGGTATAGCGTCCCCGGATGTCACGGGCGTGGAGAAAAGCGGTACGCAACTCCGTCACGCTGATGCCGAGTTCACGGATAGTCGTGGGGGCTCCAGCCGCCCGCAGTACGTCCCGCATCGTATGTGCTGGCAGCAGTATGGCGTCAAGCTCTTGCCAGAGTTGATGCCAGTGGGTCCGTATGAAAGCCCATTCCTGCTCCTTGGCGGCCAGGGGCAGATACTTTTTCCGCGCTTCGGCGACGACCTCATCAGCCAGTGCACCGTGCACCCGGCGCATGGCGTGTTCCTGCGTGTGCCAGGCGGGGTACTGCCGACGCAGCCGTGCCAGATCAATGGTGCCAGGGTCGAGTTGCCGGAGTTTTTCGTATAACGTGGCCGTGACGAGCGTAGCGACTCCCACCTGGGCACCATGGAAATGTTCCTGGCGCCCATGCCAGTGGGCGGTCATATCCCAATAGTGCGACAGGAGATGCTCAGCGCCGGAAGCAGGGCTCGAAGAGCCTGCTATCACCATGGAAATGCCTGACAGCAACAGGGCTTCTGCCAGTGCCTGCACGCCTGCCGGAGTGCCCTGACCGATAGCCATAGCACTGGCACGGCAGGTATGCTCAGCGTGCTCGACGATGCGGAGGGGCACGTCGCAGTAATACTCCCCTTTGAGCAGATGAGCCAGCTTCCAGTCGGCAGTCGACACTGGCTTCGACAGCATGTCCCCTAACCCGGCCCGGGTCATCGCCACCGGCGCCGTGCCGAGCACATCCACATCCATCACCACGGCTACCGCCGGGCGCGCCGGAATAGTGCGCTTCACCCCTTTACTGAGGATGGCGCTAATCGCCGAGGTATACCCATTCATGGACAGTGCCGTGGGGCAGACAAGGTAGGGGAGGTTGGCCTGAAAACTGGCCAGTTTCGTCACATCGTTCACCGTGCCAGCACCAACAGCCACCAGGAAATCCACCTCCGGGCGAATTGCCGCCCGCACCGTCGCAACCGTCTCATCGTTGGCGACCAGGTGCCCCCCCACAGGGAGCGGCAGCGTCAGGCCTGCAACACCATAGTCAGCCTGTCGCAAGAGGGCTGTCACCCGCCGGCCAGCGATCTGGTGCGTCGTCTCATCATCAACGACCAATACATGCCGTCCGGGCATATACTGGGCACAGCATGCCGGCAGCTGTTCCAATCCCGCGGCAGCGAGAATGACCGCCTGCGTCGGCACCGTATGCTGCACACCACAGGTACACGGGAGGGTTTTGCCAAGCAGGTTGGGCAGTGAAAAATCCGCCGCTGGAGCATGTTGAGACGTTGTCATGGGTATACAGCACCTTTTCTTGCCGCCACGCCGACCCGTCAGGCACACTGCAGGCACTACTGGCAGGCGCATGTCGTACGTATAGGAAGTTAGGGTGTGTCGAGTGCATCATGGGCGCGCAAACTACGCAGCACGAACCCGAAGCCGACGGCTGGTAAACCAAACATGATGAGTGCCGACAACAGCGTTATACCCCGGAAGTGAAAGCGCAGGTTCATGAGAATACCAACCGTAATGGCCAGAATGGCCCCGCCACACAGCAGCCAGCCGAGTATCGAGCTGCCGTTGAGGCTCAGGAAGACGATGCCGAGCATGAAGACGACGATGCACGGCCCGAGGAGGTTGTAGCCCTGGAAAGACCAAAAGCTGGTGAACACCACGGTATTGGTAAAAATCATGTAAAAGCCCACGATGATCAACAGCACCCCGAGGAGAAACTCTCCCAGCCCTCCCGATGTGCCCCCAACATTGACCCGTTTCCGCGCCATTACCACGCTCCTATACAGTCGTGACCCTCTGGTTGTGCACAGCGCTGCCTGGGACCAGCAGAGGTGTTGCAGCGATCACGCGGCGGGGGCCATCACAGCCACGCCACGGGTGATCGCCGCGGCCCCTGCCGCATTACAGACGGTATAGGACACTGCACCCTCCTCGCCTGGCACAGCGCCATAACGCAAGGTAATGGTGGTGCCGGGCAGCACCATGGCAGCAAAGCGCCCGGCGAAGCGGCGCAGTCGGGTCGGATCGCCCTCGGCACACCGCCTGATCAGCTGGCTTGCCGCCATGGCCCAGGTGGCCGTGCCATGCAAGATGATATCGGGCAGCCCTGCCTCCAGGGCGACACGACGCTCTGTATGAATGGGATTCCAGATCTGCGCGCATTCTGTATAGATATGAGGTGCTTCCGGGCTGATCGGTATGGCCACCTGCTGTGGCAAAGGTGTCGGCGCTGGCGGCAGCAACAGGTCGGGCACGTCCGCGCTGTGCGTATCCGGACCCTCAACAGAGACGCCGCGGTAGATCGTACTCATGTACGAAGTGACCACGGGTGCCTCAGTGGCGGCGTCGACCGTGTCGCAGCGTGTGACCACAAACGCCCCGGGTTTTATCTGCCGGATTTGTATCACTGTTGCGGTCGTGCGCAAGCGGTCCCCTGGGCGGATGGGGCGATGAAAAGTCGAGTCTTGTTCGGCGTGCACGCCGCGTATGGCCTCGGCGCTGGGAAGCTGGAATGCCGGGTGCTGCCGTATGGCCAGGGCGGCTGGCCATTCCAGGGCCGCGCAAAACGCCGGGTGAGCGACGATGCCGGCGGCCGTGGCATCATCAAATAACCGCTGGTTCGTATCCCCGATGCCGGCGGCATAGGCCAGTAAGCGGCGGGTGGTTACTTCACACACCAGCGGCTCTGCCATCAATCCGACCGCCGCACTGCGAATAGCCATGAGGCCTCCCCTCCATCCCTCCATTTGTCACGTCGTCAGCATGTCCCAATCGGTCTCGAGCGCGTCGAGCGCGATGGCGAGGCCACCGTCGGAGCCGGCAAAGGTCGGATCCGACACCACCCGCACCTTGCCGCCCCCAACGTCTCCGAGGCCCTGTTGCAGCCGCTCTGGCAATCCGCGGATCAGCGACGACCCGCCAGCGAGAATAATATTCTGCCGTACCCGTTCTTGAAATTCCGGCTCCACTCGCGCCAGGAGTTCGATCATGGTTTCAGTCACGGGTGGCACAAGACTCTCGCAGGCGCTGCGCATCGCCTCGGTGATGTCGAGTTGTGTCGGCTTACCAGCCACCGGCATGGTCACGAGCACACGCTCTGCTGGCTTGCCTACGAACGCCGAGCGTTCTTTCCAGGCGCGCACCATATGAATCGAAAACTGTGCCTCAGGATAGCGTTCTTGTACCAGCATGGCAAGCTTGGTGTCGATCGTGTCCCCCGCGATGTCCAGGGTGCGCTGGTCTTCCTCTGTGGGATAGCGACCATTCATGACACAGAAATCGGTCGTGCCGGCGCCGATATCAATAATCATGGTGTGTAACAGCGCCTCAGTGCCATAGGCCACGGCAAACGGTTCAGAAACCACCATCAGACTATCAGCAATGCCTTTCATGGCGTTGCGCAGTTGCTGTTTGTTGACGCGCAGCGCTTCGGCAGGGGCGCCCACCACGGCACACACGCGGCTGCCATTTTCGTGCGGGGCGACCATGCCAGTCAGCGACACTAGATGGCGCAGCAACTCATGCACAGCGGCCGCGTCTTTTTCCGAGCCCTCTTTAATCAAGCCGCGCTCCAGGGGACGGCGCAGATCCAACATGGAGCGTTGGTCAACAGCGTCGTGACCGATCAAGACCGGCCGTTTGAGAATTTTTCGCGCCACCATATCGACCGGCCAACCCACGTAACTCTCGATCATGTGACGCTCCCCGTTGGAGGCCGACACAGCACTCCGCGAGGTACCAAGATCGATGCCGACATACAGGATGTCACAGGTATCGCTCATGACTCAGCTTCCTTTCTTCGCAGAACGGTTGAGGGTAGCAGCATAGGCCCGAATCCCATGCAACAGGGACTGCGCAATGCGCTGGCGATACTCAGAGGTCGCTAACAACTGCGCCTCCTCGGGGTTTGACAGGTAGGCAATCTCGGTCAGGATGGCTGGCATCTGGGTCGTCACGAGTACCAGGAAAGGCGCCATTTTGACACCCCGAGACGCTGGCGGGGCCTCCCCCGGGTGCTGGCGACGGTCGAGTTCCCGTTGGATGGCCTGTGCCAGCAGATGCGATTGCGTACGTCGCACATCGAGATAGACATTTTCCAGGAGTTGCCGATACTCGCCCAGGGAATAGCCCGAGGTGCGGTTCTCGAGCGCGGCAAGTTGGAGCGCATGCGGATCATTGGTCGGTCCGAGGTAGTAGGTTTCAGGACCGCGCACCTCGGCGGTCTTGAACCAATTGACGTGAATAGACACAAAAAGATCGGCGCCGCCAGCATTGGCCCGCACGGCGCGCTCTGCCAGGGACACCGTCTCATCGCGCTGGCGCGTCATCAGAACCTCGAAAGCGCTCTGCTCGAGGAGACGCCGCAGACGCTGCGCGATATCCAACGTGATGTCTTTTTCGACCGGGCCGAGCGGGATGGCTGCCCCGCCATCCTCTCCCCCATGCCCTGGATCCAGGGCAATCTTACGCACCGACACCGGAAAAACCTGAAAATCAATCGAGGTCGGCGTCGTTGCAGGTACCTGGGCTTCCAGGGCAAGGCCTGTCGGGGAGGAGGCAACGTCGTGTCCAGTGGCAAACGCCCTCAGCAAAGCCCACGGTTCCAGGCCCCGTTGGGCTGCCATAACAGCCAGGAGCGCGTATGCAAAGAGCAAGAGGCCCAGCACCAGCCCGCCTGCCAGCAGCCTGCGCCCCCAGGCACGTCCCGCATGGCGTTCTGGCGTCAGCCTAGGGGAGGTCACGCGCGGTCGCGTGCCAGCGTTTTCCTGCACTGCCTCGTGCAGCACTCGCCGCTTGAGCTGTTCTAAACGGCCCATGCCCTATCCATCAGACTGCAAGTTCTCAGTCGCCAAACAGCTTATCGTGCCTATTCTGTGGCGCATACGGTGCGGTGGCAGGCACATATGCCTGCCACGCACGTGACAAAACACTCTGTCCGGTACGTAGTAATATTGTACCCTGGTCATGGGGAGTAATGACCACCCATGACGTTTTCTCCGCAGTATTCATACTCAACAGACTACTTAACACCAATTGAACATCTGCTCATGAGAAAGGAAGTGTGTTACCTCTTTCCAATTGACCCAGCGCGACACACTGCAAGAAAAAAATAAAAGTGTGACAAAACTTGACAATAAGAAAAATAGTAGGGAGTCTCAGGCCCGTTCGTCAAGAGGAGATCATCGTGGCAGGTGGCGCCAGGGCCTAGAACGTCGGTCGAGCCTCAGGCGTGCATTTTCCTTGACTTTCCCAGGCGCACTTATACTACAATCCCTTTGGAACACGCACATATCATGTCACGAACATAGTAGACCAGGGATTGGAGCCCTGGATCATCCTTCGCTATCCCTGCAAGATACACTTGCACGCATGGAGGAAAGGCAGCTATGCCGCAGCCATCATCCCAACTCACGAGACGACAATTCATTACCTCGACCGCCCTGGCTGCTGGGGCCGCAGCCGTGGGAACGGCCGTAGGGCCGTTTGTGGCCCCTACCCTGGCAGACAAACCCAAACTCGTCTACTGGGCCTACCAGTTCCTACGCGCCAGTGATGAATCCCGGGTGAATTTTGCCAAAGAGTGGGGCGAGAAAAATAACGTCGATATGCAGATTACGCTGGTGCCCTGGAAGGAGTTCATGACCAAGATCTCCGCCGCCATCCAGGCCAAAGCCACGCCCGACATCGTCGAGAGTGGCGGCGTGGAACTGCGCGCCCTGGGGCAGCTCCTCGAAGTCACTGATCTCTACGAAAAGCTCGACAAAGAACACGGTGGCTGGCTCGGCGCTGGTCCGCTCTATATGCGCGCGGCCGACGGCAAGGTGCATCACCTGCTCTATGGGCTGACGGGATTCATGATCGTCGCCCGCAATGATCTACTCAAACAGGCCAACGTCAAGCTGCCTATGGACACCTGGGAGGATCTCCTCGCCGCGGCAAAGAAAGCCCAGCAGATCCCACGCATCTACGGTCTGGGGCATCCGGTAAGCAATCAAACCGACTCCAACGTCTGGGAACAGGTGATGAAGAGCTACGGTGCCCGCCTGGCAGACGAGGCTGGCAAGAAAATTGTCCTGGGGGACTTCAAGAAGGAAGTATGGGCCTTCATGGATTTCTTCACGAACGTGTGGAAATCCGATGTGCTGCCGCCTGGTGTCACCACCTGGGACAACACCATGAATAACTCCACCTATCAAGCCGGGAAATCCGTCTTTGCCCTCAACCCCATCACCATCTCTCTGTGGTTGGAAGCCAACAACCCCGAGTTATTAGCGAAGACGGGGCACTATCCCTTCCCCAAAGGGCCAGCGCGCTATATCTGGGACGCCAACTATGCCTCCCGCTCCATCCTGAAGTACACGAAGTATCCTGACGTGGCCAAACAGTTTCTCCTGGACTCCATGGACATCAAGAAGATGGAAGCGGAACTCGGCGTCAGCCAGTGGGCCCCGGTGCTCAACTCCTACCTGAAGTTTGACGTCTGGAATCGCAACGATCATATGAAGTCCCTGGTAGAAGTGGCTGCCAAGGGCAATCCGGAAGGCTACCCCGACGTGTTCAACGATCCGTGGCGCGAGCAGGCTACCAACACCACCATCTCGCGCATGCTCCAGCGCCTGGTCGTCGACAACTGGGACCGCGACAAGGCGTTTGCCGAAACCCTGGAGGTGCTGAACAAGATTTACGCGAAGTACGCCTAGCCATGGGGATGGTGGAGGAGTTGAGGGGTAGAGGAGTGGAGGAGACACTGTCTGCTTCCCTACTCCTCACTTTCTACCCCGTTACTCCTTATACCCATTTTCCTGCTGCCTTTCTACGAAAGGTCTCCATATGGTTACTAAACAACGCACAATTGCCGCCAGGGCACCGGTCGGCACCGCGGTGGGTGGGCGTGTCGCCCAGTGGAGTCGACAGCGGCGTGAGCTGCTCGGCGGCCTCTTGCTCTTGACTCCGGCCTTGCTCATTCTGCTGGGTCTGGTGATCTACCCCTTCTTCTATGCCATCTGGCTGAGTTTTCTCGAAAAATCTGTCGGTACCGTCGGGCAATTCGTCGGCCTGCGGAATTTCAGTTATGTCATCACCTGGCCACAGTTCCAGGCGGCACTGAAAAACACCGCGGTATTCACGATTGTGGCCATTGTCATCAAGTTCGTCCTGGGTATGTCGGTGGCTCTGGTGCTCAACCAGCACATTCGTGGCCGCAATTTCTTCCGCGCCTTTTTACTGCTGCCATGGGTCATCCCGGCGTTCGTCGTCTATTTAACCTGGCGCTGGCTCTATGATCCGCTGCAAGGACTGCTGAACTACGCTCTGCTCGACGCCGGACTCATCACTCGTCCCATCGCTTTTCTCAGCGATAAGAGTACGGCGATGATTTCGGTGATCATCGCGCACGCCTGGCGTGGCTTTCCCTTCTTTGCCATTTCGTTCCTCGCCGGCATGCAATCTATCTCCCTCGAACTCTACGAAGCCGCCCAGGTCGATGGCGCGACGCGTTGGCAGCAGTTCCGCCATATCACTCTGCCGGGCCTGTATCACATCATTGGTGTGGTCTTGCTGCTCCAGACCATCTGGACTGCCAATGCCTTTGAGCCGATCTATCTTCTCACCGGCGGCGGCCCGTCTGATGCCACGACCGTCTACACCATGCTAGTCTATCTCATGGGCATGGTGAACTTACGCCTCGGCGAAGCTGCAGCAGTATCTGTGCTGTTCTTGCCCCTGCTCATTGGTCTGGTGCTGGTTGTCACTAGCCTGTTGCAACGCCGTGGGGAGGAATAAACCATGCGGGATACTGTGGCCTCAAAAACCCTGACCTATCTCTTTTTGTCGCTCTTTGTCTTCATGGTCGCCGTGCCGCTCTACTGGATGGTGACCACGGCCATCAAAACCAACAAGGAACTCTACGAGGATTTCAGTTATTTCCCGCGGCAAATGACCCTGGAGAATTTCACCCGCGTCATTGTCCGTGAAGGACTGCTCACCAACATTCGCAACAGCTTCACCGTGGCGACGGGGACCACTATTATTACCGTCATCGTCAGTGCCATGGCGGCGTTTAGCATCACACGCTATCGCTATCGTGGTCGCGATTGGATCGGCAGAATCATTCTGTTCAAGTACCTGTTGCCCTCGGCCATGCTGTTCATTCCCCTGTATGTGATCGTCACGGCCCTGGGCCTGGGGAATACGCAGCAAGGCCTCGCTCTGACCTATCTCACGATCACCATTCCGTTCTGTACCTGGATGCTCATGGGCTACTTCCGCAGCATGCCCGTCGAATTGGAGGAACAGGCCATGGTGGATGGCTGTACCAAGTTCGGGGCCTTAGTGCGCATCCTCTTGCCACTCTCGGCCCCGGGCCTGGTGGCCTCCGCGATCTTCTCGTTCACCCTGTCCTGGAACGAGTTCTTACTGGCCCTCGTCATTACCATGGATCAAAGCACCATGACAGTGCCGATCAAATTGTCCATGATGGTGGTTGGGGACCAGTACATCTGGGGCCAACTGATGGCGGGCGCAGTCCTGGCCTCGGTGCCGGTGGCCATTTTGTACTTTATCGGGCAGCGGTTCGTGGTGCAGGGCCTGGCCGCGGGGGCGGTCAAGAGTTAACCAGTGCTTCAGGCCAGCGGGGCGACTGCAGCGAGTCGGCCCCTACCGGTAGGAGGGCCCCGCCGGGGCACCCGGCCTTTCCCTCTTACGTGACTGGCGCGCGCGCGGGGAGCAGCGGCGCCACACTACTCTGTCGCAGCCGGGCAAAGATGCGCTGCGTGGCCAGTGAGCGATTGAGCGTGTAAAAGTGTATGCCGGGTGCGCCACCTGCGAGCAGGGCCTCACATTGCCGCCAGGCCCACTCCACGCCGATCTCAAGTACCGCCTGGGGGTCATCTGCCACCGGTTCTAAACGCTGGTGCAGCTCCGGCGGGATGGTGGCGCCGCACATGGTGGCAAAGCGGACGATCTGGCGATAGTTGGTGATCGGCATAATGCCAGGGATGAGACGCGTCATAATACCAAGACGGCGGGCGCGTTCGCAGAAGTCGAAATAGTCACGATTGTCAAAAAACAGCTGCGTCGTGACAAAGTCGGCACCACACGCCACCTTGGCGTGCAAATGTTCCAGGTCGCGTTGTTTATCCGCACTCTCCGGATGTGCTTCGGGATAGCCTGCCACGCCAATACAAAAATCTCCCAGGGAGCGCGCCAGGGTCACCAGTTCAGCGCCGTAGGCAAAGCCGTCTGGTGCGGGCACGAAGTTGGACTGCCCACGCGGCGGGTCACCACGTAAACACATGACATTGTCAATACCCCGGGCGCGCAATTCTGCCAGGATCTCCCGCAGTTCGGCCTGACTGTGGCCTACACAGGTCAGATGGGCCATAGCAATCAGGCCAAGCTCCTCTTGGAAGCGACAGACCAAGTCGATGGTATTGCGCCGGGTTGTCCCCCCAGCGCCGTAGGTGACGGAAATAAAGCTCGGCCCTAAGGGCTGCAATTCACGGGCACGGGCAAACAGATCCTCAACGTCCTGGGGGGTTTTGGGCGGAAAGAACTCAAAAGAAAACGTCTGCGGCTGAGATGGGAAGAGATCACGGATCTTCATGGGGTCATTTCCCTGACATGCCGCTCAGTGTAGTCGGTACGGGCACGATCAATCGCCCGCATGCGTCCGGCCATGAGGAGCTCGCGCCGCTCATAGGCCCAGGAGTTGGAGGCCGCCGTCCCCAGGGCAGTGCCCTGAAACTGCGGCATGACATAACGGGCCAGCAGTTCATAGCTGTGCAACATTTTTTCGCGTGGCGCCCAGTCAACAGTTTGCACCAGGAAGCCGCCAAAGCCGCCACTTTGTTCCGCCAGACGTTTGATGCCAGCCACACAGTCGTCGGGAGTGCCAATAATCCAGGCGCCGCGTTCGACCATGGCGTCGATGATCTTCTCAATGGGACCATCCACCACTGCCGGACGGTTCATGGTATTCTCAAAATACTCGCGCTGATAGCGTCCAGCCCCCAGCCGCGCCTCATTCAGGGCCTCCTGACGCGTCTCCGCCAGATGCACGGGCAGCACCAGACGCCAGTCCTCGCGCCGCACCTCCTGGCCGTGTTCGGTAGCGGCCTCCTCGGCAATAGTCCACAGCCCCTGCAGGTCAGCACCACCGGAGGACGGATCGCGCGGCGTCGTAATGGTCAACACCGCGGCACCAAATTTCCCCGCCAGGGCCACGCCGGCTGGCGACTGTACGGAGGCCACCGCCAGGGGCATATAGGGTTTCTGGTAGGGACGGAGCTGCAGCAGCGCTTCGTGCAGCTCAAACCAGTCGCTCTTGTAGGTGAGCGGTGCGGTCTCGGTAAAGAGACGCAGCACAATGCCCAGCGCCTCGTCCATGCGCTGCCGTTGCGTGGTGGGGTCGATGCCCATCATGTAGGCATCGCCAGGCAGGGCTCCCGGCCCCACACCGAACATCACCCGGCCACGGGTCATATGATCGAGCTGCACCATGCGGTTAGCGACCATAAAGGGGTGATGGTAGGGCAGGCTGATCACCCCGGTGCCGAGCTTGATATGGCGTGTGCGATCCGCGGCCACGGCGATGAACAGCTCTGGAGACGAAATGATTTCCCAGCCGGCGCTATGATGCTCGCCAATCCAGGCTTCGTCATAGCCCAGGTAATCCAGCCACTGTACCAACTCCAGGTCGCGGTCCATGGCCAGGGTCGGATTTTCCCCCACACGGTGAAAAGGCCCTAGAAAAATGCCAAACTTCATGCGCTCCGGCAGCCACATAGGCGTCTCCTTGGTTATTCAGACATCGCGTCAGACGTTCTCTTCTTCTCGTCTCCCCCTCGGGATCAACAGGCTCGCCAGGGCGGCGGCGACAAAGACCACAGCAAACACCACAAAGCAATCCTGAAAAGCAACAGTGAGCGATTCCTGCGTCAGATAGCGACTGAGTACCGCCTGCACCTTGGTGTCGAGGAGTTCTCCCACGTCACCTCCGCCTTGCAGTATCCACTCCAACCCCGCCTGCAACTGCGTCACTTCACCCGTCAGGGTGGCGAAATGCTCAGCTCCCGTGAGGTGGTGCACATAGTGCCAGCGTTCGAGGAGCACCCCGGCCAGCGCAATGCCACCCATGCCGGCAATTTGCCGGGTGATATTCAGTAAACCCGAGGCGGCGCTGATCGCCTCAGGCGCCAGCGTGCGCAACCCCAACATGACCAGGGGCGGGAAGACCAACCCGAGCGCGCCGCGCACGATCAGCGCCCAGACCAGCGTGCGCTCCTCGGTATACACATCCATCCAGGCGAACCAATAGGTGGACACCGCCGTCAGGAGGAAGCCGAGCACCAGGAGGAAGCGGGGATTGAACTGGTCGCACAATTTCCCGGCTAGCGGTGAAAAGCCACCGGTCAGCACTACCCCTGGCAACATGAGGAGGGCAGCCTGCAGAGCCGTATATTCGAGAAAA
>CAVZBC010000003.1:0-11235 GCA_963773125.1 uncultured Gammaproteobacteria bacterium | reverse complement strand
ACCTATTTTGACCATCTCGAATGCTCGGCGTGTTTGCAAACCTATGGGCCAGCGACGCTAATCAACCTCTGGGCGTGGCGCTCCAGTGCTGGCGCGCTATCGCCTCGATGACGCTGCAGAAGTCCTTGATCGCCACCGCCTCACCGGGCACTCGTTGTGGCGCTACCATGCCATGCTGCCGGTCCAGAGCCCAGACCGGATCGTCTCTCTGGGGGAAGGCATGACGCCGCTCATACGGGTGGAGAGGCTCGGCAAACAGCTCGGCTTGAAACATCTCTACATCAAAGATGAAGCCCTCAATCCTACCGGTTCCTTCAAGGCCCGCGGCCTGGCACTGGCGATCGCCCGGGCGGCGGAATTGGGCGTGCGGCGCGTGGCGATTCCCTCGGCGGGCAACGCCGGTGGTGCCACTAGCCTACGCGGCCCGCGCTGGCTTGGAAGCCTACGTGTTCATGCCGCGCGATGTGCCACAGGCCTTTATTACCGAGTGCCACCTCAACGGCGCGCATGTGGAACTCGTCGATGGCCTCATCACCGATGCCGGAAAACGTGTCGCGGCGGGTCGTGACGAGCATGGGTGGTTCGACCTCTCGACACTCAAAGAGCCGTATCGTGTCGAAGGCAAGAAGACCATGGGGTACGAGATCGCCGAGCAACTGGACTGGAAGCTGCCGAACGTGATCATCTATCCTACCGGCGGCGGTACCGGCCTCATCGGCATGTGGAAAAGCTTTGACGAGATGGAAGCGCTTGGCTGGCTCGACTCCTATCGACCACGCCTGGTGGCGGTACAGGCGGCCGGGTGCGCGCCGATTGTGCGCGCCTTCGAGCGTGGTGACACGCGCGCCGAACCGTGGCAGAACGCCACGACGATGGCCGCCGGCCTGCGGGTGCCCAGTGCTATCGGTGATGCCCTCATGCTGCGTGCCTTGCGTGACAGTGAAGGCACTGCCGTGACCGTCAGCGAAGAGAGATCCTCAGCGGCGTACGACAATTGGGGCGATATGAAGGGATATTCGCCTGTCCGGAAGGGGGCGCCGCCCTGGCAGGCTTGCGCCAACTCGTCGACACAAGGCTGGGTAGACCGCGAAGAACGCGTGGTGTTGTTCAATACTGGAAGTGGCCTAAAATATCTCGATGTCCTCCCCGAGTCAGGGTGCATGAGGTAGGACGACGCTCAGGGCAATGGCAGAGGCATACCCGTGACGAGAGTCGGGTCACACACATAGCGAGGGCCGCGTGATTATCATTCTCTTCTTGATGGTGGCTTCGCTCGTGCTGGTATTCTTAGGCTTAGCCACCGATATTACCATCCGCACGGCCGGACCTCCCCCTTAGTGCATATGCTACTCACCTATGCCGGACTCCTAGTGACGCTGCTCGCGCACATGGTGGCGTTTGTCTACATAATCGGTCTGCGTAAACTCTTACTGGCTGAGCCACCGGAAGAATACGAGCCCGAAGAAGACGCCGAGAGCAGTTGACACACCGCGCTCCCCGGCCCAGGCAGTGCAGACAGACCAGGCGCTGGTCTGTCAGAACGGCTTATGAATTTGGCGAGATAGGCGGCCAACCCTGCCAGAATAATGGTGCCCCACCACAGGGGTTGCGCCAATGTCGTACTGCGGGCCACGACAGCGCTCATGGCGCCAAAGATCATCCAGATACCGAGCTTGACAAGCACCCAACCAGGCCATGGCCAATGAATACCAAGGCGAGCCAACATGCCAAAGCCCCCCAGCAGCACGAGCACAAGCCCGATGCCGTGCGTGATGGCGACCGGCTTGCGCCAGGGATGAGCGCGAGCGCCGCCAAGAATGTGGTGCAAGATGACGCCTCCCAACGCCACGAGCACCATAAACACGCCCAGCAGATGAATGTTTTTGTAAACCGAGGCAGCCAGCATATACGCTCCCTAGAAAAATGTTCGTGCTGCGCCTGACGTAGGCCACATATGCCGAGAGTCAGGCCCAGTTCACCCTGTACAGTCGCATCGTGTCGCGTGCTCTGTGGCGTCATATTGCGCCAGAGCAGCACGAAAATCAAGCCGTCTACGGACGAATTCTCGGCACGCTCCCGGGCAGATCGGCCTTGCAATCATGTTGCTGCCGTGGTACGAAGAACACAGCACGACGGCAGGCAGTCTGCACAGAAGTCACTCCAGGAGTTGGCCGTAAACGATGGACAAAACGTGCTCCCACGGGAGTATTATTGCCTTTGTTACTCTCCTTCTGACTGTTTTGCAGCCAGCATACGCCAATGGCGGGCATCTGCACTTGGGAGGGATCTTCTTCCTCCTACTGGGCAGCGCCGTCTTTCTCGGCGGGGTGTGCATGGTATTTTACTTTCTCCTGCGCCCCGACCCTGAGGACACACAGGAAGAACACCACCACGACTGATAGGCACGACCGACATGACGCCAGTGGCATGACAGGCTCGTATGCATACCGAACTTCAGGCATTGTTGCTGTCAAGGAGAGTAACTACATGGCAGAGGAACACACCAGAGCGACACGGCGCTATATGCTCATCATACTGCTTCGGCGGGCTCTGGGACGACCCTATCTGTTTATGGCGGCGGTGCTGCTCATCATCGGTGCCCTCTGGTTTATCCGCCTCGCTCTGGAGGAATTTTTACTGCTTGATCGCCTGGTGAACGTGTATACCGACGAAGCGCAGATCAAAATGGACACGTTTGCCATTAAACCCGGAGTCACCGCCACAGTCCTGGAGGTGCTGGTGCAAGAAGGCGACCCGGTGCAGAAGGGGCAGGTGCTGGTGCGGCTGGCACAAGATGACATACTCGCCGAGCTGCGCAAAGCCCAGGCAGTTGCCGAAGGCATCGCCCAACAGCTCCAAGAAATGCATCTCGAAATCCCCCTGGCCATCGAACGCGCTCGTGGGGAAGTCACCCGCGCCCAGGCCCTGCTAGAGACCAAGGAGCAGACCTACCAACGCGCTCAGGCCCTACTCCTGGTTGAACGCGACCGTCTCGACAAAATGTTGCGCGAACAAGAGGCCAGTCTCGAAGCGGCGCGGGCCCGGCTGCGCGAGCAAGAAACGTCATTTCGCGAGGCAGACATGACCCTGCAGCGCACCCGCACGTTGTTTGCGGACGGCATTGTCCCCCAGGATCGACTGGACGCCGCACAGCTCGCGCTGGAGCGGACGCGGGCCCGCTGGCAAGCCGCCCAGGAGCAGGTACGCCAGGTCCAGGAGCAATACCCGGCACGGGACTCCCCACACATGACCCGCGTGCATGAAAAAGACCTGCAACGCCACGGGGCAGAAATCAAGGAACAGCGTGTGGCTCTGGAGCTAGCGCAGACGAATCTGCGCCTGGTAGAAACCGGGGAGCAACGACGCAAAGTCGTGGAAGCGAAATACAAGGAAGCCCTGGCCCAGGTGGAAACGTCGCAACTGCAACTCGCCAAAACAACGATTCTGAGTCCTGTAGATGGCATCGTGGGCTACCGCAAAGTCGAGCCAGGAGAAACGGTCAAAGGCGACCCGGGGCATCCCCCCATCATGCTCATCCATGACCCGCGGAGTAGTGCGGTCGAGGCGCAGGTCTGGGAATCGGACATTCGGCGGGTGGAAATCGGTCGGCCGGTGGAAATCTGGGTTGATGCTTTCAAGACGAGTGCCCTGGGGCGCGGCAAACCGTTCCGCGGTCGCGTCATACGCATCAACCCCACGACGTATTCTGAAGTAGCAGGCCTGCCCCCTGAACGGTTCTTCACCCGTCGGGAGCGCAAAGTGCCGGTAAAAATCGCCCTGGAAGTGTCTGATCCTGGCCTGCGAGCCGGCATGCTGGCAGAAGTCCTCATCCTCGTCAACGATGGAGCAGTGGCGCAAGAACAGCGTCACAGGTAAGCTCTGTAGAGAAGGAAGCCAACGATGAAATTGGTCGGTGTGGTCTCTATCGGCAGCTATACCCAGGCAGATCTCGAACGGAAAAAACACAGTCTGCAAACGGTGTTGCGTCCTGACACGCGCCTCGACATGGTCGCAGCAGACAGTGGTATACCGTACGTCGAGTCAAGTTTGGAATTCTATATCTCAGAGGTCGCTGTCGCCCGCAAAGTGGTTGAGGTGGCGCAGATGGGCTACGACGCGGTGGTCGGCACGGCTTTTCTTGACAATGGGCTGGACGCGGCGCGTGAATTGGTCGATATTCCGGTGGTGGGGCCAGCCAAAACAACGCTCTACATGGCAGCCACCCTGGCCAACAAATTCGCCGTGATCATGGCGGCTGGTGATTTGGCCAAACACGTGTGGGCCTTTGCCAAAGTCCTGGGCGTGGCAGATCGTATTGTCGCCATCCCGACCTTACAATGCACCGTGGCCGATTTTCTCCACGATGAAGACAACGCCGTCGCCATGACCGTCACCATGGGCCGACAGCTCATGGCAGAGCAAGGCGCAGAGGCGCTGGTGCTGGGCTGCGGTGCGACCACTGGCCTGGCCGCACGCATCACCCAGGCGCTGGGCATACCCGTGCTCGATCCTGGACTGACAGCCGTAAAATATGCGGAAATGCTTGTCGACCTGGGCCTGAGCCACAGCAAACGCGCCTATCCGCACAATCCACGCGTGATGCAGTTGTGGCACGACATGGCAGCGCACAACCGCCGCTGAGCAGTGCTTGGCAACACGGCGCCTGTGGGGTCTTATTGCAGGCTGATAAACAACGCCACCATAGCGACGCACAGCACCCCACAGAGCAGCCAGTAACCGTGCAGGGCAGCGCCAAGGAGCAGGCCGCATACCACCCACAAGGCGATGTGGCGTATAGATGGGGTGTGGGGTGGGAGAAGTTGACGCATAGCAGCAAGTGTAACATAATGTCTCAAAAGAAAAATTTACTTTCATAACACAGAACACATACATGCAAAATAATAATCAAATTAAAAATCCTGCCGATCTCCTCGAAACCCGCCAACTGTTGGCCTTCAAAACCATTGTGGAGGCTGGTGGCTTTACCAAGGCGGCGCGCCAACTCCACCTGACCCAATCCGCTCTGAGCCACCAAATCAAAACCTTAGAAACTCAGCTGGGTACGCAGGTGTTTGCCCGCATCGGCAAACGTGTGGCGCTGACCCAGGCGGGGGAAGTCCTGTTGCGCTATGCCACGCCCGTGCTGCGACAGCTCCAGGAAGCCCGCCAAACCCTGGTACAACTGCAAGAGCCAGGCTATGGCCGACTGCGCGTCAGTTCTGCGACCTACAGCTGTTATCAAATTCTGCCCCATGTCTTGCGGGAATTTCACACGACATATCCGCACGTGGAGTTGCTGGTGGCAGCCGAATACACCCAGAAAGCCGTCCAAAGCTTACTGGATGGCGAACTGGATCTGGGGATTTTCGTCCTGCCATCGAGTACCGAAGGGCTGGCGATCGAGAACTTATGTCAGGATGAACTGGTGGTGATTGTGGCCCCGACACATCCCTGGGCGCAGCGCCGACGCGTGCAGTGGACCGATCTGGCAACGCAGGCCCTCATCACCTATGACCGGGCGAGTGAAACGTTCCAGATCGATACAGCGCGAATTGCACGACCGCGGCATTACCATTAAGGAAACCATGGAAGTACGCCATGGCACCGCGGTCATGGAGATGGTGAAAGTCGGACTGGGCGTGGCGCTTATCCCACGCTGGGTCGCCCATGAGGAGGTGCAGGCGGGCTGCCCTCATCCCTCTCTCCCTGGGGCGTGGCGGGCTCAAACGGCAGTGGGTCATTGCCTATGTCAAAGGCATACCGCTACCAGCCTACAGCCGCACGTTCATCCAACTCTGCCATAAGTGGTTTCCGCGCCTCATGACAGGCGCTGAAGACACGGCGACACCAGCCCCTTAACCGACGATCCCACTGCTGCGCAGCCGTGTAATGTCCTCTGGACCATACCCGAGCGCAGCGAGGACCTCGGCGGTGTGCTGCCCGAGTGTCGGGCCAAGCTGCCGCACCTGTCCGGGGGTATCGCTGAGTTTAAGCGCAATGCCCGCCTGACGCACGCGGCCTAGCGTGTCGGAGTGGTGCTCGAGCAGCATCTGACGATGCCGCACCTGCGGATCGTCAAACACCTCGGCGATGGTATTGACGGGGCCAATACAGACATTCTTGTCGCCCAGAAACGCCACCCAGTCAGTCGCGCGTGCGCTGCCGGAAAATCGTCTGGAGGGCGTTCCGGACCGCGGTTTCCTCCGCATTTGGGGCGCGCCAGAGATGCTCAGGGCGCCGACAGTACGGCACAAATTCCGGCCGACCGAGCGCCTGGCACAGATTTTCCCACAACCAGGGCTCGGAGCATCCCACCGAGAGGAGCTTCCCATCTTGCGTCTCGTAGGTGGTATAGAAGGCGTATTGCCCCGTGTAAGGGCCGTGCCCGCGTTGCGGCATGGCGCCGTCTGCAAAGACATGTTGCATGAGCGGTGTCGCCGCCAGGAGCGCAATGGTGGTGTCGAGATAGGCCACATCGACATGCTGCCCTCGCCCGGTCTGATGACGTGCGTAGAGCGCCAGGAGAATGCCCACCACCCCGTGCATGGCCGCCCCACCATAGTCAGCGATGAGGTTGAGCGGGATGGCTGGCGGCTCGTGCGCCGTGCCGATCAGGTTGAGCACCCCACTGATGAGCCAGATAATTGAGGTCATGCGCCGGCAGGTCGCGGTACGGGCCATCCTGGCCAAAGCCGCTGAGCGAGCAATACACCAGACGCGGATTGATCTGGCTGAGCGTGGCGTAATCGGCGCCCAAACGTTGCATCACTCCCGGTCGAAACCCTTCCACCAGCACGTCAGCGTTGGCCGCCAATTGGTGCAGGATCTGCCGCCCTGCGGCGCCTTGAGGTTCACGCCGATGCTGCGTTTATTACGATTCACATAGCTGAAGGCCGCCTGCTCGGCGTCGGGGCAGACACGCCTGAGCCCTGCTGCCGTCTGAGCGGTCGGTGGGGTCTCAATCTTCAGCACCTCTGCCCCCATATCCCCGAGCATCATGGTACAAAACGCCCCTGGCGAAACGCGCGACAGCTCCAGGACAGTGATGCCTTCCAAGGCTTGTGCCATGGTCTTATTCCTTCTCTGTGCAGCGGCCGGATGCACTCACAGCTGCTGTGCCAGACGTGCTGGCTCAAAGTGCGGCAGATGGGTCAAGCCGTCTGGAAACACGCCAGCGCAGACGGCTCGTTACCCTGTGTCCGATACCCCATCCCCAGAAAAAAATACGCCTGGGCCAACAGCGCGATATTGTGTCCCTGCGCTGGTAGGGCAATACGGTCAATGACGCCCTGCAGTGCGCCATACCGGGGGTCGGATCATCGCCATTACGGTAGGCCCGCATGACGAGAAACCGTCCGAGCGCCAGGCGCGCCTGGGGGTGCTGCGGCATCGAGTGCCAGGGCGTGCTGCAGGGCGTGTCTGAGCCTCCTGGAAGAAATCCCCTTTCTCCAGCACACTCGGCACCAGGCGCGCGCCGCGTATGAGCAGGTCCGCCAGCAATACCCAGGCCGCCGGTGCTGTGGGGGCAACGCGTGGTGGCCTGTCGGGCCACGGCGATGGCACTCCCCACATCTCCCCCTTCGGCAAATTCCTCGGCCAGGCGCTGGAACGCCCGTACCTCGGTCAGCGCGGCACAGGCCTCGTGCACTTTCGTGGCGTCTCCGGCCGGAATGGCCGAGGGTTTGTAATGTTGCCAGCCCGGCTCACCCGTGGCGTCTGCCACCAAGCCGCGGTAGACGCGCAGGATGGCATAGCGCGGCGTGCCCCAGGTCACGGGGAGGGCAGTGATCCACTCTGGCAGTTGGCTCTCCAGGTCGGCGAGCAGGTCCGCCAGGGGCATCTGCCGTGCCACCCGGGCCGCCACTTCCTCCAGAAAATACCGTTGCAGGCGCTTGAACAGCGCCAGGTCGTGGGCGTACGCCAGCGGGCCATGGCCGGGCAGAATGTGCTGTGGGTGCAAGCGTTCGAGGGCCGGCAATGGTCTCCAGCCAGTCCGTCGTGCCCATCAGCCCCTCGTTCATCACCGGCTGCCCAAAGATCGGGAAAGCTGCCAGTCATCACCGTATCGCCCGCCACCACGCAGCCTTCCTGAGGCAGATGAATGGCCATGGCATCGTCCGTTTCGGCGCGGCCCAGGTGCTGCAGACACAGCCGTTGATTGCCCAGGTCGATCTCCACTGGCGCGCGACCGTTTCGTCCGCCAGATATGGATCCGGGCCAAGAGCAAAGCCCGCGACAGGAGAAAGGCCTTCTGCCGGGGTGTCCGCACCTGGATAAACTCTCGGGTGCGCACACTGGACAGCACCGTGGCCCCAACGTCTTTGAAGACGTAATTGCCGCCGGTGTGATCCCAGTGGTAATGCGTGTTGATAGCGTAACGAATGGGCTTGTCACGAGAGGGTCCGGATGTGCTGCAAGCAGGCCGCTGGGCCAGCGCCGCATTGACCTGCGTATCGATCACCGCGATCGCCTCATCCCCAAGAATCACCGCGCTGTTGACAATATTGCGAAAAATATATACCCGCTCCGTGACACGCTGCAGCGACCCATAGGTCCGAGGCGCATAGGGATGCTCGTTCACCACTCCTGCCTCCGTACACCGGTAGCCACTGTATGGGTCTCTGTGCAGAGTGTATTAGAGCATAGGGCGCTCGCGGACGCAAGCAGGAGGAGCGACAACGACTGCCGCCAGCCCGATGTCCACAGTCGTCTGAGCGGCGTCGCTGAGGCGGCAGGCCCAACTTGCCTACGGCGTTCCAGCGCTGAGACAGGCCTTGCCCAGATGTAGTTTTTCCACTCCACAAACGAGATTTAACATAAAATTCACAATACATAGTAAACTCTCGCAATGTTTACACAAACTTGTTGATACTTTAGAAAAAACTTATGATGTTTATGTAAACACATTACTGTTTAATATTGGAAATAACGGTTCAATATTAGAAATAGTGGTTGGTGTGACGGCGTTTTCTCATAAAATTTATTTGTATTTTAAAATACATCATTACATGTAATAGCGGCTTCAACATAATTAAAAAGGCATTTTTATTACTTTTTATAATAGTATAAGCTCTTTATAAAACACAGAAAAAATTATAGGAGTTAATTTGTTCTTGACATCTCATCGTTTCTTTCTATAATGGTACCCATTGAAAGTTTGATTTACAGCGAAGAACTGATGTCTCTGCCAAATATTGGGCGCTGCTTCAAGAGCTGCAGCGTTGGAGAGTGTCGGTCGGCAATCTCCACCGCTCGGACAACTGGCGAAACTATCTCATTGTAGGAGGGCATGGGAAGCTCGACACCCCATCACACACAACATCCGGGTGAAAACTTCGCTAGTGGGGCTAGAGACGGTCTTCACAGAAACTCCTCCTGAGCAGGCAAGAGGGACTCCTTGGCGTCATGGCAATGCGTCCTCATCCTCGGGCAACATCCCTCCCTAGCTCAGTGCGGGGAGGGATGTTTTTTGGCCATGGCTATCCGGCAAAGAATACAGCCAACACCAGCGCGGAGGCCATTACCGCGCTAGCGGACATAGCACGACTGGGGCAAGAGGCGGCGAACAGTGCAGAGCGGGCAGTAACCAGTGGGGCTGGCTACTCCCCTACACGGGGTCTCCCTTGAGCAGGCAAGGGGGACTCCTCTGCGTCATCGCAGTCCTTGTATTATAAAGCGACCAATGCAAAGGATCGAATCCTCTAGACAGCGCAGGAGGATGATAGGCTATACGCCGAGCGATAGTAAAGCGTAGCGAGGTTTTAGGAAATATGACACATACGAGGTTCATTACGTTACATTGACGGATAGCTCCGTCCGACTCGAGCCCTTTCTAGAGAGAAAGTGAGCCATGGAACAAGCGACAGCAGCAATTCACCAACTACGGGGAAGCTCCGGGGATACTCCTCCCTGGCATGGGCGCTGTCAGTACGACTTCGATTGCGGGAGTGGAGTTGATCAAGAAAAGGGCTGGGCCGCCCCATCGGTTCCCTCACGCAATATGGGACTATTCGTCTGGGGAAGCGGACGGACAATAATACCCCACTCATCAAGCTTTTGTACCGCTCGCCAGCCTGCCGGAGTCCGGTGATTGGTGGCGGGACATCTTCGCCGACAATTGCTACGCCGCCGCCTTGCACACCAGCGTCGCGGAGGCGTCCCGTCTCGCAGCCGTGCGTCCCGACCTCGAGGCCCTGCGGCCCTTGCCGGCGGTTTTTCACCAGCAGTACGTGCGCCGTCTCTCGGGGCCGCACGTGAAAGCCGGCAAGAACAAATCGACCTGGCCCTCCAGCTGATGGCCGATATTGAAGCGTTCCAAGGCCAGTCTGGGGTCGCGCGCCAGGTCATGCTGTGGTGTGGCAGCACAGAAACCTTTCTGGAGTCTGACGAGGTGCAAAAGACACTACAACGGTCTAGCAAGGCTTGAAAGCGGACCATCCGGCCATCACTCCGAGTATGATCTATGCCTATGCGGCCCTGCAGTCTGGGTCCCGTTTGGCAATGGGGCGCCGAACCTGTCGGTAGACATTCCTGCCTTACAGGAGCTCGCGGCGGAAAAAAGCTGCCCATTCGCGGCAAGGGTATCAAAACCGGCCAGACCCTCATGAAAACGATCATTGCGCCAGGGCTCAAAGCGCGCATGCTAGGAGTCCACGGCTGGTTTTCCACCAACATCCTGGGGAATCGCGACGGCGATGTGCTGCACGATTCTGGCTCGTTCCGCACCAAGGAACAGAGCAAGCTGTCGGTGCTTGACTACATTCGCCAACCCGACTTATACCAGCTCTGTACACACGCTACGAACATCAGGTGCATATACACTACAGCAAGCCCCGCGGCGACAACAAGGAAGGCTGGGATAACATCGATATCTTGTGGCTGGCTCGACTACCCCATGCAAATCAAGCTCAACTTCCTGTGCCGAGCAGCATTCTCGCCGCCCCGGTGGCGCTGGATGTAGTCTCTTTCTGGACCTGGCTCAACGCAGCGGCCTGCACGGCATTCAGGAGTGGTTGTCGTTTTACTTCAAGAGCCCGATGTGCGCCCCCTTGCTCTATCCGGAGCACGATCTGTTCATTCAGCTGACCAAGCTGAAAAATACGCTGCGGTATCTGCGGGGCGAAGAGCAGATCACCCATCTTGGGCTCGAGTATTACCAGCAGCAGTAGTCATTGTCTGTCAGCTGTGCGAAGCGGCGAGAAAAGATGGAGCTGTCTCTGGGGAAACCGTGCCACG
>CAVZBC010000002.1:0-46256 GCA_963773125.1 uncultured Gammaproteobacteria bacterium | reverse complement strand
GCTCGGGGTGTTTCTTGCCCTGGACCTCTTTTTGTTTTTTATCTTCTGGGAAGCGATGCTGATTCCGATGTACTTCCTGATTGGTGTCTGGGGTGGGGAGCAGCGTATCTATGCCACGGTGAAGTTTGTGCTCTATACCATGGCCGGCAGTGCGGTGATGCTGGTAGGCATCCTGACGCTGTATTTTCTCAACTTCGAGCACACTGGCCAGCAGTCGTTCAACCTCTTTGATTTCTATCGTCTGCCCCTGTCACTGGGAGGGCAGAAACTGCTCTTTGTGGCGTTTTTCCTGAGCTTTGCTATCAAAGTGCCGTTGTTTCCCTTCCACACCTGGCTGCCGGATGCCCACGTAGAAGCACCGACTGCAGGCAGTGTTATCCTGGCCGGCGTCCTCCTCAAGATGGGGACCTATGGCTTTATTCGCTTCTGTCTGCCCCTGTTTCCGCAGGCGTCTGCTGTCTACGCCCCATGGATCTCGCTGCTGGCGGTGATTGGCATTATATACGGTGCCCTGGTGGCCATGGTGCAGACCGACGCGAAAAAGCTCATTGCCTACTCCAGCGTGAGCCATCTGGGCTTTGTTATCCTGGGCATCTTTTCCGGCACCATGGCGGGACTGCAGGGCAGCATCATACAGATGGTGAATCATGGGCTCAGCACTGGGGCGCTCTTCCTGTTAGTCGGCATGATTTATGATCGTCGGCATACGCGTCTGATCGCCGATTATGGTGGTCTGTGGCAGCAGACGCCCGTGTTTGCAGTCTTTTTTCTCATCGTGATGTTTTCCTCCATCGGTTTGCCAGGGCTCAACGGCTTTGTCGGAGAATTTCTCATTTTACTCGGGGCCTTTGAGACGCAGCGGGTGTTTGCGGTATTGGCGGCGCTCGGCGTCATCCTGGGAGCGGTGTACATGCTGTGGCTGTATCAGCGCATGATCTTCGGCGACATTACCCATGAGGCGAATCGGCGCTTGACGGACCTCTCGGGGCGCGAGATCGCCTTGTTAGTGCCGCTGGTGGTGCTCATGTTCTGGATTGGCATCTATCCCGGCACCTTCCTGCGTCGGATGGATGCGGCCTCGGCGCATCTGTTCGAGCAGGTGCGGGGTAAACAAGTGTTGGCCTGGCAGGCGGACAGTCGACATCCAGCAGGGCACACGCTGTGGCTGCAGGAGAGTCCGGCGCCATGGCTCGTCACGGGAGGAGAGCGCACGCCATGAGTCTACTGCCGGTATTTCTGACCTTTCTTTTCGGGGGCCTGGTGTGTGTGTTGTTTTTGAGTCTGTCACGGTTTGTCGGCCCGCGGCGCCCCAATCCTGTCAAGTCGGCGCCCTTCGAATGCGGTATGGAGCAGATAGCCACACCGCGCCAGCAGTTTTCGGTCAAATTCTCTGTGATCGCCATGCTGTTTATCATTTTTGATATTGAGGTGGCATTTCTCTATCCCTGGGCGGTGCTCTTCCGGGATCTCGGTTTCCTCGGCCTGGTCGAGGTGGTCTTTTTTCTCCTGGTGCTGACCGTGGGACTCCTCTATGCCTGGAAACGTGGTGCCTTGGAGTGGGATTGATGGCCGCCCTGGTGGAGGTACGCTGATATGAGCCCTGCGTCTGTCACGCTGACGACACTGCAACAACGCTTTCCGCAGGCGATTGTGGCGCAGCACGCCGCGCACGGCGACGAGACGGTGACCGTGGAGCGCGCCTCGTGGCGTCAGGTCGCGCAGTTTCTGCGTGACGATCCGGCGTGCCGGTACAACTTCCTCATGGATCTGACGGCGGTAGATTACCTCACCATGGGACGCACGCCGCGTTACGAGGTTGTGGCGCATCTCTATTCCCTGCCGCACAATCAGCGCTTGCGTCTGAAGACGCCCGTGCCAGACAGTGAGCCCCGCCTTGACTCGCTCATGCCGGTCTGGGAGGGGGCGAACTGGTTCGAGCGTGAAATCTACGATATGTTCGGGTTGACCTTTGACGGCCACCCAGACCTGCGCCGCATTCTGCTCTATGAGGGCTTTGAGGGCCATCCATTGCGGAAAGATTATCCCCAGGACAAAGAACAGCCACTCGATCACAATGCCTTTGATCCGTCGTTTTATGAGGGCAAGCGCAATGCCCAGGGGGTCGAGACCCGCCATATGTTACTGCATATGGGCCCATCCCATCCCGCCATGCATGGGGTGATTCACCTGACGCTCGAGCTTGACGGGGAGACCATTATTGATGGCGACACAGAAGTTGGCTATCTGCATCGGGCTTTTGAAAAGGAATCGGAGAGTCATACCTATACCCAGGTGATCCCCTACACGGATCGCCTGAATTACGTCTCGCCGCTGATCAACAACGTGGGGTACGTGCATGGCGGTAGAAAAGCTCTTCGACGTGCAGGTGCCAGAACGCTGCCAGTACATTCGCGTCCTGGTCAGTGAATTGTCGCGCATCACCGACCACCTCACCTGTATCGCGGCCAATGCCATGGAGTTAGGGGCATTCACCGTGTACTTTTATTTCATCAAAGCCCGCGAGGAGATCTGGCGTCTGGTGGAAGCCATCTGTGGCGCCCGTCTCACCACGACCTATACGCGCGTCGGTGGGGTCATGGCCGATTTGCCAGAGGGGTTCCCCGCCCGCTTGCAAACCGTCATGCAGATTTTGACCGACGCCATGCGGGATGTTGAGCGGATGTTGGGCAAGAACCGCATTTTCTATGACCGCATGCGGGGCACGGGCATGATTGGTCCTGAGGATGCCATAGCGCTGAGTTTTACGGGGCCGGTGTTGCGCTCCACCGGGGTGAATTATGACGTGCGGAAGGCCAATCCATATCTGGTCTATGACCGTCTGGAGTTTGAGGTGCCGCTCGGTGAGCAAGGCGATAACTACGATCGCTATCTCGTGCGCATGGAAGAGATCCGCCAGAGCATGCGGATGGTGGAGCAATGTATGGCGCAAATGCCCAGCGGGCCTGTGCAACTCGATGATGCGCGTATGACCATGCCACCCAAGGCGGACGTCTACGGGACTATTGAAGGCTTGATGAACCATTTCAAGCTGGTTATTGAAGGCATCCGACCTCCACCAGGGGAGGCGTATTTCCCAGTGGAGGGGGCCAACGGTGAACTCGGGTTTTACGTCATCAGCGATGGCACTGGACGTCCGTATCGGTGTCGGGTGCGGCCGCCATGTTTTCTCTGATGCAGGGCTTGCAGAAAATGATCAAAGGTGGCATGGTGGCTGACATCGTGGCCACCTTTGGCACGATCAACATGATCGCCGGTGAAAATGACCGATAGGAAGAGAGTCGTTATGGCCGTGCAACTCTCGGCGCAGAGCGAACAACAGATCAGAGCCTTGCTCGAACGCTATCCCACGCGTCGGGCAGTGATGTTGCCGGCCCTGCATTTGGCGGCGCGGGAGTTTCCCTATATCGACGATGCCGTGTGCCAGGCGGTGGCAGACCTGCTGCAGGTGCCCATGGTGGACGTCAAAGGCGTGGCCACGTTTTATACCATGTTTCCCACGGCACCGCGGGGCAAATATTTGCTGCAGCTGTGCATCAACCTCCCATGCTCTCTTGGGGGGGCGCGGCGCCTGCTGCGCTTTCTGGAGAGCACGCTGGGGATTGCGGTTGGGGAAACGACCGCCGGATGGACGGTGTACCTTGCGCGGCATGGAATGCCTGGCAGCCTGTGACAAGGCACCGATGATGTATATCAATGAGGATATGTACACGCATCTGACCGAGGACAAACTCGCGCAGATTTTGCGTGACCTACCCTGAAGAGGCGCGCGCTGTCTGCCCACGGGCAGCGTGACGTAGGACGCTGGCATGGAAAAAATTCTGACTGCAGCATATTGGTACGGCTGATCTGTGGACGCTGGAGACGTATCGAGCGCATGGTGGCTATCGCGTCTTGGAACACGTGCTCAAGGCGCGTCAACCAGATGAGCTCATCACCATGATCCGCGATGCGGGCCTACGTGGTCGCGGTGGGGCAGGTTTCCCCACCGGGGTGAAATGGGGTTTTTTACCGAAGGACGATCGGCCCCGCTACCTGATCTGTAACGGCGACGAATCCGAACCGGGCACGTTCAAGGATCGTGTGTTGCTGGAGGACTATCCGCACCTGGTGCTGGAGGGGCTGATTATCAGTTGCTATGCGGTGCGGGTGCGTTTGGCCTTTATCTACCTGCGCGGCGAATTTTTCCTGGGTGCCAGGCGGGTGCAGGCGGCCATTGATGAGGCCTATGCCGCGGGGTATCTCGGCAAGAACATTCTCGGCACCGACATGCAACTCGACGTCCTGTTGCACCGGGGAGCTGGGGCCTACATCTGTGGTGAGGAAACCGGGCTGATTGAGTCGCTTGAAGGCAAGCGTGCCTATCCGCGTATCAAGCCACCGTTCCCGGCGAATATTGGCGTGTTTGGTATGCCGACGGTGGTCAACAACGTCGAGACGCTGGCCAATGTGCCGTACATCATCGAACGCGGCGCCGAGTGGTTCAACAGCATCGGGCCAGAGCGCAACCGCGGGACGCGGCTGTTCTGTGTCAGTGGTAAGGTGCAAAAACCCGGTGTCTACGAGCTGCCGTTAGGCGGGCCGCTGCGCGACATTATTTTCGAGTGTGCTGGTGGGCTGCACGCCGGGCGCACGCTCAAAGCGGTCATTCCAGGCGGGGCGTCGGCGCCTATCCTGACTGCCGCAGAAGCCATGCAGGTGAACTCGGATTTCGATGCCCTGCAACAGGCGGGGAGCATGGGTGGTTCGGGCGGTATCATGGTCCTCGACGATACGGTGTGCATCGTGCAGTCGACCTTTATCATCGCCGAATTCTTCCACGATGAATCCTGCGGCCAGTGTAGCCCATGCCGCGAAGGCACCGGCTGGATGGAGAAGATTTTGCACCGCATTGAACACGGTGAAGGTCGTCCTGGTGACGTTGATCTCCTGTTGCACATGGGGACGAACATCTTTGGGCGCACCATTTGTCCGCTCGGTGATGCCGCAGTGTGGCCCGTAGAAAGCGCCATCAACAAATTCCGGGCGGAGTTTGACTACCACGTGCGCGAGAAGCGCTGTCTGCCGGAGACGGTGTCGATTTTGTAAAGCACTGTAGGACTGCTGGTGCAGAGAGACGCTCTGCGGCCGCAGTCCGCACATCTCAGTAAAGGGGCAGCGGTGTTTGTCGATTTTCTCATTGTGCTTGTCAAAGTGTTGCTGGTGCTCTTTGCCCTGCTCAGCCTCGCTGGGCTTTTGACCTGGGCAGAGCGCAAACAGAGCGCTGTCATGCAAGATCGGATTGGCCCGAATCGCGCCAACCTCGGGCGCATCACCGCCTTAGGTCTGCTGCATCCGTTGGCGGATGGCATCAAAATGATCACCAAGGAGGATTTCATCCCCGAGGGGGCGCATCGGACCTTGCATACGCTGGCGCCAGCGGCGGCAATGTTCCCCGCCCTGGTGGTATTTGCCGTTATTCCCTTCGGCGATGTGGTGTATCTCTTTGGCCGCGAAATTCCCTTACAGGTGGCCAATTTAAATGTCGGTATTGTGTACATCTTTGCGATTTCCTCACTGGCGGTTTACGGCACCATGCTGGCAGGCTGGGCGTCCAATAATAACTATGCCTTGCTCGGCGGGCTGCGTGCCTCATCGCAGATGATCTCTTACGAACTGAGCATGGGGTTGTCGATCCTGGGCATTTTGATGATCTATCAGTCCGCCCGGCTCGATGTGATTGTGCGCCAGCAAGGCGAACTGCTGTGGGGCTTCCTCCCCATGTGGGGCATTGTTGTGCAACCGCTGGCGTTTTGTCTCTTCCTCGCCGCGGCATTGGCGGAGAATAAACGCGTGCCGTTCGATCTGCCGGAGGGGGAATCGGAAATTATTGGCTATTTCGTCGAATACAGCAGCATGAAATTCGGCATGTTTTTTCTCGCGGAGTTCGTGGAAATTATCATCGTTGCTGGGTTGACCACAACGCTGTTCTTCGGCGGCTGGCAGGTGCCGTATTTGCAGGCGGATGGGTTCCATTGGCCCTTTGCCCTGGGGACGTGGGCGCTGCCGCACTGGCTGGTGGTGTGCATGCAGGTCGGGGCGTTTAGCTTCAAAGTCCTGGTGGGATGCTGGATTTTGCTCGTGGTCCGCTGGTCGTTGCCACGTTTTCGCTATGATCAGGTGATGCGCTTAGGGTGGAAAGTGCTGCTGCCGCTGGCGCTGGTCAATCTGCTGGTGACGGCGATAGTGGTGCTCCTGGTGACCTGAGCGCGTAAGAGGTAGGCGTAAGATGGAGGTGTTCCTCTTTTGGGTCTTCGCGATGGTTAGCGTGGTGTGCGGCGTTATGGTCGTGTGGCACCGCAATCCGATGAGCAGTGCCATTTATCTCGTCATCACCATGCTGTGTTTGGCGGGATTGTACATCTTGCTCAGCGGTGCGTTTGTCGCCGTGATCCAGGTGCTCGTCTATGCTGGCGCGGTCATGGTGCTGATCCTCTTTGTGATTATGATGCTCAACATGCCGCAGGAGACGTTTCAGCGCGAAGGCAGTACACCCGCCTGGATCGCCGCCGGGGTCATTGGTGTCTTACTGGTGCTCCAGCTGGCCGGGCTTTTCCGTCAGGGGCAGCCGGAGACACTCGCCCCACCCGGGGAGGATTTCGGCACCATACAGGCAGTTGGCATGCATCTGTTTGGACCGTTTGTGTTGCCTTTTGAACTGACCTCTATCCTGTTGCTCGTGGCGATTATTGGGGCAGTCATTCTGGCGAAGCGCCGCACGCTCTAGTGCAACACAGCGGGAGTCCTCCGAGCCATTGTCCATACGTCGAGCGAGCCTGACCAGCGGTGGCAATTGCGGTGCGCAGCACTAGGGAGCGGACATGATGATACCGATCTCACATTACCTCGTGGTCAGTGCCATACTGTTTATTACCGGTGCTGTCGGTGTACTGTTACGCCGGAATGCACTGATTATGCTGATGTCGCTTGAGCTCATGCTCAATGCCGTCAACCTCAGCTTTATGGCCTATGCCCGCATGTTCAACGACTTGAGCGGACATGTGTTTGTTTTCCTTGTTATCACGGTGGCAGCAGCGGAAGCGGCAGTGGGTCTGGCGATTCTGCTCACCATTTATCGCGCCAAAGAGACGGTGGATGCGGATACTCTGAGCCTCATGCGGCACTAGGTGCTGCGCACGGCTCATAGGTGTCCGTGTTACTGTCCTGGTGCTCTGGTATGGCGCTGCTTGATTGGGAAGGTCTATGGACGCCACGGCGTTGCTGGAAAGTACGGGAGTCTTGCTCCCCCATATCACCGTACTGGTGACAGGGCTGGTCATTCTCGTCCTCGACCTGTTTCTCACCCCACGGAGTCGGTATGTCAATGAAGTCGTCGGTATCGTCGGTGTGTTGGTGGCACTGCTCTTGACGGTCGTCCAGAGTGGTGCCCCGCGTGCGGCTTTTTTGAACATGGCGGTTGCCGACGGCGTAGGAGCGTTCTTTAACGTGACGTTTTTACTCATCGCCGGGTTGACCATTCTGCTGTCGGTGAGCTATGTGCGACGCGAGGACATCCAGGCGGGCGAGTACTATGCCTTAGTGCTCTTTGCCACCGCTGGCTTTATGTTTGTCGCCGCGGCGGCCGATCTGGTGATGATTTTCCTGGCTATCGAAACCTTATCTATTGCCACCTATATTCTTGCCGGTCTGCAACGGCAGGAACCACGCTCGCAGGAAGCGGCGTTCAAGTATTTTATTCTGGGGGCGTTTTCCTCGGCATTTTTTCTCTATGGTATTGCCACCATCTACGGTGCGCATGGGCATACCAATCTCCTGGCACTGGGCCGGGCGGTTGCCGAAACCGGCGTGTCCCCTCTGACGTTCCTGGGCATGGGGCTGCTCATGGTGGGACTGGGCTTCAAAGCGGCCGTGGTGCCCTTTCACATGTGGGCTCCGGATGTGTACGAGGGTGCCCCCACGGTGGTGACAGCGTTCATGACCGCTGGTCCCAAGGCCGCAGCCTTTGCGGCCTTCGTGCGCGTGTTTTCGCATGGCCTGGCAGCCCCGGCGCTGGTGCAGGAATGGGTGCCAATCCTTGCGTTCCTGGCGGCATTGACGATGATTCTGGGCAACATCGTTGCCATCGTGCAGCAGAGCCTCAAGCGCATGCTGGCCTATTCAAGCATCGCGCATGCTGGCTATGCCCTGGTAGCGCTCGTGGCGCAGAGTGCGCTAGGGGTGAGCAGTATGCTGTACTACCTGCTGGCTTATGCCCTCATGTCCATCGGCTCGTTTGCGGTGTTGATGGTGGTGGCGAAGCCGGGGGATGAACGCTACGCCTTTGACGATTACGCTGGCCTGGGCACCACGCAGCCCTGGCTGGCGGCACTGATGACGCTGTTCATGTTTGCGCTGGCAGGTTTCCCACCCACGGCGGGGTTTGCTGGGAAGTTCTACATCTTCAGTGCCGCGGTCCAGAGTGGTTACTATAGCCTGGCGCTCATCGGGGTGCTCACCAGTGTAGTCTCTGTGGTCTATTATGCGCGTGTCGTCATCATGATGTACATGCACGAGCCAGACGGCGCGCTGCAGGACCGCCTGTGGCCCCGACGACCGTGGTATTGTTGGCTCTGACGGCGTTTGGTACCCTGTATCTGGGGGTCTTACCCGGCGGTGTGTTGCGTCTGGCAGAACAGTCAGTGCAATTCTTGTTCCAGGGTCTGTGAGTGCTGCGCACGGCTAATTAATGTCCATGTGCAGCGCGTTCGCACCTCTTGTGCGGCACTGGAGAGTGGTCATCTGTTGCTGTGGAGCTGTACTAAGTGTTGTGAAAACAGTTGCAGGCTCGTGCCTGCTGTGCTATGGTTGCTCGACTTTCTCCGCACTCATGAGGGGAAATCCTGATGTACTTCTTTTTCTTTCTCTTTGCTATTGGCGGGATTGCTTCGGCAATCATGGTGATCACCCGCAAAAATGTCATGCATGCTGCCTTATTTCTGCTCTTGACGTTTGCCTGTGTTGGCGCCACATACGTACTTTTGCGGGCAGAGTTTTTAGCTGCGGTGCAGGTGCTCGTCTACGCCGGAGCCGTCACGGTGCTCTTTCTCTTTGCCATTCTCCTGGTCAATATTCCACGCGCCCTCCGTCTGCGCCAATGGACAGGGCAAAGTGGTGTGGCGGTGGTGCTGGCAGGGCTGACGGGGCTGTGGATCATTATTGCGACGACCAAAGGCTTTGAGAAGCTCAGCGCCTCTGCGACCGACGTCAGCCAGCCCCTGGGCACTCCGAAAGCCATAGGGCAGGCATTATTTACGGACTATGTGTTGCCATTTGAAATTGCCTCCATTATTCTCCTGGCAGCGATGGTTGGAGCGATCTATTTAGCGCGGGAACTGGCGCAAGAAGAAGAACTGACCTCTGCGCTGCCTGAGATGCCGGCGCTGGCGCAGTCGCCGGAGTCGGATCGGCACGCCGTATAAGCGTCATCCATATGGAGGAAGTCGTGATTCCCCTGCCTTTCTATCTAACCTTTGGCGCCTTGCTCTTTGTCATTGGGGTTATTGGGGTATTGACGCGTCGGAATGCCATCATTGTGCTGATGTCGATTGAACTCATACTCAATGCTGTCAACCTCACGTTCATTAGCTTCTCGCACTATTTGCAAGATCTCCGAGGCCAGATATTTACGCTGTTCATCATTGCTGTCGCTGCTTCTGAAGCGGCGATTGGCCTCGCCCTGGTCATTGCTCTCTATCGTGGCAAAGCGACGTATAACCTCGATGAAGTCAACCTCTTGAAATGGTGAAAGGCTGATAACACCGTGTCTCTGACGCGCCGGAGACGTGCGAGGCACGGACGGCACGAGCCGCGCCAGAAGGCACCCTTCACCCATAGGGAGCAGCGTGTGTTATGAATGTTCTTGTCTGGCTTATACCAGCCTTCCCAGCTCTGGCAGTGCTCTTGAATGGGCTCCTGGGCCGCCGCGTGTTTCGCGATAAGGCCCACATCCTGGGGGTAGGCTCGGTTGGCATCTCTCTGTTGCTGGCCCTGATCGTTATTATTCGTATCATAGCCAATCCGTCGCAGCCTATTCATGCCAAATTCTATACGTGGATGTTTGCCGGTTCCTTCTCGGCGGACATGGCGTTTCTGGTCGATCCGCTCAGTGCCATTATGCTCTTCGTTGTCTGTGGCGTCGGGTTTCTCGTGCACGTCTATTCCATTGGCTACATGCACGGCGATCCGAGCTACCCGCGCTTTTTTACCTACCTGAATCTGTTCATGACCTCTATGCTCATTCTGGTGCTGGCGGACAACTACCTGCTCATGTTCGTCGGTTGGGAAGGCGTGGGGCTGTGTTCGTATCTGTTGATTGGCTTCTGGTATGAGCGCTTGTCGGCGTCTAATGCGGGGAAGAAGGCGTTCATCGTCAACCGCATCGGCGATGCCGGGTTCATCCTGGCGATCTCGCTCATGTTCTGGACGACCGGGTCGCTGAACTATGACCGAGGTTTTTGCCAAAGCCGCTGATCCGACGCGTCATGACGGTCGGCATTGCCACCGCTATCACCTTGTTGCTGTTTGTCGGGGCCATAGGGAAATCGGCCCAGGTGCCGTTGTATGTGTGGCTGCCGGACGCCATGGAGGGTCCGACGCCGGTCAGTGCGCTCATCCATGCGGCCACCATGGTGACGGCTGGGGTCTATATGGTGGTGCGGAGCCAGGCGCTCTTTATGCTGGCGCCGGTGTCGATGCATGTGGTGGCAGGGATTGGGGCGTTTACGGCGATATTTGCTGCCAGCATCGGGTTGGTGCAAAACGATATCAAACGTGTGCTGGCCTATTCGACGGTCAGTCAGCTGGGCTACATGTTTCTCGGCTGTGGCGTGGGCGCCTTCTCCTCGGGCTTGTTCCACGTCATGACGCATGCCTTTTTCAAAGGCCTGCTCTTCCTCGGGGCCGGCAGTGTCATTCACGCCATGCACGACGAGCAAGACATGCGGCACATGGGCGGGCTGCGACAGCACATCCCCGGCACGTACATGACCATGGCGGTGGCGACGCTGGCCATTGCGGGGATTTTTCCTCTGGCTGGTTTCTGGAGTAAGGACGAAATTCTTGCCTCGGCGGTCAAGAGCGGTGGGCTCAATGTGTTATGGTGGGTTTTTGGGGTGTGCGCGGCCTTCATGACCTCTTTTTACATGTTTCGCTTGCTCTTCCTGACCTTCTGGGGACAGGAGCGCTTTGATACCCACCATGTGCATCCGCACGAATCGCCCCCTGCCATGCTCGTGCCGTTACAGGTGCTGGCGGTGTTGTCGATCATTGGCGGCTTTGTGGTGGGTATTCCGCCCGAGAATGGCCTGTTCCACAGGTTTCTGGCGCATGCCTTTCATCACGGCGGGGCGCACCATGCCGCATGCCTTTCACTTCTGGCCGGACGTGCCGTTGATGCTGCTTTCAACGCTCGTCGCCCTGGGCGGGCTCTTTACTGCCTACCGCTTCTACGTGCAGAATCCAGCACTGCCCAGGCGCCTGGCGGAACGCTTTGCCTTCGCCTACCAGATGTTACTCAATAAGTACTACATTGATGAATTTTACGATGCCTTCATTGTCCGTCCCGTGACGTGGGCCATGAATGCTTTCTGGGCCGTGGATGCCCGCGTCGTGGATGGCGTCGTCAATGGGTGCGCCGCGTTTACGCGCCTGTATGCCAACTGGTCCGGCATTGTCGATCGTCTCGTTGTCGATGGGTCGGTCAATGGCGTCGCCGTCCTGGTGCAAAGCGGTGCCCGAGCGTTTCGCTTGTTCCAGACTGGCATCGTCCAGAACTATTTGTTGGTGATGGCCTTGGGTGTCTTCGTATTTGCCACCATCTATCTCATCTTCACGTAAGTTACACGGGCCAAGGACAAAGGAGTACCCACATGGAGTTCATTCTCGAGCATGCGATGGGAGGCACCCCTATCCTGTCGGTGCTGACGTACACGCCGATTGTTGGAGCTCTCCTGCTGATGCTGTTTGTGCCAGCGCAGGAGACGCAGATGATCAGAGCCATCGCGGTCATTTTTACGTCGCTCACCTTCGTGTTTTCCCTCGTGCTGCTTGGCAACTTCGAGGCGGGCACGCCGAAGATGCAGCTCGTCGAGTATGCGAGCTGGATTCCTTCCCTCGGGGTGTCGTATTTCCTTGGCGTTGACGGTATCAGCATCCTGCTTATTCTCCTCACGACGTTGTTATCCATTATTATCGTGTTGTGTTCCTTCCCAGATATCGAAGAGCGTCAGAAAGAGTACTACGTGTGTCTGCTCTTTCTGGAGACCGGCATGCTCGGGGTCTTCATGGCCATGGATTTCTTCCTGTTTTACATCTTCTGGGAAATCATGCTCGTGCCCATGTATTTCCTGATCGGCATCTGGGGCCATGGGCGGCGCCTCTACTCGGCGATCAAGTTCTTTCTCTATACGCTGTTTGGCTCGGTGTTCATGCTCCTCGGTATTTTGGCGCTCTATTTCTTCAACGGCAATCCTGACTACGGTACAGGACAGCTCACCTTCAATGTGTTGGAACTTATTACCAATTTGCGGGTGCCAACGGCACCGGTATTTGCCGGGTTGTCGGCCCAGGATCTCATTTTCTTGGGATTTTTCCTGGGGTTTGCCATCAAGGTGCCCATGTTCCCGTTCCATACCTGGCTGCCGGATGCGCACACGGACGCGCCGACCGCTGGGAGCGTCATCCTGGCGGGGGTGTTGTTAAAAATGGGCACCTACGGTTTTGTCCGTTTCAGCCTGCCCCTGTTGCCCGTGGCGAGCCATAACATGGTCGGGTTTATGGCCCTGCTGGCGATCATCGGCATCATCTATGGTGCCCTGGTGGCCATGGCCCAGAAGGATATGAAGCGGCTTATCGCCTATTCGAGTGTCAGCCACATGGGCTTTCTCATGTTAGGGATTTTTGCCCTGAATCCGGAAGGGGTGACGGGTGGCATTATCCAAATGATCAATCACGGCGTATCAACAGGAGCCCTGTTCTTGCTGGTTGGCATCATCTATGTGCGACGCCATACACGTGAAATTGCCGCGTTCAGCGGGCTGTCCACGACCATTCCGATTTTTGCGGTGTTTTTTGCCGTGACGATGTTTTCGTCCATTGGCTTGCCGGGTTTGAACGGCTTTGTCGGAGAGTTCCTCATCCTGGTTGGCATGTTCAAGACCAATATCGTCTATGCGGGCTTTGCCGTGCTCGGCATTGTGCTCGGCGCCGCCTATATGCTCTGGCTCTACCAGCGCACCATGTTTGGTGAGCCCACCACGCCTGAAAACCAGACCATGCGGGATATGGACAGTCTGGAGATTGCCTATATGTTGCCGCTGGTGATCTTGATGTTCTGGATAGGGCTGTATCCGCGTCCCTATCTGAACCTCACGGAACCGACCGTCAAGCACTATGTGTCGCAAATGCAGGAACGTCAGCAAGCCTACCTTGAGGACGTGCAAAAGGTCGCTCGTCCAGCGCCTGCCGCGGTGCGCCGGCATACCGCCCAGACGGAGGGTCGCTAATCATGCCTATTCCTGCTCCGCCGTTGCGTGACATTCTGGCGCTCCTGCCGGAAATGCTCCTCACTCTTGCCGCCTGCGTCGTTCTCCTGGTGGATATTGGTACGCAACGTCAGTATAAGCAGCGCCTCGGTTGGGGCTGTATTGGCGTGGTGCTCGTTACTTTCCTGGTGATGGCGCTGTTGCCCGCTACGGGAGGTCCTGTCTTCGCGGGGATGTTCATCGCCGACAGTTATGCCGCCTTTTTCAAGGTGCTCTTCCTCCTGGCCGTCATCCTCACGGTGCTCGTGTCCTTGCGCTATCTCGACGATGAAGCGACCCATTATGGCGAATATTACGCTTTGCTGCTGTTTGCGACAGTGGGCATGATGTTTATGGCCGGTGGCGGTGACTTGATCACCATTTACCTGGGGCTAGAGCTCATGTCGCTGTCGACCTATGTGTTGGCGGGCTTTATGCGTCGTGATGTGGCCTCGACAGAGGCGGCGGTGAAGTATTTTCTGATGGGCGCCTTTACCTCAGGGATTCTGCTCTACGGGCTTGCGCTCATCTATGGCTTGACTGGGAGTACGCATCTCGCGACGGTGGCACAGAGTCTGAGCGGGCTGTCGCTGGACAACCCGGCGTTGATTCTTGCCGTCATTTTGCTGGTGGCTGGCTTTGGCTTCAAAATTGCGGCAGTGCCCTTCCATATGTGGGCTCCAGACGCCTATGAAGGGGCTCCGACGTCGATTACTGCGTATATGTCATCGGCGGTGAAAGCGGCGGCGTTTGCCGGCATAGGACGGGTGTTTATTATGGCGCTAGGGCCCACGGTGCAGCACTGGGAAGTGTTGTGGTGGGTTCTGGCCGCGTTGAGCATGATCCTGGGGAACGTGGTCGCTATTGCGCAAACGAGTCTGAAACGGATGCTGGCCTACTCGAGTATTTCCCATGCGGGCTATGCCTTAATTGGCATCGTGGCGGCGTCGCATGCCAAAGACCTCGGTCTGTCCAGCATGTTGTTCTATATTTTTGTCTACATGTTTACCACCATGGGCACGTTTAGCATGATTATTCTGCTGACGCATCGCGGCTTTCGGGGCGATCACATCACCGATTTCACTGGCCTCGGTCGCACGCATCCGCTCCCAGCCCTCCTCTACATCATCTTCTTTCTGTCGCTTGCCGGCATTCCCCCGACGGCAGGGTTTGTCGGAAAACTGGTGATTTTCCGCGCTGCCATCGAGTCGGGCTTCGTCGTGCTGGCCATTATTGGTGTGGCGACCAGTGCCATTGCCGCGTATTACTACTTCATGGTGATCAAGACCATGTTTATGGAGCAACCACTCGGACAGCCTGTGCTGTCGTCCTCGCGCCCCCTGGCGGTGGGTTTGCTCGTGATGGTTGCGGCGACGCTGCTCCTGGGCCTTTTCCCCAACCTCCTGCTCAAGTTTGCCGAAGCCTCGGCGAAATTGCTCTAATGGGCCCGCATCACAGCCCGGCGCAGAGCTGCCGGGGGAGCCAACTGACCCTCTGTTAAAATTGCTGCCAATTGGTAATAAAGCCGTTGTGCAAGAACAGATGGATGCGGCGGTCGAAGTAGATCCACTCTTCCAGGAATCCTGACGCGCCAGGCGAGCTCATGGCTCTGTCGGGTTGCCCCCAGCTCATGTGGATCTCCCGCCGGGACATGCCGCGCGTGACCTCCTGGCGGGAGATGAACGGCCGCATTGCCGGGCGAGCCTCTTGCAGCGGCGCAGTTTCCGAGAGCATCAGGCGCAATTCTTCAGCAACATCAGATACTGTGCCTTGCTTCGTCCGGAGCAGCAACCGAAAGGGGCGGGTATGGCCGTCAATGTGCGCCAGGACATGTTGCTCATCAAGGCCGGTTATGGTGACAGGCGTGCCGAGTGGGACGGTGATAGAAGCACGTGGTGTTTCGGACGGGGCTTCGGCAATTTCGCCAGTGAGATCTATGAGGTAGGCCTCTCCATAGTCGTAAGGGCGCAGCACTATGGCGGTGTAGAATGGTTTGTTGAGGTAGCGTTGGTGAAAGGCCTGCTCTTCCGAGGTACTGTGCAGGATGGTATTGTGTGATCGGCACGCTGCCAGGCTGCACAGCAGGAACATGAGGACAGCGTATCTCCCCCTCTGCATGTCTCTCCTCCACACCTGACGATTATTTTTTGACCTTAGCCAGAGCCTCACGCAGATCCGGAAAATCGTAGCCCATACCCTGGGCCAGGCGTAGATGTTGTATGGCTTGCTGATACTGCTGTGTATCGTAATACGCCTGCACGAGCAGCCGGTACAGTTCAGGCGTGCGCGGGGTAATTTTGACGGCTTGTTCGAGATGCTTCAGGGCGACTTCCGGTTGTTGTAGGGCGACCAGGTAGACCTTCCCCAAACCGAAATGCACTGCTGGAGCAAAACGTTCGTTGAGTTTGAGGGCTTGTTCATAGTACTTCACCGCTTCCTGGGCATGCGTGCGGTTTTTTTTGTCGATAGCCAGATGCGTGTGCGTGGCGCCGAGCATAAGAGCCGTTTGGGCTTCCTGGGGGGCATAGCTCTGGGCTTTTTCCAGGGCCGCGATAGAGGCCTCATATTGCTTCGCCTGGTCGTAGGCATAGCCAAGTTTGAGGTAGACTTGTATGTTATCTTTCTCAAGAGCCAGGGCCGCTTGCAAAGCCTGAATGGCTGGCGGGAATTTCCCCTCCTTGAGGGCGCGATCGGCCACCTCGAAATGCCGTTGGATCTCCGGCGAGATCGCCTTGACAATCACGAAACGCTTGCCGACTGCGAGGACCTCGCTGATTTCTCCCGGGCGCAGTTTCTGCACAGCTGAGCGAAGCTCTGCCTGCACTTCATCGGTGCGTACGAGACCAATGTAGCCCCACACGCGACGTTCTGCGCCGATGGATTTTGTCCCTGCCAGGCCACTGAACGAGGCCCCCTGCTGCAGCTGCTGGTGGATTTGTTGCGCGGCCTGCTTGTCCTGGACAACGATCATACGCAATGCCTTCGTCTGTTGAGCGTGTACCCACTCACTACAGAGCATGTAGACGAGACTAAAGATGATTCCAAAGCATATACGATACATGGCGTACCACCTCTCACGTCGTCGGTGTGCTGTCTCGCACGTGTTGCTGACTTCGCGATGATACAAACACCTGTGTACAGACCAGGCAGTATTCACTCGCGCTTATGAAACGAGGCGGGGATCTGGTCTGGATGCAGTGTTTTGAAGGCTGTGATCATCCGTCGTAGATCGCCATTATGCTCGGCCAGGGCTTGCTCAAAAAACGTCACATCGCTATGGTATTGCTGAAAAGATAGCAGTATGGCGTTGTTGAGCAGGCGTCGTTCAAAATAGCGCCGATAGTAAGGTGTCTTCATGTTCGGGAAGACGGAGGGATATGCTGTTTTCGCGTCTGCAAAGAGTTGTTCACGATGGTGGAGTTTGTCGGCACGACTGATCGGTTGCTGATACAAGGCTTTTACGCGCTCGATAAGGGCATGCATATAGGTTTGGAACACCCTGGCATCGGCGCGCACATCCCGGTAGTGTTGTACCTCAGGAGCTGCTGCGCCATAGCGTTGCGTCAGATAGGCCAGCGTGCCGTGTTCCCCGATGAAATTCGCCAGACTTTCATTGAAGCTCACGTGGCCCTTGATCCAGACGGTTTGGTGCAGTAACTCGTGGATGATGGTACTGATCAAGGTCGCGTCGTCATAGGTCAGCATACAGGAGAGAATGGGGTCGTTGAAGTAGCCCAGCGTACTAAACGCCTGCACACCACGCATATACGTGTCGTACCCCTGTGCCGCCAGCTTCTGTTCTTCCTGGCGCGCGTATTCTTTCTGAAAATAGCCTTTATACGGTACTCGCCCCACAATGGGGAAACGCCAGGTATACGGTTGCAACGCATCCTTGGGAGCTGCCGACACGGTGTAGCTCACGTAGGGTCCGTCGACACGGACAAAGGTTGTATAGCTCTTACTCATGTTCAGCCCCAGCTGCTCAATAGCAAACGTCCGCACGTCAAGAATCAGGCGTATTTTCTGTTGTTCTGCCGGGCTTAACTGGGAATCGCGCAGGACGTCAGTCACTGCCTGTTGGCGTGTCAGCAGTTTGGCCTGTCCTACCGTCACGTGCCACAGATAGCCGATACTGCACCCCGAGAGCCAGACACCGAGCGTCACGCTGAGTAGCACCAACATCCAGCAGTGACGTTGCCTGAGCGGGGAGGGTGCGACTCCACGTCTGTTTGCCACGGCAGGCATACCTCCAGAGAGAGAGCTGGCAGTGGTGCACAAGGCGCGTATAGCGACAGCAACGATTCCTCCCCCCACTAGGGATAGCGTAGGGCCATGGCGAAGTCAAGGCACGCTGTGACACAGCAGACGGGCAGGGAAAGGAGCAGATTGGGCGTGCACTACCCGAGCCGTTCGATGGGACGACGCCCTGCAAAACCGGTCTCATAGCGGTGAAAATGTTCGATATCGTCTTCGCCCAATTGCCAACAATAGTAATAGCCATCTCCAGAATCGAAATCCGCCAGCCACAGTCCTTTAACCTCCACCCCCAATTCTCGCACCGCCGCGGCCCACTGCTGGAGTTCCGCATTGATGCGGTTTTCGAGGCGTTTGACGGCAGCGGTATCCTGCGGATCCTGCAGGCTCTCTTGCAGCTCCTCAACGTTGTTGTAGTACCGCTGCGTGAGTTCCTTGATCTGTGGTAACAAGGCTCGTGCTTCTTCTAAGGTAAAGATCGCCATATACCGCTCTTGTTGCCTCCCGTCACTGTCCACGACGTTTCTGCGCTGGGAGCAGAAATTCGACGATGTCTTGCCAGTTACTCCGCTTGCGGTCGCCGACCAGGCGCAGACCACGATCATCGATATAGGCCAGCGCCACCGGTTTATCGGGGAGCCAGATTTCATCGAATGGGATCTGGTGGTGTTCCAGGTACGCACGCACCGCCTCCGGGCTGTTCACCTCTGGCTGGTACATGCCTACGGTGCGATAATATGAGGAGGTGCGTACTGTCTGAATAATGATCCAGAACCCAGCCTGTTTCAGACGTTGTAGGGCCTCACGAGCTCCAGCAATTGGCTCCCCAAAAGCTGGAAAGCGATGTTCACAGATTGTTCCATCGAAATCAACCACAACTGTGCCTCGGCGTGGCTGGTCGCTCATCGCTTTGTCCTTTTATCTGTCTCTCAGGGAGCCATGGTTTCGAGGCAAAGACCTATGATGTGCACTACATCCCGCCATACAATCAGGGGGTTACTGTAGCGAAATTCCTTGGCTCTGTCAACGGAGCGCGCCCTGTCAGCACCTTTGCGCTGCGGGTTGCTGAGATGTTGTGTGCCGGGCGAAAGCCTGGGCGCAGGCCTTGGCCAGGGGCTGATCACTCGCATGACTCATGGTGTATAAGCGGTATTGCACCACCTTCACCGGGATATGCTCCAGGATTTCTTCGAGGAGTTCCGTGTGGACTTCGCCTGTGGCGGGATCATAGATGGATACAGGACTATCTCCGACGGCCAGGAGATTGATATTGCGCGGATCCTGGGCGGCGGCATCGAGTTGAAAGGGTGTGGCGCGCCAGTCTGAGGGGAGGGCGCAGCGGATACGGGCCATCAGCTGGTCGAGATCGAGAGGTTCCGCTGTCTGACGCTCCACACCACGCACCGTAATAGTGGCATCGTAGGCCATTTTCCATTTCACTTCACGGCGCAGAATGGCGGCCCATTCCCGACCCAGGAGGCGTTTTGCCGGCAGCGCATCGTCCTCCCAGTCCCGCACGGTTTCTAACAGGGACCAATCCGTGAGGCGGAGATACTGTGGTAACATGTCCAGTGGGTTACCAGGGAAGATATGCTGCATCGTGTCCGGAAAGATCTCCCGCAGATGCAAGTCAATGGCGCGGGTGGTGCGATGAAAATACACGTGGGTGTACAAGTACAGGCGGGCATTGAGGAACATCGTCAAGGCGCCAATTCCCGCCTTATGGAGGGTAAGACCCTGCTCGGTGAGGAAGCTGTAGTGGAGTAAGCGTTCGAGATCCACTGGACCAATGGCAATGCCGCACATGTAAGAATCCCGTAGAACGTAATCGAGGTTATCGGCCGTGTACATGCCACAGAGCACTGGCTTCAACAACCGCAGCCAGCGAGGCGCATGGGTGTCACCAGGCGCTTTCTTGTGCATAAGGTACGCAATATGCTGCGGTTCGATCACTTCCCCCTCGGCAAACCTGCCGCTCGGGCTCCGGCACAAGCCCCGGATGAGCGCTCCCAGCTCATGCGTGATGATCCGGTGTCCCACCGCTTCGTGGCTGATGCCGTATTGGGCTAAATGGTTGTCATCGAAAAAATGGCAGAACGGACCGTGCCCTACGTCGTGCAAGAGTGCACTGACCCGCAACATTTCCTCTATGTAGGCGAAGGAGGGGCATGACGGCTCTACCTCCCGCAGGGAAGGATAGAGCTGTTTGGCAAATCGCCCGGCGATGTGCATGGTGCCGAGCGAATGTTGAAAACGACTATGCTCGGCCGCCGGAAACACCCACCGGGCGCTCTGCAGTTGGTAAATGTAGCGCAGACGCTGCACCCAGGGAGAATCGATGAGTTCTTTCTCGGTGATCTCTGCCGTCTGCTCCGTTGCTGTATGTGGGACCGTAAAAGAGATGTATTCGTGAATCGGATCGGCAAAGAGAGCCAACCCTTGATAGCGCTGTCGCGTTTCTGCTGGAGCTTTCGGCACAGTGGAAGACGACACAGGAGTTCCTCTCACAGCATCACAGAGGAGGAGTACATGCTATGTATCGATGGCACCTTTGCTGTGGAAAATATGTGAATAATTTCTGATTACCAGGGAGAAATTTCCATATTGAGGTCCATACGCAGGGAATTCCTGAGACAATGTGAGACGAAATTTCTAAGAAAAAACAACGGGTTGCATAAAATGAGTAGGATTTATAATTGACTCTATACGAATCAGTAAAAACGCTTGTGAATTATGCACAGGAGGTGAAACATCACTGCGCCATTTCCTGGGGCAGTCTAACAGATGTCCTCCCCGCTGGCAATGTCTCCTGAGTGCAGCCCCTGTCATATTCGGTTTTGCCTTTTACCCACCATCTTCTGCATAATACCCCTATGACTATCCGTTTTGATCAAACGACCCCTACTGTATGGTTAAGTGTGGGAGATCTTCTCACCGCGGAGTCTTTCCCTGGTGGGGTATCCGTCGCGCCGATGCTGCGGCAGCGCGCTGCCATGGGCCGGCACGTCCACACGGTCCACCAGGCCGAACAACTTGCTGTGCAGCCTTCATACCGTGCGGAAGTCGCCATTCAACACCAGATGCTTGTGGATGCCTACACCGTCCACATCCAGGGGCGTATTGATGGCCTCTACGAAGATGACGCAGGGCTGATCGTTGAGGAGATCAAGAGCCTCCTGGTGCCTGAAGAGCAGTTTCCCGCCATCGAGCTGAGTGATTATCCGCTCTATGAACGTCAGCTGGCGCTGTACGTTTATCTGCTCCGACAGCAACACGTTGGGCCGGTACGTGGTCACCTTGTGCTGGTGAACCTCGCGGCAGAGCAGCAGAAGACACTCGTGGTAGACCCGGACGGGTCGCAGAGTGAAGCGTGGCTCGTGCAGCAGCTGCGCCGCATCATCGCCCGTTACGAGGCGCGGTTGGCACGAGCAGCCCGCCGCCGCAGCCAGCTGCAGCGCCTGCAGTTCCCGTTTCCCAGCCTGCGCCCATATCAAGACACCATGATGGAGCAGATCCGTCTTGCTCTCCAGGACCGCAGTTGTGTCTTATTGTCGGCACCGACGGGCATAGGCAAGACCGTCGCGGCGCTGTATCCGGCGGTGGAATATGCCCTGCGCGAGGGGTTACGGCTGTTCTTCGTCACTGCCAAAACGACCCAGCAACAGCTTGCCGTTGACACGCTCCAACAGATGGCGCAGCAAGGCGTACCCTTCACGGCCGTGCATCTCCGTGCCAAAGAAAAAAGCTGCCTGAATGAGGTGTATTACTGTCATGAAAGCCTGTGCGGCTTTGCCAAGGACTATGCCAATAAAATCGAGCATTCTGGCGTGATTGACAGCCTCCTGAACCTGCCCCTGGTAGGGCCAGACACCTGTGCCGAAGCCGGACGACGCTACCAGATCTGTCCGTTTGAGCTGTCACTCGATGTGGCGTTGGAAGCCGACGTGATTGTTGGGGACTATAACTATGTGTTCGATCCTGGCGTCTATTTGCGGCGCTTTTTTCAGGATACGTCCTACGACGATTGTCTGCTCATTATTGACGAAGCACACAACCTGTATGCCCGCGGCCGGGAGTACTATTCGCCGCTCTTGCGTCAGCGCCGCGTGCGTCAGCTGCTGGCGTCTTGTGGTGACGAGCTGCCGCGTCTGTTCCGTGATTTCGAGACCTTTTTCCAGAGCCTGGACAGTCTCTTCCCCATGTTGTACGGCGATGCCCTGGACACGCCAGTCGTAGGCGGGCCGACCCTCGTCGAGCCACCCCTGGCGTTTTTTGCCGACCTGCGCAGTCAGCTCGAAACGTTGATGGTCGATTATGCCATTTATCGCCGCCGCAGCGGGCACGCTCCAGGCGGTGATCCACTGCAAGATTTTTACTACAGCTTTCAGCGGTTTTGCGATGTACTGGCTTTGGGGGGGGACGAGTTTTCCTATCTCTATTACCATCACCCAGACGACGCAGTGTTCAAGGTGCTGTGTAAAGATGCGGCGCGCTTTCTCCACGAGCGTCTGGCGGGGTTTCATAGCGTCGTGGCGATGTCTGCCACCTTGACGCCGTTTGCCTTTTACCAGGATGTGTTGGGCTTTCCCCCGGAGCGCACCTTTACAGCAGAATTTCCGTCGCCTTTCCCGCCGCAGAACCGGAAAATTCTGGTCGTGCCGGAGGTGTCGACTCTCTACCGTGACCGACAACGCGATGCCCCGAAGATTGCCCACATTATCGACCGCATCGTGGCGCAGCGGACAGGGAACTACGTGGCGTTTTTCCCGAGCTTTGCATTTCTGCGCCTTGTCCGCCCCTGGCTGCATTTGCCAACGTCGTGCCTGATTGAACAGGTCGAAACCATGACCGACGCTGAACGCGCCGCTGTTCTGCACAGCCTACGGCAGCCGCAGAGTGAGGCACAACTGGTGCTCGCCGTACAGGGCGGCATTTTTGCCGAGGGGGTCGACTACCCTGGGGATATGCTGGTGGGAGTGATAATCGTTGGGCCTGGCCTGCCGCGTGTCGACGCGGAACAGGAACTCATCCGCGCCTACTACGAAGAGCAGTATGGTCGCGGTTTCGCCTATGCCTATCTCTATCCTGGTATGACCCGTGTTATCCAGGCCGCCGGACGGCTCATACGTTCGGAAACCGACGTGGGCATCATCGCCTTACTCGATAAGCGCTTTACGTATACGAACTATGCCGCGCTCTTCCCCGCGCATTGGTATGCCAGGAGCCCGCGCGAGTTGATCACGCGGCATTATGAGCAGGACCTCAGGCGCTTCTGGACCCGCCACGTATGACTCAGTGCTGCGCACGGCTCATAGGTGTCCATTGCACCACCTGGAGTCATCAAGGCAGAGGGGGGCTGTGCGAGTTAAATATTGGAGCGCGATTGGCACCCATCGACATTGACGCAGGCACCAGTCATCAGCGAGGCGCGTTCCGAGGCGAGGAACACCACCATGGCTGAGACCTCTTCTGGACGACCGAAGCGTCCCAGGGGCATTTCTGTGCGCACGAAATTGTCGATGTAGTGTGGATTCTCTCGCTGCCGACGTTCCCAGGAGCCACCGGGGAAGAGAATCGAACCGGGCGCCACGACATTTACCAGGATACCGTCCTTGGCCAGTTGCCTGGCCAGCGATTTCGACCAGCTAATCATGCCCGCCTTCACGGCATTGTAGGTCATGGGGCCACCCGCTTCGCGGCCGTAGATCGACGAGATGTTGATAATGCGACCGCCACCGCGTTTGCGCATCTCGGGAATGACCAGGCGCGACGCCCGTATAGCAGCAAACAGGTTGAGGTAAAACACCTCGGCCCATTCCTCATCTGTGGTGTCCCAGGTTTGCCCACCGCGCGACCCCCCGACATTGTTCACGAGAATGTCCACGCCGCCAAAAGTCGCCACTGTCGTGTTGACGAGGCGTTCGATATCGGCAGTATTCGTCATATCCGCCTGTACCGGGAGCGCTTCGGCTCCCAGGGCGTTGGCCTCTTGCGCCGTCGTCTGGAGGTCGCTCTCCTGCCGCGCCGAAAAGGCGACTTTGCAGCCTTCCCTGGCAAAATCCATGACCGTGGCTTTGCCAATCCCCCGACTTCCACCAGTGACGATGACCACTTTGTCGCGCATTCCCAGCTCCATAGACTCTCTCCCTGGCGCTATTGCCTGTCCAATTCCCCCACGAGTAGCAGGTGGATATCCATGACGTTCGTCCCGGTTGGCCCAGTAATCAAGAGGTCGTCCAACGGGGCAAAGAAGTGATATGCATCGTTGCGGCGCAAGAACTGTGCTGCCTCGAGTCCCAGTGCTGCAGCGCGTGCCACCGTCTGGCCATCCGCTATCGCCCCTGCCGCATCCGTTGGTCCGTCTGTGCCGTCCGTCCCACCACTTAATATCACGACGGCATCGAGCCCGGCAATGTCCAATGCTGCGGCTAAGGTAAATTCTTGATTTCGGCCACCTTTGCCCATGCCGCGGAGCGTCACCGTGGTTTCGCCACCGGAGATGATACACGCTGGCGGGGCGAGCGGGGCACCGCTGTGACGGATTTCTTGGGCAATGGCCGCGTGCATACGGGCGATATGGCGTGTTTCGCCCTGCAGCGTCGATGACAGAATCAGCGTGCCATACCCCAGAGCGTGTGCCGTGTCCCGTGCCGCCTGTAGGGCGAGGCGATTATTGCCAATCAGCACGGTGTGGCAGCGCGCAAAGGCGCTATCACCCGCCTTGGGCGTTTCAGGACAGACGCCTGCCTGCCCACGCTGCAAGTGGGTGCGGATCGTTGCTGGCAGGCGCTCCAACAGTTCGTAGCGGGCCACAATGTCTAAACAGTCCTGATACGTACTCGGATCGGAGACGGTGGGGCCAGACGCAATGGCGTCGAGACGGTCGCCTACCACATCCGACAGCACCAGCGTGATGCACGTCGCTGGCGCGACCAGGCGCGCCAGGTGGCCGCCTTTCAACTGGGAGATGTGTTTGCGGATGACGTTGATTTCGTCGATGCTCGCACCGCAGGCGAGGAGGAGACTGGTCAGATGGTGTTTTTCGGCCAGAGAAATGCCGGCACAGGGCGCTGGCAGCAATGCTGAGCCACCGCCGGAGAGCAGGCAAAACACCAGATCATCCGGCCCGGCCTGGGTAGCCACCGCCATGATGGCGTGGGCGGCACGCACGCCAGCGGCATCTGGAAGAGGGTGGCCAGCTTCAGAGATGGTCAGTCGTGAGACGGGAGCGACATGGCCATACTTCACGGTCACTGCACCACCGGTAAGCCGATCTCCCAACACTGTTTCGAGCCCCTGGGCCATGGTTGCCCCGGCTTTTCCTGCCCCAACAACATAGATATGCCCATACCGCTGCAAGTCGTAGGCAATCCCCTCCAGGTACAGCGTATCCCCCTGGCGCTGCACCGCACGTTGTACGGCGGTGACGGGATCGACTGCTGCCACACCCGCCGCAAAGATACGTCGGCTGTGGGCGCGTAGTTCATGCGTGGTACGCAACATAGCGTGCGGTAGACTCATACCAAATGTTCCATTCCGCACTCCGCATTTAGTATCAGACGCCTGGAGTAAAGAAGACCGCTTCCATGGCGTCGAGGCATTGCTGGCGTTGGCGTGCCTGTGCCGTGACGCGTTTCCTGGCTTTTTGCCGTTCGGTGTGCACATACGCCGCCAGGGCATCGCGCACCAACCCGCGCGCGTCTTTGCCGTATGACGCCAGATGGGCGTCGATCCACTGCGACACATCCTGTTGGGTAGTGCCTCCTTGACGCCAGGTGTGCACACGCGTCTCGAAGTTGGGGATGAAGTTTTCGACGAAATCCACCCGCTTGTCCAGAGGGAGCAGGCCGGAAAGACGCAAAGCATAATCAGGCAGCTCAACACCGATGATGGCTAACATCTGGCGGGTAAAATCGTCGGCAATCTGCTGGGCTATCGCATCGGTGTCCGCTTTGCTGCGGGCGAGTGCCTCATGGCTAGCCTGTGGACCGAGCGGGGCGGCGGGAACCTCGATATAAATTTTGTTCTTTGGTTCTGTCCCAGAGGGGCGGATAATGACCTGTGCCCCCTGATCAAGGTGGAAGACCAGCATGTTGCGCGACGCACGGTCCGTGTCAGACAGAAAGGGGCCGTGTACGCCTGTTTCATCCCAGTGGTCGATCATGCGCGTCACGGCGAAGCCGGCAACTTTGTCAGGCGGCTGCTGGCGGAGGGTGTGCTGGATTGTTTCGATATTGGCGAGACCTTCTGCACCGGTCATCACCATCGAGGTCAGCAGGTTGGCAAAGTAGCCATAGCGCTTATAGAGTGCGTCAAGATAGTCGAGCAGCGTGGCTCCCTGTTGGCGTTGGATAGCAGCGAGTTCGGCCAACAGTAGGGCGGCACCGGCAGCGTCTTTGTCACGGATCTCAGGCGTGACGAGGAGGCCGTGACTTTCTTCAACGCCAATAATAAAATCATCTATGGTAGCGTACACGGGACCGAAGTGGCCTGCAGTCCCCAGACAATCGAGCACGTTGGCGTGATATTTGAACCCCACCAGCAATTCTCCGATGAGTGTGCCGCCAAAATGTGCCGTGATGGGGCGTAACAGTCCGGTGGTGACCTCGGTTTTGATTACCAGTGGGCGGCTGGGCAAACGTCCAAGGTGTTGCAGTTGTGCCAGCTTGTAGTGCGTCACCACAGCGGCGATTTCGTTGCCGGTGAGGAAGCGATAGGTGCCATCGCTGGTGCGGGAACAGACGCCGATGCGATCAGCGTCAGGGTCGCAGGCCAGGACAGCGTCGGCATTGAGCTGGCGGGCTAATGTGATGCCCTGTTGCATGGCGTCTGGGACCTCGGGATTGGGGGCGCGAAACGGCACGGCCGGAAAGGCCCCATCATGGGTGGCTTGCGCCTCGACCAGGTGCACCTCAAATCCGGCCCGCTGCAAGACTGCTCCTACGGTCGTATCAGCAGTGCCATGGAGCGGCGTGAACACTACACGCGCTTGCCGAGCCGTGGGTTGCAGAGATTGGGCCACATTCAGGGCCACGTAGGCCTCGTGAATATCCGGAGGCATCCAGGCGATCAGCCCGGTGGCTTTGACGTCTGCGGGCGCCAAGATCTGGACGTGATCGACGTGTTCGACTTTTTTGGCCATAGCTTCGTCGTGCGGCGGCACTTCCTGACCGCCACGATCATTGTAGAATTTGCCGCCATTGTCGTCGGGATGGTTGTGTGAAGCAGAAATATTTAGTCCGGCAGTGGCGTGGAGATGTCGGATGGCAAACGACAACTCAGGAGTAGATATATATGTTGTGGAATCCTCAGGCAGCATGTGCACCCGTATGCCGTTGGCGGTATACACCCCGGCGGCTACCCAGGCAAAATGGCGCGAGGTGAGGCCGAGCAGCGGATTGGGCAGGGCCGGGTTGTAGAGGCCGCGGAGATCGGCGAAGCGTCGGACATCATAGGCAATGACCACCGCGAGTTCCTGTTGCGGGTACTGTTCCTGCAAGTAGGCAACATGTCCTTGCACCGATGAGGCAAGCGTCCACGGATTGAACCGATTCGGGCCAATGCCAACGGGTCCACGGCGTCCGCCCGTACCGAACGGCAGCGTACGGTAAAAGCTGTCCAAGAGTAGCGACCACTGTCCCTGGGCGATGAGCCACTGCAGCTGTGGTCGGTAGGCAGCAAAGGGTTGGTCGTTGAGCCACTGAGTGATAGAATGTATAGCAGTCTGTTTGTGCTGGGATGCCACTGGGAGGTTGGCAAATCCCTGCGCCAGTATACGTGACACCTCCTGCATGTGGAATACCTCCATGGATGTGGTATTTCCCTATCGTGAAATGGCCGAAATGTGAGCAGGGGAGGAGGGGGCGGCTGTGCCGCCTTTTTGTCGATTGTTACAAACACGACCATATTTGTCAATTTTCTCATCGTGGACGACGATTAACGGCTCGACGTTGGCGTTGACTTTTGCTATGATGTCGCTCCAGTTTAGAGATTCCTAGTCTCGAAGCATGTGACGGCTTCCATCCTATGTCTATAGAGCACTGATTAACTTCTACATAAACCTTCTACTAAATACTCTGGTGCAGCGTTAACGTATGTGATAGGGTACAATAGTGTTATACGCAAGGGGACATCATATGATAAACGGCGTTATATTCAGATGCCGATGGCTCCCATATTTCTGCTGAGAAGGGTCGTATATGCGACATGTGGTAATTTGTCAGGAACAGGCCCTGCTGACACACGGTCGTCCGGTATTGCCAGACAACGGAGCAGCGCTATTCCTGGTCGATGATCGGTCATTGCAGCGGAAACTCTCCAAGGCCGGGCATAAAGCGCTCAGCGGCAATCTGCGGAGTAGTCGGATTTACCAGCGGGCGCACATTAACCGGGACGACCAGATCCTCATACAGGTGCAAGGCTCACAGTTGACAGAGGACATTCTTCACCAACTCTGGCAAATACACGACCATCCCTCTGTGGCGGTCATTACCGAAAACGGCTTTCACCCCACTCTGCCGCCTACGGTGAAGCATATTTCGGTGGATAAACTCATTTCGCAAGCGGTGCGCATCGAGTTGCAACGAGCGCGGAACCACCAGATGGTGCAGAAGTTACGCGAAGCTTTGGATGCGGTAAAAAATTTACTTATCTTGATCCAGCATGACCCTGATCCAGATGCTATCGCCAGTGCGCTGGCTCTCCGCACCATTCTTGGGCGGAACAAGACCACGGCGCCGATCGGCTCTTTTGGTCAGGTGAAGCGACCAGAAAATGTCACCATGGTGCAGCTCCTGGACGTAGAAATTGAACAGGTCACTCCAGAGACGTTGACGCAATATGATGGCATTGCTCTGGTTGATGTGCAGCCGCCGTATTTCGGTGATCTACTGCCCCATGTCGAGGCGGTGGTGGACCACCATCCCCTGGTGGCCTCGTATGCCGCTCGCTACCGCGACGTGCGCACAGACTTTGGTGCCACGGCGACGATCTTTGTGCAATATTTGCAGGCGATTGATGCCAAGATCACCCAACGTCTGGCCACAGCGCTTTATTACGGCATAAAAACCGATACGCTCTTTCTCGGACGTGAAACCACGGAAGCTGACGTGGAAGCGTTTACCTATCTCTATCTGTTGGCCAATCATAGTCTCATTCGACGCATGGAGCGTCCAAAACTCCCCTTGCGGGATCTGGATGCCTTTGGCTACGCCTTGCGGGCCCGGACGATTATCGGCAGCACGTTTTTTACGCATCTCGGCCTCGTCGAACGCGAAGACGTGCTGCCGCAGTTTGCCGAATTTTGTTTACAGGTTGAGGGCGTCGAACGCTCGGTGGTCTCCGGCATCTTTAGTGGGAATCTTGTCGTCTCACTGCGCAATGATGCACACGGGAAAAGTGTTGGCGAACTGGCGCGGCAAGCCTTCGGACCTTTTGGCAGTGCTGGGGGGCATCGCACGATGGCGAAAGCGGTGATTCCCCTGGCCACGCTCGAACAGCAGCTGGGCCGTTTGAGCGACGCGGAGCTGGTGCAATTCGTGCAAAACCAACTGCTGCAATACCTCGGTATCCTGGTGAGTGCCTAAAGGCGGTCCCACACTGGCACACAGCGCCCAGGTGCGGCACTCGAGGCGCCCTACAGGCGAGATCAGCCAAGTGCAGATATCCTTCCCTTCTTTCCTCGTAGAACTCGCAATTTTACTGTAAGGACAATCAATATAAGGTGGATTGCGTAAGTGTCCAGACCACTCCGCATCGGCTGAAGCCTCTACACCCGATGCTTCGCCAGAATGTGGTCCGTCCGTCTTTCTCCATATACGCTGACACAGTAGCTTTGTCGGCATAGACGAAGCGGGCCACTACCTGATTGGTCCCATCCAGTTCGGCGATAGGCCGGAGCTGATCCTGGTATAGGTTATACGTGAACACGGTAACGCCGCTCTGGGTGACCGCTGTGAGCCGGCCTGCTGGGTCATAGGTGTATCCAACGGTCGTCGTGACCCCCGCGAGTGTCTCGGTCTGCTCGGTCAGCCGCCCGAGCTTGTCGCGCGTGTAGGTGACGGCATACTGCGCCGTGCCGTTGGCGGTGGCGATGGCGAGCTCCCAAAGGGATTGTAGCTCTGGGTGGTGGTGACCATGCCGATAGTGGTGCCGGTCAGTAGGCCATGGGCTACATCGCGGGTGAGGGAGAGACTGCCCGCCTGGGTCAGGAGACCATCGAGGTCGTAGCTGAAGGCGACGGACTGGCCGTTGACCGCCATGGCAGTGACCTGGAAGTCCGGGTTGTACTGCCGGGTGACGCTGCCCGCGACCGGGCCATTCCAGGTCGTGCCCGTTAGGAGAAAGCCATCATCGCTATAGCTGACCGTCCGGCCATCGGGCAGAGTCTGGGTAATCACCCGGCCTGCCAGGTCGTACGTGAAGTGGACATTGCGGCCCAGGGCATCGGTGATGTGCTCGATATACCCTTGCGCCGGGCCGCTGGCATAGTAGTGGAGGGTCGTCGTGCGGGTCGCGGCATCCTCCCCCACAGTGGTGGCGTTCAAGCGCCCACGAACATCGTAGCTGGAGAAGAGCGGGGCAAGATCGGCGATCTGTGAGCTGATAGGACGCCCCTGGCTGTCGAGTACTGTGGTGCGCTGGCGTCCGGCCGGAAAAGTGTACGTCCAGGTGGCGGTGGCGGCATCGTAGGTGTGCGCAGAGGCATTACATTGACGGTCGTGGTCTCGGTGAGGCTTGTGAGGCTCAATAGGTTGGTTGGGTCTGCCAGTGTTGCCGTGCGCACCGTGGTCGAGGTCGAGGTCAGGCCCGCCGGAGTGGTGACCGTGCTGGGTATTGGCGCTTGCATGCCGAAACGGGGATCGGAGCCGTCACGGAGCAGAGTGACGGTGCCATCTGGGGCGGTACGGATCTCCTCGCTGTTGGTCGTGAAAAGCGTCTCCTGCACGGTCCCATCGGGAGCGGTGTTGCGCTGACGGCGGTTGCCAGTGGGGAGGGGTTCCACCAGGAAGGAGATGGTGCGGCCTGTGGCGCTGGTCAGACTGTTGGTGTAAGCCGCTGGCGTTTTTGGTATGGGCGTGCGTCCAGCCCCCCCACCCGCATTCAGGTCGTGCACCAGACGGCCGAGCGCATCGTAGGTAAAGTGGTTGACATGACCCCGCGGGGTGGTGAAGGCGGTCAGTAGCCCGTCCGCGGTATAGGCCATACCATACGTCTCGCCAGCCGGATTGGTGGCCGTGGCGAGATAGTCTTGGGTCTTGACGGTCAGCGTGGTGCGTTGGCCGTCTGGGGCCACCTGTCGGATACGGTGGTTAGCGGTATCGGTGATATACAGACTGCCATCGGGAGCCAGCGCCACCGCCCATAGGCGTCCAGTCCATCCCAGACAAAGGTATAGGTTTGATTGGGCAGCGGTAGAAAGATTTCCTGGAACGGCCGTCCAGCAATCTGGATCTCCAGCCGGATGCGTATCAGGGAGGGAGGTACGGACGCATCAGACAAGGGAATCTTTACGGTTTGTGCCGCTTTGCGTCCCGGCACCCGATCGCTCCGGTAATGCAGATGAAACGAGTAACAGTGAGCGGGATTTCCTCGCCCAGGGTCTGGCTCTGCGCCTCAATGCTGCACCCCGGACACGGCGTACTGTCTTCCGGGTCCGGTTGCTCGTCGTCGGTTTCTGGCTTGTCTGACGGTGGGGGATCGGCATCCTCCGGCGGCCCATAGGGCCAGTTGTAGTCGTAGGGAGTGAAGTGTGTGATGGCGACCCGCCACAGGCTCCTCCCCACTGGATAGAGGGTGGCCAGTTGCACCCGCTCGGCGTCGCTGATCCCCAACGTACTGAGCGTGCCAGTGTCGGCGGCCTGGCCGCTGCCGTCGACATCGAGCAGGGCACGGCCAGCGCTGTCAGTGCCAAGGAGCTGGACGATCGTGCCATTGTCCGAGGGGATCCCAGGCGGCGGTGTCGCGGTCATACCAGCCCACCGGGACGGGTTGCGTGAAGTCGATACGTGTGGCACCAGCAGCCATGGCCTCATCGACGGACAGCTCGACCGCATAGGTATACCCTGAGGTGGGGGGCAGGGGGCCAGGCATGGCGTGCGGGTCGGTTGCGCCCACCGTATATTCGGTGGCCCGTACATGCAGGGTGCTCAGGGGTTGTGTTGTGTCGTCCGCCAGCCTCATGCTGGCCGTTGTATCGGGCGGGAACAACAGGGTGGCCTGGCGCGTGCCATCGGCATCCGTGCTAGGACTACCCTGGGCCACTTGCATAGCGCTACTGCCGTGCACATCAATCCGGGTGACCTGAGGATCCAGCGGGATCAGCACCACAAATACCGCCCACGGGGAAGTCGAGGAAGTTGTCGCCACATACACTGGTATCAGGCTGGTGTGACAGTCGACGGCGCTGTCGGTCCCGCCACCGCCGCGGCTGGGGGGTTGCGTGCTCCAGGGTACAAGCTGATACTGGTTGTGGCCAGGTTGCCGGCCTGATCGCGGATCTCGGCGCTGAGCGTATGGGTGCCATCGGCCAGGGGCGGCTCGGTACAGGTAGCCGACGAGGTCCCGACCGTGCAGGTCGGCGTGAGTGCATTGCCGTCGAGCCTGATCTGCAGTGTCGCCAGGGCCACGCCAGAGTTGGCATCGCTATAAGCCACTGCGACTGTCGGCGTAGGATCGTTGGGCACATACGGCGCACTCGGAGTGGTCATGCTGAGGCTGAGCGGGGTAGTGTCCCCCTGACCGGTCGTAAACACCACGACCAGCTGCGGCTGCTGCGTGCTGTCCCCGTCCCGCGCCGTATAGTTCACCTGGCCACTTTGGGCTTCATCGGTCTTTTTGACCAGCCAGCCATAGTGTGGCGTGCCGGCGAGGACAGCGGCGATATCACTGGTGACGTCGAACGCCACCCAGCCTGTCAGCCCTCCCCTACGTGCATTTCTGGGTTCACGCCTGCATGCCTCAGACGCGACTTGCCCCGTCAACCAGGGACTCCTGGTGGGTCACAGCGGATATTCCGAGAGGAAAATACCGCATGGTGGGAGGAAGATCCTGAGGAATTCCTGAGGAAAATATGAGGATTTTATGAGGAACTGGGGTGTGCCAATGTCGTTGACGCCACACCAGCGTGGTGATAAGCTTTGAGGCACGTGTGGGACTGGGGCGTCGTCTACCCACTTTTCTCCTCCTGGTGGTGACGGCGGTTGTAGTATCATGGTATTCCCTTGCGTGCGACGGGGTTTTTTATGAGCGATCGTCTTGGATTGTCTCGGTATTGGCGGCGGGGCCTGAAGCTGCAGGCGGTAGAACAGCCATCTGGGAGTGCCGAGAATGGCTGGCTTGTGCGTGGGTTAGAGGCCATGCGTGCTCTGGACTACCAGCAGGCGCTACAGTGTTTTGATAAAGCCTTACAGGCGGATCCGGAGTCCCATGCGGTATGGTATAGCCGGGGTATGGCGCTGTACCATCTCGGGTACGATGCAGAGGCGTTGCAGGCGTTTACTCAGGCTGGACACCATCAACCCCAGTCACACCTGTCATGGTATGGTCGCGGTGTGATATTAGCGGAGATGGGGCGAGGGGACGAGGCGCTGGTGGCCTTTGACCGGGCCATCGCCTTACGGCCTGAGTCGTATTTAGCCTGGCTCGCCAAAGGCATGACGCTGGTGGAGCGACAACGCTGGGAAGAAGCCCTCGTTGTCTTACGTGCGGCCCTTGAACGTCATCCTCGTGCTGCACAAGCGTGGTATGGGGTAGGCGTGACATTGTTACAAACTGGCTATAGCACGCGTGCCCTGGCCGCTTTTGAGCGCAGCCGCCGCTTGCAGACGGATTTTGATCTCGCCTGGTATGGTAAAGGCTTAGCCCTGTTACAGGCCAACCGTCTCCAGGAAGCTCTGGAAGCCCTTGATGGAGCTATTGCCGTCAACCCACAGTGCATTCTGGCCTGGTTCGGGAAAGCAGAAGCGCTGGAAGGCTTAGGATACCTCGACGCGGCCCAGGCGGCCTACGAGCACGTGACGCAGCAAAACGGTGACATTGGTCCTATACGCGCTCGCGCCGAGAGGCAATTGCAACTGTTGCGGCAGAAAGCCTCGTCAGCGGATATGTAACGCCCACTTCGGTACGGTATGAGAACCCCTGATGGTGTTCGCAGCGTTCCCCCTGCCCACGTCGTTGTCGTGCTGCCACGCATCACAATCTACTTTTTGGAGAGAATGGAGAAGTCGCGATTATCGTCGTCCATTTTGGACCCAACCGACGTGGCGCACACTGCACAGCGATAATCGTACTTATTGCCGGTGGGCAGGACGAGCAGCAGATGTTTGCGCACGGGTCGCGCCTGCCGACAGCGCGGGCAGAAGAGCTCTGAAGCTTCAAACGTCTCATATTGAGGGCGTTTTTCCATCGTACAACCTCCTTCTGTAAATCATCAGCACGGTCTGCGATAGAGTGGAGAAGGATTCCCTATGGGAAAGGACTCTGATCACACCACATATGCCGCTGCTGGTGTGCACCTTGAACTTGGTGATACGGCCTCCCAGATACTCTATACGGCTGCCAAACGCACCTGGGCACAACGTCAGGATCGTCTCGGAGAAGTAATTATACCGCATGATGATTTTTCTGGGGTGCGCTATGTCGCTGTGGGGGCACTCCCAGCAGACGTGGTCATGGGTATTGGGTTTGATGGGATCGGTACGAAAATCGACATCGCCGAGCGTATGGGGACCTGGCATACGCTCGCCTTTGACCTGTTTGCCATGGTCTGTGACGACGCCGTCGTGCAAGGGGCAGAACCCGTGTTGCTCGGCACCGTGCTGGATGTCCGCACGCTGGGCACTGTCACAGCGTCCTATGTCGATTGCGTGCGTCAACTGGCGGACGGGTATGCCGCCGCGGCAGCCGTGGCACGGGTGGCGGTGGTCAATGGGGAGATCGCTGAGTGCGGTGCACGCATCAGTGGCTACGGTCCGTTCAACCTGACCTGGAATGCCGGAGTAGTCTGGTTTGCCAGACGCTCCCGCCTCTTGAGTGGCGCCGCGGTGCGGTCGGGGGATGCCATTGTGGGCCTGGAAGAGACTGGCTGCCGTTCCAATGGCTACTCCCTACTGCGACACATTGTGCAGCGTCGACACGGTGACGCCTGGCACACGGTGGCGTGCGGCGACACCACCCTCGGGGCGCTGGCTTTGCAACCAGCGCGGATTTACACTGCCGCGGTCGTCGATATGCTCGGTGGTGTGCATGGCGAGCCACAAGCCGTCCTGCACGGCGTGGTGCACGTGACAGGTGGTGGGCTGCCTGGGAAGCTTGGGCGCGTGTTACGACGTGCGGCGTTGGGGGCAGACATCACCGATCCTCTGCCGCCAGGCCCACTGCTGCGCTATCTGCAAGAGCAGGGCAACGTCAGTGACCATGAGGCGTATCGAGTGTGGAATATGGGCCAGGGCATGCTGCTCATTACGCCGCAGCCCGAGGCGGTGATGACGATTGCCCGGCAGCATGGGGTACCAGCCCAGGTGATTGGCGAGGTGACGTCCTCTCCTGGCATACGGCTGCGCAGTCGCGGCTATTTTAGCACGTTTAGCACTTCTAGCACCGGCAACGACGTACTCGTTTACCCGGTGTAGCAACGCTTACATGCGGCGCGCCAGCTTCGGATCCAGCGTGTCACGCAGGCCGTCCCCGACGAGGTTGATCGCCAGCACGGTGAGCGCCAGGAAAAGACCGGGGAAGAGCACGATCCAGAAGGCGATCTGCACGTAGCTCCGTCCCTCAGCCATGATGTTCCCCCAACTGGGAATCTCCGGCGGCGTGCCAGCGCCGAGAAAACTGAGATAGGCTTCAAAAATCACCGCCGAGGCACAGATGTACGTGCCCTGCACAATAAGTGGGGCGAGCGTATTCGGCATAATATGGCGCCACAGGATGCGCAGCAGCCCTGCACCTGTCGCCTGTGAGGCTTCCACATAGGCTTGTTCACGCAGACTCAAGACCACCGACCGCACCAGGCGTACGACGCGGGGAATTTCCGGAATGGTGAGCGCGATAATGACGTTCTGCACGCTCGCACTCACCAGGGCCATCAGGGCAATGGCCAGGAGAATGGCCGGAATGGCCATAATGCCGTCCATGATGCGCATCACCACTGCGTCGACACGTCGCAAGTAGCCACTGAACAAGCCGATGGTGAGACCAGCCAGCATACTGAGGGCTGCCACACAGGCGCCCACGAACAACGAGATGCGACTGCCATACAGCGCCCGGCTGTACAAATCGCGTCCCAACATGTCAGTACCAAACCAGTGCGACATGGAAGGCGCCCGCAGGCGATCAATCGGGCTGAGTTCAAGGGGATCCACCGTGCCCCAGTAAGGTGCTCCTACCGCCACCAGCACGACGAGTCCCAGCAGGGTCAGGCCACAGACCATCAGGGGGTTGCGTTTGATAAACCGCAGCAGCGGTGATGGCACGCCTTGCGTCTGCGGCGGTATGGTTGTTTTCTCAGCAGTCAGCATAGGATGCGTCCGGCATTAATAACGAATGCGTGGATCCAGAAATGTATACGTAAGGTCCACCAGCAGATTGATCAGCACGTAGATACCAGAAAACACCAGGATAATGCCCTGGATGACCGGATAGTCCCGATGCAGAATGGCGTCTACCGTGAGCCGGCCTAGCCCTGGAATGGCAAACACGCTTTCGGTGACGACCACGCCACCTATGAGCAATGCCACGCCCACGCCAATGATGGTGACGATCGGTAGCGAGGCGTTTTTGAGCGCATGTCGCAGTAGCACAGCGTATGGTTTGAGGCCCTTGGCGTGGGCTGTGCGCACGTAGTCCTCGCGCAATACCTCCAACATGCTGGCGCGGGTCATGCGAGCAATCAACGCCATATAGACCATCCCCAGAGTCAAGCTGGGCAAAATGAGGTGACGCAGAAAGGGCCACAGACCCTTCTGGAAACTGACATAGCCTTGCACCGGGAGGAGTTCCAGGCGCACCGAAAAGCCGTATATAAACAGAAACCCCAGCCAGAAGACTGGCAGGGAAAATCCTAAAACCGCAAACACCATGATCAGCCGATCGATCCACGTCCCGGCGGTCCAGGCGGCCACAATGCCCATGGGTACTGCCAGGGCGACCGCCATACACATCGTCGTCACGGTGAGTGCCAGGGTCGGTTCCAGGCGCTGGCCGATCAATTTCGTGACGGGGAGCCCCGAGAAAATCGACGTGCCGAGGTCGCCGCGCACGACGTTCCACAGCCAGATACCGAGCTGTACATGCATCGGGTTGTCGAGGCCGAGCCGGTGGCGAATACGCGCAACGTCTGCTGGAGAGGCGTAGTCTCCGGCGATCACCGCGGCTGGATCCCCTGGGCTCAGGCGCAGCAGGGCAAACACAAAGAGGGCGACCACCAGCATGACCGGGATAGTGGACAGCAGGCGTCGCAAGAGATACGCGTACATGGTGTCACCCCACTCCAGAGTATGCCTAGAGACCAGCCCCTACTCTTTGGTGATATTCCACAGGAAGGGTACCGATGCAGCGATGACCCCTTTGACATTTTTGCGATAGGCCCGAGGGTGGAAATATTGCCCGGTAATTACATACGGTACGTTGTTGTATGCTGCGAGTTGGACCTCGGTGGCGAGGCGTTTTTGTTCGGCGGTATCGGTAGCGCGCGACCAGGCATCACGCAGTTTCTCGAGCTGTTCATCGCAGGGCCAGCCAAACCACGCCTTGTCCGTACAACCACCGGACACGCCGATGTTGGCCACAGGATTGAACACATCAGGGGCGATCCACGACGTATGGAACAGGTGCCAGCCGCCTTCTTCCGGGGCCTTCTTTTCCGCCCGCCGCGACGTCAGGGTACTCCAGTCCATGGCCTGCACCTGCACATTGACGCCGGCTTTGCGTAACAACTGCGCTGTCACTAAAGTCGCGTTGTGCAAGGTCGGCGAGTCCGTTGGATCCATCAACACAATTGGCCGGCCATCATACCCCCCTTCCTGCAACAACTGCTTGGCTTTGGCAAAATCCTGTTTTTTCACTGCATCCGAGCCCGCATCAGATTCAAACGGCGTGCCACACACAAAGTAGGCGCCGCAGGTGCGCCAGAACTTCGGATCACCTGCAACAGCCCGCATGTAGTCGGCCTGGTTCACTATCCACAGCAACGCCTGCCGCGCTTTGGCGTTGTTAAAGGGCGGATGCAGGTGATTGGGACGCAGCCAGCCCTGACTGCCTAGCGGATCCGCAATGGTCACCGTGACGTCAGGATTTTTCTCCAACAGCGGTACCATGTCGACCTGGGGCGCTTCAAAGTAATCGACCTCGCCAGCCGCGAGCGCTGCCTGGGCGGTCGCCTGATCGGGAATATAGACCCATTCCACGCGCTCGACTTGCACCACTTTGCCGCCTGCCGCCAGGCTTGGCGGCTCCGACCGTGGAAGGTAGTCGGGATTGCGCACATAGACCACCTTGTTGCCAGGTACCCACTCGTCTTTCACAAATTTGAATGGGCCAGAGCCGATCGGTTCGGGGATCTGCGTGAAGGCATCGGTCTGGGCGATGCGCTCTGGCATCATGAACGGTACGTTGCTACTCAGCTTGGCCAGCGACGGCAACACCAGCCCGTAGGGTTCTTTGAGCGTCATGGTAAAGGTGCGATCGTCGACCACAGCGAGGGCAGTGACGACATCCATGAGTTTCTGCCCCATGCCGTCACGCTTGCCCCAGCGTTGGATGGAGGCGACACAATCGGCCGCTCGCACTGGCGCGCCGTCATGCCACTTCAAGCCCTGGCGCAAGGTGAAGGTGTAGGTGAGGCCATCCGCACTCACCTTCCAGGTGTCGACCATTTGCGGCTGTGGTTGTAGTTGTTCGTCCAGCGCAAACAAGGTGTCGTAGATCATGTAGCCGTGGTTGCGGGTGATATAAGCCGTCGTCCAGATCGGATCGAGATTTTTCAGATCGGCATGCGGAATGAACTTCAGTGTGCCGCCGGCAGCCAGAAGCTGCGAGGTCACAGCGAGTAGGAAGACACAGGCGAGAGCCGTCAAACGCAGACTATAGCTGAGACGCTGCCGTACGGTGGTCATGGCATGCCCCCCTCGGTTGTGTATAGAATTGTGCGGTTCCTGTGGTCCAGTCTCACCATTTACCCGCAAAAGTCAAGAGAGAAGTTTGGCACAGCGCGAGCCGGCCGTATGCATGGCGTACGGAGGGAACGGACGCCGAGCCCCTGACGATTGTCTCCGTCCAGATGCCCTCGGAACCGACCGTCATGCGCTTCTATGCCTTGCTGCTCTATAGCGTGCATGCGTCACCTGCGTCGGTTTCTCGTACGGCCGGCTAAATCTCCATACATCACAGTGCATCACCGTTGGTTGGGATCGACAGCCGGCGTTCGCTCGCCTCATACTCAAACAACTCGGCGTAGCGTCCCCAATCGACTGCCGTTTCAAACTGCCGCATCGCCTCGTTCGCCGAATAATATTCATCCAGAATGTCGAGGAAGAAATCGGCGCGCATCGCGTGATTGTCCTTCTGGTGCAATGTCTGGTAGATCGTCGCGACAATGGGCACGTGCGCCAGGACTTGCTGCCGGAAGATCTCTTTGGCGTGCAGAATATCCGTCTCGGCAAATTCTCGTCCGACTGGTGTGACCAGCAGATCACCCTGTTCCACACGCGCAAAGCCCAACATGACCGCGGCATCGATAATCGGGAACAGGTCGTCCACGCCGAGGAGTAAATGCTCGGCCAAACGCGGAATATCCTCTTTGCCCCCACGATCGACGACCAGTTCCAGCAGACCGCTGATACCCCCCGCACGGGCATGGGGCAGCGGCGGAAAGCGCGGCGGCATGTCAGCCGCACGGCTCGTTGGCACAGGGGCAACCTCTGCCTCCGGGTGGGTCATCGCGGTGTAGATGTAGTCCACGAGTGACTTGTATTGTGCACTATTCCGCTCGCGTGGACGTGGCAGATCAATGCGCACTTCGCCACGCACCTGCCCTGGGTTCGCACTGAGGATAATCACGCGGTCGGCCAGCCACACCGCTTCTTCAATATTATGGGTCACGAGAAGAATGCTCTTGGCTGGGAACGTGCCGGCCTCCCACAGCATACCGAGTCTCGCCGCGCAGGTTTTCTGCCGTCAGCACATCCAGGGCGCTGAAGGGCTCGTCCATGAACAGCACGTTCGGCTCCATCACAAAGGCACGCGCAAAGCCGACGCGCTGCTGCATCCCGCCGGAAAGCTCCTTGGGATACGCGCTCTCGAAGCCATCTAAGCCCACCATGTCAATGGCCGTGAGCGCCTGCGCTGCGCGTGCAGCCCGTGGGACGCCGCGCGCTTTCAGCCCGAGTTCGACGTTCTCTTGCACGGTCGCCCACGGCAGCAGGGCGAAGCTCTGGAAGACCATTGCGACATTCGGATTGGCGCCTATCACGACCTGGTCACCGTTTTTGACGACGCCGTCGCTTGGTGGAATCAGCCCGGCGAGCATCCGCAGCAGCGTGCTCTTGCCGCTGCCACTCCGTCCGAGCAAGGCCACGACTTCGCCGGCACGAATCGTCACGCTGACATCCTTGAGCACCGTGAAGGTGCCCTTGCCGTCCGGCAAGGGAAACGTTTTGGTCAGGTGTTCCGCCACGATGAGCGGCGTCTGATGCCTCATGTGCACAGCCATAGTCACTACTCCTTCTTTGGTATTGCTCTTAGCCCAGCCTGATACTTCGTCTCTGCCAGTTGATAGAGCCGCCGCCAGAAGAAGCGGTTCAGACCGACGACAAACACACACATGAAGCCCACGCCCAGGACGATGCGTGGCCAGTCACCCCCCTTGGTGGCACTGGCGATGTATGCCCCCAGTCCATAGGCCGTGAGGGTGGTGTTGCCCCACGAGACAATTTCGGACACGATGCTGGCGTTCCAGGCGCCCCCTGATGCCGTGATGCCACCGGTGACCCAGGCGGCGAAAATGCCAGGGATGATGAGCGACTGCCACAGCCGCCAACCCCGCACACCCAGGTTGCGCGTCATCTCACGCAGGTCGTTGGGAATGCTCATGGCGCCAGCAATGGTGTTGAACAGCATGTACCATTGCGCCCCCAACGACATGAGCACGATGCCGCCGATGTTCAGACTGAGCCCCACGTTGATAAAGACAATCGTCGCGAACGGAAACAGAAAGTTCGCTGGGAAAGAGGCCAGGAACTGGACCACTGGCTGCAGCAGCCGCGCCAGGCGCGGCGTGAAGCCAATGGCCACCCCGATTGGCACCCAAATCACCGTGCTGAGGACAACAAGCAATACGACACGCGCAAACGTCGCCAGTCCCATGAGCAGCACCTGGCCCATTTCTCCCAGACCAACTTCCGTGAGGATGAAGTGCACCCCCCAGACACCCAGTCCGATGGCAAGGATAACGAGCATCGCATCGTACAGCCGGTCATCGTGCCTGTCGTCCGGCGACATGGTGCGGCGCGGAGCGCGTGCGGGGAAAAGCCAGGTGCAGGTGTTGCTGAGCGTCTCACGCACCGGGGCAAAGATGCCGGCCAGGAGACTGGGCAGGCGTGCACTGCGGAGGATGTCCAGCACCCACGAGTGTGGCGCCTCCGCCGCGGCGCTGTGCTCCAGCTTGAAGCGGTCACCCCACGCCACCAGTGGCCGCCAGAAGAGTTGGTCCACCAGGATGATGACGACCGCCATGGTCGCCAGCGCCCACAGCAAGGCGTGGATATCCTGCGCCTCCACGGCGGTGGTGACATACGAGCCAATGCCCGGCAAGGTGTAGGACTGGTTCAGCACACTGATCGCCTCGCTGGCGGCGACAAAGAACCAGCCGCCGCCAAAGCTCATCATGGCGTTCCACAGCAGCCCAATGGTTGCCGCAGGCACTTCCAGCCGCAGGAACCGCTGCCAGCGCGGCAGGCGATAGAGCGTGACCGCCTCGTCCAGTTCGCGTGGCACCGTCCGCAGCGACTGGTAAAACGAGAACGTCATGTTCCAGGCCTGGCTGGTGAAGATCGCGAAGATAGACGCCAGCTCCAGGCCGAGCAAGCTGCCAGGAAAGAGGGCGATGAACCCCGTCACGGTGATGGACAGGAAGCCCAGCACCGGCACGGACTGGAGAATGTCCAGCAGTGGAATCAGCACCCGCTCGGCGCGACGGCTTTTCGCGGCGATGTAGCCGTAGAGCACACTGAACAGCAGTGACGCACCCAGCGCCAGAAACATGCGGAGCGTAGACCGGGCAGCGTAATAGGGGAGATAACGCGGGTCGAGACTGACGGTGGGCACCTCGTGCGGTGGGACAAAGCGCACAAAGGCGCCCGCGCCGACGCGGGCAATCAGTGCGAAGAGGGCGAGCGTACCCAGCAGCACTGCTGCATCGGCGAGCAGCGAGGGGATGCGATGTGGGGTGACAGCGCGCACCACGTCACGTGGGGCAAAGGGATGTCGCAGCAGCATGATGACCTCCTTATGAGAGAGATTGAGGCACACTGCTGCGGAGGATCGAGGGGGACAAACAACCCCATCCAGCCCACCTGGACGAGGTTGCAGACAGCCAAGACTGCGAGAGTGCCTAGAGGCTGCAGAAACTCCGTATCAGGTTGAAGCTATGCATGAGATCAGCAGCAATGTGCAGCTTACTAGGGTCACTGTCCATTTGTACCCTTACTGTTTGGGTATCTACCGAGCCTTTCATGGCAACGAAGTCGAATCAAAACCGCCTGGAAACGATCGTATGCCATGCGTGGCAGAAATCCTCTCGGAGTTATGGCTCTACAAAGCGCTATCCGCCAATCGCCACAAATAAGCAGCGGCCGCAAACAGGACTAATTTCCAACTGTGGGGGCCGACAGCACGCCCCTTCTTGGTGGCACCAGTAGGCAATAGGCTCTTGGGAGAGGTGCACCGAGCCTTTGGGGAGCTCAACGAACGTGCCGTTGACCTCTGCGAGCCACGTCCTCCCCCGATCCTCCACGCACCGTCTCGATGGCTCCGCCATACGGACCAAGCTTGCATCGCAGCGACACCATGTGCACCCCTACCACAAGCTGGGACGGTGTCAATATCCACCCAGGACGCCAGCCCGCGCTATGGTTGCAGGCGTTCGAGCAGGGTGAGTCCCAACAGGAGGACAACGAGAAATCCGATCACCATACCAAGCTGCCATACCATAGCCATGCACACCGGCACGACGTGCATCAGGACGAACCGCTTCCAGCGTGGCATTGTCAGCAGCCGGTCCTCCTGCTCCCACGCCCACCGCGGTACCTGCTGATCCGCTGCCGGTCTCGGCCTCCTTCGGCCAGGCACTCTCGTGATGGCACGTTCTTCCCTTGGGGAGACTCCAGCTCCGCGGCAGTCTCACACCGCCTCCTTTATGTTTGCGATGGGATGCACTGAGATGCCGCAAACGGCTGCGGCAGGCGGGGCATTGCAGCCAGTTGGCGATGACGGCTTCAGCCTTCGCCAGGAAGGGTTATAGCAATGCGTGTGCCAACGCCATTCTCACCGGCGTCGCACCAGATGTGTCCCACCGTGCGCGGTGATGATGTGCTTGCACAGGTACAGGCCGATGCCCGTGCCTTTGCGATCTTTGGCATCCACCCGTCGGTGATGTTCAACCCGGAAGAACTTCTCGAAGACGCGCTCACGGAACTGCGCCGGGACGCCTGGCCCGGCATCCGTCACGGCAAGATGCAGGACCGACCCATCCTCCGACCCGGCATTTTGCCTGGACACCGCGACCCGCACCACCCCGCCTGCGGGCGAATACTTCAGGGCGTTGGCCAGCACGTTGTTCAACACCATCAGCAGACGCGCTGCGTCGCCCTGGCAGAAGGCGCTACGGACATCCTGCTGCACCTCCAGCCTGACGCCCGACTCCGCAAACCGCGGGCCGAACTGCCGCACCGCTTCGTCCACGAGCCGGCACAGGTCGAGCCGTTCTGTCGACAACCGCAGCTGGCCCGCATCGGCGCGGGTGAGGTCGAGCAGTTCGTCGATCGTCTTGCCCAGCTCATCCACGGCCGCCAGTGCGCTGTCGAGCATGAGCCGCTGCCGCGCATCGAGCACCGACCACACCTCGCGCAGCATCAGGAGGTTCATCCTGAGCGTCGTGAGCGGCGTCTTCAGCTCATGCGACGCGACGGCGATCAACTCCATCCGCAGCTCGTCGAGCTGTGCAAACGCTGTCACGTCGTAGAGGACGAGCACCGCCCCATGCCCCTGCTCGACGAAATGCGGCACCGGGACCACGACCGGCAGCAGCTTGACCGGTGTGTCGTTGACCACAAGCGTGAAGGCGGCTCGGAGGTCGGCGCTGGGCGCTGGCGAGCGGATGCCGCGCAGCGCCTCCTGCACGGCCTGCACACAGGGCTGCGGCACCGGCAGCCTGGCCAGCGGGATCGCCGTGTCTCTGGTCAGGCAAGCCCAACACCTCGCGCGCCGCCTGGTTGGCGGAGATCACTTGCTCCTTGCGGATCAAACAGGATCACAGCGTCTGGCACGGCCTCCAGCGTGGCCTCCAGCATCCCCTTGACTTCGAGCACTTGCCCGACGTTGATCCGTTGGATCTCGGCCAGCGCCGCGGCCATGCGGTTAAAACCCGCGGCCAGATGCCCCAACTCGTCTGGCGAGCGGATATCCACCCGGCGCTCGAAATCGCCCGTGCCAATCGCGTCGGCCGCCTGCGTCAGCAGGTAGACCGGGCCCACCACCCGGCGCGTCAGCATCACGGCAATGCACGATGACAACAGCAGCGCGCCCACGGCGATGCCTGCCACTACCCACATCGCCCACCGGGCCTGATCCTCCGCCTCGATCCCGGCTTGCGTCATCGAGCGGAACTGCATCTCACGCAACTCGTCGGCGGTCGCCACAACCCGGCGCAAGGCTGGATTCACCCGGTCGTGGTACAGATCGAACAGCCCTGCGGTCGAACTGGCGGACACCACCTGCTCCCCAAGCTGACGCAGTTCCGTGACGTTGCGCTCGAAGCGTTCGGCCAATTCCCGCTCGCCTGGCTCGGTGCAGGTGCGATCGAAGACTGCCAAGGGCGCGATCAAACGCGGCCCGCTGGCGGCCGAGTTCCTCCCGCGCCGCGGCGAACCGCCCGCTGATGGCCAGCAGCACGGCATCGTCCTCGCGCTCCAGCACCCGGGTAAGGGTCGCGATCGCGTCGATCGTGCGCTGACTATCGAGCAACGTCTCGTGAATGCCCCGGCTCATCCGGTACAACGTCCATGCGGCCAAGGCGCCGCAGGCGATCGTTGTCAGCACGATCAGACAGCCGCTGAGCAGAAATCGAGTATGCAGACTCCTGATTACCATGACCGCACCGTCCGTACCACCATTCCCGCATGCTCTAGGCCAGACCGTAGCGCTTCCGCTTGCGCTGCAGCGTTGTCGGATCGATACCGAGTAGCCGTGCGCTGGCCTCAGTCGAGGTGACGCGCGCCAGTATACGTGCAATGTGTTCGCGCTCGATCTCCTCCAGCGCATAGTCCCCGCCGAGCCGCGGAGCGCCACCAGCACCACCTCCGGGTGACAACGCGCTGACCTCGGCCGGCAGCCCGAGATCGGCTGCCTCCACCATAGCGCGTGGGGCGAGGATGACGGCCCGCTCGATGGCGTTACGCAGCTCGCGTAGATTTCCCGGCCACGGATACGCCTGCATGGCCTGCTCGCAGGTCGGCGAGAACGACAAGGACCGTCGGCCCTGCCGCGTCCCGAAGACACGCAGATAATGATACGCCAGCGGCAACACGTCCTCCGGGCGCTCCCGCAGCGGCGGCAGGTGTAGCGTCACCACGTTCAGCCGGAAGTACAGGTCGTCGCGAAAGCGTCCCTCTTGGATAGCGTCTTCCAGCGCCCGGTTGGTCGCAGCGATCAGGCGCACATCCGCCTGCCGTTCCTTCGTATCGCCCAACCGCTCGTACGTGCGATCGTTGAGGAACCGCAGCAGCCGGCTTTGCGCATCGGGCGTCAGCTCAGCGACTTCGTCCAAGAACAGCGTCCCGTGCTCGGCCTCCTCGACTTTGCCCAGTGTGTCGGCCGTAGCGCCGGTGAATGCCCCCTTGCGATATCCGAACAGCGCGCTCGTCATCAGGTCGCCCGACAGCAACGGGCAGTGTACCGTGACGAACGGCTGCTCCTTGCGCGGGCTGTTGGCCCGTAGCCAGCGCGCCAGGATGTTCTTGCCGGTGCCACTCTCGCCCTGGAGCAGTACCACGCAGTCCGCCGCCGCTACGCGCGCCGCGGTCTGCATAAACGTACCGAACCGCTCGCTGCGGGTCTCTAAAGTGATCTCCCCTTCGGTGCCTGCACCTGCGACTGCAGCTCGGCGACCTCGCGCTTCAGCCGCCGCGTGTGCAACACCCGCTCGGCCGCCAG
>CAVZBC010000001.1:0-14688 GCA_963773125.1 uncultured Gammaproteobacteria bacterium | reverse complement strand
TGTTATGTCGTCTACTGGTTCCAAGTTCGTATTGCTAGGCCGTCCTGGGCCAGTACTGGTTGATATTCCAAAAGATGTTGCGACGGGCTCGTGCGAGTTTGTGTATCCTGAAACTATCAACTTGCGCGGCTATAAACCAACGATCGTTGGGCATGCGGGGCAGATCCGTCGGGCGGCGGAAATGCTGGCGGCGGCGCAGCGTCCTATCCTCTATGCTGGCGGCGGAGTGATTCACTCGGGGGCGGCTGAAGAGTTGCGACAACTTGGTGAGTTGACTGCTACTCCAGCGACGAACACCTTGATGGGACTTGGGGGCTTCCCAGGAGTGCACGAACTCTGGCTCGGTATGCTCGGTATGCATGGGACGGTGGCGGCGAATACGGCTATGGATGGGGCCGACTTGGTGGTCGCTATCGGGGCACGGTTTGACGATCGAGTGACAGGGAATCTGGAAGAATTCTGTGTTGGCGCCAAATTCATTCACATCGATATTGATCCCTCTTCCATTGGCAAAAATGTCCGTGTTGACTTGCCGATTGTTGGTGATGTCAAGCATTGTCTGCGGCGTCTGCTGGAGGAATTACGCGCTATCGAGAAGGATTGGCGCGGAGACCATCAAGGCTGGTTAGCCCAGGTGGAAGAGTGGAAAACCAAATATCCTTTGCAATACAACCAAGAGCCAGATGGGGAATTATTGCCGCAGTTTGTCTGCGAGCAGATCTACGCCGTAACCCAGGGGAAGGCAGTGATCACCACTGAGGTTGGACAGCACCAGATGTGGGCGGCGCAGTTTTACCATTGCACGAGCCCGCGGCAATTTGTCACGTCTGGTGGCCTGGGGACGATGGGCTTCGGTTTCCCCGCCGCTATTGGGGCCCAAGTGGCCTTGCCAGATGCCGTGGTCATTGATATCGCTGGCGATGGGAGTTTTCAAATGACCTTGCAAGAACTCGCCACGGCGGTGCAATATAACTTGCCGGTCATCGTGGCCATTCTCAACAATCATAGTCTTGGTATGGTGCGCCAGTGGCAGCAATTTTTCTATGAAGGGCGCTATGCCGATAGTAGTTTGGAAGTGAGCCCTGACTATGTCAAGCTCGCTGAAGCTTACGGTGCCGTCGGACTGCGGGCAATGAAGGCGCAGGACGTGCGCCCTGTCCTGGAAGAGGCACTGCGGGTCCGGCGGCCAGTGGTCATCGATTTTGTCGTGAAAATGACGGAGAACGTTTTCCCCATGATCCCTTCTGGCGGATCGATTAGAGACATGTTGCTGGCCTGAGTGTGAGAGTGATGCCTGTGCAGAGGAATGAGGCGCGCCGACATACGTTTGCTGTGTTGGTTGAAAACAAGTTTGGCGTTTTGGGACGTATTACCGGGTTGTTTAGTGCCCGTGGTTTTAACATCGAGAGCCTCTGTGTGGCGGAAACGGATGATCCAACGGTGTCACGCATTACCCTGGTGACTGAAGGAGACGCCAAGATTCTCGAACAAGTCCATAAGCAACTCAACAAGTTGATTGACGTCATCAAGGTCACCGATCTCAGCGAAGAACCGCACGTCGACCGGGAGATGGTGCTCATTAAAGTGAATGCGGACGCTGATACACGTGCGGAAGTGTTCCGTATTGCGGATATTTTCCGTGGCAAGATCGTTGATGTCACACCGAAAACGTACGTGCTTGAGGTGACGGGTGATGAGGGAAAGATTCGTGCCATTATTAATCTCCTCAAACCGCTCGGCATCAAAGAGATGGTGCGTTCGGGCAAAATCGCTATCGCCCGTGGTCAGCGCATGTTATAATGCTTCGTAAGTTGTGCTCTCTTCTCGCAGGGGTTTACAGTGTGACAGCTGCATTGCTTCGTTGGATACGCCTTGCCCCGGAAGGCTTAGTTTTTGTGCTGCCTCTCAGTGGTGTCGCCTTGCTGAGTCTGTGGTTGGGCTGGTGGGAGTGGGCGGTGGTGGGGGTGCTGCTGACCGTGAGCGTGGGACTATTTTTTCGCGATCCTGAGCGGCTCGTGCCACAGAGTCCAGGAGCGATTGTCTCGCCAGCCGATGGGAAGGTCATGGAAGTCGTGGCGGCAGAAGCACAGACACGTCGGATCAGTATCTTCCTTTCCGTCCTGGACGTCCATGTAAACCGCGCGCCGTATAGCGGCAAGGTGGAGAAGGTGGTCTATACCCCTGGAAAATTTCTGGCGGCGTATCGGCGGGAGGCGTCGCTGGTCAATGAAGCGAACAGCATTACTCTTCAGAATAATGGCAGAGAATTTCTTGTCAGACAAATTGCGGGCGTGATTGCGCGACGTATCGTCTGCCGGGTACAGGCCGGTGATGTCCTCGAGAAAGGTCAGCGGTACGGCCTGATCCGCTTCGGCTCCCGTGTTGACTTAGTTCTCCCCCATGAGGCTGAGATTGTAGTGCACGTTGGTGATAGAGTCAGGGGAGGGGAGACGCCCCTCGCTTTCCTGAAGGAGCCGTAAGGCGTATGAAGAAAAGTATTTATCTTCTGCCTAATATTTTCACGACAGGGAATCTGCTGTGTGGATTTTCAAGTATTGTGGCCTCCATTAATGAGCACTACGTCCAGGCCGCGATGGCCATCTTGATTGCGGTAGGACTCGATTACCTCGATGGGAAAGTGGCGCGTCTTACCAATTCGTCCAGTGCGTTTGGCCTGGAGTATGATTCTCTGGCTGATCTTTTGTCTTTTGGTATGGCTCCCGGGTTGCTTCTCTATGCCTGGGCACTCCGATCCTTTGGCCCCTTTGGCTGGTTAGCGGCGTTCCTCTTCGTCATTTGTGGGGCACTGCGTCTGGCGCGATTTAACGTGCAAGCTATGAGCGTGCAGAAGTTTACGTTCACTGGTTTGCCAATTCCGGCAGCGGCCGGGGTGCTTGCTTCTATGGTGCTCGTCGGTCGGCATCTCTATGGGGATGTGCCGACGGTCGACGCGGATCGCCCTCTGGTCATCATGCTTGCAGTCTACGCGCTGGCTTTTTTGATGGTAAGCAATTTTCGTTATCGGAGTTTTAAACGATTCCGTCTGAAGCGTTCTTCGTCGTGGCGTTACCTTGGCGTTGCCGCATTGGCTATCACCGTCATTGCTCTCGTTCCTGATGTCGCGTTGTGTCTCATGTTTTTTGCGTATGCGCTCTCCGGGCCGGTTGAGGCGCTTCTCCGCCGTAGGAAACCCAAAGAGGAGGTTCTGCCTGCTGAACAGTAAGCCCGTCAGGTTTTCATAGGATATTCTTCTCAAGCTACAGGCTGTTCATTGCTTGCCCCCTGACAGCGAGAGCTCTGTGACATTGGCTTCATGGAAGCCCTTGCTGTATGGGATATGGTCATGGCCGCTCAATTATTCACCATTGTGCTTATCCTGTGGTTGGGAAGCCTCACGGTTTTTTCACATCCTGCTTATCCCGCAACCGCTACACAGCCTTCCGAGAGTCAACCGGATGCAGAAGTGACCCCGCGCGTCATACTGCAGGCTGAGACGCTAGAATATTTTCATCTTGAAAAACGCCTGGTTGCCACAGGACAGGTGGTCATCATCTCTGGAGAGACACGGCTCTTCGCCGATCACGTAGAGCTCAATACCGAGAGTGGCGTTGGGGCAGCGTTCGGGCAAGTCAGATTGCTCACACCAGACGACGATGTACAAGCCACACGGCTCGATTTTGAACTCCCCACAGGTCGCGGTGTGTTCTACGAGGGCACCGGAGTAGTGGCCCAGTCGTATGTGGTGTCTGGCGAGCGTATTGAGCGCTTAGGGGAACAGTCAACATTGGTGCGGCAGGGTAGAGTTACTACATGTACAGCTCCCCTGCCTGATTGGGAGTTCCGTGCCCGTGAAGCACACATTGATCTGGGGAATTACGTCACACTGAAGCACCCATCGTTCTGGATTCGCGGGGTACCGGTGTTCTATATCCCCTATTTCATTCTCCCGATCAAGGAGAAGCGTACCACGGGATTCCTCCCCCCTCGGATAGGAGCGAGCCGCCGAGATGGTGCCATAGTCGGGACAGAATTTTATTGGGCCATTACTGATTGGATGGATACGACGCTTGGAGTAGAATATTTGAGCGCCAAGGGCTGGCGACCATCTGGAGAATTCCGTTATGCCATTGATCCGCTTTCTGATGGGCAGGTGACAGGCTCGTTTATTCATCGGCAAGACACCGGGGAGGATCTCTGGAAGGTTTTGATCCAGCAACGCCAGGAATTTGGCTGGGGTGTGCGCGGTTTGAGTCACCTCGATCTCCGCAGTGAGCGGGACATCGACCGTCAGTTTGCGGAGGATATTGCGCTTGAATCCGTGGTACAGACGTCGTCGTTTGGCTCGCTGACCAAACTGTTTGCGGATGCCTCTCTGAGTGTCTCTGGGGAAGTATATGAAGCCATCCGTGATAGCGGCAGTGGGGAGATATTTCGTCGCCTCCCGAGCCTACACTTTGTGCAGTTTCCAACCGCTCTTTTCGGAGGAGCCTTTTTTGCTGTTGAGGCCTCCTATAGCCGTCTGAGTGATACGGAAATCCTAGGAGATGTTGCCGTACAACGACTCGACCTTTTTCCCCATGTGACTGTGCCACTGCCTTTGGCGCCGTGGATGCGCCTCACCTTCACAGGTGGGGTACGCGAAACCCTCTATGATCATCAGACTATGGAGAGTGCTGGGGTCTCTCGTGAACTGTTTGACTTCCGAGTGCATCTACAGGGACCAAGTCTATGGCGGCGCTATGGTAGGGTTGGCGGCCGTGGAGCGCTGATCCACCTGATAGAAACGCGGCTTGCCTACCGCTATGTGCCGGATGTACCACAGCGCGATATTCCTCCCTTTGAAGTACTTGACGAGGCGCAGCATTTCTTAGACCCTATAGAGACGCAGACACTCATCGATCGTATCACGGCCGCCAATTATGCGAAGGTGTCATTGGTGCATCGGCTCTACGCCCTTGGCGCGGGGCAGTCTGGCCGCGTGGGTATCCAGGAAGTGTTGCGCTTTGTGATGAGCCAGGGGGTAGATATCCGTGCCGCCACAGAAGAGGGCGGACGATTATGGGGGCCACTGGACCTCGAACTGGACGTCTCCCTCTGGCAGCACTGGTGGTTTGCCTCGACTGTCCGACTAGAGGCAACGTCTGGGGAACTGCAAGAGTTGAACTGGCGTTTGGGATATACTGTGTGGCCTGGATGGAAAGTGCATGTTGGCAATCGCTATCGTCAAGCACCGGATATTCAGTACTATTTTGGTGGCATGCAGGTCGAATTACGCGAGGGATTACGGGTGGGATATGATTGGCGTTTTGACGGGCTCTCGGGCACGTTTCGGGAGCATCAAGCAACACTGCATTACCGTGCACAGTGCTGGGGTATCGCCATGCGCTTTCGTTGGCGTGAAAGTGGCGATACGGAGTTCACTCTCCGTGCTGATTTGCTGCAATTTTAAGGCGAGCGTTCGCTGTTGATGCGAAGGGGTGAAGGACGTTAAAGTTTCTGCTGGCGCCTTCCGATAACGGGGGCACGTTCGGGTAGTGCTATACGTGTTGACGACCGGGAGTGGGCCAGTGGTTATTCCGTTGGAAAAGGAGCGCTGGAGCTTGTATGCAAACCCTAATACACAAAATTACGGAGCGCTCAGCACACGTGAGCGTTGTCGGGTTAGGTTATGTCGGGTTACCGCTGGCGATTGAGTTCGCACGAGCCGGATATCGAGTGACAGGTCTGGACACTGATGCAGACAAAGTGACGGGTATTAATGCTGGTCGGAGTCATGTGCAAGATGTCAGTAGTGCAGCACTCCGACAGGTTGTCGAGAGCGGACAGTTCCGTGCGACCGACGATTTCGCGGTGCTGAGTGAGGTGGATACCATCAGTATCTGTGTCCCAACACCTTTGAGCAAATCGAAAGATCCGGATATCTCCTATATTGTGTCTGTCACGCAGGCAATCTGCAAACACTTGCATCCGGTGCAGTTGATCGTTTTGGAAAGTACGACCTACCCTGGTACGACTGATGAGGTCATTCTGCCTCAGATGCAAGCGACCGGACTGCAGCTGGGCAAAGATTTCATGCTGGCGTTTTCACCAGAGCGTATTGACCCAGGGAACAAGATATTTCATCTCGGCAATACTCCGAAAATTATTGGTGGGGTGACGGCGAAGTGTACGAGAGCAGCAAAACACCTCTACCAGCAGATCATCGATACGGTAGTCCCCATGAGCTCGAGCCGCGCCGCCGAAATGGTCAAATTGTTGGAAAACACCTTCCGTGCGGTCAACATCGGACTGGTCAACGAAGTGGCACTGATGTGTGACCGCCTGGGACTGGATGTGTGGGAAGTGATCGATGCGGCGGCTACGAAACCTTTTGGCTTTATGCCGTTCTATCCTGGGCCAGGATTAGGAGGCCATTGCATCCCACTCGATCCACATTATTTGGCTTGGAAGCTGAAAACGCTCGACTATCGAGCTCGTTTCATCGAATTGGCGGATGATATTAACACGCGCATGCCGCAGTATGTGGTGAGCCGTATCGGTGATGTCCTCAATGAGGTGTGCAAGAGCCTGAAGGGCTCTAAAATCCTGGTGCTTGGCGTCGCATACAAATCCGATACCAATGATCTTCGTGAATCTCCAGCACTCGAGGTGATTCATCTTTTGCAGGCCAAGGGGAGCGAGGTCTTCTTTCATGACCCCTTTATTACTGAAGTACCAGGACTGCGGTATACCGATTTGACTGAGCGCATGCTGAATTGGGCTGATTGTGTTGTGATTACTACGAATCATAGTGTCTATGATTACCGCTGGATCGTGGAGCAATCTAAATTGATCGTTGATACGCGCAATGCGACTCGAGACGTCAAAAAAACACGAGACAAAATTCATAAGCTGTAGGCAATATTCGACCAACATTATAGGGGACAGTGTATGGCATCTTGTTTGGTCACAGGGGGCGCGGGCTTCATCGGATCACACATTGTCGAAGGGCTCCTACGCCACGGCCATTGCGTCAGGGCCCTGGACGATTTTGCGACTGGGGCGCACGCCAACCTCGAAGCGGTGCAGAAACAACTTACAGCCGAGGGTGTAGCTTTCTCGTTACATGTGGTCGAGGGGAGCATTCTGGATATACAGACGCTTACTGCGGCTATGGTTGGCGTCGACTATGTATACCACGAGGCGGCGCTGCCATCGGTGGCTTTCTCTGTGCAGGACCCCTTGCTCAGCAACCGCGTTAATGTCGAAGGCACCCTGTGTGTGCTTGTGGCGGCACGTGATGCAGGCGTGAAGCGTGTCATTTATGCCGGTTCCTCCTCAGCATACGGGGATAATCCCGAGCTGCCGAAGCGCGAAGATCACCCAACAAATCCGCTCTCCCCATATGCAGTCGCCAAACTCACGGGTGAGCACTATTGTCGTCTGTTTACTGCATTGTATGGTCTCGAAACAGTCACTCTGCGATATTTTAATGTCTTTGGCGCGCGGCAGAATCCGCATAGCCAGTACTCCGCAGTGATCCCCAAGTTCATTACGGCGTTACTCAAGGGAGAAACGTTACCAGTTTTTGGTGATGGTGAACAATCCCGCGATTTTACGCATGTGGAAAATGTGGTGCACGGCAACCTCCTGGCCATGACGGCTCCGCATGTGGCTGGAGAGGTGTTGAACTTGGCAAATGGTAGCCGTACGAGTCTCTTGCAGCTGATCACCTATCTTGAGGCACTGACAAATCAACACGCACATGTTGAATTTTTGCCAGACCGTCCTGGTGACGTGCGGCACTCGCAAGCCGATATTACACGTGCCACACATCTCCTTGGGTTTACTCCACAAGTAGACGTGAAGGAGGGGTTGCAACATACGCTGGCATACTATCGCCAGTTAGATCGGTGTGAAGAGTTTGCCAATACGTGAGTGTATGTTTGACATGACGGTGGGACATCGGCATTATGTCCCACCCCTATTTCTCACTCCTTGACTGGTTCCTGCAAGGTCTAACAGCCAAGTCGATTTCCTACACGATCTCCCACAGAATCTCCCTAGCCTCTTGAGGCATACCGTGTAATCTTCACGAAGATAGCTCTTGACTCAGGCTGAGAGCGGGTGCATCATTTATAGGTTTTTTCAAGCGGAAAACGGTATATGCGCAGGAGAAAAGAAAACCGATGGCTGAGATAAAAGAAGTGGGCGTCGGGAAGCGTTGTTTGATTACTGGCGGAGCCGGTTTTATCGGGTCACATCTCTGCGAATATTTGTTGGCCAGAGGCTATCACGTTCTCTGTATGGATAGCTTGCTGACTGGGGCAGTCGCCAACATTGTCAAACTGCACTGTGAACGCTTTGAGTTTATCAAGCATGATGTGACAAACTACATCTACATCGATGGGCCTGTCGATTATATCTTTCATATGGCGTCGCCAGCGAGCCCGGTCGATTTTGAACGACTACCGATTCCTATCCTGAAGGTTGGGGCACTCGGTACGCATAAAGCGCTCGGACTTGCCAAAGCCAAAGAGGCACGTTTTCTTCTTGCCTCGACGTCTGAAGTGTATGGTGATCCGCTTGTGCATCCCCAGCGGGAGGATTACTGGGGCAATGTCAATCCGGTCGGTATTCGCGGCGTCTATGATGAGGCGAAGCGGTTTGCCGAAGCCCTGACAATGGCCTACCACCGTATTCATCACGTCGACACCAGGATTGTCCGTATCTTCAATACCTACGGTCCCCGTATGCGGGTCGATGACGGCCGCGCAGTCCCCTCCTTTATTACCCAGGTGCTGCGAGGAGAGCCTATTACCGTATTTGGCGATGGCAAACAAACGCGGAGTTTTTGCTATGTCTCTGACATGGTCGAAGGTCTCTATCGACTCATGATGTCGGACGTCACAGAACCGGTCAATATTGGCAACCCGCAGGAAATGACGGTAGTCGAATTGGCCAAAACTATCCTGGAGTTGACAGGGAACCGCAGCGAGATTCTCTTCAAGCCCTTACCAGTTGATGACCCCAGAGTGCGTCAACCCGATATCACTCGGGCCAGAACACATCTGGGATGGGAGCCCCGTGTGTCGCTCGCTGAAGGGCTGCAGCACACCATCGCTTATTTCCGCTCAGCCCTCTCTTAAGGGAAGACCCCAGGAAAGTGGAGGCCGGTTGTCTCTGGTAGACTGAACATTAAGTTCATATTCTGCACGGCTTGACCAGCCGCTCCTCGCCCCAGGTTATCGATGGCGGCTATGGCAATGGCAGTCCGCGTACGCGCATTGATTTTCACTGTGACATCGCAGTAATTTGAGCCTAAAGTGGCCTTCGTCTCGGGGAGGGCATGGCGTAGCACACGGACGAAGGGGGCATTGCTGTAGGTCTCGTGGTAGAGTGTCAGTGCCTCTTCTTCACTGATATCACTGTCCACTGGCGCGTATGCCGTGGCGAGAATGCCGCGGGTCATAGGAATCAGGTGGGGTGTGAAGCTGACCTGCACGGGGGAACCAGCCACCCCAGAGAGCTCCTGTTCAATTTCTGCCGTGTGATTATGCCCAACAACGCTGTAGGCCCGCACGTTCTCGTTGACCTCGGCGAACCCAAAGCCGCCACCGCCTCCACGCCCTGCTCCAGACACACCGGATTTGGCATCAATGACAATACCCGAGGTCTGTATTTTCCCTGCTCGCACCAGAGGAATGAGAGCCAGCAGTGCAGCTGCCGGGTAACAGCCAGGATTTGCCACTAAGCGCGTCTTGGTGATGGCGTCGTGATGCAGCTCAGGAAGGCCATAGACGGCTTCTGCGAGATATGCTGGCGCAGTGTGAGAAAATTTATACCACGTGGGATAGAGCGCTGGATCACGGAGGCGAAAATCTGCCGCGATATCTATCACTTTGCCCCCGTGTTCGAGTAGGGTAGGCACCAAACGCATGGCTTGCCCACTCGGCAGGGAAACAAAGGTGACATCGGAATCTTTGCCTATACGCTCGGCATCCACCGCAATCAGAGTCTGGTCGACAAATTGGCGTAAATTAGGATACAGGTGGGACATTGTCTGCCCCTGCTGGGTTTCGGCCGTGACATGCACAATCTCGACCTGCGGATGGCTTGCCAGGAGGCGGACAGTTTCTGCACCGCCATAACCCGAAGCGCCGATGATGCTCGCCTTGATCTTCTGCACAGTTTTTCCCCCACATGTTTTCACAGTCCAGGGCCTTTTTCAGTGGAGAAAGGAATAGGTTCTCGTCTCCAGATCGGGTGATATTATACCATGTTTGTCGTCGTTCTCGTTGCAGGAGGAGGGCTCGACTTTTATGCCAGACAGCATACCGATTGACCCAGGCTTATGTCGCTCTTGCCAATATATGCAGCGCACCACAACCAAGCGGGGGAGTGTATTCTATTTGTGTCTGTTGTCACGTGTCGATGCCAAGTTCCGTAAATACCCCTCTCTGCCGGTGGTGCGCTGTCGAGGATATACCCCGAAAGCGCCCAGTGCGTCCACTGGACAGGGCTAACAAGGCCAAGACAGTTATTGAGATTTGTGCGGGGTGTAAGAGGAGAGGGAAGAAGCCGAGGCAGCGCCTTGTGCGCCGTGCATTGCATGTTGCAAGACCTGCGGAAAGCGTGTGCACACGGCATAGGCAAGAAGGCCCAAGCCACTCCACACGAGTTGTTCGAGGCGTGCGATCAGCCCAAAGGCCAGCCCATAGACCTGCGTTATACCCAGCGCTGACAGGACAGAAAAACGTACGCCTTCAAGTGTGCCAAGACGTCCTGGGACAAAAAAGAACATCTGGTCGAGCGCGGCGACTGCCACTGCGATCTTGAGAGCTCCAGTAAAGGGCGGGGCATCATCCTTGAGCAGGAGACGGAGCAGCACATAGGTTTTTACCCCGTCGAAGGCGAAGGCGATGAAGTGAAGAAACACAGAGCCGACGAACCGGAGGCGACACGTGGTGTAATATGTCATCAACGCCCTATCTAGCGTGCCCAGGTGTTGGCTGAACCGGAGGAATGTCGCTGGCGTTCTCTTGAAGGCGCTGAGTCCATAGCCCAGTTTCGACAGCATGCCATACCGTTGCAGGGCGACAAAGCCTATCAGCCCCACAGATATCAGACCGATGGTCAGTCCGAGAATCCACTGTAACTCTCCGGCAAGGGGTAGCTGGTGCATCAAGTACAGTGTCCCTATTGATAAGTAAATCATCTGTGCCATGGTCACACTCGCTTTGCCAATTACCACAGGCGCCACGGCTTGCTCTTGAGGGAGAGTTTGGGCGAGCAAGAGCACGCGCACAACTTCGCCACCAACCATGGCTGTGGGCGTTACCTGGTTGATGGCACTCCCGGCGAGACGCACGAGGAAGATTTGCCACCAGCGTAGAGGCGCTCTTGGGCCGGGAAAACAGGCTGCCCACCCGGCTGCATGGAGCAGATGCGGTATGCCTTCAAGAAGCAAAAATGGTGCTACCCATGCTCCTATAGCGCGCAGGCTTTCCAGCACACCTGCCGTCCCGACCTGCCACACCATAGCGCCGAGTAAGGCTGTCCCCACAGCGAAGAATACGCCAGTCATGATGTTGGAGAACGACCTCGTGTTTCTAATCTTTCGTCTCCCTAACGTTGGTAGGACAGGGTAGTCACTTCTTGACCGGTTGCCTGGCTCAGTCGTGCTGCGGCGATGTTGTAATCGCGTACCGCAGTGTAGTAGTCGCTCGCCATGCGTGTGTAGAGTCCTAAGTTGTCGAACACGTCCTTGCCCTCGCCAACCCCTAGACTAAAATTGGCCAACGTGGTGACGAGTAAAGCCCGTGCCGCTCTGCGTGCTGTCTGCGCCGCCTCAATCTTCTGCTGGGTTTCTTGGACTTCCAGATAGCGACGCTTAATATCAACCTCTATTCCCTGAGTCGCGTTCTCTTTTTGTATTTCGGTTTTTGCAAGCTCTGCCAGACGTTCGGCCTCTTTGGCGTGTGTCATCCAGAAATCAAGCTTCCAGCGCAGACCGAGAGCCATACCCGCCTGAAAGAAATTGAAGTCATCTCGCACGAACGGGTTGTTCTGGTCGTCACGATTTGGCGCCGCGGCATAGCGAACGGTGCCCGCCACAAAGAGTGCAGGGTAGTAGGCACTGCGGGCCGCTTGTAAACGCGCCTGACGCGCTACCAGGCCCGCTTCGAGTTGGGCCAGTTCTGGGCGATTTTTTTCGGCTTGCTCAAGGTAGACATTCAGGGGTTGTAACTGCAACATCACAGGTTCTAAACCTGTATCGGCGATATCAAAATCTGCCTTTAGGGACAGGCCGAGTTGATAGAGCAGCGCTTCTTTTGTCACCGCAATGGCGCGTTCCAGGGTATAGGTTTCTTTGGTGACGCCGGCCAGGCCGATGCGCAGCTTCAAGATATCCTGCTGCGTAATCGCGCTTTCTCCGGCTTCCAAGCGTTGCTCGGCAGTCTCAAGAGCCTTCGTGAACTGCTCCTGCACTTCCGTCAGTAATGCCTGTATCTGGCGACTCAGTAGGAGGTTGTAATACAGTTCTTTCACCATAGTCACGACCATGTCACGGACTTTTTTGGTCGCGGCGTGCTTGGTTTCGACTCCCATAGTCGCAGCGCGGATTTCATTCTGTAAGCGTCCAAAGGTATACAGCGGCTGAATAATTTCCAGTTCTCCCATGGTGAACGGTCCGAGGTCATCATTATCTGTGCGTCCATTGACCGCATCACCTCGCGCAGCATTGACAATACCGTTCACACTCGTATAGGTCACTTGGGGTAAACGACCAGCCTTGGCTTGGGAAAGCTGGCTTTCGGCAATGCGTCTCTCCGCGACCGCTTCGCTCACCTCAGGATTATGGCTGAGGGCGCGGTCTAGACATTGCTCCAGGGTCCACCGTACACCCTGTGCTGCCACAGCGCCACAGGTAAGATGCACAATCATAAGGAAAAGAAACCGGCAGTACCAGGTATGGCTCAATCCCTGTCTTTGCTTCTCCACGGCTGTTTTCACGGCGATCATCTCCTTTGTGGCAGAGGCCTCGCAGCCTATGTAAGGTGATAACAACACTGCCCAGACATGAGCGCCAGGCTTGTTGACAGCAGCACAGTCAGCCAGGGTACGGCGACTGCCAGGCGCACGTGCCAGGGCAAACCTGCCTGACGGACACTACGGGAAAAGCGTCTGAGGACTCTCCCTCACCTCGATTAGCGCAGTGCTCCCTATGCAGTGAGATTTTGGTATAGCCATAGAGGGGAGGGTGTCCATTCTCCAGGCCCTCTTTCTTGATAGCGGTAGGGTTATGATATGGACACCTATGTGCAGCATGCAGTACTTAGGCTGGTGAGAGGGGTTTGCCTACGACAGGAAGTTGCGCTGCACTCCAGGCAGTAAAACCACCCACCATAAAGGCCACGTGCTGATAGCCTAACTGTTGTAATGTCTGCCCTGCCAGGGCAGAACGGCCGTCAAGCCGTCAATGCAAAATGATGTTGGTCGCCGGATCGGGCAGAAGGTCACGAATGCGAAATTCTAACAGGCCACGCGGCAACAGTGTCGCTTGGGCAATATGTCCTTGGTCATACTCTTCTTTTTCCCGCACGTCCAAGACGACGACACGTTCACCCGCTTGCAGTTTCGCCTGTACCTCTTGCGTCGTCACAGAAGGCACTACCGCTTTGGCAGCAGCAACCATCTCCTCAGTTGTCATAACTGACAGCTCCTCTTCACAAAGATATGCCTGGTTCCCGAGGGCATCTGGGACCCTGCGCTGGAATGTCCAAAACAGCATAGCCTATACATATCGTCTAGGCAAACCTCGGTCACAATCTGGCTTGACAGCTTGGAGATGCCTGCATACAGTGAGTCACTGGTCCAAGGCCCCAGAGCAGATTCTTGGCATGCATAACTCTCGCCGGGAGGGTTTGGGATGGACATTCTCGAACGCCGTGCAACATGGCTTCATACATACTTTGTGACAAATTGCCTGCGCCTTTCCGTGGCGCAGGGACGCGAAATTGAGGCCGCCTTACTGCCTGTCTTACGTCAGCATCACATTGTCTACGGGATTCGTTTCACTGAATCGCGTCACGACCCCGGGATACGTATCGTGCTAGAGTGTATTCCTCTCCGTCAGGTGTTGGAGCAGGTCGAAGAGGCCCTCCGGCGCATTGTGGCCCCTATTCCTGCCAAACCTACCCCAACACAAGTGCGTGTGGCTGAACCTGGTCTGATCACCCCGCAGACAGAGCCTGCCACGGCTGCACCCGCCGTGACTGATGCGTAGGCCTCGCAGAAGGTAGGCGATCGTTTCCCTTTAGGGCACGATAACCATGGCGTTGATCTCTATGTGTCGGGGTTGGAGGCAGTTTTGCCCATAGTGTGCTCCTTTTTCGGATGCGAAGTAGTCGTTGGGGCCTCACAGCAACCGCTCATGCTGAAGGTCATGCTACAATGGAGTACTCTCAGAGAGCAACGTGTGCTGGACATGCCCCAACATAGAGAACGCGTACTAGGAGGAACGACGCATGCCTGCTCGTTTAGCGGATGCTGCCATCCAACATTTTCTCCACGGTAAAGACATTGCCCTTCTGGCAACACTCCAGAGGGACGGCGCGCCACTGGCCATGCCGATGTGGTTCGTGGCAGACACCGACAGCCTCTATATGGTGAGTGTGGCCGATACCCAGAAAGTCCGTAACTTAC